>JADKGF010000058.1 GCA_016717105.1 Saprospiraceae bacterium | reverse complement strand
AATTAAGGTGCGTGTTGTTTGCCGATATATGTTCCACTTAATGATGATAACAGCAGATGATTTTTTTATAGAAATGCTAAATAAAGCGAAAGTTGATTTATATTTGTGTCGGGGATAGAGAATTTACAAGCAACCCTAACAAACTGACAGAAAAACAGTGGACAAAATGCCAATCCTTAGCAAAATTAAAAGAGCTTTAAGCCGACACACAAACCAATGCTTTTCGAGCACATTTAATTTTGCCCAACCGCACCCAAAGCCCATCCACCACCCTAACAAGTGGACAGAGACAATTTGGAGACGATTTAAGCCTTAAACAAGAATGAAAAAACTAACTTTGCGACATATAAATTAAGAATATTAAACAGACAATGACCGACAATTTAGAATTAGAAAAAACCCTTTGGCAAGCAGCCGACAAACTTCGCAACAATATGGATGCCGCTGAATACAAACACGTTGTATTGGGTTTGATATTCTTAAAATATATTTCAGATGCTTTTGATGAACTGTATGAAGAGTTAAAAGCTAACGAAGCCGAAACAGGTGCCGATCCAGAAGACAAAGACGAATACACAGCCGAACGAGTTTTTTATGTACCACCTTCTGCACGTTGGAAATGGCTACAAGGCAGAGCAAAATTACCAACTATCGGTAAAGACATTGATGATGCAATGGATGCCATTGAAAAAGATAATCCAACACTAAAAGGTGTTTTACCTAAAGACTATGCAAGACCATCGCTTGACAAACAAAGATTGGGAGAATTGATAGACTTGATAGGTTCGATCACATTAAGCAAAGGCAAAGACGGAAAAGGAAAGGACGTTTTAGGGTTTGTATTTGAATATTTTCTAGGACAATTTGCAGATGCCGAAGGCAAAAAAGGTGGACAGTTTTACACACCGCAAAGCATTGTAAAAATATTGGTGGATATGCTGGCGCCCGAACCCGAAAAACGAGTGTATGACGGTGCATGTGGCAGTGGTGGTATGTTTGTACAAAGTGAAAGATTCATTGAAATGCACGAACACCGCAAAGGCAAAATCTCCATTTTCGGTCAAGAAAGCAATCCTACAACTTACAAATTGGCTAAAATGAATTTGGCCATTCGTGGCATCGATGCCAACATTGCTTTGGGTGATACATTGATGAATGATGCATTTCCAGAATTGAAAGTAGATTATGTAATTGCAAACCCACCTTTTAACGTAAGTGATTACAATATTAACAAAGCCGAAACACATAAATGGAAATATGGTATTCCGCCTTCAGGAAACGCCAATTACGCTTGGTTACAATTATTCATTAGCAAACTTGCACCTTATGGTACGGCTGGCGTTGTATTGGCAAATGGCAGTATGAGTTCTGAAATTGCTACCGAAGGACAAATCAGAAAAGAATTGATTGAAAACGACTTGGTAGACTGTATGGTTTCTTTGCCTTCGCAGTTGTTTTATAACACACAAATACCAGCTTGTTTGTGGTTTTTGGCTCGTAACAAAGAAGGCAATACCAAATTAAGAAACCGCAACAACGAAATACTTTTTATTGATGCCCGAGAATTAGGTACAATGATAAGCCGTAAACAAAAAGAGTTAAGCGAAAAAGACATTGCCAAAATTTCGGACACTTACCACAATTGGAGAAGCAAAGCCGATTTTGAAGCCAACTATAAAGACATTGCAGGGTTTTGCAAATCTGCCAACATACAAGATGTACGCAAAAACAACTACATACTTACGCCAGGCAGGTACATTGATTTTAGAGAAGTAGCCGAAGATGGAATTGCATTTGACGACAAGATGCAAGCGCTTTCAGCAACACTTTCTGCACAAATGCAAAAGCCAATGAGTTAGACGTAGCCATTAAACTAAACCTTGCTAAAATCGGCTATGAGTTATAAACTGAAAACACTGGTCGTTTTTGACACCAATTCTTTGCGAAGTACTGAATCAGGAGAAGTTGCGTATAGCTTTTTTGCTTTTGGCAGGCCGTTTCAAGTAATTGAAGAATATATTTTAGATAAAAATCTAAACGAAGACATTCATATTGCCATTCCTACTTGGGCTATTGAAGAATTAAAAGACCAAAAGCATAGACAATACAAAACCGATATTGTAGAATTTCAAAAGTTATCTAAACGACTTTCGGGAATGCCACACATTCCAGAAATTGCTTTGCCCGAAGTTGATTTTGATTGCACAACTTTTATCAAAGAAAAAGCCGAAGAGTATTTGGCTACCAAACAAATAAAACTGTTAGAGATTAAAGATGAACTTGCCAATACTGTTTTGCAAAGTATGATGAAAAGAGTGATGAAAGACGAAAGCAAGAAAAAGCCCTTTGCTCATTCAGGTAAATACAAGGATGCAGGATTTAAAGATAACCTAGTTTGGGAAAGCCTTATGCACTTTGATGGTGTTACCGATTACGATAAAGTAATTTTTGTTTCCAAAGATGGTGATTACAAAAATTGTGAGATTGAGTTTAAGGCCAAATGGGAGCGCCACATCAATATTTTGCAAGATGAGAACAATGTGTTGGCTGATATAATAAAAGATTACGACAACTACATTAAAGAAAGAACTATACACGATTTTGCACAAACAGAATATTTTGCCGATTATCTCAAAGACAATTTGAACACCATGACGGCAATTGTAATTGACGGCAAAGAATTCACAATTGAAAATTACACCATTGCTGACATTTGCAAATATGTTAGCCGTCTATCTCCAAATGAAGATGAAGTAGAAAACCTCTTGGTTTCTTCTTTTATCAATATTCATTTTACAAAAGATGGTAAAAAAATGGTGCAGTCTGTGGAAGGATTAACTATGCTTTGGGATGAAGAAACTAAAGACATTATTGAAACCTTTTACGACATTGAATTATTATGATAGGTGTAAAGAAATATAAATTAAGTGATTTGATAAATGTAAAACACGGTTTTGCATTTAAAGGCGAATATTTTTCAGAAGAGCCACAAAAGACATATTGCTTTCACCAGGTAATTTCAAAATAGGTGGAGGCTTCAAGGCGGATAAATTCAAATATTATAAAGGTGCTTTCCCAAAGGATTATATTCTCAAAGAAGGTGACATAATTATAACTATGACCGATTTGAGCAAAGCAGGCGATACATTAGGTTATTCGGCAAAAATTCCACCGCATAAAGGAGTTAATTATTTACATAACCAAAGATTAGGTTTAGTTCAATTCAAGAATGATGATATTGACCCTGATTTTTTATATTGGATTTTGAGAACACAGCCTTATCAATATTACATTGTTGGTTCTGCAACAGGTTCTACTGTTAAACACACTTCTCCTACAAGAATTTGTACATATGAATTTGAAGCTCCTATCGACAAATCAAAACAACAAGAAATAGCACAAATCCTTACTTCGCTTGACGACAAAATAGAACTCAACCACAAAATGAACCAAACCCTTGAAGCTAGGCACAAGCCCTGTTTAAAGAATGGTTTGTAAATTTTAATTTTCCCGATTTGATGGTGAGTTGGAGGATGGATTGCCGAAGGTTGGAGAATGGGGAAATTATCAGATATTATTGAAATAAAACACGGGGATGCTTTTAAGGGCGAGTTTGTTTCAGATTTTGAAGAAAAAGACGTTTTGATAACACCAGGAAATTTTAAAATAGGTGGTGGTTTTAATAGCCAAAAGTTCAAATATTATAAAGGAGAAATTCCGCATGATTATATCCTTAAAAGAAACGATTTACTTGTCACTATGACAGATCTTAGTAAAGGTGGAGATACTTTGGGTTATTCTGCATTAGTACCAACAATTGAAGGCAAAAGACTTTTACACAATCAAAGAATTGGTAAAGTTATGTTCAGGTCGGATTTACCAGTTAAGCATTTTTTATATTGGTTGATGCGACAAGATGATTATAGACATTTTGTATTAGGTGGTGCAACAGGGTCAACAGTTAAACATACATCACCAACCAGAATTTGTGAGTTTGAATTTCCGTTACCAAGTAAAGAATTACTTTTAAAATTTGAAACCAAAAAAAAAGTTTAACAGACAAGTCACAAGAAAATGAAATTCAAATTCAAACCTTAACCCAAACCCGAGATACTTTATTACCAAAGTTGATGAGTGGTAAAATTTTGCAGCAAATATGAGTGCAGCTCTTGGGGCAGTCTTGGATGAATTTACATCAAATCTTAACCGTGTATATTTTGAGAGCATTAGTCCACAAATTGAAGCAATCTTACTCAAGAACGACTTTCACTTATTATGGCGGGCAAAGAGCACCGATCGTAATAAAACAACTATAAAATTTCAGAAACTGAAACCCACAGATGGAAAGTATTTTAAAAATTATGGGATAGAGGAACTCTTGAAGGCCATATGGCAGATTTGCCCAAAATGAGTCAAGGGTAAAAGAAAAATGATAGAAGGTATTTATGAGATATTTGTAAATGCACAAATACATAGTAAAACTGACTTTATTTATACTTGTGGTCAGTTTTATCCTAACAAAAACAAAATCGAATTTACCATTGTTGACACAGGTATAGGTTTTAAAGAAAGAATAAATCAACGATTTAGTCGCAATCTTAGTGCTGTACAAGCTATCACATGGGCTGTACAAGACAAGATGACAACTAAAGTTGGTGTATCTGGAGGCATTGGACTGGCAGTCTTAAAAGAATTTATAAGAATGAATAAAGGGAAAATGCAAATAGTAAGTGATGATGGTTTTTTCCAATTTGATGAATCTGGTCAGGTAACAAGAACTTTTAACGGCCAATTTCCCGGAACAATAGTAAATTTGCAGTTTAATACAGATGATGATAGCAATTATTCGCTAAAAAGCGAAATAGAATTAGATGATATATTTTAATAATATGGATAATATAACAATAAACATAGTGAACACCATAGGTGATGTATATGGCGTTGAAGCCGAAGATGGCCAAAAGGTTTTTGAGCTGATTTTAAAAGCATTTAAAGAAAATAAAAAAGTTCACCTTTCATTTCAGAATATAGAAATGTTAACAACCGCTTTTTTAAATACAGCAGTCGGTCAGTTATATAAAGACCATTCAGAAGATTATATTAAGGCAAACCTAAGTGTTTCAGATTTGACAGAATCAGGAAAAGTAGCTTTAAAAAGAGTTGTGATAACTGCTAAGTTGTATTATAAAGATCCTGAAGCACTACAAAGAAGCATTGACGAGATAACAGAAGAATGACCTATGGGAGCTAAATATAGATTACAAGATGTTTCGCAACTGAATGGCAGAAATATTTTTTTTGATGCTAATGTGCTGATATATTTATTTTGGCCTACAGGTCAACATTCTTATGAGAAAAATTATGCTAGTGTATTCAGCAACTTATTAAGACAAGGGAATAATTTGTTTGTTGATTTTTTGGTGACTTCAGAAGTCATTAATCGAATTTTGAGAAATGAACATCAAAGGATAAATCCAAGCCAAAAATTAAAAGATTTTAGAAACAGCGAAGACGGAAAAGATGCTTTAGATGACATCTATATCATCGTAAAAAATGATATTCTAGCCCGATTCAATGTTGTTGGTAAAGCTTTTAACAGCCGTGAAATAGAAAGCCTTTTATCAGTTGATGAACTTGATTTTGTGGACAAAGCAACCGTAACGCTTTGCGAAGAAAACAACTTTGTTTTACTTACAAATGATAAAGATTTCAGAGATTGTGGGTTAGATATGTTAACAGGGAATCCCCATATCCTAAAGTAGGATGAGGAATAGCATTACCGAAAACGAAATAGAAGAAATTGCTCTTTCCTATCTTCAAAATTTAGGATATTCCTATATTTTGGGTACTACCATTTCTCCTGATGGCGAACACCCTGAAAGGCAATATACCGATGTGGTTTTGACTACTCGTTTGCGTGATGCTATAGATAAACTCAACCCAAGCATTACACAAGATGCCAAAGAAGATGCACTCAAAAAAGTATTGCGTACCGAAAGCCCAAACGCTTTAATCAACAACGAAACTTTTCATAAATACCTAACCGAAGGTGTAGATGTAGAAGTAAGAACTGCCGATGGCATACGAGGTGAAAAAGTGTATATCGTTGACTTTGCTAATGCAGAAAACAATGAGTTTTTAGCAATCAATCAATTTACCATAATTGAAGGCAGTCAAAACAAACGACCCGACCTTATTTTATTTATCAATGGTTTGCCATTGGTAGTAATGGAATTAAAAAATGCGGTAAGCGAACTAGCTGATTTGAACAGTGCCTTCAATCAAATAAAAACCTATCAGCAAGCCATACCTAGCCTGTTTACGTTTAATGCACTTAATATCTTAAGCGATGGTTGGAGTGCAGCTTACGGGACTATCAGCAGTAGTTTTAAGTATTATAAACCTTGGAAAAGCATCGATGGAGAAACTATAGAAAACTCGTCTGATTTGCAAATGGAATTTTTGATAAAAGGACTTTGCAATAAAAAGGTACTGTTAAATACCATAAGCCATTTTATTGTATTTGAAAAAACAGAAAAACTTACCATAAAAAAGGTAGCTCAATATCATCAATACTTTGCAGTCAACCAAGCACTGAAAACTACATTGTCAGCATCGCAAGTAAAGGGCGATCGTAAAGCTGGTGTGGTGTGGCATACGCAAGGCAGCGGCAAAAGTTTGAGTATGGTTTTTTATGCTGGAAAGCTTATCACTAATGAGCAAATGGAAAATCCTACATTGGTAATCCTTACTGATAGAAACGACCTAGATGATCAGCTTTTTGATACATTTTGCAATTGTAATCAGTTACTCCGCCAATTTCCTAAACAAGCAGAAAATCGCTGGCATCTAAAGGAATTATTAAATGTAGCATCTGGCGGAATCGTTTTTACTACTATTCAAAAATTTGGGTTAGAAAGCATTGAAGATATTGAAGAAAGTGAAGAATCCAAATACATAGTATCAGAACCTAGTGTAAAATATATTGGCGAAAAAGCAAAAGTAATAAGCGATAGAAATAATATCATTGTCATAGCAGATGAAGCCCATCGAAGTCAATATGGCTTGCTCGATGGCTTTGCACGGAGATTGCGTGAAAGCTTGCCAAATGCTACTTACATTGGTTTTACAGGCACACCAGTAGAAAGCACAGATAAAAGTACGAAAGCCATCTTCGGTGACTATATCAGTATTTATGACATTCAACAAGCCGTATTAGATGGCGCAACCGTGCCTATTTATTATGAAAGTAGAGTCGCAAAAATAAATATCGAAGAACAGAAAAGCTTACAACTTGACCAACAAATAGAAGAACTTACCGAACAAGAAGAGCTAAGCACAATACAGAAATTAAAGTCAAAATGGAGCGGCATAGAAGCTGTCATAGGAAGTAAAAACAGATTGCAAGAAATAGCGAAAGATTTTATTCAACATTTTGAAAAACGTACAGCTATTATCGAAGGTAAGGCTATGTTTGTATGTATGAGTCGCAGAATCTGTGTGGATTTGTATAATGAAATAATCACTTTAAGGCCTGAGTGGCATAGTAATGATGATAAAAAGGTGCCATAAAAGTGATCATGACTGGTTCTTCTGCTGATGTAGAAGCATTTCAACCACATATTCGGAGTAAGGCGAAAAGGAAGACAATCGGTGAGCGATTAAAAGACGAAAATGATGAATTGAAAATAGTAATTGTAAGAGATATGTGGCTCACAGGTTTCGATGCACCTGTTCTACATACAATGTACACGGATAAGCCCATGCGTGGTGCCAATCTAATGCAAGCCATAGCTAGAGTAAACAGAGTATTCAATTCGGCAAAATCGGGAGGATTAATCGTAGATTATATAGGCTTAGCGCAATACTTAAAAGAAGCATTGGTAGAATATACCATTAGTGGTGGACAAGGCAAGCCAACATTAGATGATGAAATTGCCGTTGCCAAATGTCTGGAATTGTACGAAGGTATTACGTACCAACTAAAATATTTTGATTGGAAAAAATTCTTTACGCTTAAGCCAGAAGAAAAACTAAAATACATAGGTATAATTCAGGATTACATTTTTAGTCAGGAAAATGGTGCACAAAATTTTATTGATACAACAGCAAAACTTTTACAGGCATATGCCTTAGTCTCAAGTCACGAACGAATTGATTTATTAAAAGATGATATCGCTTTATTTCAAGCCATTCGAGCAAGACTTTTAAAATTTAACGAGAGAACAAGAATAGAAGGTGGTGGTAAAACCAACACTGAAATTGACTTAGCCATAAAGCAAATTGTAAGCGAAGCGTTAGCAAGTGAATCGGTTGTAGATATTTTTGATGCAGCTGGCATTAAAAACCAGATATTGGCATATTAGATGAAAAATTCCTTGATGAAATAAAGGGAATGGATCAAAAAAACTTAGCGGTCGAATTATTAAAGAAGCTTTTACGAGATGAGTTGAAACGAAAATCTAAGTTTAATTTAGTCCAAAGCAAAACATTTACTGAAAAACTTGAAGAAGCGATTAATAGATATCATAGTGGTCAAATAGATAGTGTAGAGTTTTTAGAAAAATGGTTAATTCCTTTAGGTGAAGAATTGAGACATGCTGATAAACGAGGTGTGGATTTAGGATTAGATTATAGGGAATTTGCTTTTTACACAGCATTAGAAGTAAATAATAGTGCTGTAAAAATATTAGGTGACGAAGTACTAAAGCACATAGCGCAAGAATTATTGAAAACCGTTCGTAACAGCACGACAATTGATTGGACAATTAAAGAAAGTGTACAATCAGCACTAAGACGAAATATAAGGAGAATATTAAGGCTACACGGTTATCCGCCAGACCTTCAAGAAAAAGCGGTGGAGACTGTAATCACACAAGCAAAAATGTTAGCAGATGACTTTATAAACAACAAACCGACAGAACATTAAGCCAACGCTTTTGGTGGCACATTTGCATTTTTTCCAAACTCACAAGCCAAACAAAAAAATGTAAAAGAGCCACCAAGCAAACGCACCAAAGTCACAAGTAACAATAGACAGACACACTACGACAGAAAACACAACCACCAACAACTAAGTTTTTCCCGCCTGAACGGGACAGGCAGTTAGGCACTAAGTGCCTAGAATGAATTATTAATAATGAATGACACAATAGATAGATATTGTCATCAAAACACCGTTGAACAGCCTGCCACAGTCTATCACGGTTTTTGCGTGACTATTGCATGAGAACTTTCGGTAGTGGAGCCAGACTTATGGGGATATCCCAGTATGATTTTTGATTCAGTGAGTGATACAACGTGGTAGTTTTTCAGATTTTGAGTTTATACATCAGTTTCAGTTGCAAAATTCATTATATAAATTCCTTTTGGATCATACGTTCACCATCTTACAACCCAAAGGATCTATCAAAAATTGATCAATATCGTCGGCCCAAACGAGTTCAACAGTATATGAAAGGGCTCTTTTTGGTAAATTTCATCAAATGAAAATTCGATGCCAGCAATAACCAACGCTTTTGGCAATATTCTTTAAAAAAATGAAAATAAAAGCGAAAGTTGGAATATATTTGTGTTGGGGATAGAGAAGTTATGTGCAACCCAAACGAACAGCATACCAATTATGAACAGACTAATTAACTTTATACTTTTTGTTGCTCTACTCAACTTAATGACAAGTTGTAACGGACAGACAAAAGACAAATCAACAACACCAAAAAATACCGATAAAAAAGAACTTGTTGGTAGTGGTTGTGACGGTTGTGAAATTATGTTTGTTGGAATGCCGACAAATATTAAATCGACAGACACAAGTGCCGGTTGGACAGAAAAAGGACAAAAATTATTAGTAACAGGAAAAGTTTTTAAACTTGACGGAAAAACACCAGCACCAAATGTTATTATTTATTATTGGCAAACCGACAATAACGGCTACTATTCACCGAGACAAGGAATGGACGAAAAAGCAAAACGACATGGACACATTCGGGGTTGGGTAAAGACAGATGAAAATGGTAAATACTCAATTTACACTATTAAACCTGCACCTTATCCAAATGAAAATATTCCAGCACATATTCATACTTCTATAAAAGAGCCAAACATTGAAAACGAATACTACATTGATGAATTTGTTTTTGACGATGATAAACTTTTGACAGGCGATAAAAGAAAAGCACTTGAAAATCGTGGCGGTAGTGGAATTTTGAGAGTTTTAATTTCAGGCGATTTACAAATCGCAGAACATAATATTATTTTGGGGCTTAACATTCCAAATTACCCAGAAACAAATAAATCGAAAAAACAATCAGGCCTTGAAATTGGCGAAGACAATCCATCTTTTATTCCTTACCACGCCTTTGGTCCAGACAAAGGAACGAGAACCTGTCCAGTTTGCAAGTATGGACGGTTTCACGGAATTGTTTACTTTGTTGGCAATAATCCAAATTGGGACGAAATTAAAAACTGGCTGACTTTTTTAGAGCAAGAAAGTGTATCACGAAGTAAATATTTGAAAGCATATTTTGTTTACGGAAATGAGAACGATTACAACAAAGACATACGACAAAAAGAATTAGAAAATATTGGGCTTGAACTCAACTTAAAAAATATTGCTTTAACATTTGTGCCTTCAATGACAGACACAGAAAGCGAAGTAAACCTAAATAAAATAAACCCAGGCGTAGAGAATACATTTGTGATTTTTAGACATAGAACTATTATAGACAAGTATATTGACCTAAAACCAACAGAAGAAAATTATAAAATTATAAAAGCAACATTAGACAAAACAAAGAGTGAATATTTTAACTTACAAGAACCAAAACATGACTAAAATATGGGCTGCACATAATCGAGTAGAAGGCCCCACCAGCCGAAACTGATGGGGAGCGCCTCTCATAATTTGTCATAGCCTGTCAAGCTATAGCATGAGCTTTAGCGTTACCACCGAACGTACACAAATACTTCTCCTAGCCGCAATTGATATTGCGGTCCTCTCATTTTGATCAGATATTTAGTCTGAGTAATAGTTTTTATTAAAAAACTACCACTCATTCACAGTTCGCAAACTGATGGGTTCAGTTTAATGTACACATCCAAAAGAGATTGATAACCACTTTTCCTTAGTCGCTCCAGCATAATAGTTGTTATCAAAATTGGGCTTTGAGCTACGGCCCATATTTTATCATGTCTTTAGGTTGACGCCTTTTCTGCCCACTCGCGTATGAGAGTCTTTCACGCTCTATATAACTTGTTTTATAACAAGTTGTACAACTAACATTTTAGCTGTACATTTGCCTTTTAAGGCACACACAAGGGTTTGGCAAAATGGGGGCAGAAGTGCTAAATTTGAGCATTCGTACTTCCATCAACATTAGTGGTTTATTGAGCATTTGTGCTTCGATTTCCCCCACTTCGCCAAGCCCCAGACCGTTGGTGGCAATTTTAGAAAACCGAAAACAGTGACTGATAAGCGACATTCAAGAACAATATGGACAACGAGTTAGGACCTTTTTGGAGTAGATTTTTTAGTTATAATTGGAAATTTGGACTGTTCCTGATTCTCATCATTTGTATTCCAAGATTTATTTTAGTTCTCAATGCTAATTCAGGAGGTAACAATGGCTACATTGGACTTATTATGACGATTTCCGCAATTGCCCCATTTTTATTCTTGACCAAATTTGGACGCAATCAAATTGGTATTACAAAACCTCTGAACTATAAATGGTTATTCATTGCTCTTGTGGGCGGACTAATTGCCAGTTTATTATTAAACTTCATCGGACAAATTTTATATTACAATTCTTTTCAAAATTGGTATCAATATATTGGAAAGTCTATGGACAAGAGTAAAGGTTTTGCAATTATTGCAACGATGGGCATGATTTTCAGTCCAATTGGTGAAGAATTGTTTTTTAGAGGATTGTTCATACCAGTTTTACAAAATCATTGGGAGAAAAAAAAGGCATCAATAGTGGACAGTTCAGCATTTGCATTAACCCATATTTCACATTTTGGCTTGGTATTCATTAATAACACATGGGATTTTTATTTTTTCCCGACAATAATTTGGGTATCGAGTATGTTTTTAGTGAGTTTATTATTTTTCACATTTCGCAAAAAAGTAGGCTCTATTTTAGGAGCAATAGTTTGTCATGCCGCATTTAATTTTGGCATGACTTACAGCATATTTTACCTAATGTGAATAGACGAAGGACAAGTTTGACGTGAAATAAAAACTGCCACCAATCGAGTAGACGGCCCCACCAGCCGAAACTGATGGGGAGCGCCTCTCATAATTTATCATAGCCTGTCAAGCTTTAGCATGACCACCGTACGTACACAAATACTTCTCCTAGCCGCAATTGATATTGCGGTTCTCTCATTTTGCTCTGACATTTAGTCTGAGCAATAGTTTTTATTAAAAAACTACCACTCGTTCACAGTTCGCAAACTGATGGGTTCAGGTTAATGCACACATCCAAAAGTGATTGATAGCCACGTTTCCTTAGTCGCTCCAGCGTAATAGTTGTTATCAGAATTGGGCTTTGAGCTACTGCCCTACTTTATCACGTCTTTAGCGTGACGCCTTTTCTGCCTACCTTCGTATGAGAGACTTTCACGCTCTAGATAACTTGTTTTATAACAAGTTGTACAACTAACATTTTAGCTGTACATTTGCCATTCAAGGCACACACAAGTGTTTGGCAAAATGGGGGCAGAAGTGCTAAATTTGAACATTCGTACTTCTATCAACATTAGTGGTTAATTGAACATTTTAGCTTCGATTTCCCCCACTTCGCCAAGCCCCAAAACGTTGTACGCCACTTTAAGACAGCCATCAAACTTTAAATTTTTAATCAAAATTATGCGACAAATATTACTGCTTGGACTTATCCTAACAATAACTTACAATATTTCGTTTTCACAAACGGCTGTGGACAGTTTAATGAAACTTGGTAACACTTTCTATAAAAAGAGTGATTTCGTAAATGCCGCTCAAATTTGGGAAAAAGCAGCAAAACTTACAGAAAATAAGTTAGCAAGGAATACAAACTATTCGTATGCTGCGTTTGCTTATGCCAGTGCTAAGGACAGCTCAAATAGTTTTAAGTGTCTAGATATTGCAATTACACAATTAGGGTTTAATGATTTACCTGCTTTAAATAGTGAAGATGCATTTTTATTTATGAAAGAAAGTAGTAGGTGGAAAAATTTATTAAATTCCATAAAACCAGTTTACACTACAAATCCAAAAGCAGTTAAAGTAATTGATAAAGACGTTCTTAATTTTTGGAAAGCTTATGATTTAGTACAGGAAAACCCTTCAATGGCTGAAAATATTTATATGAAAAACTATATAAATAATGGAACAATGGCCTTACAGTTTTACTATTTGAATAAAATTGACAATATCAACAATTTTGTTTACATCCATAACCTTAAAGAGAAATACTACACTTCAATAAGAGCTAATACTTTAAAAGCTGCTAAACTAAAATCTGCATTTCAAAAATCATTTGTCAAACTCAAAAACATATATCCGGATGCTATTTTTCCACCTATATATTTTGTAATAGGCAAATTAAATTCAGCAGGGACAATTTCAAGCGAAGGATTGATACTTGGAATTGACCAAGCCTGTATGTCGCCTACGGCAGATACTACAGAATTGAATGCTTGGGAGAAAAAGAACATAAGCACTTTTAAGAATTTACCATATACCGTTGCCCACGAACTTATTCACTACGAACAAAACGGAATGGCATCAGACACTACATTATTAGCAGCAGCATTAAAAGAAGGAATGGCCGACTTTATTGGAGAATTGATTTCAGGCAAAACAGCAAATGAAAGACTTTTTATTTTTGCCAAAGGGAAAGAAAAATCTATTTGGACAGACTTTAAAAAGGAAATGTATTTAGACAGAGCTTATAATTGGATAGCCAATAGTGAACAAGAAACAGCCGACAAACCTGCTGACTTGGGCTATTGGGTAGGTTATCAAATATGCAAAGCCTATTACGAACTAGCGTCGGACAAGAAAAAAGCTATTTATGAAATGTTGCACATTCAAGACTATAAAAAATTTCTTGAGCAAAGTAAGTTGGACGAAAAGTTTAAATAGCATTTTTTATTTTGGCAACTTGCTATCGCGTGACATAAAAAGCGGCGTACAATCGAGTAGACGGCCCCACCAGCCGAAACTGATAGGGAGCGCCTCTCACAATTTATCATAGCCTGTCAAGCTTTAGCATGACCACCGTACGAACACAAATACTTCACCTAGCCGCAATTGATATTGCGGTTCTCTCATTTTGATCAGACATTTAGTCAGATCAATAGTTTATATTAAAAAACTACCACTCGTTCACAGTTCGCAAACCGATGGGTTCAGTTTAACCTGAAATAAGTTGTACAACTTGCGTTTTTGCATTACATTTGCCACTAAAGGCACACACAATGTCCATGACGATCATGCCTCCTAATGTCGGCACGCCGCATGTACTAGCCCTTATCACTTATAGAAGAGAAAGATGTTAAAAGCGATAATTAATGTAATTTTCCTAGGTGCAATTGTGAATATGTCAAATGCACAAAGTGCTAATTTCTGCAACGAAATTAAAGTTTATCAATTCCCTGAGAAATTTGATGAAGAGTCTAGAAAAGAATTACAATCAAATATTTCAAAATTGTCACTATGCGGATACGATTCAATTGAAATCAAACTTCTTCAAAACAGCTCATTTATGGGAACCTTGGTAAATGAAGTGGCATTAAAAATGTTACGATCAAAAAAAATTGAATCTTTTACCTTAAGTACGGTATTAGAAGAGTTTGAAATAATTAGAACAGATAAATCGTACCAATCAAAAAAAGAAGAATTATTGAATTATTATATTCAAAATCAAAAATCAGTAGAAAATCAAAGGGTTAAGGAAATGTCAGATGTTTACCCAAATTCCACAACAAAGTTCGAACTAAATAGTAAAAGCAAACATAAATCTATATTATATTTCACCAACGAAAAGAGTCTTAATTCTAAATCCTTTGAAAACGTTGTACTTAAAAATGAAAATATAGCTCAGCTTATAAATGAAAATTTTGCTTTTTATATCTTGCAAACTCATGTCCTAAAAATGAAGACAAACTCCGAAGAAAAAAGGAATCAAGATCTGCAAATAAAACTTTTTGAGACAAATGTGCAACCATTTCTAGGCATACTTGATAAAAATGGGAAAGTGATTGGAAAAATACATTATAAATTAGATGTAAATAATTTATATAATGAGTTAAATAAATACAAGTGATAATCAAGTAGACGGCCACACCATCCGAAACTGATGGGGCGCGCCTCTCAATATTTATCTTAGCCTGTCAAGCTTTAGCATGACCACCATACATACACAAATACTTCCCCTAACCGCAATTGATATTGCGGTTCTCTCATTTTGATCAGACATTTAGTCTGATCAATAGTTTTTATTAAGAAACTACCACTCGTTCACAGTTCGCAAACTGAGATGTTCTGTTTAGCCTGAAATAAGTTGTACAACTTGCGTTTTAGCATTACATTTGCCGCTCATGGCACACACATTGCACTGGATGTAAATCCTTGATATCGCAGTGTCAGTCGATTTCAAACATGAAGTTATTAATAATTATAAAGAATTAGTCGTCGATAAAAGTAATGTAAAACTCTTGCCATATCAGGCAATAATACTAAAAATAAAATAAAATAAACAAGCTTTATTCGAACAGACAATCCAAAACATCAATAATTTTCATAAAAAATATCCAAAATATAAATGTTTATTTTTGTCTAAAAAACGTACCGAATCAGACAATTTATTATCTTTGAAGTGATGATGTCTGGATATTGTACCTGAAAGTGATGATTCAACTTGATAGTGATCTGGAATGAAGCGACATGTAGCAATGGGTAGTATGATTGTATAAAGTGATGATGATGATATATAGTTTTGGAAATGAATGGGTTAGCAAGTGTTTATAATCCGTGTGAGTATAAGATTATTGGAATACAGCCATTGTATTCTATCGATCAAGATAAATTACTACAGTTAATTAAAGAAGCAATATGTCTATAACCCAGTTGTTAAAAAAAATAATTCCTTTTATACAGCCATATAAAAAAATTATTGTTTTTACTTTTATCCTTACACTTTTGGGGTCATTTGCAGCTCAGGTCAATGCATTCATTTTACGATATACTGTTGACTCTATCAGTGACTTGATGGTAGAAAAAAAAGCTTTGAAAGATGGTTTTGCACTCTTATTGTTTATAAGTATGATCCTCTTTTCAAAGGAAATGTTGAACGCTTTAATTCAATTTGGACAAAAATTTTATGGAGAAAAACTGAGAATTTTTATAAGTAGAGACTTGTCTCAAGCAATTATTGAAAAAATCTTAACCTACAGATTAGCCTTTTATAATTCTACCGAAAATGATAGTGGAAAACTTCAAACACGGATAGATCTTGGGATATCGAGCTTGACGCGACTTATTCAAAATTTTTTTATAGATATTTTACCTTTATTTACCAATGCAATAGTGGCACTTAGTGTCATGTTTTATGCAAATTTTTATGTGGGTTTGGTTGGCCTCATTATGATACCATTTTATTTTTGGGTAAGCAATCTGCAAGCAAAAAAACTAAGTGGATTTCGTAGAAATATGCGGACATATAGAGAAAGTAAAAGCAGTCGAATTATCAATTTGATCGAATCTATAACCGTGATCAAAAGTTTTGTTAACGAAAAAGTAGAAGCTGATAAACATGCTCAAATCCAATTTGACATGACTGAGAATCAAATGCAAACCAGAAAAGTGAGTTTTGTTTTTGATAGTGTGAAAAGTTTTATAGAACAATTTGGTGTGATCATGATCATCGTTTTGACGGCCTATTTTGTACTCAATGGCCAAATATCCTTGGGAGCCATTATGTTTCATATTATGTTATTTTCTAATGTATCTGCGCCTATCAAACAATTACATAGGATATATGATGAGGTAAACGATGCATTGATCTATTCCGAGGGATTTTTTGATATTATAGAATCTAAACATGAAGTAGAAATTTCAGGCAATTATAAACCTGAAAAGATAACGGGCTTATTTGAATTAAAAAATGTAAATTTCAGATATCCAAATGGACATCAAGCTTTGAAGAATATTAATTTTACCATAAAGCCAAATGAAATTACGGCACTGGTCGGATTGAGCGGCGCAGGAAAAAGTACGATCATTAATTTGTTGGATAAGTTTTATGAGCCACAGTCGGGACATATTTTTTTAGATGGCATAGATTTGAAGGAGTACGACACCCATTTTCTAAGAAGCAAAATTGGTTTGGTATTACAAAAAAACCATATTTTCAAAGGGACAATTCATGAAAACATCGCCTATGGGCTTGAAAATGCTACCAAGGAACAAGTGGTAGAAGCTGCCAAAAAAGCCTATATTCATAACCAGATAATGGAACTTTCTTTGGGTTATGAATCTGATGCACACTTGTTGTCAGGTGGCCAGCAACAAAGAATCGCGATTGCAAGATTATTTTTGAAGAATCCACCTATCATATTTTTGGATGAACCAACTGCCAATTTGGATGCGATAGCCACCGAACAAATTAAAAAAAGTATTGATGCCATTAAAAAAGATAGAACCGTGATTATAGTTTCGCATAGCATTTCGCAAATTATTGATGCTTCCAATATTATTGTCCTTAAGCAAGGAGAATGTATTGAGAATGGTACCCATGAAGAGTTGTATAAAAACAAAGCTGAGTATTATTCAATATTTAGCGCAATGGCTAATAGCTTGAATATTGAAAAAATTATGACTACTTTTGATTAAGAATATCAGTGCAATGGGAATCTCGAAACAAATATCATTCATTAACACATAAAACAAAAAAAATGAAGTTCATTTATCACTACCTCATCGTCATCATTTTGTCTTGTGCAAGCTGTAAGAACGAAGCGCCGCCAAGTGACCCAATACCCGAACATGAGACTTTCAAAATTGCATCTAATCAGGTCGGTGAAGAGCGAGTAATCAATGTGTGGACACCTTCCAATTATAAGACTAGCACGGACTCACTGCCTGTGATGTATATGGCTGACGGTGGTGTAATAGACGAAGATTTTCCTCACATTGCAAATACGCTGGTAAAATTGATAGCTGAAAACAAAATAAAACCATTGATCCTAGTTGGCATTGAAAATACGCAACGTCGAAAAGATCTGACTGGTGTGACTGAAATTGAAAAAGACAAAGAAGTTGCACCAATTGTAGGTGGTTCTGAAAAATTTAGAGCATTTATTAAAGAAGAACTTTTTCCTGAAATTAGTAAACGATATAGAACTACTTCTGAAAAGAGTATTATAGGAGAATCGTTGTCAGGTTTATTTGTTGTTGAGACATTTTTTCTTACACCTGAAATGTTTGACCATTACATCGCCTTTGACCCTTCACTTTGGTGGAACAATCACTATTTAGTGAGAACAGCAAAAGAGCATTTAGCTTTATTTCCAAAAACTGAAAAAAGAATTTGGTTTGCAGGTTCAAGTGCAGAAGACATTTCACAATATACAAACAGCTTGGCAGAAATTTTAAAGACAGAAAATCTACCAAATATTAATTGGATTTATTCACCTGAACCAAAAGAGAAACACAACACTATTTTTAGAGCAACGAAAGAAAAAGCCATAATTTGGACATTTAATAAAACAAAATAAAAGCCTAACGCACAGCAACGGTTTGGCAATATGGCAGCTGAAGTTCTTATATGAAACATTTGTGCAAGGTTCAACAACAGTAATTCTATTGAACTTTTGTGCTAAAAATCCGCCACATCGCCAAGCCGAAAACCGTTAGCGGAAATTTTATCGAGACACCTTATAAAAAGAAACAAAATAACAAATGACTCAAGAAGTAAATATTATTGGTGCAGGAATTGGCGGACTTACAACTGCCTTAACTCTGAAACAAAAAGGACTTAATGTAAAGATTTATGAAAGTTCGCCAGAAATAAAACCTGTTGGAGCAGGAATTATTTTAGCCAATAATGCTATGCAAGTATTTCAAAAATTGGGTCTTCAAGACAAAATTGAAAAAGCAGGCAATAAAATTTCGTATATGAAAATTACTGATGACCAACTTAAACCGCTTTCTGTTGTAAATCTTTCGGAATACGAAAAAAAATATGGTGTTTCAAATGTGGCAATACATAGAGGCGAATTACAAAGAATACTTGCCAATGAAATTGGATTTGATAGTATTAATTTATCAAAACGACTTACAAAAATTGAAAAAAATGAATTATTCAAATTGACATTTGAGGATAATTCAACCATTGAAAGTAAAATTGTAATTGGTGCAGATGGCATAAAATCAGTTGTTAGAAATCAACTATTTGCAGAAAACACTTTGCGAAATGCAAATCAAAATTGTTGGAGAGGAATTTGCGAAATTGACTTGCCTGAAAATTATCATAACGAGCTAAATGAAGCTTGGGGCAAAGGCAAACGATTTGGTTTTGTAAAAATTAGCGACAAAAAAGTATATTGGTATG
This sequence comes from Saprospiraceae bacterium, assembly GCA_016717105.1. Classification (GTDB taxonomy): domain Bacteria; phylum Bacteroidota; class Bacteroidia; order Chitinophagales; family Saprospiraceae; genus OLB9. The sequence continues at coordinate 75,123 of JADKGF010000058.1, read as the reverse complement.
CTTTGACAAATAGCAGAAGCAAAACACCCGACAACTTATTAGAAATATTTAAAGAATTTCATACAGATATTCAGAGAATAATTACTGCAACACCAATATCACAAATTATTACAAGTGATATTTTGGATTTAAAGCCAATTAAAAAATGGCAAGATGGAAATGTTTGTTTAGTTGGTGATTCTGCACATGCAACTACTCCAAATTTGGGACAAGGAGCTTGTCAAGCCATTGAAGACGCATATGTTATAGGAAAACTTTTGGATAAAGGAGTTTCTATTGAGAACTGTTTTTTACAATATCAAACTATTAGAATGAAAAAGGCACATACAATTGTAAATACAAGTTGGTCGCTTGGGAAATTAGCACATATTGAAAATGGACTTGGTGTTAAAATTAGAAATATGATAATGAAAAATTTGCCAAAGTCTGCAAATAGAAAACAAATGGATATGATTTTCAACTTGAACTAATATGACAATAATAATAGCCATAATTTTATTTTTAATCTTCTTGTTTATATCTTCTATTCATATTTATTGGGCATTTGGGGGAAATTGGGGAAGTGATGCAGTATTGCCAACAAAGGATGACAACAATACAAAAGTGTTAAACCAAAGTATTTTACCAACATTAATTGTCGCATTAGGCTTGTTAGGTTTTGGCCTACATATTTTAATAATTTCAGGTCTGATAGCTTTTGACATACCACAATGGCTTTCTAAATATGGACTTTGGATTATAGCAAGTATTTTTACATTAAGAGCAATCGGAGATTTTAAATATGTTGGATTTTTCAAGAAAATAAAACTAACAAAATTTGGGGAAAATGATACGAAATATTTTTCACCTTTATGCTTGACAATTGGAATACTAACATTAATATTAGAACTGATGAAATAAAAACTTCCGCTAACAATTAAGTTTTTCCCGCCTGAGCGGGACAGGCAGTTTGTGCCACCATAAGACACAACACAGAAGGTCAGCCATCCTACGATCCAAAAGATCTATCAAAATTGATCAATATCATCGGTCAAAACGAGTTCAAAAGTATATGGAAGGGCTCTTTTAGGTAAATTTCATCAAATGAAAATTCGATGCCAGCTATAACCAATCACTGTGGGCAACATTCTTAACTAAAATGAAAAAAAAGCGAAAGTTGATATATATTTGTGTCGGTTATAGAGAAGTTAGGCACAACAAATGAAAAAGAAAGAAATAACATGAATAAAAAATTATTTCTAATGCTTCTAGTAATTACTTCTTGCCAATTAAAGCGAGATAATAGTCTTAATAATGTTCTCGAAAATGTAATCATAGACTCAAATACTGTTAGTCAAGATGTTGAACCTTTGGGATGCGATTTAGTTGATACCTTAAGTATAGTTGGAGACTTTGAATATCAATTAAGAAAGATAAACCAAAGAGAATATCAAATAAATTGGGGAGATAAAAATTATAAAAGAAAATATCATGAAACATTTGGTTGCTGGCATGCCACAGATAAAGGGATTTGTGATTTTACGCCTAAAGTTGATACTATGACAGATAATGAAATTATTTTAAGAGTAACAACATCTACACCAAGTGTGAGTAATTGCAGTCCAATTGAGTATAAAATGATTTATTTGCCCAATAATAAAAAGGAAGAACCATTTGAAATCGAATTCTATCAAAAAACAATTGGTAGATATGTGATATTCTCAAATAGTCTTGACACGATTTCTGTGATGAACTTAGAAACAAAAAAGATACAATCAATGGAATTGAACCCTAAACCTTATTTTGAATTTAAGACAATAGATAGCTCTTTGGATGGAATACGAATAGACGGGAAGGTACTTAAATTTCGATATTTTATAGGTACGCATGAGCAATACAATTATACTGATAGAAGGATGAGTTTAAAAATTTAAGAGAAATGCAATGCCTAACAATGTACTGGCCGAACAGACTTGCTATCGCTGCGTCCGTCGCCAGTACTTGCCGTTAGCTTGCATTAGAATAAAATGACAAAAAGAGAATACATAATTCGACAAATTGCAAAAACGAATAAGAAAAAATACGAGAACTATGTTGTTACTCGAATCTTTCATAGATTAAACAGAGATGACGTTAAATTTATGACTCAACAATTTGTGAATAGACCTGAAGGGCACGCATTAACAGATATGTATTTCCCTCAATTAGAGTTGCATATAGAAATTGATGAACCTTTTCATAAGAAACAGGAAAAATTAGATATTGATAGGGAAACAGATATTATTCAAGCAACCAATCATGAAGTTTATAGAATTGCTATAACAGAAGAATTAGAACAAATTAATTTGGATGTAGAAAAATTAGTAACTCTCATAAAGCAGAAAATTGACGATAAAATGAAAATTAAAAAATGGGAACCTTGGGACTTAGAAAAAGAGTTTAACCCAAACTATTATAGAACTAAAGGATACTTGGATGTTAATGAAAATCCTGCGTTTAGACAAATAGTGGATGCTTGTAACTGTTTAGGGCAAAACTATAAATCTGTACAACAGGCTTGGTTTAAAAGCAAAGTTTACCCTAATCACAATCTTTGGTTTCCGAAATTTTATGAGAATGCAGAATGGGATAATAGAATAAGTAACGACGGTAAAATAATAACAGAGAAATGCAAGAATCCAGAAAAGTATGAGAATTGGTTTAATGATGTCACTTCAAACATGGTAAAGCGAATTACATTTCCAAGAAGCATTGATAATTTAGGATTTAGGCTTTACAAATTTGCAGGAATATTTGAGACAGATTTAGAAGAATCCTCTTTTGAAAATGGAGTAATACATAGATTAACTCAAACGAAAATTGAAATAGAAAACGCAAGCTAACAATGTATATGAAACCATAGCACCCTTCGGGACACTGCGCATAGCCAAATCGTTGTACCACATTAAAAAAAACGAAATGAACAGAATTTTAACAATAATCTTTTTAGGGCTTTTAATAGTAAGTTGCTTTGACAACAATATTGAAAAGAAAGGATTTCAGGTAAATGAAATTACTGAAAATGAAGACGGACAAAAGGTTGTCGGGCTTCAAATTGACTCTTTTAAGTTTGAAACAAGGCCAAGAAATGTCCTTTTGACTTTCAACTCTGAACATAGATTAACACCAATCTATAAAGTGAATTATGACAAAAAAAATAACGAGTCTTTTACAGGTTCAAATGAATATCATTCTTCTTTGGTTGACGAATATGAAAAAGGAAATAATTGGAATAATAACCTAATGCCAGGTTTTGAAGCAATTTACGGCTACAATTTTGTTAACATTTCTCATTATAACAATCAAACGAAAAAGGAAAACAAACTATTTGAGAAACCTGTACTTATAAAAACATTGTACTATCCGACTTTTTCAAAGGACACGTTAAATTATCAACCTGTAAAAAGGGGCTTTTATATGGTCTCTGTTTATGACGAAGACACAAATAAAGATGGTTTTATAAATGTAAAAGACTTAAGAAGATTTTACTTTTTCGACATAAATGGAATGAATAAAAAATTACTTATCCCAAAAAATTATTCGGTAATGAGTTCTGAATATGATTCTGCAAATGATTTAATGTATGTGTTCGCCAAATTGGATAAAAATCAAAACGGACAAATGGAATCAGATGAGCCGACCGATATATATTGGATTGACTTGACCAACCCTGATAATGTCGGACAACAATATAAAACAGAATAAAATAAACAAGGTACAACAATGATTAAAATTTTCCTAGATGCTAAACGCAGCTACGCCATTTATACTAAGCGTTGGTGATAATGGTAAGACAGAACTCGTAAACAAAATGAAAAAGTGGACACTCGTAATTTTGACAATTTTTACTTCGGTTTTGACATTTATTTTTAGTTTGACGCTTTTCAATCGAATTAGAATGAATTACAATACAGAAGGAAATTATTTTGATGAAAATTCAGCAGTTGTTTATCACGAACAAGCCGTATTTGTTTATGGGATACTTGCTTTTGTTTCACTTCTCGTTACTACATTGACAATTTGGCGACTAAAAGTTAATCTTAAGAAATGAGTGTTTGGCGACAGAAAGCAATTGAATGTGCACCTGAATTGAAAAATGAATTCCAAGCAAATGACTTGACACCTTATACTGTTTTTATGGAACTTTTGCCAATTGTTAGACAAGCTCATTTTGATAATGACAATGATAGGTTGACGAAAATATATACTTATGCAGAATGGTGCTTCAAACAAAATGACCAAAAACTTTGGAATGCTGTTGGTGTATGCTTTTATGAGCATTTAGTTGACGATGATATAACTTATCAGCAATTTACAAATTGGATTAAGAAAGACATATATTTTGAAATTAGAGATTTACTAAATCATAGAGCAAACGAAATACAGATGGAAAGACTTGACAAATATTATGGAATAATAAAGAGAAAATAAAACCACTACCACCAACAACTAAGTTTTTCCTGCCTGACCGGGACAAGCTGTTTGGCACGAAGTGCCACTATAAAACACAACACAGAAGGTCGGTCAGACTTACAATCCAAAGGATCTATAAAAATTGATCAATAACATCGGCCAAAACAAGTTCAAAAGTATATGGTAGTGCTCTTATTGGTAAATTTCATCAAATGAAAATTCGATGCCAGAACAATTTGATCAATCCTCTGCATTAAGGGAATTGTTAAGGCTAGAGATAGCAAAAAGAACTGCCAAGTAAGGTGAGTTCTATTTATTTACCACTGACATTATTAGGCAAACACTTTATATAAAGTTTATTAAGACACCCTTAAAAGCAAGTTGAAGAGAATAAATACAGACGTTAAAGTTGCTAAATATAGAAACTTCACTTATCTTTGCTAAAAATTTAGCTTGAAGAATTTTGAAACCATATTTTTGGAAGCAGCAAACGAATTTATTGCCAGTCTCGATAAGAAATCGGCAAGTAAAGTCTTTTATAACATTGATTTAGCAGAGCAAACCAACGATACGAAGATTTTCAAAAAACTTCAAGATGAAATCTGGGAAACCTAACGTAGTGGTTCGACAAAGTCAATTTAGGAGTAAATATTTAGGAAACCAACATAGATTATTAGCTTTTTGGGATAAGTCAAATAACAGAAATACATTGGTAATTGCAACACATGGCTTTATAAAAAAGACAAGTAAAGTACCAAAGAATGAAATTCAAAAGGCTGAAAAAATCAGAAGTGAGTATTTTGCATCAAAAAAATAGATATAAAATGGCAAATAAAGAAATGAAGAAATATACCCTTGCTGAGATGAAGGATATGTATATTGGCAAACAGGGCACAAAAGACAGAGATGAATATGAGTACGAACTCAGGATGGATATCATTGGCAAAATGATCAAACAAGCACGTCAAGACCGAAACTTAACGCAAGAACAATTAGGTGAACTAATCGGTGTTCAAAAGTCTCAAATTTCCAAACTTGAAAGCAGTGCAAATAGTGCAACAATAGATACTATAATCAAAGTTTTCAAAGCACTGAAGGCTGAAATAAACTTTCGGGTAAAACTTGAAAATGAATTTGTACAATTAGTATAAAATGAAAGACGAGAGTAGAATCGAGTAAGCGGCTCCTCCAGCCGAAACTGATGGGGAGCGCCTCTCACAATTTATCATGCCTTTAGCGGGGCCAGACTTATGGGTTTATCGTGGTTTAATCATTGATCAATGGAGTATTCTGTTTAGTGTTACTCATTGTAATACATCTAAGCCGAAATCCAGTAGGTTTCGGTTCCTTCACTAAATCGTGATTTCGTATCACGATTTTACTTCGTAAGGTTCAGTCATCCCTTACCCAAAATCAAAAAGATTTTTGGCGTGTATCATTTATACAAATGGGAAAAACGTATTTTTATTCAGAAAGAAGAATTTGTCATGGTAATTCCACCTTTTTTGCTTGAAAAAACCATAAGATTCCAAGCAATATGACCAAGGAGAAAGCAATGGCAAGATTGGTCAAATTGGAAATAAACCCAATGACTACTGGGCCAAGTAAAAATCCAGCCATCGCATAAGTATTCATAATAGCCAAGCCACCGGCAGCTGGCAGATCGGGATATCTCGAAGCAGCCGCATACAAGATGGGCGCACCACATGACACACCAAGTCCAACGATACCAAACCCAGTTATAGCAGCCCAAGTATAAGGCAATGCTATAGCTAACGTAATGCCAGTAACCACCAAAATCGCCCCGTACATCAAGACCTGATTTCTACCTAAAACCGGAATAATTCCATCACCAAAAAACCGGCCAAATGCCATCATAAATGAATAACCAAACAATCCCCAACCTACAAAATATGGGTTGGCACGGACGATATCTGTCATATAAACTGATGCCCAATCCGCCATGCAGCCTTCTGTCACATTGATACACAGCGAAATGATAATAATCGTCAATAGTGTGCCTTTCGGGATGATGAGTTTTATTTTCTCACCGTGACGATAGGCTACTTGATATGGTATTTTTATAATTATCGAGCTTATTGTCAAACTCAAAATCAAGGCCAAGACGCACATTACCAGCATGTGGTGTGTCTCACTCAGCCCAACCAATAGTGTAAAACTTCTCATAACGGAGCCACTCATCAGACCTACACTAAACATACCATGACATGTGGACATGATCCGTACATTTTCGTGTTTTTCTAATAAGGTGGCCATATTATTGGCTGAAATGTTCAATATCGTGATGCTTATCCCTACGAAAATCAAGCTTATGGGAAGTAAAAAAACTGTACCAACACTCACAGGCAACATATAAGCCAAACACAAAAATATCATTCCAAAAATAGTCGTGCGCGAAGATCCGAATTTACTTATTAGGTTGGCAGCAATCGGATTGAAAGTCATAGCTCCGGCTGGAAGACACAAGAGAATCAAACCTAAATCGGCATCATCTAATAAAAATTTCGTTTTGATGTATGGAATCAAGGTAGCCCAATTTCCAAATAAAAATCCGAGAATAAAAAATCCAAGACCCACGGAAATGCTTCTGCGATGTGTAAAAAACTGGAGTAAATGTAAAAGCATATCTAGGACTGTGGCAGGAAAACAGTTTGCGAATTAATCCTTCTTGAGATATTCCGATTTATAATCACCAACGTGGATTTTGCTGTCTTCGATGAGGTTTTATGTCTGAAATAATTAAATATCCCTAGGATCAGTACCAAACCAGATACTACAAAAAGGATAATTTCAAAAACAATATAATTGGCATTTGAAAAAAGGTTTTGGATCGTCAGACCAGCCATTAGGAAATACATTGAAGTCCTTAGAAAAGAAAGAAACGTACTTTGATTGGCTAAGACAGTGCGTTGCAAGGCAAGTTTCTCCCTTAGAATTAGGTCTTTATTGACTTGATCCGGAATTTTCATTTATTGGCATTGAAATTTAAAAAACTCATGAACGCTGCAAATTTAGAATTATATTTGGTAAGACATTACAAAACTCTAGATCATTTACATTTTTATATTGCGATCTGAATTAATTATGTTAATGCCAAGTTTAGCACACAATGCCTGTATTTCATCAGATTTCTGTGTGCCCACCAAAAATCTATCACCATTTTTTGTCAATATTTGAAAACCTTGATTTCCTTTAACATTAAAGACTGTGCCATATTCAGTGCCTAATCTACACCCAAAGCCTAGAAATTTATAGGTTAAAAACTCTATGCTTTCTATTGATGCAATAGATACCTTCTTACTACAAAATGGAAATAAACATACAGAAAGCAAGTTACTATCGATCTTGGTAGTGAGCTTAATAAATCGAAATAAAGCAATGATACTTATCGGAATTAAGCCTATAAGCATGATTTCTAAGTCTGAAGCTGGCCTATCTCCTACTGGTATCTGAAAAATTATCTGCTTAATGAAAGCAAAAGTCCATAATCCTAAGGCGAATATCGGTACTACCCAAATATACCATTGGTCAAATTTCTGAATCTCAACAAATTGCTTCAAAATTTGAAAAAATTGAAATCAAAAATACAAATACAATCAGTAACCTAAGCATTAATTAGATGATGTCAATCTTCGTCCGCTGCGGGGACTGCATTTGCTCGTATCTCCGTATGTCGAATCTCACCACCTGATGTACCTACTTGTCTTCCAAGATAAAAGCCTACAAGCCCAAGCAAAAGCACTGCTATTGACAGAATGTTTGCAAAAGATTTTTGTTTTAAATTAGCCCATAAAGCACCAATGGAAAGAAGGCCCAAAATATAAGACAAAATAGCAAAAACTTCAGCCTTTTCTTCATGTTCATGTATAATGTCATGCGTGATACCAGGAAGTTTTTCAGCTACTTCTTCTGCTCCTTCACCTGTAAACATTGCAGGAAAAGTCATTATCGCACCAAAAATAAAGACACCAAAAGCGGTACGTTTCACAACATCTGAGTCAACGAAAAATCCAACAATCAAGATAAGCATACCTACGATCGGAACAATAATAGGAAAATGATTAAAAACTAAGTGAAAATGTGCATCATTCATTGTTTACAAATTTAAATTTTAAAAAATTGCATAAATATAATTAAGAAATTTTAACCAGCGACTTGTACGCCAATAATACTTCCAATACCATAAGTGATCGCTGCTGCCGCTAAGCCAAATAAGACTTGACGAAATCCTGAATACCAAACGCTTTTGCAAGTGAATAAGGTGATCGCTGCGCCTATCAGAAACAAGCCGATGGCACTAACAACAGTACTTGTAATTATAGCAGACATTCCTGAAAGAAAGAAAAATGGAAAAACCGGTATGATCGCACCTATGGCAAACAAGACAAAAGACGTAACTGCCGCTTCCATAGCCGATCCTTTCATATCTTCTGGACTGATGCCAAGCTCTTCTTTGATAAGCACAGCATGAGCCGTAGTCTTATCTTTCATGATATCCGTTGCCATAGAACGAGCCATATCTTCAGGTATTCCTTTTGCCATGTAGATAAGCACCAACTCCAGTTCCTCACCTTCTGGATTTATTTCAAGCTCTTCTTTCTCTACTTCCATCTGATTTTCGTACAGTTCTTGGGAGCTTTTTACAGATATCCATTCGCCCAATGCCATCGACAATGCGCCTGCCAATAAACCAGCAAGTCCTGCGAGTAGCACTTCGCTACTTCCACTAGTGGCACCGGCTATACCCATCACCAAACTAAAATTTGATACTAGCCCATCATTACCACCCAATACTGCCGCTCTCAAAGCATTGCCGCCTACTGTTCGGTGCTTCTTTTCAAATCTAGCTAGTGTCTCCCGGTACATTTGCTTGATACTGCATAATATTTTTTAAGATGCTAACATGCGAAGTATCAGAAATCGATGTTTCAGACATACCTAGTCGTTGACGCTCCTTGGTTATAGAAGATGACAGGCTTTTCTCAGTGTCCATCAATACACCGATGATATAGTCATTACCCATGATTTTGCCGATTTGCTTCAATATTTTAGCTCTCATGGAAGGCTCAGGAAACGGCTCGGCAGGAATATTGTTTTTTGCCATAAAGGCAAGTGCATGTCCCCGCTCGATGTTACTCATTTGTCTAAAAATATGTGCAACATTGGGATTTTCCTCACTGTCTGCCAAAATGCTGTATAGATAACAAGCATCAACTTCTGTCTGAATACTCTGATTTTTCATTTTCATGGACTTTTGGTTATTCCGCTACATTTTTCATTTTCATCAATAAGGTGTACGCTCCTTTAGATACTATGCTGGATGATTCCAACGACTCATGATCTACGATTTCTGTCCACCCATTTTCCTTCCAGCCTGTTTTTACCTCATGGAAATCATAAGATTTATTACCTTTATCTATGAACACAAATTCCTTACCTTCGAATCGCACAATAGCTTCATCAGGTAAAATCCATTTTTGCGCATTTTCGCTTTCAACTTCTGCATTCATGTACATGCCTGGCACTATGTTTTTGGAAGAATTTTCAAAAGTACAAATTATTTTTGCAAATCCATCTTGCGAAACATTTTTACCATATACTCAATTTTTCCACGCATCTTTTCACTTGGATTTGCATTAGAATATGCGACAATTTTCAGTCCTTTTGATAGCCCGGGTAAATCTTTTTCGAAGGCTTTTAACACCAGCCGAAGTCCACTTTTATCTACGATTTGGATCATATTGTCCCCGGCATTCACGTATTTTCCAGTATTTACATCCACATTCGTAATAGTGCCAGATACAGGTGACAAAACAGAAACATAAGAAGAAATGCTTTCAGGTGATAAAGAAGCTGGATTTATATTAATCAATTTCAATTTCTCAGACAAAGATTTCAATAAGATCTGATTGCTCATCACTTTTTCTTCTGCAGCTTGAAGAATTTTGTCGCTCGCCGCTTGGTTTTTCGATAATTGGAGCTGTCTTTCGTAATCAATTTTGGCATATTTGAGTGTATTTTTAACATCCAAATATTCTTGTTGGATACGAATGAATTCTTGATCTTCCATCCTAACTAAAAGCTGCCCTTTGACTACATCCATTCCAGGCATCCATTTGATTTGACGTACAAATCCTGCCATAGGACTGCTAACTGTAATAGCTTGTTGAGGCATTACTTCTACAGTACCAGACAGTTTCATTATTTGACTTACATTTTTGCTAACCAATTTTACAGTTTCTAATTCCGCACTTTTCAATTGACTATCCGTCAGTTGTACTTGTGATTCTATAGTTGCTGCTTCGGCTATTGGTTCGGCTTCATCATTTTTTTGTTTACAACTCACGATGAGCAATGACATGGACAATAATGCAAGAAGTGTTTTATTATTTATATATTTCATTTTTTATTTTTATTTAGATATTAATTACTTACAGAAAGATATTGAAGTTCGATAATTAATGTATTAATTTGTTTTACCAAATCAAGGTATTCATTTTCTATATTTATGGCTTGATTGATAAGAACTACAAAGTCAAGATAATTGATTTCTCCTGCTGAAAACTTAATTTCAGAGATATTGCGAATTTTCTGGGCATTTGGCAAAGATCTATTTTCAAATTCATCTAATTGTGTCATTAATTCATTATAAATCAATGTCTTTTGTGCAAGATTAGTCTTTAATTCTTCTTTTTTGGCTAGATAATTTTGACTTTGAATTTCCTCTTGCAATTGAGCTGACTTGATAGAAGCATGTATAGCCTTACGGAAAATAGGAAGCTGTATGCCTACTTGGAAGCTACTGAAACGATCGCTTCCACTATACACAATTTCATCAGGACCAAGACCGCGAATACTCACATTTCTATAACCGGCACTAAATCCTGGTAGCAATCCAGTTTTTTCAGCTAATGTTACCGCTCGGGCTGTTTGAATTTCCCAATCAGCCATTACCAATTCAGGATGACGCAAGATACGACTGCTATCAAGCAAGATACTGTATGATTTGATACCAAAAGCATCGCTTTGTATTGTGTATTGCTGTTTCTCATCATTCAGCAACCAATTGAATTCAACTTCTACCAAGTTCATCATTTTGGAAGTAAGGCTCAATTGCCTACTCAGATTGATTCTTTGTTGCTCAGCAGATGTCTTCTCCAGTACATCAGATTCACCAGTTTGCCATCTAATTAATGATTTTTCAAGGTAATTTGCATATAGACTATCTTGCCTTCTTAGCAAAGACTGCTTAGCATTCAGATAATTATATTCCAAAAATATTTCATCCAATCTTTGATTCAAATTTGTTTCGCTAAGTTTCAGATATGATTCAGCGGTCTTCATTTGGTTTTCATAAACCGATTTCTTTCGCTTATAAACTTGTGGCATATTGAAACTTTGAGATATGCCAAGTCCTGTATCAAAAAATGCACTATTAAATTGTCCCAATTCACCACTTATCTGCGTATTTCCTAAGTCAAAAGCTTTGTTGATACTTGCTTTTTGTTTCAGCACTTCCAGATTTGCTACCCTTATTTTTTGATTATTGGCTATGGCTATTTTTTTCGCTTGGTTGATGTCAATTAACTTTTGTGCATATATTTCGTTACCACAAAATGTCAAAATTGAGATGACCAAAACTTTAATATATATTTCCATTTGATAAATTTTAATTTGTTTAAAATACCAGTTCACGACGAGAAAATTATTCTTTGTTATGATATGGCAAATCAGTTACGTCTTCCGCTTGATGGGCACGTTTTTCGAAAAGCATATACAAAATAGGCAAAACCACCAAGGTAAGGAATGTGGCAACCATCAAACCACCAATAACTACAGTAGCAAGCGGACGCTGTACTTCTGCGCCTGCTCCATTGCTAATCGCCATCGGCAAAAATCCCAAAGAAGCCACAAAAGCAGTCATCAATACTGGTCTAAGTCGCACTTTTGTTCCCATAAGGACAATTTTACGCAGATCCTTCCAACCTTCAGCTTTGAGTCGGTTGAACTCGGCGACCAAGACGATTCCATTCAATACCGCGACTCCAAATAACGCAATAAAACCGACACCAGCACTTATACTAAATGGCATACCTCTTAGCGCCAAAAAGAAGATACCACCAATCGCTGATAATGGAATGGCAGAATAAATCAACAATCCATGTCTCACCGAATTGAAAGCAAAATATAATAGCAAAAAGATCAATATCAAAGAAATAGGAACTGCCACTAAGAGCCTGTTTTTTGCTTGATTCAGGTTTTCAAATGCACCACCGTAGGTAATGTAATATCCTGCTGGAAATTTAATTTCGGTATCTACCTTGGATTGAAGTTCCTGAACAATGCTCTGTACATCTCTACCTCGAACATTAAATCCTACAACAATCCTGCGTTTTGCGTCTTCCCTTTGTATCTGATTTGGGCCATCTTCGATCGAAACATTGGCTAGTTTAGACAAACTTACTTGTTGGCCATTAGCCACAGGAATCAATAAATTTTGTACATCTTCCAGATTCTTACGAACATCAGATTTTAGCCTTACCACTAGGTCAAATCTTTTCTCACCTTCGAAGACCAATCCAGTACTTTGACCTGCAAAAGCCATGTTTACCGCTTTATTTACCTTGTCAATGCTCACCTGATATCTTGCCAATGCACTTCTATCATAATTGATAATAACTTGTGGTACACCAGTGACAGCTTCGACATATAGGTTTTGCGCACCTGAAACTTGATTAACCAAGCCACCTAATCTATTGGCGTAAGCCGCTAAAGTATCTAGATCTTCTCCAAATATTTTGCACACTACATCTTGTCTGGCGCCTGTCATCAACTCATTAAAACGCATCTGGACAGGATATTGAAAACCAGCTGTAATACCTGGTACGTCTTCTAGTTCCTTACTCATTTTCTCTGCCATCTCGTCGAAGGTTTTTGCTGATTTCCACGTCTTTTTGTCCTTCATAATGACCATCATATCACTAGCTTCCATCGGCATCGGATCCGTAGGCACTTCACCGCTACCTATCTTCGTAACCACTTTTTCCACCTCAGGAAATCGGGTCAATAAGATATGAGCTGCCTTTTGTGTAAAGTCAACTGTTGTATTCAGATTGCTTCCCGTCAATACCCGAGTATCTACAGCAAAATCACCTTCTTCCAACGCAGGAATGAACTCGCCGCCCATACGTGAAAGAACTAAAATCGCTAAAATAAAAAGCACCACAACAATAGAAATAGTCAGTTTGGGTATCTGAATAAAAAACTCCAAACTGCGCTGAAAGATCATTTCTAGCTTTACCATAGCTTTATCTGACCAATTTGGCTCCGTTTTTATTTTTTTACTAAGCGCGATGGTACTCATCATAGGAATGTAAGTGACAGATAGTATAAATGCGCCTATCAAAGCAAAGGCGACGGTCTGTGCCATAGGCATGAACATTTTACCTTCGATACCTTCTAAAGTGAAAATCGGCAAATAAACGATCAAAATTATGATCTGACCAAAAACTGCACTATTCATCATTTTGCCAGCGGCATGTTTGACTTCTGTATCCATCTGATGGCCCGTGAGTCTTTGAATTCCCTGATAGTGCTTACTATGTCCGAGTTGATGCATCACAGCTTCCACGATTATCACAGCACCATCTACGATGAGCCCAAAATCCAATGCACCTAAACTCATTAGATTGCCGCTTACCCCAAAGATATTCATCATAATAATGGCAAAAAGCATGGCTAATGGAATGACAGAAGCAACCAACAATCCAGCCCTGAAATTCCCCAAGAATAACACTAAGACGAAAACAACGATCAAAGCGCCTTCAAGCAAATTGGTCTCAACCGTAGTAATTGCATTGTTTACCATTTTAGTTCTGTCTAAAAACGGTTCGATCTCTACACCTTCTGGCAATGTTTTACGGATATTTTCGATTCTTTCTTTCACATCTTTAATCACTTGACTGCTGTTGGCACCTTTTAGCATCATGACGATAGCACCTGCAACTTCGCCTTGGTCATTATAAGTGACAGCGCCGTATCGAGTAGCATGCCCTTCGACCACTTCACCTACATCACGGATGTACAAGGGTGTACCCGAAACAGATTTGACCGATATACCTTCAATATCTGTTTTGGAACCAATCAATCCTTCAGTACGCACATACAATGCAGTGCCACTCTTTTCGATGTATCCGCCACCAGTATTTTGGTTATTGGCTTCTAGTGCATCAAAAACATCATAAATAGTGACACCCGAAGCATGCAATTTATTTGGATCAACAACCACCTGATATTGCTTGAGCTTACCGCCAAAGGATGATACTTCAGCGACACCTTTCACGCCAAGCAATTGCCTTCTTACGACCCAATCCTGAATCGTCCGCAAAGAAATTGCATCAAATTTGGTTTCGTACCCTTTTTTGGGTTTTAGGACATATTGATATATTTCGCCCAGACCTGTCGCGACAGGACCCAATTCAGGTGTTCCGATACCTGCAGGGATTTGAGATTGTACCATTTGCAATCGCTCAGCGACTTGTTGTCTGGCCCAATAGACATCAATGTCGTCGTTAAAAACCATAGTCACCAATGACAATCCGAAACGTGAAAAACTCCTGATTTCCTTGATCCCCGAAATATTTGAATTGGCTTGTTCGATAGGAAATGTTACCAATCGTTCAATATCTGTGGCACCAAATGAAGGTGCTTGTGTGATAACCAATACCTGATTATTGGTGATATCCGGCACAGCATCTATGGGCAATTTGGTCGCTTCATAAATACCAAAAATGACCAATGCGCTCGTCATTAAGGCTATGACAAGCTTATTATGTATAGAATAGGCTATTATTCTGTTTAACATGTATTATTATTAAAATTTCCAAAATAATGTATCTCCTTTGACAATCAAAAATACGAACACAGATTTTTTTTGTGCACATTTTAATTGACAATTTTGTTTGCCACGATATCTTCTTAGGTATAAGTGCGCCTTGATAAGCTTCAAACGAGCAATAATTCAAACACACAAGCTAAATAACTAGGATGATGTGTACAAAAATAATGTACACCCGAGACAAACTAAGCCTTGTTTAATTGGCAAAACAAGAATCAGGAAATTTTTGGAGGATGAAAAATGCCTCGTAGATTGGCATCAGAAAGTATAAAATCATAGGTATTTGGTAGCTTTGATTTCAGATAACAAGGTTGTACTTGTTTGCTAACAGGAAAAAACTTTGATTCTGAAAACACAAATATTGGTAAATGGGCAAAATCTACAACCTTAAAGGGTAATTGCATATCTTTTTCAAAATCCTCATCCAAAACAATGCCCTTCATGTAATGCATATCAAAAAAATCTACCAAAGACATTTCAGATTTTTCTTGTAGATGTTCTATATAGTGAATCAAAAGCAATGGAGCCTTTATCACTTCCTTAAATGGTGTAAAAGTGAACAAACATACAATAATCAGAAATCTGGCTATGATTGCATTCATGATGTAAAGGTATTTAATTCCATATTATTCCAATCATAACAAAGTGTTAAAAATTTAATTCAAATCAGAAAAGTTGTATAAACCGACGCCTTATTCCAGATTAAACAATAACAACGGCTCCAATGAAATATTGATTATAGGGCTCAAAAAATTTAAATATGCCCAAATCAAATCGTATGTTTGCCCGAAACAAATTCTAAACGTCCTAATTCAATATGGTCAGTCGCTTGCTTCCTGCTTCATTTTCAGAAAATATCACAAGCAAATTGGGACCAACAATGTTTTCAAGATTTTTAGAATCGATGGATGCAGAAGTGCCAGTTTCTATAAGAATCAACCACCAAAAAATGTCAAAACCTGTCGATCTAGAACAGGTAGCATGGTGCAAAAGTGGATTTTATCTTGCCGAAAGACCAATATTTACGCTTGATCCAGCATTCCACAGCGGTGCTTATTACGTTCAGGAAGCGTCATCTATGTTTATCGGGAATATTTTAGAGAAAATAGAGATATCAAATAATGGTCTTAAAATTCTTGACCTGAGTGCCGCACCTGGTGGTAAGAGCACTTTGATTGCGTCGATTTTGAATGGAAAAGGATTATTGGTAGCAAATGAAATTATAAAAAACAGAGCTTACACTTTAAAATATAATCTAAGTAAAGAAGGCTACTCAAACGTCGTCGTGACCAATAATGATCCAAAAGATTTCAGCCATTTGACCTCATTTTTTGATATCATTTTGGTAGATGCACCTTGTTCTGGTGAAGGCATGTTTCGCAAAGACCCAAATGCTATCGGCGAATGGTCGCCAGAAAATGTAAAAAATTGTAGTCTTCGACAGCAAAAAATCATTCATGATGTCATGCCTGCATTGAAACCGGATGGATATTTGATATACTCTACATGTACTTATAATGATGCTGAAAACATAGATAATATAACAAAATTTGCTGATCAGTATGACTTAAAAAGTGTTGATCTAGATGTTCCTGATGCATGGCAGATAGTAAAAACTGAAAAAAATGGATGTATTGGCTACCAATTTTATCAACATCTGGTCAAAGGTGAAGGATTCTTTGCTGCTGTGTTGCAAAAAATTAATAATGCCGAATACAAACTAAAACTCCAAACTTCAAAAAAATCTGCAAGTACTAAATCACAAAAACCGACCACAAGATATAGAAGCTTGGGTTGAAATCCAAAACCATTGTCTTTTAGCTGACAAAATGGGTACAATTCATTTGTTTCCTGATGCTTTTGCAGAAGATGCTAAAATACTAGACCATTATTTAAAGTTGATCTACTGTGGTACTTCCGTTGGACTTCCCAACAAAAATATCCTAATACCCGATCATAGTCTGGCACTATCATTAAACCGATCAATCAAAATCAATACTATTGAAATGGATACAAACACAGCATTGCATTATCTAAAAAAAGATTTATACGCTGTGGAGCATGCTAGAAAAGGTTGGTTATTAGCTACTTACAAAGGTCAAGGAATCGGTTGGCTAAAAAACTTAGGCGATCGCATCAATAATTATTTGCCAGCTGAATATCGGATCTTGATGAATATAGAAAAAGGTCGAACAGAATAATTCGACTCCAATCCTATTTCAAACTTTCGCCAGTCCTAAGATATTTTTTAATATTGATCCAAAATGCCGCAGCAAGGTAAACAATCAATGGCGAACCAAATGTGATGAAGCTGCTATATATAAAATATGTTCTTACTTTGGCTTCATTTAGTCCCCACTTTTCTGCAAGATAACTGCAAACACCAAAACTATATTTTTCTACATAAGGCTGAATACTGCGCTCAATTATTGTCATACTTTTCCACTAAAATAAATATGGTCATACAAAATATAACTTTTCGCAATAATAATCAAGATGTCGGTAAGATTTATGTACGAATTTTTTATTTCGCAAACTCAAGGACAGTAGTTCCTACCCCATACACTCTATTTGTCATATTACCAGATGTGTTGTAGGTGTATTAGTTAATATGCGTATATATCTTTTAATTTTACAAATTTTATATTAATCGAGGAATGATGAAAATATGATTTAAACTTTTCATATTCCTAAATCATTTTAAGCAAAGATAGAAATATTAAAAATATCGTCATTGGGTAACAAAAGTTCTATCCTGTAAAAACTCCAAACTTTTACAGAGTGAGGCAACAATGTTGTAATTGATTTTATATCTAAAATCTTAAAAGTGTTTACCAAACTAGTACCTATGTAAAACCTAATAAATTGATTGTCAATATGGATTGATTTTCCTTTGTCGTTATCATACATTTGTTTTATAATTTTGATATTCCAAAATAAAAAATATATTGCAATAAAAATAATTCCAAATATAAAATACCAAGTATAATTCTGCATCTTATCCAAACCACAGGCGACCAATATTATTGGAAATAATAAAAACAACCATGAAGATTGATACAAATTAAACATTGTATTTTTCGCACTTTAATTACTCATTTGAAATAGGTTTTATATAATTAAAAAATATTGCTGTGACTAAACCAACTAAGGTTCCGGATCCTGCAACAACTGAACAAATTGATTTTGCTATATATAAAATATGTTCTTACTTTGGCTTCATTTAATCCCCATTTCTCTGCAAGATAACTGCAAACACCAAAACTATATTTTTCTACATAAGGCTGAATACTGCGCTCAATTATTGTCATACTTTTCCATTAAAATAAATATGGTCATACAAAAATATAACATTTCGCAATAAAAATCAAGATGTCGGTAAGATTTATGTACGAATTTTTTATTTCGCAAACTCGAGGACATCAGTACCTACATTTGCAGCATTGCCGCTGACATTGGTTAGTTTAATAGATACATCTGTTTTTGTACCTATAGTCCAGTCTTCAGAAATCTCTTCAAAGCTGCCTGTTCCACCAAATGAAATCACCAATTTATTCCTTCCACTATCTTGAACTTCTTTCCACAGTCCAGTAACTGTAGTAGAACCTTTGACGGCAGTCAATACACCAGATGATTGAAAATCAAACACATACGACTGAAAATCAGAAGTTTTATCCTCGCCTTTGTGCAAAAATTTAGTAACTTTCCATCCATTAGTGGTTACATCACTTGCATCATCTTTAGAACATGATATAAACATTCCAATAAAAAGGGTGATTAACACCAAGTTTAATAATTTCATAATACGATATTTTAAATTTTAATAAATATAATACTTAGTGTCTTACAATGCGTAAAAAATCATATTTCATTAGTAATCAATGCATTATAATAAATACAAATCAATCTGAAAAAGATTATTGGAACATTTAATTTTCCAATTTTTTTCGCTTGAGCGTAAATACCCGACTGATATTAAATCCGAAATGGATGCCTTCTAGTGAAGAATCCCAAGTTCCATAAGACTCTGCAATAAATCCTTTTTCGATCATGGAGCGACTGTTGGAAAAGTGCAACTGAAATACGTGGCCGCCAGTTTCAATATCGACACCTACAGAAAGTGAATTTGTGACACCATTTGCCACTTGGTCAGGAAGCAAATATATATATTCACCATTTATGGCAATGCGTTTACTAATTTTATATCTTGTACCAATCCCTAAAGCAAAAACATCATTTTTTCGACAAGTGTTTCTACCAAATTGCGATGCACCAATGTAGGGCTAAGTTGTAGACTAAAGGATTCACTAAACTTCCTACCTAAGATGAGCTGACTTGTATAGAACAATCTATTTTTTAGCAAATCTTCAACATCTGGATTGGTCCATTTCAAGGTATTTACAGCAGATGTAAGCAAAAGAGCCGCAGTAACTGGCATGTTTTTTTTACCCTTGGATTGACGCAAAAATTTGTATTTTATATATCCGTCAATTGTCTTTTCGAAACTACTTCTACCTATTCCGACCATCATGACATCATTTACACCATAATCTAAGCCCAAACGGATATTGGCACCATCTAGCCCAAAAAAGTCATAAATTCCGTTGTTTATGGGATTAAATCTATGACTTATCTTAAAATCCAGAACGCCAGAAGCTGTGTTTTCTAGCGAGTGTAAGTTGATAACCCGATTTGTTTTGAAACTGGCATTAGTGTAATCCGTAGTTTCTGTTTCGCCCAGCAAAGACAATAAATCTTCTTCTTGTGCGGATAAACTGGAAAATAAAAACAAAAAAGTGGCGGCGATCAATACATTTTTGAACATCATGAGTTGGTTATTATTTTGAATGGTTGAACATTTATTTTAGTGGCTCCAATGTGCAAGCTACTTTTATTTTCAATGATTTTGCGATTTGGTCCTTCACAAGTGCAGGTATTTTGATATTAAAATCTGCTAGCAAAACATTAAAACTTGCATCGGCAATGATTTTACCATTGTTAATACTGACCATAGCATCTGTAGTGACTTTTTTGGTCACGCCATGCATAGTGAGATCACCTGAAACTTTAACGGTAACTTTGCCATTTTTTGAAATATCTAGTTTGCTATAATTGTCAATTTGCCCTTTAAAAACAGCTTTAGGAAACTTATCACTTTCCATATAATTTTCATTAAAGTGTTCTTGCATTAGCGCCTTCTCAAATTGGAAACCTTTGACTAATGTAGCAACTTCGAGTTTTCCGGTAGCAACATCAAGTACGCAATTGGATGATTTGTTATGTCCTTCGATTTTTTCCAAAGGTGTGTCCGAATAGAAAGAAATATGGCCTGTTTTGGTGAAATATTTTTGGGCTGACATAACCTGAACACCTAAGAAAAATAAGAAAAAACCAATGATAAATTTACGCATTGTTTAAGAATTTATAATTACAAAAATAACCATTCACAAGTTAGACGTTTTTGCATCAACTTAGTATCCCTATCAGGTTATAAAATTTTGTTAAATAACAAGGACACCTAATTTATGTCTATTACTTACAAAGAACATCTGACCAAAACAATATCCATTAATTTCCCACTACAAAAACCTTTAACGGTCACTTCATCTCCGATTTTAATGCCATTTACGGCATCTTTTGACTCAAATTCGCAGGTCACTGATGCCATATCATTTCCGGTGTCAAGGCTTATGCTTCCACCATTTTCTACTTCATTGATCGCTTTAACATTGCCTTTGACCTCTAAAATTTTATCCAAGTATTTGGTATCTGCTGCAGCTTCATCTAACTCATAAGCCGCTAGCAATTCGGCAGGTTTTAAGACAAATTCTGCTGTGACACCTTTTGTTTCTACATGGCTTTTATTGACCATTTTGTACCCAATAAGGCCACCAATTATTGCCAAAACTAAGATTATATAAATATACTTTTTCATACACGATACTTATTAATTATTCGGGCTGCCGGCTTTGATCCATGCAGCAATTTGTGAAATATTACAATCTGAAAGTTTAGAAGCACCAGATGGCATTGCAATATATCCAGATTCATAGCTTATGCTGCCAAGTAAAGATCCATTTAATGCATATTTTAGTACCTCGCTGTGACCTTCGAGGTTGACATCGCCCTGTAAAGCAAAAGCACTATGACATGCTATGCAATTGTTGTTTAGTATCGGTACGATGTCCTGTGCAAAGCTAACATTTTCGACCTTACAAGCCGCACCACTTAATTCTTCAACTGAATCATAAGAACAGCCAGTAAATAAAATCATTAAACAAAGTACTCCAAAACTTTTCAACATATTTATAAAATTAATATCTGTAAACAATCATTTTACAATTTGGTTGTTTCATTACACCCAATAATTGTGCTGCAAAGATATATTTACTTTTTTTTATATGAAAACTAATTATACTGAACGGGGATTTTTAAATACTGAAAACATATTTTACAATCCTATCTTGGAATCAACATCCGACTGAACGTCAATAATTACCATTTCGGAATAATAAATTATTAAAAACGGGTTTCAAATGATAACTTTGAGCGTCCTTGTCATTCTGACTTTAGGATTTGTAATATCGAGACATTAAACTGACCGACAACAAAAAACCTTTATGATTGATTGGCAAAATTGGGTAATATATTTGATTGTTAGCATTCTTGTGACATCAGCTGTGATATATTGGCTATATGAGCGGCACAAACACCGCAAACAATTACAGGAATTTCAGACTGATCAGATCAAAAGCCAGCTTGCAACATTAAAAAGTCAAATCAATCCACATTTCCTATTTAATAGCTTCAATACCTTAATCTCGCTCATAGAAAGTGATCCTAAGGATGCGATCGTTTTTGTAGAAAAATTATCTGATTTTTATCGAAGTATGCTGGAGTATCGGGACACTGATGTGATCTCATTGGAAGAAGAAATGTCAATTCTCGAAAATTACCGATTCCTATTATTCCAACGCTACAGACAAAATCTTAATTTAAAGGTCAATGTTGTCGATCCAAAAGGCTTCTTTATAGTGCCACTTACCATGCAAATCCTAACAGAAAATGCGGTAAAACATAATATCGTATCGGCATCCAAACCTTTAGAAGTCAATATTTATCGAGAAGGAGACAACCTGATCGTATGCAACAATATGCAATTGAGGCTTACGTCTGAAATGTCCACACATTTTGGTCTGAAAACACTAAGCAGAAGATATACATCGATTTCCGGAAAAGAAATTCGGGTGGAAAGAAATGAAAAAGAATTTTGTGTCACCGTACCACTTATTAGAATATGATCAGAATAATTATAATAGAAGACGAAGCAGCCGCAGCTGAACGACTTGAGAAGATGCTCATGACGATGCCATTTGACATTAAAATCATCAAGATTCTGGATAGTGTATCGGATAGTGTAGCCTTCCTTTCCACAGAAGATAATTTTGATCTTTTATTGATGGACATCCATTTATCAGATGGCAATAGTTTTGACATATTCAAATTTCTTACCATACGTAAGCCAATAATATTTACAACAGCATATGATGAATATGCATTAGATGCTTTCAAGTTGTATGCTGTAGATTACTTGCTAAAACCCATAAAAAAAGATCTTCTGGAAATGTCCATCAAAAAATACCAGCAGATATTTAATCCTAAACTGCCAGATTACTCGAAACTTACGAATGCCACACCTTCTCAAAAAAGGTGGATGATCAAAATAGGCCATCAAATACGTATTGTGGATTATCATGATGTCTCTTACTATTTTACCAAAGAAAAAATCACCTATCTCATCACTTTTGAAGGAAAAAAATATCCACTTGATGTCCCACTGGAACAAATAGAGCTACACATCAAAGACAATAATTACTTCAGAATTAACAGGCAGTACATCATTCATTTCCAATCCATTGGACACATGAGTACCCACACAAAATCTAGGGTTAGAATCATGCTGAAACCAACAGATGAAGAAGTTGTCGTCAGCACCGAACGATCACCTATTTTTAAAAAATGGCTAATAAAATAACGCTTTAATATTCATTGAAATATCTTCTGGCGTTTCGATTCCAGTTATCTTTGACTTGTGTTGCATCTGTGCTGTTGCCGAGTCTTTCTAGCGGAACTGATTTGTAAAGCACCGTTTCCCATGCTGAATTTACTCTTTCACCTATACATGTAGAATGCAACAATTTGAAATCATTATGAGAAAGCGAAGGATTGTAAAATAAAAATCTTACGTTGGTTTGTTGGGTTTGTGGCATATTGTTGTAATACCATATTTCATAAGGTGGCGCGTCCACTTCAGTATCTACTGACATTACATTGCTTGGTTTGCCGTATTTTAGAAAGATATGTCCACGGTCAGACTGAAAGCCATAACCAACATTTGAGTAAAATTTTTTATCTACGGCGGCTACTACATCCATGTATGATTTATACGCTTTTTCTGGTTCTATAGGAGATTTTGCCTTCCACAATTGATAGATAAATTGACGCTGACTGCGAATTTTGTTACTTTTTAGCAATTCACCTAGAATAGAAACCTGATGCTGGTCAGTGATCGGCAACTGTGCTTTCAAGATATAATCCATATCCTCGGCCTTGATATCTTGTACAAATGAATGTTCGACTTGATCATTATAATTTTCAAGATAGGCAATATCTGCTTCAGGATTACTGATGACAATATTTGACCGTCTGGATGTAAGGACATTTTTACCTTTATCTATAATATTGACAAGAATGTGGTAATTGCCTGATCTGATTGTATTTACAGGAAGAGACAAAACATCAACCTGTACTTTATCCTGATTTAATTTCTTATATTTGGTCAATAAAGGCTTGGTATTTATATATGTGGATGTGCCTTCCATGATGGCATATTGTATGATAAAATCTCCGGAGCTCGGCTCAGTCAAATAAGACTCTAAATAAAAATCCAATTGCTTGTTTTCTTTCCCAATGTAATGATAAGGAAGCGGCTCCATATAATACCCATTCCTTACTAGAATATGCTTGCTTGTGTCTTTTTTTATAATGGCCAATGGGAGAATATCTGACAAATGAAATCCCGAATTTTTGGCTTCTACGGTGAGCTTTTGTTCGATTTCCAATTTGTCAGTCATATTATTCTCGTCTGATGCTTCCAATCTGATAGTATAGTTGCCGGCATTGAGTTTTATTCTTTTAAGCTCCAAAAAATCAACAATACTATCTCTGTACATAGCGGCCAACGAAAATTTATCATACGCAGCAATAGTCCCATCTTCATGTGTGACCATCAGTAGGATGCCGACAGAAGCTTTTTTAGTTTTAACATCATCTATCCATTTAACAGAATTCCCTGCGATTCTTATATAAATTTCAGTATATGTCTCCGCACCGTAAAAACTATATGAATTCAGCTCCACTTGCATCCCGAAAATGAATGTGGAAGAAAACAAAAACCACGAAAAAAATAAAAACTGTTTCATTTTCCTTATAAATTATGGTGAATAATGAAATATTGTAGGAAAATGATGATCAAAAAATCATTGTCTGCGTACCATAAAATACTTCATATCATAGTAACTTATCTTTCCCTTCAACCACAAGGTATCTTTGTCTAAGCGAATGATATGCATATTAAAATCATCAATCCCATCAATCTCCAACTTATCTTTTTTAACGCTATATGCTGATGATTGGTTTTCGGGAATAGTATTGGAAGTGACTAAATTGTCGGCTGTGAATATAAAATACCCATTTTTCATGAAATCATTAGGTTTGCCATTCATCTCAGATGCATAGACATCCCATGATCCTAATATGGCTTGCCTGTAAGCTGCCTCATCATTTTTGCAGGAATAAACCGAAAACATGAGTGAAGAAACAACAAGAAACTTCAGTTTCATAAAGTCCAATACCTTTTTTAGTCAAAATTTTGCACAAAGGTAACAAAAAATAAAACACTAATACAGATTTTTCACTATAGGCTTACCAAATATAAATCATTCTAAACCCAATTCTGGACAAAATCTCACATTATTTATAAAAATATCGCTATTGCATGCCTTTTTGGAACATTAATCATCAAAACTTATTACTTCTAAATCATCGATAAACAATTCCTTGTCACTGTCAGCATGCCACACATGAATCCCAATTTTGGTGAAGCTTTCTGGCGCCTTGGCATCCAAGTACAATATCTTGGATTCACCATCATTGATAAATCGATGTACACGAATCATATTGGCTTGTACTTCCTTATCTCCTTCATAAAATCGAAGAATGAACTGTGACTGACGCCATAGATCCCACTCTTTATTTGTACATTTGAAAAGTGCCTTTACCCTAATCCATTTTTTAAAATCCTTTGTTCTATCGATAAAATACTGTTCCGTAAACTGTAAATCCTTGTTCAATTTTATCATATGGTTTGAATCCTGAACAACAATATTAGCAGATGTATCTTGATCGAAGTTGTTTTTATAAACAGACACTGGATTTATTGGCTGATCTCGATAAACATATTTATTATCCAACAATTTTTTGTCTTCTTCATCAGCTGTCCATCTACCAACTTTTGCAAAATAATATGCTCTTGACAATTCCAAAGCTTGCACCTGACCGCCATGTGCATGATATACCCACCAAACATTAAGGTATGCAAACAAACCTATGACAGCATAAACCACTGTTTTCAAAATATTTTTATTCTCAACAGATTCCAGCAAGGCACAGAATGGAAACGCAAGAATAGGATAATATTGTACCATAGCCCTTCCTGCTGTGCCTCCATAATCCCAAACATCCCAAGCAGTGACTATATACAAGCTTAATAAAGAAAAAATGATAATAATAAAATTTGTGTCTTGCTTTTTGTAGTACGACCACAATCCAATAAATGGCAAAATCATCATCGGTGTAAATCGCCACCATCCACATCTATAACTTAAGAGATAATCATACAAGTGAGGCTTGAGCCAACTGAAACCTTGATCTCCATAACTATAAACCAACCATTCATTGGCAACAATCTTCCAATAGATAGGCTGAATCATTGCCACCAAACCAAAAAATATTCCTGCTAAAACAAACTTAGAAAACTGTTTTTTGATTACATCAATCCGAGTCTTAAGTCCTGATATTGAGTTGATTCCCCAAAACATAGGTATCAAGATGGAAATAATTTCTGTTGGTCTTATCAAAGTTGCCAATCCTGTTAGAATTCCGATTGCAATGGCATAGCGACTTTCGTATGCAATGTAAAATCTTATGGTCATCCACAATAAAAGTGCATAGATAGTAAATAAAGTACTGTGAGTCATAGCTTGATCTACAGCCGCGTAATTGATATAGTTGGTACCAATAACGTAGATTATCAATAATGCAGCAACTGTTCGATCTTTAAAATATACTAAAAGTACCTTTCTCAAATAAAACATACCTAAAAGCGAAAGAAGGAATAAACCAACTCCTACAGAAAAATGATAAGGAAAAGAAAATCCATCAGCAGGATATATGGTAGAATTGCTTGCCCACAAGTGACCTACTATAAAAAATGGTAAAGTCACCAATGCCTGTCCTGAAGCATATTTCATCACAAAATTGCCAGATTTTTCATGTTTGAAGGCTTGTTGAAAGTCAGGTGTAGGATGATATTTTTGAAGAATGCTATCTCTAAAATTGCACTGCTTGATATCCTTATAAATAAATAGGGCCGGCAAGTACATATAGTAACCTGATGCGTCCCATGAAAGTGTAGATTCTGTACCAGTATTATTCCAGCGTGGATAAAAGAAAAATGCAGTAGCTGTAACAACTACGCAACAAATGATCAATGCCCAACGGGATATAGGATTTGTATTCATTCGGAAAATTTTCCGAAAATTACAACAAAATATTTATTCCACCATTAATTTGTCTGAATCCGCCGGGCATAAGTCCAGATTGACCACGATTGAGCCTGGATGCAACAAAAATTTGATCCCCTAGATTTTTTGCGGCACCAAAAAGTGTACATCTTACTCCATGAAAATTGAAGTCATAATCTACATTAAAATCATAGGTGCTGTAAGCTTTAATCTTGCCTATTCCACCATCGCCTGACTCATTTTCAAAATTGGCAAACTCCGCATACTGCTGCCCTACTCTACTGTAGGTAAACCCTAGTCCTAGATTGCGAAAGCTGTAAGACAAATGAACATTTATGGCCAACTCAGGTGCATAAGGTGTTCGACCGTTTCTTATACCATCTTCGCCAAATTTATACACAGTTTTGGTGATATTATCAAGGTCAGAAACGGAAATCGGAGCTGTGAGTTGACGGATGACACCATCACTTCCTTTTGCATAAACATCATAAGCTGAGGGCAAACTGTTTACTTTATCTACAAATTCTTGCTTTGTGGCGTCGGTATGTTTTATTTGTGTAAATAAGTGTCTATCTACCAATTCACCAGAAATTATTTTAGAATGTAAAAAAGTAACATTGGGTTGGATATTGAATTTGTGCTCGCTTTCGTCAGGCAAAACATCCCATTTTAGCGCAACTTCTACACCACGGAGGTTTATTACACCCAATTTATCAAAAAACTCATTCCATCCTGCAAGATAAAAATTTCTTATTCGGGTATTAAAGATAGCCATCTGACCTGAAAGCTTGCTTCTTAAAATTTCTCCTCGCAGCCCAACTTCTAAATTTACACTCTTTTCAGGCTTGATATTGCTAAGTTCTTCGGGAGTCAATGGGTTTACCAATACACCATCTCTCTCTACCAAAAAGGCAAAATATTTCGATGGGGCAATGTATCCTTTGTAAATACTTCCAAAAAACTTAATATTGTCCCAATGGTATGAAATAGCGGCACCAGGCTGAAAAACTTGATAAGTATTGACCCGAGAAAGATCATCTGCTGATGTCAGGTCAGGATTCTTTGCATTGGAAAGTCTATCTTCTCTTTGCATCCAGACTTTTTCCATTCGTAATATTGGTGTGAATTCCCAGTTTTTAATATCAAATTGGTGACGATAATAGCCAGAAATGGATTGTAAATCATAAGCTAAATCTGTTGTGTACCTTCCACTTCGAGCCCACCTAGATGAATCAGCTGCCAACATTTGATCATTATATGTTTCGCGATATGCCTTAATCTGTGCTTCGATATGATGATTGATGTGATTTCCTTCCCATGATTTTTTAAATGTCTCCTGAAGTGATGTAACATTAAAAGCCCACTTGCTATCTGATGTAGATTCACGACCATTGACCAAGGTACCTACTCTGACATAGTCATCCTTTCCAAATGATTTGCCTTCAAGGTAGGCATATCTCTGCGAAAATATCTCATTTCCTACGTATTCCCTCACTTTCGAAGCTTGGATTACTGCATTATTTTGTCTCCACCAATCTCGGTAAAAATCCGAAGCAAAAATTTTGGTTATTAGGTCGGATTTGGGATTGATAACCCACTTATGGATGATATCCAAACCGTAACGATGCATGATAAAACGGTCAGCATCTAGTGGATTTTGTGTAGGATCAATATTAAAACTAAATGGTGTCAAAGATGCAAGTGAAGCCTGATTATCTTCAAACTGACCACTAATTTTAAAAAGTATTGATTGATTTTCAGCCAATTCTGCAAAAACCTTAGCGTTTAAGTTGATCATATTTACAGATGAGTTTTGGGTAAACCCATCAAAACGTTTATAAACAGCTTCTACTTGAGTCCCCACTTTTTGCCAAGTGCCACCATACGATAACAAGCCTGTAAAATACCCACGTTGTCCTCCTGTTATTTTTGCACGTAAAGCTGGTTGTTGACTTGGTTTTGGGGTAATATAATTTATGATACCAAACATATTATTAGGTCCATATCGCAGTACATCAGGCCCCGTGTACACCTCGATACCATCGATTCGATCAGATACCGGATTGTAATATACACCAGGCGCTGTATAAGGTGCTGGCGAAATCGGTGATCCATCTTCCAAAATCAAGACTTTTTCAGAGCGTCGTCCCCAAGATCCTCGTATACTTACATTGAGTCTATTTGATATCCCCATATCACCAAGTACATTTACACCTGGCAACGTTTTCAATACTTCTTCAGTCGATATAGGTTGAACTTTTTTGAGTTGTAATGGACTTATGTAATAATTGGTACCTGCGATACTACTTTTAAATGGTAATGTTGTCGCACTAATATTCACTTCATTCATTAGTGTAGCCTTTTCAGTCATGATGAGTTTCCCAAGGTTCACATCCTCATCATTTACGACTTTTTCGATAACCAGGTCTTCATTACCTAAAAATTTCAAAACGAATGTACATTTGCCTTTCTGCACAGGAATCTTGAAGTCCCCATTTTTATCACTATAAACTGGCTGACCTACATCAGGAATTACTAATACACTGACCAAAGGCTCATGATCAGATGAAGTCACGGTGCCAGAAACAAATACTTGGCTTATTAAAAAATTTGATGAAGCTAATAAAAAAAAGAAAACTCCAAAAACCCTATGAACTTTCGCATAGGTTTGTCTAATTGAGATATTCATCTGCATTCCATTTGGTGGGTGACGGCAAAAATAACAAATTTTTCTAAAAGGATTCGTGACATGATGACCAAAATCATATTATATACATGTTCTTCAATATATAATTAACTGATTTCCCATTATTTTGATAATTTTGCAACTTTAATAAAACTGATGGTTATACATGTTATCCAAGATAAAATATTTAGTCCCGTTTCTCATTTTTACCCAAATTCCAGCATTAATAAATGCACAAAATGCAGATATTAACTTGCTTCGACGCATCAATGTAAATAGAAATACTAGTCTAGATCATACTTTTAAAGGCATAAGTGACAGTGCGACACCAGTAAGTTTCATAGTCCCTTTAGGAATATTGACATCAGCCATTATCTTAAAAAATCATGAACTCAGAAATAAAGGATTGGTAATAAGTGCTTCAATTATCAGTGCTTCAGTCATTTCATATTCTTTAAAACATGCTATCCTACGTGAGCGGCCTTTTGTAACTTACCCAGACCTCCAAAAACTCGATGATGCGGGTAGCCCATCTTTTCCATCTGGACATACATCTACAGCTTTTAGTACAGCAACTAGTCTTAGCCTTGCATTTCCGAAGTGGTATGTTTTCGTTCCTGCCTATATATGGGCAGGAAGCGTTGGGTATTCCAGAATGCATCTTGGTGTGCATTATCCAAGTGATGTTCTCGCAGGTGCAATCACAGGTACAGGAGCAGCACTTTTATGTAATTATATCAATAAAAAGATATTAGTAAAAAAACAAAAAAAGGATAAACCGATTTATTGATTTATCCCTCGAAGAAATTCCTATGAAAATTTAAGTTTTATCAAAAATTGTCAACTTTTGCTACTCATCATGCCTTTGATGACACTTATAATTGTCATTAAAAGTCCGCCTCCAACACCACCACCTGCTATGCTCCCTAAAATCCCCATAAGGTCCATGCCTCCAGAAGGTGCCATGCCCAGCATTCCTAAAAGTTGGCCGCCAATACCGCCACCTGCAATGCCTAGTATTGAATTCACCAAAGTACCCATTGAAGATTTAGGCATTAATTTGGCAGCTAAATTGCCTCCTGCAGCACCACTTAGTAACTGAATAATTAAAGGTAAGTAATCCATTTTACTTTTGTTTTGATGTGAAATAATAACAAATATAATACAATATTTTAATTCTACATATTATTTTATTAAAATATATTGTTTTTAAAATTTTATTTTATACACATTTTAATTTTTACTAATAAATAAATGTAATATAATGATTCAGAAAAAAGAATAAAAATAGCAGATTTACGTCCTAATACCAATATCATCTTAAAAGGCATAAAGCTTAATAAGCAAAATAAAGATAAAAATCTAGAAAATAAACAGTAATCACACAAAAGAAATCTTCTAAATTAAACAAATCAAAAAAATTTTATTCGTTAATATTTTAATAGACTGATGTATATACATTATCTTTGCGGTTTCATATCCAATACTTCTTTAGAAGTGCAATATTAATTAATGGAAGCATCAGTATTTGAAGGTATCAAACTGGATTACTTCGCCATCTTGATTCAGTTTATTGTAGCAGCGGGATTTGTTTCGGCAACTTTTTTCCTTTCACACATAGTAGGACCAAAACGAAAAGGTGAACAAAAACTGCAGAGTTTCGAGTGCGGTCTTGATTCAATCGGCAGTGCAAGGCTTCCATTTTCTGTCAAATATTTTTTAGCAGCCATTCTATTTGTACTTTTCGATATTGAAATTATTTTCTTTTACCCGTGGGCTATCAATTTTAGGGAACTGGGTATTGGTGGATTAATTAAAATGATCATCTTCATTGCCCCGTTTTTATTAGGTTATTTTTATGTAATTAAAAAAGGTGCATTACAATGGGATTGAACACTATCAAACAACATGGAAGCCCAGAGATGTATGTAGGTGATGGCTTCGGACTTACACAAATGGAAAAAGTCATTGGATTAGCACGGGCCAATTCTATTTGGCCACTCCCATTTGCTACATCTTGCTGTGGGATAGAATTTATGGCAACCATGGCTGCAACATATGATTTAGGAAGATTTGGAGCTGAAAGACTTAGTTTTTCGCCGAGACAAGCAGACTTACTTATGGTAATGGGTACTATAGCAAAGAAAATGGGTCCTGTCTTAAAGCAAGTTTATACACAAATGGCAGAACCTAAGTGGGTAATTGCCGTGGGTGCATGCGCCAGTAGCGGAGGTATTTTTGATACATACCTGTATTGCAAGGCATAGACAAGGTAATTCCTGTGGACGTTTATGTACCGGTTGTCCGCCGCCACCAGAAGCTATCTTAGACGGCATCTTAAAATTCAGGAACTGATAAAACATGAACCTATCAGAGAAGACAATCCGAAGAATATAATCAATTGTTACAATCATACAATATTGACTAATGCCGACGATTGATAATGAATTTCTAAAAGAAGCGGTCACCGCAAGATTCGACAAAGGTATTCTCGGTATAGAAGAAAGTTATGGTACATTGGATTTTATTGTTGACAAATCGCTTGTAATAGAACTGATTACTTGGTTAAAGAATCATGAAACTATCAAGGTGAATTTTTTTAAAGTTTATGCGGCGTACATTTTCCTGACCAACTAGGCAGAGAACTATCAGTTGTTTATCATTTACACAGTTTGGTCAATAATCTTAGGTTTAGAATACATGTATTTTTACTAAAAGAAAATCCTGAAATACCGACTTTGTGCCATTTGTATGCGGCTGCTAATTGGATGGAAAGAGAAACATTTGAATTTTATGGTATTATTTTTTGGGACACCCTGATTTGCGGATCATCCTGAATGTAGAAGATATGGATTATCATCCTTTATTAAAACAATATCCTTTAGTGGATGCCACCAGAACAGACAAAGATGATAAATATTTCGGACGATAATTTTGAAAACAACATGTGATAAAACGGCGTTGTTCAGACAGGAGATGAGCTGAAACAATACAATTATCTTAATCTCGGGCCAACACACCCTGCGACGCATGGTATTTTTCAAAATATTTTGAAAATGGATGGCGAAATCATTGTCGATGCCCAGCCTACCATAGGATACATTCATCGAGCTTTCGAAAAACTGGCTGAAAACAGACCTTTTTTCCAAATAACAACGATTACGGACAGATTAAATTATTGTTCTGCACCTATAAATAACATTGGATGGCATCTCACCATGGAAAAACTCCTTGGTATAGAAACTCCGAAGCGTGTTGATTACCTAAGAGTTATTGTGATGGAATTGGCGAGAATAGCAGATCACATCATATGTAATAGTGTTGTCGCAGTGGATACTGGCGCTTTGACAGGATTTCTTTATGTATTCCAATGGCGTGAGAAAATTTACGACGTGTACGAAGAAATTTGTGGTGCACGATTGACAACCAATATGGGCAGGATTGGCGGATTTGAAAGGGATTTTTCCAAGAGCGCTTTTGATAAAATTGATGTCATTGTAAAAGAATTACCAAAGGCACTTCAAGAATTTGAGAAATTGGTAATCCGAAACAGGATATTTATGGATAGGACCATCAATGTTGGTGGTATTTCCGGCGAAAGAGCACTTGAATATGGCTTTACTGGTCCGAACTTAAGAGCTGCAGGTGTCGATTACGATGTACGTGTGATGAATCCATATTGTTCATATCAAGATTTTGATTTTACCATTCCAGTAGGTAGCAATGGAGACACATATGATAGATTTTGCGTAAGACAAGAAGAAATGTGGCAGAGTTTAAGCATCATCAAACAAGCCGTTAAAAATTTGCCTGAAGGCAAACACCATGCAGATGTACCTGAATTTTATCTTCCACCCAAAGACGACGTGTATAATAGTATGGAAGGACTCATCTGGCATTTCAAAATCGTAATGGGTGAAATCAATGTACCTAAAGGCCAAGTGTACCATAGTGTCGAAGGCGGTAATGGTGAATTGGGATTTTATTTGGTAAGTGATGGAGGCAGACAACCGTATCGTTTACACATGAGACGACCGTGTTTTATTTATTATCAGGCTTACCCTGAGATGATCAAAGGCGCTATGCTTAGTGATGCAATACTCACTATGAGTAGTATGAATGTCATAGCCGGTGAATTGGATGCATAAATTTTTTGATAAGAAAAACAGAAATGAGTTTAATTTTTTCACAAGATTCAATGGCAGAAATCGATAGGTTGATAACCCATTATCCACCCAATAGAAAAAAATCTGCCTTGTTGCCAGTACTGCATGTTGTGCAAAAAGAATGTGGTTGGCTATCTGTACCTGTCATGGATAAAGTCGCAGAGATCTTATCAATAAAACCGATAGAAGTCTATGAAGTAGCCACATTTTACTCGATGTATCATACAGAACAAGTAGGTAAATATGTAATAGAAGTATGCCATACAGGGCCTTGTATGATCTGTGGTGCTGATAAAATAATATCTTACATTTCAGACAAGTTGGGAATAAAAGTAGGTGAAACCACAAAAGATGGGCTATTTACCCTAAAAAACTGTGGAGTGTCTTGGAGCTTGTGGATACGCACCTATGTTTCAGATCGGTGAGGAATATTTTGAAAATCTTACCGTCGAAAAAATAGATGAAATCATTCACCATTTTTCCACTAAAATTTAATCAGCTTGAGCATGAAATTATTATTGGAAAATATCGATAAACCAGATTTAAAATCCATAGATGGATATCTTAAATACGGTGGATACAATACCCTTGGAAAATATTTTAGGCAAGAAGTCCCCAGATGAAGTAACAGAAGAAGTCAAAACTTCAGGTTTGAGAGGACGAGGTGGCGCTGGATTCCCTTCAGGATTAAAATGGTCATTTTTGGACAAATCCACCGACAAACCAAGATATTTACTTTGTAACGCAGATGAAAGTGAGCCTGGCACCTTCAAAGATAGGTTATTGATGGAAAAAAATCCGCATCTCCTGATAGAAGGTATGATTTTATCTAGTTATGCTTTGGGATGCGAGACGGCATACATTTATATTCGTGGTGAATACATGTTTATACTTCGTATCCTAGAAAAAGCAATCCAAGAAGCTTATAGCAAAGGATTTTTAGGTAAAAACATAAAAGGTACTGGCTATAATCTGGATCTATATGTTCATCCAGGAGCAGGCGCTTATATTTGTGGTGAAGAGACAGCTTTGATCGAATCCTTAGAAGGTAAAAGAGGGAATCCTCGTATAAAACCACCATTTCCAGCTGTGTCTGGTTTGTGGGATTGCCCAACTATTGTCAATAATGTAGAAACCATTGCTGCGGTAGTTCCAATATTGAAAATGGGTGGCGCTGAATATGCAAAAATCGGTATCGGTCGATCTACAGGTACCAAACTCATCTCTGCATCAGGCAACATCAATAAACCTGGTGTTTACGAAATTGTTATGGGCGTTTCAGTAGAAGAATTTATCTATTCAGACGAATACTGTGGCGGTATCAAAGACAGTAACGACATCAAAGCATGCGTGCCTGGTGGATCATCTGTTCCTATCTTGCCGAAGCATTTATTATTTAAAGAAAGTACAGGTGAGCCTAGACTTATGACGTATGAAAGCCTGAGTGAAGGTGGATTTCAAACTGGAAGTATGTTGGGTTCGGGTGGATTTATCGTTTATGATGAGAAACAATGTATTGTAAGGAATACTTGGAACTTTGCTAGATTTTATCACCATGAATCATGTGGTCAATGTAGTCCATGTCGTGAAGGAACCGGTTGGATGGAACGAGTTTTACACAATATAGAATATGGACATGGCAATTCGGATGACATCGATTTATTGTGGGACATACAGCGACGCATTGAAGGCAATACTATTTGCCCATTAGGTGATGCAGCTGCTTGGCCAGTAGCCGCTGCGATTAGACACTTCAGACATGAATTCGAATATCATGTCAAGTATCCACATCGTGTCATGGATGCAGACCACGTATATCAACCAGAGATGAAAACCTTAGTAAACTAAAATATTGACAAATTCAATCTAATGCCAAAAGTAACCATTGATGATATAAGCATAGAAGTACCAGCAGGAACCACGATCCTTCAGGCAGCTCGGATGATTGGCGAAAATGTCCCACCGGCTATGTGTTATTACAGTAAGTTAGAAGGCAGTGGTGGCAAATGCCGAACTTGTCTGGTCAAGGTGACAAAAGGTTCTGAGAAAGATCCAAGGCCAATGCCAAAGCTTGTGGCCAGTTGTCGTACCACAGTAATGGATGGTATGGAAGTTAGAAATACTACTTCGCCTGAAGTAACTGATGCCAGAAAAGGTGTAACGGAGTTTTTATTGATCAATCATCCATTGGATTGCCCTGTATGCGACCAAGCTGGAGAATGTAAACTTCAAGATTTATCTTACGAACATGGCTTAGCGAAAAGCAGGTATGAATTCAAAAGAAGAGAATTTGAAAGAAAAGATATAGGCGATAAAATACAATTGCACATGAATCGATGCATTCTGTGTTACCGTTGTACACAAGTCGCCGAACAATTGACACCCGAAAGAGTGCACGGCGTTCTCAACAGAGGCGAAGTTTCAGAAATTTCTACCTTTATAGAGCAAGCGGTCGATAACGAATTTTCTGGAAATATGATCGATGTATGTCCAGTCGGAGCATTGACTGATAAGACTTTCAGATTCAAATCTAGGGTTTGGTTTACAAAACCTGTGAATGCACATAGAAATTGTCCTACTTGCTCAGGAAAAGTTACCTTATGGTATCAAGGCGAAGAAGTCTTGCGTGTGACAGGTCGAAAAAACAGATGGAATGAAGTAGAAGATTTTATATGTAACGAGTGTAGATTCGACAAAAAAGAAACAAAAGACTGGCAAATCGAAGGCCCTGTCTCTGTTGATAGTCATTCAGTTATATCACAAAATCATCCTAAGATCGAGTTGCCGGTCATCCAAAAATTGATAGAATCAGATAAAGATAGCACTCAAAAATAATACATGGAAATTATCATTTTTAAAATATTTTTGGTCTTAGCACTTTTTTTACTATCCATCACGATAGCGGCTTATAGTACATTTTCCGAAAGAAAGGTTGCCGCTTTTATGCAAGACAGAATCGGGCCAAATCGTGCTGGCCCATTTGGGTTATTGCAGCCATTGGCTGATGGTGTAAAGATGATCATGAAGGAAGAAATCTTGCCAGCCAGTTCCAATAAGTTATTGTTCATACTCGGTCCTGCGATAAGTATGGTCACAGCACTTATGGCCAGTGCAGTTATACCTTGGGGACCAGACATTACGATAGCAGGCACTAAAGTACATCTACAGGTTGCGGATATAAATATTGGAATATTATATATCATGGGTGTAGTGAGCATTGGTGTATATGGCATCATGATCGGTGGTTGGGCATCGAATAATAAATTCGCATTACTAGGAGCTGTAAGAGCATCCACGCAGATGATCAGTTACGAACTTGCTATGGGTATGAGTATCATTGCCGTGATCATGACAACAGGATCACTGAGTTTGGGCAATATGGTCACAGGACAAAGCGGATGGCACGGCATGGCTTGGAATGTGGTCTTACAACCACTTGGTTTTTTGATATTTTTGATTTGCGCATTTGCTGAGACAAACCGTACGCCTTTCGATCTTCCTGAGAGTGAGACGGAGTTGATCGGCGGATACCATACAGAATATTCAAGTATGAAACTTGGATTTTACCTTTTTGCAGAGTATATAAATATGTTTTTGTCATCTGCAGTTATCAGTTGTTTGTACTTTGGCGGCTATAATTTTCCATTCATGGATATTGTTCAGCAAAATACAGGCGAAATATTATTTGCATTTATTTGCTTTTTGGTGCTAATGACAAAAATACTCTTTTTCATATTTTTCTTTTTCTGGGTTCGATGGACGATACCAAGATTTAGGTTTGACCAATTAATGAATTTAGGTTGGAAAATACTTCTACCACTTTCGATAATAAATATGTTGATCACAGGTACCATAATTTTGTTAAATCAATAGGGCATGCAATCACTTACAAACAGAAGTAAACTTGTTTCCAATAAAAAGATGACCTTATCTGAAAGGCTGTACATCCCTGCGATTTTAGCTGGTCTGCGGATTACAATCTATCACTTTTTCAAAAAAAAGGCCACAATCCAATATCCTGAGCAGCAGAAAATCCACTCCAAAATTTACAGAGGAAAACATGTCCTCAAAAAAGATGAACAAGGTCGAGAAAATTGTACAGCTTGTGGATTGTGTGCTGTAGCTTGTCCAGCAGAAGCCATTACCATTGTAGCTGCAGAAAGAAAAAAAGGTGAAGAATCTCTATACCGAGAAGAGAAATATGCAGCCGAATATAATATAAATATGTTGAGGTGTATATTCTGTGGATTGTGTGAGGAATCTTGCCCGAAAGACGCCATTTATTTGACAGAGATCGTTGCTGAATCTAATTATGATCGAAACCAATTTATTTTTACAAAAGATATGATGGTGGAAGATACAGAAACAAAAGGCAGGATCGATGTGAGTGATAGACGAAACGGCATAAGACAAGGAGCAGTTTAATTAAAATTAAAAGTCAAAATGACAGCCATACTTTTTTATTTATTATCAGCCATTTGCATTATAAGCAGTATCCTTATGATCTTTCATAAGAATGCGATGTACAGTGTACTTTTCTTGTTGATATGTTTCTTTTCAGTGGCAGGTTTGTATGTGATGCTGAATGCCCAATTTTTAGCTATCGTGCATATCATCGTGTATGCTGGTGCCATCATGGTGCTTTTCCTTTATGTCATTATGTTTCTCAATATGAGCACACCGATCACAATTCGCAAAAGTAAATTGGTCATGGGTATAGCCGTTTTAACTGGCTCCAGCCTATGTTTTGTATTAGTTACAGCACTTTGGGCGACCAATTTCGGACAAAACCCAGCTATCGTAAATCAAGATATTGGCTTGGCTTCTACACTCGGAAAAGTACTTTTTAATGAGTTTTTAATCCCATTTGAAGTTTCGAGCGTATTATTTCTTTCTTCGATGGTAGGTATTGTTATTTTCAATAAAAAAGAACAAAAAGATGAATGATGTAACCCAATTGCAGGATCAGCTAAGGTTAGTCCCATTAGAGCATTATGTATTTCTTTGTATCGTATTGTTTTGTATCGGACTTACTGGCGTTTTGCTTAGAAGGAATATGATCAACGTATTTTTGAGCATCGAACTCATGTTGAATTCTATCAATTTGTTGGCCGTTGCTTTTTCAGTATATTATAATGATCCCAATGCACAGGCTTTTGTGTTTTTCATCATGGTAGTTGCAGCAGCTGAAGTAGCCGTCGGATTGGCTATGTTGGTTATGATCTATCGGAATGTGCAAACAGTGGATATCAATGCACTCAATAATCTAAAGTGGTAATACCTAAAAATATTAAATTTTGAATCTCAATTCTGCACAATTAATTGCCATGATGGTCCCTACTCTACCCTTGATTGGGTTTGCGGGATATCTTCTTTATGGCCAATATTTAAAGGAGAAATCAGCTGGTTTATTAGCTTCTCTATGGATAATTTTATCATTTTTTTTGACGCTGATACTTTTCTTCCAATTGAATGAAAGCAGCCCTGCCATAAATGTTCATTTATTTGATTGGATCAATACAGATGACCTCAATATTCCTTTCGAATTCAGGATAGACCAATTATCAATTATCATGATGTTGCTCATCACTGGTGTAGGAAGTTTAATACATATATATTCCACAGGCTACATGCATGGTGACGAAGGATTTAGCCGCTTTTTTGCCTACCTAAATCTCTTCATTTTCTTCATGTTAATCCTTGTCATGGCCAATAATTTTGTATTGATGTTTGCAGGATGGGAAGGCGTAGGATTATGTTCTTACTTACTTATCGGTTTTTGGTACAAAGACCACGAAAACAATAAAGCAGCAAATAAAGCATTTATAATCAACAGAATAGGTGATTTATTTTTACTATTTGGCCTATTCTTGCTTTACAAACAATTTGGAACTTTTATCTTTTCTGACCTAGAACAAAACATAGCTGGTAGCATGTCAAGTCCTGAAATCTTGACTTTTATTACTTTATTGTTGTTTATAGGCGCCACTGGTAAAAGTGCTCAAATCCCACTTTACACCTGGTTGCCTGATGCGATGGCTGGTCCAACGCCCGTAAGTGCTTTGATCCACGCTGCGACTATGGTGACCGCAGGTATCTACTTGATAGTACGTTCAAACTTCTTATTTGCTTTAGCACCTTTGACCAATGAAATAATAACCTTCGTTGGTTTGACCACATCGATATTTGCCGGTGTCATAGCAACCAAGCAAAACGACATCAAAAAGATCCTAGCTTACTCTACCATTTCACAACTAGGTTTGATGTTTTTTGCCCTTGGACTCGGTGCATATGGTGCAGCTTTTTTCCACTTATTGACCCACGCATTTTTCAAAGCACTATTGTTTTTGGGTGCAGGAAGTGTCATACATGGGCTTCATGGCGAACAAGATATTCGCAACATGGGTAATCTCAAAAAATATATGCACTACACACATCTCTTGTTTTTAATTGGTGTGTTAGCTATAATTGCGTTACCTCCGTTTTCTGGATTTTATTCCAAAGACAACATTCTCTCTTTGGCATACATCCAAAGTCCGATTTGGTGGATTGCAGCACTTTTTGCAGGCTTACTAACGGTTTTCTATATGCTGAGATTGTATTTCGTGGTGTTTTGGGGTAAGGAACGAATGTCTCAAGATACAATAAATAAAATACATGAGTCACCTTGGAGTATGTTGCTACCCTTACTAATCTTGGGCATACTCTCAGTATTTGGTGGTTGGATCAATGCACCTGAATTGTTGTTAGGTAACAAATGGCTTGAGCATTTCATATCTCCGATCGTTTCAATACATCCATCCCATTTACCCCACAGTACAGAGTGGATACTTATGGCTGTTTCAATGGGCAGTATTCTGCTAGTGGCTTTTATGACCTACCAAAAATATGTGTCCAAAGCGCATGTTCCATTAATTGAAAGTAATGCTAAAGATGGGTCTTTTGTCAATCTTATAAGGAACAAATTTTATGTGGATGAATTGTATGAAAGTGTGATCGGAAAATCATTTTTGAAGCTTTCACAATTTTTTAATTCCATTTTTGAAAATCAGGTCGTTAGGCGAATAACTGATGGCACTGGACAACTTTCACTTTATGTCTCTGAAAATATCAGGAAAACACAAAATGGATTTATCAGCTATTATTTATTTGCTATGGCTTTGGGCGTTTTAGGTATCTTAACCATATTTATATTTTTTGCATTATGAATATATTGATTTTATTACTGATACCATTTGTTACTGCGGCTGCATTGCTAATTTTAAGCAGAAAATATACACAAACTATTGCTGTAGTATCATCCGTTGTGTCTGTTGCAGTTTCGGCATCATGATAGCCATGTATTATCAAAATCCAATTACTATTACTGGAATAGATTTGCCTTGGATTCCATCAATGGGAACAAGATTCCACTTGAGTAGCGATGGCGTCAGTTTACTTATGGCATTGATCACCAATGTAGTTGTCATGGTGAGTATGTACGTTACTTTGAGTGAAAATAAAGCTGGTCAACGACAATTTTATGCACTTTTACTCTTGATGCAAACATTTATCCTTGGAGTCTTCGTGGCAGAGGATATGTTTCTGTATTATATCTTTTGGGAATTATCACTGATTCCAGCTTATTTCCTCGTATTGCTTTGGGGAGAAAGTCCTAAGATAAAACCCATCACACTTAGATTTTTTCTTTTTACCCTTTTCGGAAGTCTGCTAATGTTGATCGCAATCATCACCTTAGGTAATATGGGTGAAGTCGGTAATTATGATTTGTCTATCATTGAAGGATTAGAAATAGGTATCCCTACACAATTGTTGCTTTTCGTAGCATTCATGGTGGCTTTCGGGATCAAATCACCAATTTTCCCA
This sequence comes from Saprospiraceae bacterium, assembly GCA_016717105.1. Lineage (GTDB taxonomy): Bacteria > Bacteroidota > Bacteroidia > Chitinophagales > Saprospiraceae > OLB9. The sequence goes on along the minus strand of JADKGF010000058.1, from coordinate 33,192 downwards.
CTTCACGGTTGGCAGGCTGACACTTATGAAGCCGCTCCAACTTCAGTGACTATTATTCTTTCGGGCGTGATGTCAAAAATGGCAATTTATAGTATTTACAAATTTGTTTTACCCATTTTGCCGGATGCAGTCAATCAATATGGCTCCTACGTTGTCCTAGCTGCTACATTTGGCGTCTTTTATGCATCATTGTTGGCTATGGTTCAGACCAATATAAAACGAATGTTTGCCTATGTTTCTATGGCACACATGGGGATTATAGCCGCTGGACTCTTTCCATTAAATTCAAATGGATTGCATGGTGTGATGCTTCAGATAGCCGCCCATGCAGTTAATACTTGTGGTTTGTTTCTCGTAGCACATAGTTTGTATAAGCTGAATGGTAGTTATGACATGGCTTCATTTGGTGGATTAAGGCAAAAGATGCCGCTTTTTGCTGGAGCGTTTTTAGTAATACTTTTTGGTGCAATAGGTGTGCCTTTTACTAATGGCTTCATAGGCGAATTTCTAATTTTGAATTCTTTATATAGCTATGATGTATTAAGCGCTATATTAGCAGGATCAGGCGTTATTTTAGGTGCTGTGTACATGCTCAACTTATATAAAAGGGTAATTCTCGGCACGGACAATAAAACCAACTATTTGGATATCAACGATGTAGATAAATTTCTGTATTTAAGTTTAGTGTTCGTCATCATTATCACAGGTGTATATTCGTCTTGGATTACAAAGTTGTGTGATGCTTCAATTCAAACTATCCTTCACTCAAATTACATTCAATAATGAACGCGATCATCCTGCTTGCCATAACTGGTCTAATTAGCATGTTCTCAGGTATATTCAGGAAAAAGCATTGGGCTTTACCTATAATTTTGGTTTCTTGTGTTGCTTCGATTTTTATTTTAGCTGGAGGATATCACGGAGATTACAGCGACATTTCCAATAATATGCTAACTTTTGACAAGTTGGCTATAAAATTTAGCATCATCATAATATTTATATTGATGTTTGTTTTTATGATGTGTCAATATTATTATAGTGAAGATATCGAACACCTGAGCGATATTTTTGCCCTTTTGTATTCTCATCCATTGGTGCCATATTATTGGTATCATTCCAAAACCTAACCATGTTATTTTTAGGTACTGAAATCCTATCAATTCCACTCTACATTTTAGCTGCTAGCAATAGGAAAAACTTGGCATCCAATGAAGCAGGGCTAAAATATTACCTCTTAGGTTCATTTGCTACTTGTTTTATGCTATTAGGGATTACCTTGATTTATGGCGCATACGGCAGCTTTGATTTGGGTGTTATTGCCTCAACTAGAGAAAGTATGGGCGAATCATCATTATTCACTACTGGGTTGTTTTTGGTGATTTGTGCATTTATCTTCAAAATCGGTGCCGTTCCATTTCATTTTTGGGCTCCAGATGTATATCATGGTGCACCTACAGTTTTGACAGCATTTGTATCAACAGTGGTAAAGGTGGCAATCTTTGGTGCATTGATCAAATTTGTATCCTTCATTGGCCTACAGCCAAAAGTGCATTGGGTATTACTTTTGACATTGGTTTCTATTGCTTCGATGGTCTTCGGAAATTTAGCATCATTAAAACAGGAGAATTTCAAAAGATTAATGGCTTACACTGGTATCGCCAATGCTGGTTTTGTTTTGATTGCGTATTTGGTTCTCCAACATGAAACATACGTCTATGTCATTTATAATCTTACCGTATATAGTGTTGCTGCCATTATCGCATTAAGCATTTACAGTACAGTAAAAACGCAAACGAATATTGATACTATAAGTGGCATGACTGGATTATTGACACATAACAAACTTCTGGGTGTGGCAATGATCATTTGTATGTTGTCCTTTGCGGGAATTCCACCATTAGCTGGATTTTTTGCCAAATATTTTATTTTAGTAGAAGCTATAAAGTATGATTATACATGGATTGCTGTAGTAGGAGTATTGGTTTCTGTATTGGCTGCATATAATTATTTAAGAATAATTGCTTCTATTGGACAAAGAGACGACACCATTCCGACGATTAGTTTGAGTCTGATACATCGCGCATTTATTATAGCAGGGATTGTCTTCCTTGTAGTATCTGGTTTGATGCCAGAAATTGTTATATCTTGGTTGAGATAATAAAGAGCACAATTGATATTGCGTTAATTATCAATATCAGTACAAAGATTTAAAAATATTATTTATACTTTTGCGGCCTTAAAAAAATAAGCATGATTACCGTAGATGGACTGGCTGTAGAATTCAGTGGTAAAACACTATTTAGCGACGTTTCATTTTTTATAAATGAAAATGACAAAATAGCACTCATGGGCAAAAATGGTGCTGGTAAATCTACGATGATGAAGATTATCGCTGGTGCACAAAAACCTACTAGAGGATATGTTCGTGCGCCAAAGGAAGCTGTAATTGCTTATTTACCACAACATTTGTTGACAGAAGATCACTGTACGGTTTTTCGAAGAGACACTCAAGGCTTTTGAACAAATCTTTGAAATGCGTGATCGGATGGCTTTTCTCAATAGTGAATTGGAAACTAGAACCGATTATGATTCTGACGAATACATGAAATTGATCGAAGAATCATCTGAATTGGGCGAACGATATTATTCGCTTGAAGACATTAATTACGATGCAGAGGTAGAAAAAACTTTGCTTGGACTTGGATTCAGAAGAGAAGACTTCACAAGATTGACCAGTGAGTTTAGTGGTGGCTGGCGGATGCGAATCGAATTGGGTAAAATCCTATTGAAAAAGCCTGATCTCATCCTACTCGACGAACCGACCAATCACATCGATATAGAATCCGTTATCTGGTTGGAGAATTTCTTGGTAAACAAAGCCAATGCTGTAATGGTCATTTCGCACGACAAGGCATTTATCGATAATATTACCAATAGGACGATAGAAGTGACGATGGGAAGGATTTATGACTACAAAGCCAATTATACCCATTATCTCCAACTAAGAGAAGAAAGAAGAGCGGCACAGATCAAGGCATACAAAGAGCAACAAAAAACTATAGCAGAAAGCAAAGAATTTATCGAACGATTTCGTGGCACCTATTCTAAGGCCAATCAAGTCAATTCCGTAGAGCGAATGCTGGAAAAAATGACCGTAATTGAAATCGATGAAGTGGATACTTCCATGCTTAAACTGAAATTTCCACCAGCACCGAGATCAGGTGATTATCCTGTCATAGTGGAGCAATTGTCTAAAAATTATGGTGATTTGGTGGTATTTAAAGGTGCATCTATGACCATAGAACGTGGCCAAAAAGTAGCATTTGTAGGTCGAAATGGTGAAGGTAAATCCACGATGATAAAATCTATCATGGGAGAAATAGAGTTCGAAGGCAAATGTGACTTAGGGCACAATGTCAAAGTTGGGTATTTTGCACAAAACCAAGCCGCTTTACTTGATCCTTCGCTTACCGTATTCCAAACCGTAGAAGAAGTTGCCGAAGGCGATATTCGCACTCAATTGAAAAATATCCTGGGTTGTTTTATGTTTTCTGGCGATGATATCGATAAAAAAGTCAGTATGCTCTCAGGTGGTGAAAGGACAAGGCTTGCCATGGTCAAATTACTGCTTGAACCAGTAAATCTGCTTATCCTAGACGAACCTACAAACCACTTAGATCTGCGGTCCAAAGATGTGTTAAAAGATGCTTTATTGGCATTTGATGGTACGCTTATTTTGGTATCTCACGACCGAGATTTCTTACAAGGATTGGCAGAAAAAGTTTTTGAGTTCAAAGACAAAAGAGTACTTGAGCATTTCGAAAGTATCGATGACTTCCTTGTTAGAAATAGGATGGAATCATTGAAAGAGATAGAAAAACGAGGTTAATTTGCCTTAAATCTCAATTTTATAAAGGTTTTTACATAATAATATTTTTTTGGACTGATTTTTGAAATATACAATATTTTGAGCTCAACCTCATTATTATTTGTAAATCCAACATGTCAAGGAAAAAGAAGGTCGATTCCAAGCATTTGTTTCACGCTATATGCAACCTAAACGTTATTCCCGTTTTCTCAAAACCGGTGGATGATGCTATTATGGTTAGCCAGATGCTTTTCGGCGAAACATGTCACATCGTTGAGAAAAAAAATAAACATTGGTTTAAAATCCAAACAACTACTTGTAATATCATAGGTTGGGTACGATCTATCCAAATCCAACTTACAGACGAAAACACCTATACTAAACTCAGCACCAATCCAGCCATCGCTCTAGAAATATGCCATCCACTATTTAATGACGATATATCTAAGAGTATAGTAATTGGCTCATCACTACCTTGCTATGATGGAATATCATGTCAAATGCCAGAAGCAAAATACATCTATAATGGTCAAGCAGCTTTGTATGATGGATTGGAAACTTCACAGGAAATTCTAATAAAAATAGCAAGAAGGTATCTTTATAGCCCTGAGCTTCCAGGTGGTAGATCTCCATTTGGCATAGATTCAGGTGCATTTATTCAGCATGTTTTTCGATTTTTTGGCATCATTTTACCCAGATTCCCCAATGAACAATATTTATATGGTGAAATTGTAGATTTTACCGACTTGGCTGTCGAAGGAGATCTTGCCTTTTGTGCTGATACCGAAAATCAAATCAATCATGTAGGCATCGTCATAGGAGATAAAAAAGTACTCCATGTTCACGGATGTGTGCGCATAGATAAAATCGACCACCACGGATTCTACAATTACGATCTTCAAAAATACACCCATAAGCTGCGTATTATCAAGCGATTACTCTGATTCTAGTTAAAAATTTCTACCTACTTTTTTATAGCGATTTTACATAGATCGGCATATGATCCGAATATCATAGAACCATGTGACGGGCATCATATTTTTAAGGTAGAAACCATCCTACTTTGCAGGCTAATATTATAATAAATTAATATGCCTACTTTAATATCAGATCTAACATTTAGGCCGGATTTAAATGATCATAGTGAAGGAACTGGATCCATCAGAAAAAGTAAACCTGTGTATGTAGATTTCTTACCTCCTTGCAATCAAGGATGCCCGGCAGGTGAAAATATTCAGGCATGGCTCGCCTTGATGCAAGGTGGCGAATTTCAAAAAGCCTGGCAAAAACTCACAGAAGAAAATCCTGTGGCGCAGTACATGGCAGAGTGTGTTATCACCCCTTGGAGAGTGCGTGCAACCGAGATGCATTGGATACATCAGTCAGTATCCATTCGCTTGAGCGGTATCTAGGTGATTTAGCCCTTGAAAATCAATGGAAATTCACACCGCCAAAATCGAAATCTGGTAAAAGAATTTTAATTATAGGCGCTGGCCCAAGCGGTATTTCTGCTGCTTACCATTTGACTAAATTAGGTCATGATGTGAGCATTTTCGAAGCAGGACCTATTCCCGGTGGCATGATGAATTTTGGCATTCCGGCATATCGATTGCCAAGAAATATCTTGCAGGCAGAGATTCAACGCATTATGGATCTTGGTATAGAATTACGACTTAATTATAAGGTAACCAATATTCTACAAGAGAAAACTGAAGGGGATTTTGATGCCGTTTTTATTGCAATTGGCGCACACATTAGCAAAAAAACAGACATTCCAGCTCGAGATGCTGGTAAAGTGCTTGATGCGGTTTCATTTCTACGAGAGGTCGAACTAGGCAATAGTCCCAAAATAGGTCGTCGTGTTGCGATTTACGGTGGTGGAAATACAGCCATGGATGCTGCACGTACCGCTAAAAGGTTAGGTGCTGAAGAAGCCCTTATTATATACAGAAGAGACAGAGACCACATGCCAGCACACGAATTTGAAGCCGATGAAGCCATTAGTGAAGGTATAAAAATTCATTGGCTCAGGACCATAAAAAATATCGATGAATCTGCGCTGACCATTGAAGTGATGGACATTGTAGATGGCAAACCGATTCCTACAGGAAAATTTGAAACTCTAGAAGCTGATGCTGTCATCCTTGCATTAGGTCAGGAAACTGAAACAGACTTTATGAAGGCCATTCCGGGTATAGAATTTAAACATGATGGTACAGTAATAGTCGGAAAAAACATGATGACTGGACATGAAGGAATATTTGCTGGTGGCGATATGGTACCTGGTGAAAGGACCGTTACTATTGCAACAGGCCATGGCAAAAAAGCTGCTAAAAATATCGATGCTTGGCTGAGAAATACCGAATTTAATAAGCCAGCTTCCAATCCTGTGATAAAAGCAGACAAATTGCATGTATGGTATAAAACATTTGCAGACACAAAATTGCAAGAACATCTTTCTCCTGAGCAAGCCACTTTGAGTTTTGATGAGATCGTAGGTGGATATTCGCATGATGAAGCCCTTTATGAATCTCAAAGATGTCTATCCTGTGGCAATTGTTTTGAATGTGACGGATGCTTTGGAGCTTGTCCTGAAGATGCAATAATAAAATTAGGCCCAGGTAAAAGATATATGTACAATTATACCCTTTGTACTGGATGTGCCGTGTGCGCAGAGCAATGCCCTTGCCACGCCATTGAAATGATAGCAGATAATTCCATAAAATAAAGATCTTGGAACATGAAAGACAATAATAAATCAGTACTAACATTAGACGGAAACGAAGCGGCTGTGCATATAGCCTATCGGGTTAATGAAGTCTGTGCAATCTACCCTATTACACCTTCGTCCACCATGGCAGAATTTGCAGATGAATGGTCGGCAAAAGGCTTAAAAAATATATGGGGCAATGTGCCAGAAGTCATAGAAATGCAAAGCGAAGGTGGCGCGGCAGGTACTGTACATGGTGCATTACAAACAGGTGCCCTCACTACGACATTTACTGCATCCCAAGGTTTAATGTTGATGCTGCCGAATATGTACAAAATAGCAGGCGAACTTACTTCTGCTGTTTTTCATGTGGCAGCGAGATCTCTTTCTGCACAAGCATTGTCCATTTTCGGTGACCACCAGGATGTAATGGCTGCCCGAACTACAGGATTTGCATTATTGTCATCAGCCAGTGTCCAAGAAGCTCATGACTTAGCACTTATAAGTCAGGCAGCTACATTAAAAGGAAGGCTGCCGTTTATTCACTTCTTTGATGGATTTAGAACGTCACACGAAGTAAGTAAAATCAATATAATCCCAGATGACGTTATCCGCGAAATGATAGATGACAATTTGGTAATTGCGCATCGCAATCGGGCATTGAATCCCGATAATCCATTTATTAGAGGTACTGCTCAAAATCCGGATGTCTATTTCCAAGGTCGCGAAACAGTCAATCAATTCTACGATGCATTACCTATGATTGTGAAAACAGAAATGGAAAAATTTGCAGCACTCACAGGTAGAAAATATCAAACGGTCAAATATATGGGTCCTGCTGATGCCGAGCATATCATCATCATCATGGGCTCAGGTACAGAAACTACAGCATCTACGTCTGAATTTTTAAATTCCTTTGGTGAGAAAACAGGTGTTATCCAAATCATGCTGTACCGACCTTTTCCAGCCGAAGATTTTATGCAAGCATTGCCCAAAACGGTAAAATCGATTGCAGTACTAGATCGTACCAAAGAATCGGGTGCTTCAGGCGAACCTATGTATCAGGATGTGATGATTACCATAATGGAAAATTTTGTGAATAGTGGAATTCCTGCTATGCCACAAATTATCGGTGGTCGTTACGGACTTTCTTCCAAAGAATTTACACCAGCAATGGTCAAATCTATTTATGATGAATTAAAAAAGAAAAACCTAAAAATCATTTTACGATAGGAATTATTGATGACGTCACACATACGAGCCTTACGGTAGATGCTTCATTCTCATTGGATGAATCTACTTGGACCCAAGCTTTGTTTTTCGGTCTTGGCGCTGATGGAACCGTTGGGGCGAACAAAAATTCAATCAAAATCATTGGTGAAAATACAGATTTATATGCGCAAGGATATTTTGTGTATGATTCCAAAAAATCAGGTGCCAAAACAGTTTCTCACCTTCGATTTGGCAAAAGCCCAATAAAAGCACCATACTTGATCACTCAAGCAGATTTTATTGCGTGCCACCAATTTGGTTTTATCGGCAAAGAAGAAATGTTAAAATATGCGAAAACCCAATCCACTTTTTTAATTAATTCTCCATTTGACAAAGATACAATCTGGGATAAACTACCTTATCGCATCCAAAAAACGATTATTGACAAAAAAATTAAACTCTTTGTAATCGACGCTACTGATGTGGCCCGCAAAACTGGTATGCCAGGCCGTATCAATACCATTATGCAAACATGTTTTTTTGCACTTTCTGGCGTTTTGCCTGCTGACGAAGCTATAGCCCAGATAAAACACGCCATTGAAAAAACCTATTATAAAAAAGGAAAAGCCGTAATTGAACAAAATTTCAAAGCCGTAGACCAGACACTCGAAAATCTATTTGAAGTACAAGTCCGTGACGTCACAGCCATAGTCAAAGAAATAGCAACTGTAATACCAGATATAGCACCAGATTTTGTAAAAAATGTCACTTCCATGATGATGACTGGCGAAGGCGACCTAATCCCCGTAAGTGCAATGCCTATGGATGGAACATATCCGAGTGGAACCACAAAATGGGAAAAAAGAAATATTTCTGACATGGTAGCCACTTGGGATGCAGATTTATGTATCCAATGCGGTAACTGTAGCTTTGTATGCCCGCATGGAGTTATCAGGTCTAAATTTTACCATAAAGATTTGATAGCAAATGCACCGGAATCTTTTCAATCTGCTCCGATCAATGCCCGAGGTTTTCCAGAGACAAAATTTACTTTACAAATTTATCAAGAAGACTGTACAGGCTGTAATTTATGTTATGAAGTTTGTCCGGTCACCGATAGATCGAATCAGACAAGGAGAGCCATCAATGTTATTGAGAAATCCGATGAAATACAAACCATAAAGGAAAATGTAGCATTTTATGAAAGCTTACCACAAAATGACAAACCTGATGTGAATTATGCCACAGTACATGGTGTACAATTTCTGGAACCATATTTTGAGTTTTCAGGTGCGTGTGCTGGTTGTGGTGAAACGCCTTATATAAAACTTCTCACCCAATTGTTTGGCGATAGACTTATTGTGGCCAATGCTACCGGTTGCTCATCTATATATGGTGGTAATCTACCTACTACGCCTTGGACAAAAAATGATCAAGGCTTAGGTCCAGCTTGGTCCAACTCACTATTTGAAGATAATGCCGAGTTTGGACTGGGTATGAGACTCAGTACCGACAAACAACACGAAATAGCACGCCAGCTGTTGCATAATATGAGATCAGATTTTGGTGACCAAATGGTGGATGAAATTCTTCAAGCTGACCTTTCATTAGAAAGTGAAATTGCCAAACAAAGAGTTCGTGTCCAAAGACTCAAAGAAAGTCTCAAGCAGTCACAAAATCCTGCTGCAAAACTGCTTCTCTCTGTAGCTGATCAATTTGTCAATCGAAGTGTTTGGCTCATCGGCGGCGATGGATGGGCATATGATATAGGTGCTGGTGGATTGGATCACGCTTTGGCAAGCGGTAGAAATATCAATGTGCTCGTCTTGGATACCGAAGTATATAGCAATACAGGTGGTCAAATGTCTAAGGCAACACCAACTGCAGCGTCTGCAAAATTTGCCGTAGCAGGCAAAAGAGTTGGCAAAAAAGACTTAGCATTACAAGCTATTTCATACGGTAATGTTTATGTAGCTCAAATCGCAATGGGCGCAAATCCACAGCAAACATTACTCGCAATGCGCGAAGCCGAAGCATATGATGGACCTTCACTTATTTTGGCATATAGTCATTGTATTGCCCATGGTATCGATATGCAAAAAGGGCTTAACCAACAAAAAATGGCGGTCGCATCAGGTTATTGGCCACTAATCAGATATAATCCGATCTTACGAAATGGTGGCAAAAATCCTTTCGTCTTAGACTCACCTAAACCTTCAATTCCATTTAAAGCATATGCTTATAATGAATTAAGGTACAAGGTTTTGACCCAGACACAACCACAAGAAGCAGAGAAATTAATAACCTTGGCACAGGAAATAGTGGACTTACGGTGGAAAACATATGAAGATATGGCTGGTTTTGGGGCAAAATCATTCCAACCTACATACCAATCTGCATTAAGTGAATAGATTTTCTCAATATAATTTAACTCAAGATATATCAATATGATCGATTTACGTTCCACATATTTAGGATTAGAACTCAAGTCACCATTAGTAGTATCGGCAAACCCGTTATCACAAAAATTGGATAATATCATGGCAATGGAAGACCACGGTGCCGGAGCTGTCGTATTATTCTCACTTTTTGAAGAACAAATCAGAAAGGAGCAAGAAAAAATAGACCAATTCTATCGCAATACAACAAATATTTTTGCTGAATCGAGCAGTTTCTTTCCAGAGTTGGAAGATTATGCAGTAGGTACATCACAATATCTCGATATAATCCGACGAGCCAAAGAAAAAGTTGATATTCCGATTATTGGCAGCATCAATGGTATCACGCCTGAAGGTTGGATAGAGTACGCAAAAGACATTGAAGAAGCTGGTGCTGATGCATTAGAAATCAATATATATTTTATACCTGCTGACTTACGCTTGAGTTCTGAAGAAGTAGAACAAAGATATATCGACATCGTACGTTTAGTAAAAAGTACCGTTAAAATTCCAGTTGCCGTTAAATTAAATCCATATTTTTCTTCCATCGGTAATATGGCTCAAAGACTAACAGATGCAGGTGCTGATGGCTTGATTTTTTTCAATAGATTTTATCAGCCTGATTTCAATATCCGCAATCTAAGCATTGTACCCAATTTGGATTTTAGTCATCCATCAGAAATTCGCCTTCCACTTTTGTGGATTGCTGTTCTTTATGGCAAACTTCCTGTTTCGCTTGCCGCCACAACCGGTGTCCATGGCAGTACAGAATTGATCAAGTATCTGCTTGCTGGTGCCGATGTAGCCATGTGCGCATCTGTTCTCTTCCAGCACGGCATCAAACATCTGAGTACCATCACAAAGGAAATGGAAGATTATATGCAGGAGATGGGATTCAAATCAGTAGATGCATTCAGAGGCTCAATGAGTCAGCAACATATCTCTGACCCAACAGCCTACGAACGAAGCAATTATATCCAAATTCTCGAAGATAAAAATGGCGTTAACTTATCCAAAATCTCCGTACCTTTGTTCGATATAAATAGCATATGATAGTACCATTTACGGAATTAGATGCATCATCGCGCGTATGGATTTTTCAGGCTGATGTCGAACTAAACGATACACTTGCTACTGAAATGAAGCAAGAATTATTTGAATTTCTAAAAGAGTGGACAGCGCATAATGTGGCACTCTATACATCAGGTGATATTTTTTACAATCGGTTTATCGTCATTATGGTAGATGAAAGATTTCAAAATGCCAGTGGTTGTTCCCTTGACACATTAAACAGATTTCTTAGTCATCTAGAAAAAAAATATAGCGTAGCTTTATTGGACAGGATGGCAGTAGCATATCAGCTGGCAGGCACAGACAAAATTGAAACAGTTCATCTTCACCAATTAGGACAATTGGCAAAAGATGGAAGTATTGATGCACAAACACTCGTTTTTAACAATCTTGTTAAGTCAAAATCTGAATTTGAAAGTAGCTGGAAAACGCCAATAGCTGACAGCTGGCATATAAGGTTTATGTAATCATCCGATTTTTGTGATCGCTCGTCGGATAATCTAAACTTACCTGGACGTAAAAACGTTTATGCTTACAAATATAAAAAATGTTCGGAACCGTTAAAAAAATATTAGGTATAGAAGGAGTTAAGCTTGAATTGGTCATCGCTGACGAAGTATCAAAAGATGCTGGTATCATAACAGGATTCATAAAATTGACTGCGCTGAGTGATGGCAATCTGATCGAAAATATTACCCTAAAAATGGTCGAAAAATATAGTCGTGGGCGAGGCGATAACCAATTGATCAACGAATATCCTATGGGTGAACTGACCATGAACAATAAAATCAATATTGGGAAAAATGATGTATTGGAAATCCCATTTGAACTTGAGTTTGTATATGTGCAATCCGAAATGGACAAACTAGAATCCAATAATATCTTTGCAAAAGGATTAGTGAAGTTTGCAAAAAAACTCAGAAATGTAAAATCTGAATATACACTTAGGGCTGATGCTAAGATTAAAGGAACAACTTTAAGTCCATTTGATATAAAACCATTAAAATTGGTCTAAACTAACACAAGATAATGAGACGAATTTATCATCTTTCTACTTGCGATACCTGCAGGAAAATCTTAAGTACGCTTGATTTATCAGATGTAGAGTTGATCAATATTCGCGAACAAAATATAACAAAAGAAGACTTAGATTTTATGAAAAAGCAGACCAAAAGTTATGAAGCACTTTTCAATAAAAGAGCACAAAAACTTAAGGAAATACCCGAAAATAAAAAACCAGTAAAAGACGCCGATTTCAAAAAGCTAATCCTTAAAGAATATACATTTTTAAAAAGACCAGCAGCTATTATAGATAATCAGGTGATCGTAGGCAATGATCCTAAATCCGTCCAAGCATTGCAAGCTGCCTTACCTTTAAAATAGGTTTTTCACTTCAAAACATCAGTATAAATATCCTTATATTTTTGAGCTGATGAATCCCAAGAATAATTTAACGCCATGGCTTCCTTGACGCAATGATGCAGATATTCCTTATGCTGATACATTTCAAAAGCTCGCCAAATCGCATGCATCATCTGATCAAAATTCATATAATCAAATCGTATTCCTACGCCACCTGGCTCTGAGATGTCCTTGACACTATCTTTTAGACCTCCAGTAGTACGCACTATTGGTAATGTTCCATATCGCATTGCAAACATCTGATTGAGTCCGCATGGTTCTACTCGCGATGGCATCAATAAGAAATCTGCTCCAGCATAAATTTTGTGAGACATCGCTTCATTGTACGCAAGCATACAGGCTACATGCTTTGGATGTCGTTTTGCTACCGCTTCTAATGCACTTTCTATGCTCTTATCACCAGTACCGAGGATAACAAAATTGGCATTTTTATGATGCGATAGCCATGTATCTACAATACCTGCTATAAATTCTGCACCTTTCTCCAATACTAATCTACCTATAAAACCAAACAATGGTAAAGATGGGTCTAAGCCAGCAATCTCGCAAATAACTTTTTTATTTTCAGCTTTAAATTGAACAACATCATCTTCAAGTTTATACTCGATCATAGGGTCTGTCGCTGGGTCCCAGACTTCATTGTCTATGCCATTTAAGATGCCGACACTTTTCCATGCTTCAGTCCTAAAAAGCTGTTCCAAACCAGCCGAATCGTACATCAGTTCGTTCATATAATTTTGGGAGACAGTGGTGACTTTGTAGGCACATCGTACGGCTGATGCGAGTGGATTTATCACATTGCTCCATTCTAGCAAACCACTTTTCCAACTATCAAATTGAGGTAACAAATACTGTTTACTCCAACTGAAGGCACCTTGGTATCGTTCATTATGTATTGTAAATACAGTAGGTATCCTGGACAAAGACTGAAATTCAAAAGCATATTGCATCATAAATGGAATCAAGCCCGTATGGTGGTCATGACAATGCACAATATCCGTTTCTATATTTCCATCTCTCAACCAAGTTAAAAATGCTCTTTGGAAGGAAATATTTCTTTCGATTTCGTCACCAAAATAATGACCATTTTGACCTGCATACACACCATATCTGTCTGTTTTGCTTGGAATATGAATGGTATAAAAAGGAAATCCTAAGATGTCATCAATAAAATATCGAACTTCAAAATATAGATGCTCCTGACCAAGATGAAAACTGCCCTGATGTACGATTTTGTACAATTTACCATCAAACCAAGGCATTTCATAAGCAGGTATCACAACACTTGCTTCTACACCGATTTTTTTTAGATATTTGGGCAATGAGCCAACAACATCCGCAAGCCCGCCTACTTTTGCCACAGGGAAACACTCCGCACTCGTATATATTACTTTCATTGATGAATTTTTAAAACCTGATTATTAATTCACCAAAATAATGAGTCTTTTTTAATTTTCAAACGAATCGTTCAAAATATAAATCAACGAATTGAATTATTTTTATTTCAAAAACTAAAACACTCTAAATCTGCCAATTACACAAGGCATCAGTAGTAATAAAAAAGCCGGCAAAATCACTTTCACCGGCAATTATATTTAGATTGCAATAAACTGAATCTTAGCGGATAACAGTAATATCACCAGTGATTTTTTTCACACCTGAAGGTGCCATATATTCTATCAAAAATACATACACACCTGGTACGACATCTTTATTCAAAAATGTACCATCCCATCCTTCTGTAGGAATATTTGGTTTGAAATTCTCTTTGATAAATACCAAATTGCCCCATCGGTCATATACACTCATCTTTTCGATATTCAACACACTCTCATTTCCGAAAACAGTAAACCACTTGTTGGTACTACCATTAGGATTGATAATGTTTGGTGTGGTAATTATGACATTATCGTTGACTCTGATGGTGATTGTAACCGATTCTGAACATCCGTTGATGTCTATGATTTCTACCTTGTAGGTAATATTCGTACGTGCGATCAGTGATGTCACAAGACAAGTATCACAAGATAGATTGTCTGTTGGTGTCCACTTGATAGAAGCAATTTCTTCAGGCTTCAGATTGGTAATAAGTTCTATAATTTGTGTTTGATTATACACCAATTCTATAGGTGATGTTGCAAAAAGGTCGATATCCACACCAGGCTCAACCACTATATTGGTCGAAAATTTACATCCATTGGCATCGGTCACTTCCATTTGGTACGTACCTGCTGCTAATGGCGAATACGTGGTACCTGGGCCCACATTCACTCCATTTAATCTGTACATAAGTGGCGGCTCTCCACCCGAAACTGCACTGATGGTTATGCTTCCATCCTTTTGATTTTTACAAGTTTCATCATTTACAAGGGAAGTAAGGTCCGTTGGGTAATTGGAATTTACAAAGACATTAACGGATTCGGTAGTTGTACATCCCGAATTTGGATAAACCACTTTCACTTCATATACTCCAGCGCCACGTACATCGATGCTTGATTGGTTCGATGGTGATACGATGGTTCCACTGACTGTATTCCAAACCAAACTTGTAGAAGCGGTTGGATTTATCACCGATGCCGTCAATTTCGTTGTATTTTGTCCACAGAAAAGCGTGATATCATCAGGCACTTTTACTTGAGGAAACTCTCCTATCCTATCCACTACAAAGGTATCTCGATTCGAGCATCCATTAAGAGTATCTGTAAGTATAACATAATACGTTCCAGGGCTCGTAACATACAATGAATCATTGGTCTCACCACTTATGATAGTATTGGTTCCATCCATCCAAGAGAATACAAGATTCGGTCCTTCTGGTGAATCTGCTGCACTAATATATACTCCATTATTGACACAAGTGATTGGTCCTGGCGGTGTCGTCTTTAAAATCGGATAATCTTGTAAATCTATAATTTCTATTGTCGCTATATTTCTACAGCCGTTAGTGGTATCTATGGCCGTCATAGTAACAATTCCTTCACTTGAAACGGTAATTGAAGGCCTATTACTAAAAAATGATTCTCCAGTTTGCCAATTAAAGATCACATTAGCGACAGGCTTACCAGATAAAACTATCGTACCAATTATACAATCCAAGAGATTACCTGGCTCTGCAACAATAGTTGCCTCAGGCAATTTTTTATCTTCTGTTACAACGACTTCATCTTTGCCTGATGAACAATTATTAGTAGTATTGATTACCTCAAAGAAATATGTCCCAGGCGTAGTTACAGATATTGATGTGCCATTTCCTACTTGATTTCCATTTGCATCTGTCCATATCAAATTGACATTACCAGTCTGGTTTGTAGATCCTGAAATTTCGACTTGAGCGATGAGACAGTTAAGAATCCTATCTGGTCCACCGAATGCTTCAGGAACATTGGCATCTTTGCCTACCACCACACTATCAATAGCAACACATAAGTCAGGGTAAACAACTGATAGTATGTATGTTCCTGGTGTTGACGTTGTTACACTTGCACCTGTTTTATTGAAGTTGCCTGGACCTGACCAATTAAATGTCCCACCTGGAGTAGCTGTTCCTGTCAAGGTAACTACATTTTGCTGACAAGTTATCAATTGGTTACTTCCCGCATCAGCCGTAACAGTACAAGAAGAGCATGGTGCTTTTTTTACAATAAATTCTGTTTTACAACCTGAATTTGAAGGATCTGTTACTAAAAGTTTGATATCAGTACCATCAGCCTTAAGGTTGTCAATTGTGACTAGCTCACCATAAATAAATGGTCCATAAGTTGTCACACCATCTGTCACTGTGTAATTGGTTGCACTACCACTCAACCTATTTATTCTAAACCTAATACTGAAATAATCATCAGTAACTATTGTGTTGGTATTATTATTATTGCAACCAAGGATTTCAAGATTTGCCATCGCAATCACACACGGTTCACTACATACGGCAGGTGGATTGACACTAACGGATGCAGTACAATTCGCAGAAGTGTTATCAACAACCGTAAGTGATGTTGCGCCAGCTGAAATAGGATAAGGTCCAAAATTTACTCTTTCATTATAAGGATGAACCGTGTTATTTCCGCTTACTTTCCATCCTGTAGATGTGTTTAATCCTTGCACGATGACATCAAAATAATACACATCATCTGAAGGATCATTTATAGTACCATTGTCATTACACAGTACATTAGAAACTTCAGCAGTAATTGCACAAGTCGATGAACATGGTTTCAAGGCTGGCATCGGCACGACGACCTGACAAGCAGAAATATTTAAATCAGTTAGTACTACAAATGGCGTATGACCATCAGCTGGGAATGTCAATTGCACAACACTACCATAAGTATATGTGCCTTTGGCTTGACCATCCACTGTAACGGTAAATGATCCAGATGCATTCACACCTGAAGCTGAGAATGTAATAGTATAGGTATCATCAGTCTCAATAGACTCCGTATCTTTATTATCACAATCCGAAACTGGGTCAGTAAAACTGATGAGACAATTTGTAGAACAAGATGTGAAAGGTCCTGCATTTATATTAGTCTTACAACCTGTAACCAAATCTATAAATTCATAAAATCTGAGATTTCCATCGGCTGGTACTACAATCGTTACATTTTCGTTATAGTTGTACTGCCCTATTTCATTACCCAGATACGTAATGCTATATTTATTGGTAGCATTGGTGCTATTAGACATATTGAAAGTAATGGTATAAGTGTCATCGCTGCCATCACTGGTAGTGCCATTGTTGTCACAAACCCAAGATTTTACATTAAATGTCAATTGCTGATTTCGGTTAAATACTTCTACCTCATCTTTACCAGATTTGCAATTATTCAACGAATTAGTTACTTCCAAATAGTAAAACCCAACACTATTTACCGTAATGGTAGGTGTATTTCCTATGACAGTACCAGCAGCATTTGTCCAAGTGTATAGTACATTTGCGGTCAAATTGCTACTACCTGTAAGTGTTGTTGAAGTCTTGTTACATGTAAGTTCTTGGTCAGGTCCTGCATTTGATATAGGCAAATTCGCATCCTTAGTAACTGCAACTATATCAGTAGCAACACATTGGTCTGGGAATGTCACTGTCAATGTGTAAGTACCTTCACCAGATGTTGTGACAGTTTCACCTGTTTTATTAAAGTTATTAGGTCCAGTCCAAACAAAAATTCCACCTGATACTGAAGCTGTACCTGTCAAGGTTGCTGTATTTTGCAAACAAGTGAGTTGAATATCAGGGCCAGCACTTACTGTCTGTGGACATGAAGAACATGGACTTTGCTTCACAACAAATTGCACGGTACAACCAGAGTTAATAGCATCCGTCACAGTAAGCGTGATATTTTGATTATTTGCTATCAAACCATTGATACTTGCAGTCTGACCATAGGTGAATGGACCATAACTTTGGGCTCCTACGGTAACATTATAAAAATTAGTACTTCCACTGACCACATTTACCACAAATGTGATATTAAATTTATCATCAGCAGCGGTGTTACCTGTATTATTATTGTCACAAGTGCCAATGTTTACATTATTAACTTGAAGCACGCAAGGAGTACTACATGGTGCTGGAGCAGTAACATTTACTGTTTTGGTACACAATGCATCTACCCTATCTACAATGGTCAAATTAAGATTACCACCACTTATTGGATAAGGGCCTAAAACAACATTCGTATTATAACTATATATTGTTGGATTGGAACCTAAGCGCCAACCATCTGACAAATTAAAGCCTGTAACCCGAATTGTAAAAGTAAATGTATCATCATTCGGGTCATTTATGGTACCATTGTCATTACAAATAATATTGCTTACCGTCGCTGAAATGCTACATGAACCTGAGCAACCAGAAAGTAAACCAACTGGAATATCCGTAATACACTGAATATTGAGTAAATCTCTGATTTTCACATCAGGCGTAGTGCCATTTGCCGGCAAGGTAAAACTGACAGGCGTACCATAAGCATAGGTGTTGATGATGACATTATTAATCAAAAGCGTAAAAGAACTAGAATTTCCACCATTTACAACATTTGCTGTAAACGAAATGGTATAAATATCATCGGTTGCATCAGCGTCCGTACCTTTGTTATCACATGTGACAGTTAGATTGTTGACACTTATTTCACAATCTGTAGAGCAAGGAGTTAATGGCCCGATATTTCTAGAAATTTCACATCCAGTGGCACTATCTTTAATGACAATTAATCCTGAAGTACCATCTGCCGGAATTGAAATATTATGTACCGAATTATAGGTAAAACTTCCTAGGTTTTTACCCAAATATGTTACTGTGTAATTGCCTGAAGATGCAGGAGTTGAGCCTACATTTATCTTAATGTTGTACACATCATCATTGGCATTGCTGGTTGATCCTTTACTATCACATGTAAGTGTGAATTCTGTAAAAGTCAATCGTTGTCCTGGGTCTATGGTATGCGAATAAGTAGAAAAACAACCAAATGTGTCTCGTACAAGGACTGTATATGTGGCTGGAGCCAAACTATCAAATACGCCATTTGAAGTCCATGGAAGATTATTCAATTTAAATTCCAAATTAGCATAAGGTGGATTTACAAAGATTACACCATTATGCGCTCCAAAACAAACTTCATCAGTAACTGTAAATGTTACCGCAGGTTGTGGCAATACATGTAACCTAACTTCTGCAATATCTTTACAACCATTTGCATTTACCACTAAAGCATAAACTACCTGATTATTGCTAAGATTTGTATAATTGGAAGGCAAAGGATTAGTAGAAGTTTGCGCATCAGCTATGGTCAAGTAATAACTAAAACTATAACCACCACCTGTAATAAGTTTTGAATTTGCGTTTGTAAGTGTAAACTGTGCAATACCATCACTATTATCGTCGCAAGTTTCCAGTACCACATCAGTTGCAACTGGATTAGGCTGAACTGTAAATAATATAGGAATGCGAACACTATAACAACCATTTAATGGATCAATAGCTTGAACATAATATGTTGTAACACCTGTTGCTACTGTAGGTGGTGCAAAAGTCAGTGATTGATCCATGAGTAAATTTCCTCCCGACAACGCATCGTACCATTGAGCACTTAAGCCTGCTGACACTGTAACAGAGAGATTGACTCCTGTTTGATTTTGGCAAGCAAATTTATTACCTCCAGATATAGGAGAAGGGACTACTGGACAATTACATTGAGGTGGTGTCAAAGTAAGCTGGGCATCCGCACAATCTCCTAAATTGGATTTCAAGGTAATTGTCACATTTTGCGTTATTGGAATGTTAGAAATGGTCCATAAACTTCCATTTGTATTTATTGTACCATGTGATGACGTAACTGAATATCCAAAAACCTGAATTTTAACCGAATACGTCATAAAATCTGCAGAACAAGCGATCTCTTTTATTTCATAAGTACCAGGATCGACCAAGGTTATTTGAACTGTTGCTACTGCATCTGGACAAAGGTTTGTACTTGGCACTATATAATCAAATGGATAATTACCAGCAACTTGGCCAAGAAAACTAACTGCAGTAGGATCAGAAATGTCTAGGCCTGTTCCATATGTATCACTCCAATACCCAGTATTGTTATAAGGCGGCGTGAGATAATTCCACAAATTTAACGTACGTCCATCATTACATATCGTGACATCATTACCTATTCCAGCTTGTGGACCGAATAAGTTTTTAAAGGTGATTTTCACTTCATCGGTACATCCATATTCATTAGTTGCCAAAATATAATAAACTGAAATGGCTTCAGTAGATATAAACGTTTGTGGAATTTCATTCGCTGCGGATGCAGGTGTACCACTGTGATAGGAAAGTGTTATATTCGTATTATTTAAATCAGTTACATTGATATCTGCAAGATCATAAAATTCTCCATAACATATATCAATATTTATAGGATCAGCCACTATATTAGGTACAGGTCGGATACTGACTTCCTGATCGACAGTGATTTCATTATTGGTACAAGGATTTTTATAAGTCCAAGTATATATTCTAGTACTACCCAAATCTTCGACTGTTGCGGACACCGTACCTGTGATCGCACAAGCACCACTCAGGCCGTTGGTATAATTCAGCGTTGGTGGAGGAGAAAAACCTTGATTACATGGCAAAAGTTCATCAACTGGATCAGTGGTAAATACAGGTTCATCAGCAGGAAGCACTGTCACATTTTGATTATATACAATAGATCTACCACACATGTCGGTATATTGCCAAGTGTATTGTATCGTTCCACCGCAAGCTGTAAAGCCTCCTGTTGTTATAGGTGTTACTGTTCCATTTATACCACAAAATCCTGTTTCTCCATTGGTATAATCCAATGTCGGAGGTACAGGCGGTACATCTTCACAAGATATTTGAATACTAGCAGGTGGTACATTGATAAAAGCTGCTTGTGGAGCTGGTAAAACTGTGATAATTTGATCAGCTGTCAATGTAAAATTACAAGCATCTTTTAATGTCCAGTTTACGGTAGCAGTTCCTCCACAAAGTGTAACACCAGATGTATTCAGAACAGGTGGTATAATACCTTCTCTTGCACATGGCCTAACTTCTCCATTGGAAAACTCCAACGGTATAGCAAAAACTGACAAATCTTGACAATCAACCGTAATATCATCAGGTATTGGCGTTGTGATTGTTGGATTAGGCGCAGGATTTACCACTATTATTTGGTTATATGATAAAGGCCTGTTACATGCATCCACACCTGTCCAAGATATCTGAATATTTCCGCCGCATTCATTAAAATTCTTGTTCACCACAGGTGTCAATACACCAGAAATTAAACACGTCGAATTATTGGAATAATTAATATCTGGCGCTGAAAATGCATCAGCATCACTACACGACAAGCTGGTGTAAGTCGGCGCATCAGTCAATGTAGCAACTGGCGGTGGCGCTACATTTACTACTTGGGTATAGGTAATGGTTCGATCACAAAAATCAGTGTATTGCCAAGTATATGTGTATGTTTTAGCACAATTGTTTTCAACAACATTTAGTGTAGGAGTCGAAGTTCCAGAGATAAGACAACTACCCGATGAATTATTACTAACATTCAAAACAGGAAGATTATTAGGATCAGGTTCATTTTCGCAACTTACATTAACTAAAGCTGGTGGTGGATTTACGAAACTTGCATCAACTGGAGGTAATACGGTGATACGTTGGGTCCACTGGATAGTTCTGTTACAATAATCGGTATATTCCCAAACTAAATTATACACTCCTTGACAGCCATTAATGCCACCATTTATAACTGCAGGTACATTTCCAGAAATGATACAACTACCTGTTTCTCCATTTTCATACGATAAAGTCGGCGGCACGCTTAAATCTGGGGCATCTGTACAAAGTACCGTTATATCAGCTGGTGGATTGATAAATGTTGCCGGTGCTGGTGGAAGAATGGTTATATTCTGTGTATGTGTTATTGTTCTATTACACTGATCCGTAACTTCCCATGTATAGGTATAAACTCCTGCACAATTCACCAAATCTCCAGTTCTCGTTGGGATGTCATTGCCCATTATTTGGCACGCACCAGTTGGGTCGGTGACACCATTTGTATAATCCAATGGTGGCAGTGCATTCGGATCAGGTGCATTCAGACATGAAACCGTAACATCTGCCGGCGGATTGATAAATGTGGCCGCTGGTGGCGGAAGAATGGTAATATTTTGTGTATGTGTTATTGTTCTATTACACTGATCCGTAACTTCCCATGTGTAGGTATAAACTCCTTCACAATTTACCAAATCTCCAGTTCTCGTTGGGATGTCATTGCCCATTATCTGGCAAACGCCTGTAGGATCGGTCACGCCATTTGTATAATCCAATGGTGGCAGTGCATTCGGATCTGGTGCATTCAGACATGAAACCGTTACATCTGCCGGTGGATTGATAAATGTGGCCGCTGGTGGTGGTAGGATTGTAATATTCTGTGTGTGGGTTACTGTCCTATTACACTGATCTGTAAATTCCCATGTGTAAGTATAAACACCTTCGCAATTTACAAGATCACCAGTGCGCGTGGGTACATCACTGCCCATAATCTGGCAAACGCCTGTAGGATCGGTCACTCCATTCGTATAATTTAATGGTGGCAGTGCATTCGGATCTGGTGCATTCAGACATGAAACCGTTACATCTGCCGGTGGATTGATAAATGTGGCCGCTGGTGGCGGAAGTATAGTAATATTTTGTGTGTGGGTTACTGTCCTGTTACATTGATCCGTAAATTCCCATGTATAAGTATATACACCTTCACAATTTACAAGATCACCAGTGCGAGTTGGTACATCATTGCCCATAATTTGGCAAACTCCAGTCGGATCGGTGACGCCATTCGTATAATTTAATGGTGGCAGTGCATTCGGATCTGGTGCATTCAGACATGAAACCGTTACATCTGCCGGTGGATTGATAAATGTGGCCGCTGGTGGCGGAAGTATCGTTATATTTTGTGTGTGGGTTACGGTCCTGTTGCATTGATCCGTAAATTCCCATGTATAAGTATATATACCTTCACAATTTACAAGATCACCAGTGCGAGTTGGGATGTCATTGCCCATTATTTGGCAAACGCCAGTAGGATCGGTGACACCATTTGTATAATTTAACGGTGGTAAAGAATTTGGATCTGGTGCATTAAGACATGAAACTGTAACATCAGCAGGCGGATTGATAAAAGTGGCTGCAGGTGGTGGTAGGATTGTGATATTTTGAGTGTGGGTAATCGTCCTCATACATTGATCTGTGTACGTCCAGGTATATACATAAACTCCTGCACAATCCACCAAATCTCCTGTTCTTGTTGATGGGACACTTCCACTTATAGCACAACCTGCTCCACTCAATCCATTATCAAAAGATAAAGTTGGGAGATTGTTTGGATCTGGTGCATTAAGACATGAAACAGTTAAATCTGCTGGTGGGTTAATCCAAGTAGGCAAATCAGGAGGACTCAAGGTATAAACTTTAGAATGTGCTAAAGGTCTGCCACATTCATCCGTGACTTCCCATGTAAAAGTAATGGTTCCATCACAACCCATAATATTATCTTGGCGCGTAGGTGTTACTGAGCCTGAAATTTCACAAAATGATCCTGTAGGTGCTCCGTTTGAATAAAATAATGGCGGAGAATATCCTGCTGGCACTGTTTGTCCACATGGTAGTGTCTCGTCTTGTGGCGGATCGATCCAAACTGCTTCAGGAGCTGGATTTACAAACAACACTTGGGAATAAGAAATATATCGACCACAACTATCTGTTTTTTCCCATAAATATTCTAACTGACCACCACATATATCATAACTATCAGTTCGTGTAGGAATAACTGAACCAGTAATCAAGCAACGACCTGCTGGCTCTCCATTGCTGTACGATAATGGAGGCAAAACACCAGCTGCTGGTATCTGGGAACAATTTATGGTTGCCGTATCTGGCGGTACATTGAGAAACATAATATCAGCTGGTGGCTGAATAGTCCACACCTGTTGATGATAAAGTGGCCGTCCGCATCTGTCATTTGCGCTCCATGTAAAAGTAACTGTTCCTTCACAATTGACTGTATCGACGGTTTGTACAGGTATAATTTGTCCAACTATCTGACAAGTTCCTGTCAATCCATTAGAATAACTTAATGGTGGCAAATACGTTGATAAAGGAAATTGACTACATGAAACAGTAACATCAGAAGGCGGATTGATTATAGTAGCTTCTAATGGTGGTTCTACAGTATATACTTGCTGGTCAAATATTGTACGCATACATATATCTATTTTTTCCCAAGTATAAGTGACTGTGCCCATACAGTTTAATGTATCAACTTGGCGCGTTGGTACTATAGTGCCCATAATCTGACATGAGCCTGTAAGACCATTATTATAGGCCAATTCTGGAAGGAATGATGCTGGTGGAAACATATCACAAGAAACTGTTACATCGTCGAAAGGTGTAAAGATGGCTTCTGGTACTGGCAATAATGTGATAGTCTGTACCTTGGGGTCAGAATTTCCACAGCTGTCAGCAACTTCCCATGTTCTGGTAATGGTACCACCATCACAATTGGTGTAGTCATCTGTCTGTACGCCCATAACCATACCTCCTGCAATACAATTGTCCGTGTATGGCAATTCAGGCATTGCAGGAATATTAACAAAACAATTTACGGTAATGTCAGGTGGCAAGCCTGTAATAACTGGAGGAGATGTATCTACAAATTCCAACGGCACAGAAGCTAATTCACAACATTCACCATTAGCTGTACAATCAGACTGAATAACAGAAATATTATCACCTACCACAGGTAAAGTACCTAAAGCTGTCACATAATTGTAGGAGTACGCCGTGAACTGACCACACTCAGGCCATGTAAATGTATCGGAAGTACCTTGTGTGACCTTGACTATATCTCCATTGGCATCGGCAATAATGATATACTGTGATATACCAGTACTTGTATTATTGCCCGTCACGCTGATATTTATAACACCATTGGGGCATACAGGATTAGGATTAGCAGTGATATTTCCAGCTTCTGCATCATAGACATTTACTGTAATACAGTTTTGTGGAGGATCATCATTATACACTACACAACGATTACTTGCATCCACGCATAGTTGATAGGTACCAGGAGTACTCCATGTTACACTAGTAGAAACACTTGGCGTTCCACCTGTATATTGTGATACATCATGAAAAGACCAATGTGTAGGAAATGGACCAAATTCCCATAAAATTTAACACCACCAATTGGTATGTCTATATCATATTGATGTGTAGAACCAACACAAACCTCGGTTTCTCCCACAATGCTGTTTGGTCCGTCTGGCCATGGGTCAATACCAGGACTTCCACAAGTACCAACAACATCAATTGAGATATTAGTACAAGCTGATCCACAACATCCATCTACCAAAAAATAATAAGTAGCTCCAATTATTAAACCTGTCATTGAAACTACGCGTGTTCCTGATGTCGAATTACATTGACCAGTAGTACTACATCCAACAACAGAACCATAATAATCATTACAATCACTATAAACTGCAGCTTGTAAACCAGCGCAAATTCCTGGTCCAGGCTGGTTATCTGTACAACCTGAAAAATTAACCTGTAAAGTTAAATTTGTACATAAGGCAATAAATGCAAACCATGTTGGATTGTGTGATGTAGTTCCATCATTTGGCATACAATGCCATCAGCTTGGGCCGTTATTGGAATTATTAAAAGATCCCATTTGATATTGATATGAGTCTAACTGATCGATTGTGCACAATACTTGAGCAGTTGCACATTGACAAGCAGGTTCACCATTACCCGTACAAGGTGGGGCAATTTGCCCGATGATAAAATTATTATAGCTTATTCCAAATAAAATAAAAATCGAAAAAATATACTTTAGCATCAGGATTTTATTTGGGTTTTTAAATTTGGATACAAATAAATGACAAGTTTTTTATATAAAATAATTTATCTACCTATTTTATATAAAGAATTTCATGCTATTAATTCTGAACAAGAACTTACTGAAATATTATAGGAGATTTTGTAGCAGAACGTACTTATTTACAACACTAAAAACATAATTAAAATGAAATATATTTCAATGATTTTCTTATCATAAATATTTAATTTTATCTCCAAAATATAATTATTTATAAATAATCTTAAAAAAAGTGATATATGTAAAATATTTGTTTTATCTTTGTTACGATATTGAATTCCGCCCCAAATGAGGGGCCCTATTATTCTTATATTTTTTTTCTTTTTTAATTTTTTTTTAATGAACATTTTTGTTGCTAAACTAAACTACAGAACTACTTCCGAAGCTGTAGAAAATTTATTTGCACAGTACGGCGAAGTTGTATCCGCTAAAGTAATTATGGACAAAGACACTGGTAGATCTAAAGGATTTGCTTTTGTTGAAATGGGTAGTGAAGATGCTGGAATGGCAGCTATCGCAGGACTTAACGAAACACAGTTTGAAGGTCAAACCATCGTTTGCAAGAAAGCAGAACCAAGGCCTGCAAACCCGCCAAGAAGAGATAACAATTTTAGACCAAGAGAGCGCAGATATTAAGAAATAGATTGTAAAATTGAATCTTTTACAAGGCTTTAGGAGCAATCCTGAAGCCTTTTTTTATTTCTATACAATACATATCAAGTTGCTGATTATTACCACATTAGTTGTTTTGTAGGCTCATTATATCATTCAACTTAAGACATTTTGTAGCTGTCTTCACATTTTCTTTGGCAGAATTGTCGAATATCACTACTTTTGTCCTTCTTTTTTAATACTCCGAATTAATTTCATTTTATTATGCATCACCTAAGTGAACAGGAACTCATCAGAAGGGATAATCTCAGCAAATTGGCGGAAGCCGGAATTGATGCTTATCCAAGTGCTACCTTTGAAATCAATAGTACAACCGAAGAAATAAAATCCAATTTCAAATCTGGTGATACCAACTATCAAGAAGTTTGCCTTGCTGGTAGATTAATGTCTAAAAGAATCATGGGCAAAGCTTCTTTTGCAGAATTGCAGGATGCACAAGGTAGAATCCAATTGTACATATCTAGAGACGAGATTTGTCCGGGTGATGACAAAACCTTGTACAACGAAGCATTCAAAAAATGGTTTGACCTCGGAGATTTTATTGGAATCAAAGGATACGCCTTCTTCACTCAGGTGGGCGAATGTTCTATCCATGTTAAAGAACTCACAATGCTTTCCAAATCTTTAAAACCACTTCCTGTAGTAAAAAAAGATGAAGAAGGAAATATATTTGATGCATTTACAGACCCAGAAATGCGCTATAGACAAAGATATGTGGATCTCGTGGTAAATAACCACATCAAGGATGTTTTTGTCAAGCGTTCGGCCATGTATAATTCTATGCGTACCTACCTTAATGAAAAAGGATACCTCGAAGTAGAAACGCCTATCCTCCAGCCATTATACGGTGGTGCTGCTGCCAGACCTTTTACTACCCATCACAATACGCTTGATATGAAATTGTATCTGCGTATTGCCAATGAATTGTACCTTAAACGTTTGATCGTAGGTGGTTTTGATGGTGTGTATGAGTTTAGTAAAGACTTTAGGAATGAAGGGATGAGCCGCTTTCACAATCCTGAATTTACACAGATCGAATTGTATGTAGCATATAAAGATTATACGTGGATGATGAATCTTGTAGAAGAGATGGTAGAAAAAGTAGCCATGGACCTTCATGGAACAACCCAAATTCAAGTCGGTGAAAATATCATAGATTTCAAACGTCCATGGAAAAGATATACCATGTATGAAGCTATTGCCCATTTCACTGGCATCGATATCAGCGAGATGAGCGAAGAACAATTGCGTGACACGGCAAAATCACTTAATATCCATGTAGATAATACCATGGGTAAAGGCAAAATTATCGATGAAATTTTCGGTGAGAAATGCGAAGGCAATTTGATCCAACCAACATTTATTACCGATTATCCTGTAGAGATGTCGCCATTGGCCAAAAAACATAAGTCTAAGCCAGGATTGGTAGAGCGTTTTGAAGCAATTTGCAATAAAAAGGAAATTTGTAATGCGTTTTCTGAGCTCAATGATCCTATCGATCAAAGACAGCGATTTGAAGCGCAATTGGAATTGGGTAAACGCGGCGATCAGGAAGCAATGGTATTGGATGAAGACTTCTTGCGGGCGTTGGAATATGGCATGCCACCTACAGCTGGCCTAGGTATCGGAATGGATAGACTCGCTATGATCATGACCAACCAATCATCGATTCAGGATGTGTTGTTTTTTCCGCAAATGAAACCGGAAAAAACCGCAAAACCAGAGTGAATATAATTTTATATATCCTTGCGGCAGTTCGCGCCATTATTGTTTTCACCAGTATGGCTGTTTTTATATTGGCTTACGGCATTTCTTGTATAGTAGTGCCACATACCAAAACTCGTGCCTTGAACCTACGTGAGAATTTTTTGAAATACATAACCATACCTATATTTAATATCCATATCATAAAGACAGGAAATCCACATGCCGAACCTGGACTTTATGTGTGTAATCACCGATCATTTACAGATCCGATGGTAATATGTAGATATTTGAAAGGTTTTGTGATTGCAAAAGCCGAGGTAGCAGGCTACCCAATCATCAATAAAGGTGCAGAGTTAACAGGCGTGATTTGGGTTGATAGAAATGACCAATCCTCTAGGACAGCGACCAGGGACAAAATGGTGGAAACAATACAAGCAGGTTATAACGTGATTGTATTTCCGGAAGGCACTGTAGGAACTCACAAGACTACATTGCCATTCAAAAAAGGTACATTTCTCGAGGCAGCCGAAAATAATATACCCGTAACACCTATCGCTTTGGAATTTAGATCACCTAAAGATCTTTGGATTAAAGAAAAATTTGTTCCACAATACTTCTACCAATATTCCAAATGGAAAACCGAAGTAAAAATCCACTTTGGTGAACCGATCTCGCACCACGATGGTCTATATCTACATAGCCATACCCAAAAATGGATCGATGAACAGATATTAATAATGCAGCAGGATTGGAGTAACGCTTTCGATTAAAAAAAAGCATAAGTACTGTAAATCAAACTATTACTTAATTAATTCAGCTTGATACACCAAATAATCTGTATCTCCTTGCCAAGGAAATGCATTTATTTTTTCTCTATAGTGTACTCGTACATTTTTACCTTCAAACTGCTGCAAATTTAAGTAAACAGCTTCGTCATCAGCCGAAAATTCAAATGTACT
The DNA here is from genome assembly GCA_016717105.1 of Saprospiraceae bacterium. Lineage (GTDB taxonomy): Bacteria > Bacteroidota > Bacteroidia > Chitinophagales > Saprospiraceae > OLB9. The sequence goes on along the minus strand of JADKGF010000058.1, from coordinate 3,664 downwards.
TTCTTTATTCATTATGGCAGCACCAGCCAATTGTAATTGACCTTCGTAGGTTTTGAAGATCTTGCCTTTTTTTGAAATCTTAAATAGAATGCCTGTCCTTGTGCCTTCACTAATGGTGTATGTCCTATAAAAGTAATACACAGTAGAAAACAAGATAAGTCCCACAACAGTCATCCAAGCAAGCTTCTTAGCAAATGATTTTGCTTTTACTTTTGTCTCTTCAAATGCCATATATTTTTATTGAGATTTTGATTGTAATATAATGTGCAAAGTTAACGATTTCTTTCAGAAAAAAGTTTCATTTACTACAAGTCAACATGGAACAAATCTGATTATTTTTATTCATCAAATAGATTTGTAATTCACCGATTATCAGGAACAAATTTTATAGATAGCGAATTGACACAGTGCCGTGTATTTTTTGCGGTCAATCGTTCTCAGTAAATACATGTCCCAAATGTCCGCTGCAGTTTTGACACACTATTTCAGTACGACGACCATCTTTATCTAGTACTCTTTTGACAGCTCCTGGTATTTCGTCATCAAATGCAGGCCATCCACATCCTGAGTTAAACTTGGAGTCTGATTTATACAAAGGAGCATTGCATTGTCTGCAAATGTAATGTCCGCTTTGAAAAAACTTGTCGTATTCACCAGTAAAAGGGCGCTCTGTACCTTTTCTAAGAATGACATAAGCTTCTTCATCTGTAAGCTGATTGAATTTATTGTCCATATTAAATTGAAACAATTATACTAACAATAAGTTGAAGCTGTTCATTTGTTTTTCAGATGAAGATACTTTTGGTGTATCATTTCCTACCTATATTTTTTATTTTTGATGTTAGGAATGGGTTGGCCGTAGCGTCATGACGTCTCGATAAACGAGGATGTCATGGTAGCCTATGTTGAACTAAACCTTTGGTAGCTCACTGGCTTGATAATTGTCATTGCAAATATAAATAAATGTATTAAGTTATGGCAACAAAAAATCCCGAAGACTTGGGATCACACACCATCATTTTTAGAGCAAGAGTTGCGTTGAAGGCTTCTCTGATCAGCTGGACAAGTTTGAAAAGAAACTATCTGTATTGGGTAGAGCACTTGAAGCACCTATCTTAACTATTCCCGTCATTTGGCAAAGATGGCCTTGCACTTTAAGTGCTTACCCACTGAGTTAGAAGAAGACCAGATCAGCGATTATCTTCATTTGCTCAAGCAGGAGCATAATACACCATCAGATTCTTACTTTAAGCATACTGTTTTTTGGTCTGCGTATGCTCTGCAAAGTAGAACATATCAAACCGCATGATATAGGTCTCCCAGCATCAAGCGGCCCAATAAACTACCTGTGGTATTGTCAAAAGCGGAGATGTGGTCTTTATTGCAAGCGCCTGATTTACTAAAACATAAGATACTCATTGGCCTTTTATAGGGCTGTGGCTTGAGATGTTTAGAAGTAGGAGTGTTCGGATTCAGGACATAGATATGGATCGAAAGACCTTACATGTCGTGCAGGGCAAGGCAAGAAAGATCGATATGTGCCTATCAGCGATCATCTCATCCGAGGTGTTCAAAAGTATCTTGATGCCGAAAATCCAGATACCTGGCTCTTTAATGGACAGCCTGAAGCCAATCGCAAAGGTGGAGACTTCGACTCGCCATATTCACAGAAAGGTGTCCAGTGGGCAGTGTCGAGTGCCGCAAAGAAAGCTGGTATCATCAAACACATCAATGTCCACTGTTTCGCCACGTATGCTACGCATCTACTCGAGGATGGTATGGATATCATGACGCTCAAAAGAGATGCTTGGACATGAGCGAATAGAGACAACACTCGTCTATCTGCGTACCAGCCCAAAGCGGTCGCCGCAAAGCATTCAGCCCACTAGACACCTTGTTTGCGAATGCGGGCCACGTTCGAAGTAGCGCATGTGCTCGATCGATCATGGCATTGTGTGGAGAAGGACACACTTAATGGCTGGCAAATACGGACACTTAGAGCGATTAAAGATTGTCGAACCATCGCACTGGGTGGCCATGTCGATGGTTGCGATAGCTGTGGACACGTACAGATCAGTTACAATAGTTGTCGCAATCGCCATTGTCCAAAGTGCCAGGGTCATAAGCGTCAGCAATGGATCAGGCGAGAGAGACTGGTTGCTCCTGTACCGTACTTTCATGTAGTTTTCACACTGCCTGATACACTAAATCCTTATGCTATTCATAAACCTAAGGTTATTTACGATGCACTTTTTTCAAGCGGCTGGGAGACGATAGAAGCATTTGCAGGTAAGAAAAAACAAGGCAGGCATGATCAGCATCTTACACACGTGGGGGCAAAATTTATCACTCCATCCACATATCCATTGCATTATTCCAGGTGGAACGGTAGACCAAAACGGAAAGTGGAAATTATCAAAGTCATCTGGTAAGTTTCTTTATCCCGTCAAAGCAATGAGTAAGATATATCGCGCTAAGTATGTGGCTATTCTAAGGGCATCGGAACTTGAAATAGAGCAATCAACTTTCGATGCATTATTTAAAAAAGAATGGGTGGTGTATGCCAAAAGACCTTTTGGATCACCCAAATCCGTGGTAGAATATCTTGGTAGATATACTCATAAGATCGCTATCTCAAATCACCGTATACTGTCCATCGATGATGGATTAGGCATTATGGGATACTCAGCAGTAGTTGGAAGCCAAATAAACTACCCAATCTACAAGCCGTATTAACAGCACTGCCTATACGATTACTACCAACCGGTATTAAACATCCAAAAGCCCAATCATGCCCTTGCTGTAAGACAGGACGTATAATTACCATTATGACGTTCGGGAGACGATAATTCAAGTGAGTATAATAAGGCTGCATATGAAAATCCTACATCTCAAAAATCTTGTTGATTTTGGCTAGGGGAAGGTATATCCCATATTGAATAGAATTTAGTGATTTGGCTCACTCTATGACTTAAACTCATCAAAAATTACTACCAAATCCCTTGTAATCAACCTGCATGGGATGTGGAGTTGTCAAATTGCTTAACGATATCTCCATAACAAAACAAATAAGTTTTTCAAATTTTGCTCCGCTACAAAAGGTTCCGTTCAACGGGGCGTTCATCGCTTGTCCGCTGGACACGACGAACGCGAAAAAAATTAGAATAATTCTGTAGGAATATATTTTGTAATGGAGTTCCCAATTTAATCGGCAAAATCCGTAATAGTTTGTAATACTCTGTTTCTAAATTATGACATTCTCGAACTTTTTCACTTATTCCCAAAATTCTTGTTCTACAATTTTGATGTTAGATAGCTGCCAAATTTATTAATAAAATTACCTTCTATATTCAAGGATTCTAATTCATATTGTTTTAGGAAATTACCTTCTTTGTAGTCTAAATCGTATTCGATCAAATCCATATCTACAATATCAATTTCTGATATATGATCTTTTGTTGTTGAGAAAGATCTTGTCTAATGCATCGATGATCTAGCAAATATTTTTTAATGCAATTATCTTTATCTGCATTCCATATTCTGTTTTTACTCGGTTTTGTAGTCTTCTTCATATCCTTCAAATAAAGGCCATTTTTCACCAAATTGAAATTTAGGCTTGAATCGTCTATATAAAATGGAACGTAGTAAGAATGGGTTGAATTTT
>JADKGF010000057.1 GCA_016717105.1 Saprospiraceae bacterium | reverse complement strand
GTTTGTACTTTACAAACTTTCTTAGTTTTGGATATTACGTGTATTCATTTCACTAATCAAAATATTATTTCCTTGTGAAGCATACAAGCGTTATTCTAGTTTTTGTTTTATCGGTATTTGTGTGTCGAGGCTGCGATCAGGAAGAAAGTATCATTACTCCAACATCAGAATTGTTACCTGAGCTCACTATTCATGATATCCCAATCGAAAGGATAAAACACAGGAATCTGGACGATTTTTATTGAAATGAGTAGTATTTTCTAAATCAGATGTAACTTTTAATTTTTGCCTTGCTGAAGGAAGTGCAAAGTTTGACACAGATTTTATCAGAAATGATGGCACGAATTACTATTCCAGCTGGTCCGAAAACCACAAGTATTGAAAGTCTTTATAAAAGGTATTAATTCATTGAGAAGAAAATAAAGATTTTGGTATAGTATTGTCTAATCCAAAGGGATGCACTTTTAAAATCAAATGCTTCTTGTACAATAATAGCAATTAATGGAAAGTTTGATCACATCAGATGAATGGATATAAAAGCAAGGAAGCTTATGCGGGACTGTCTATGGTTTGGCGTGATGAATTCAATGGTAATACTTTAGATCTCCAAAATTGGAATCAAGAAATAGGGAAACGGTGATGGTGGCTGGGGCAATAATGAACTGCAATATTATACCAATAATGAAAAATACCTTTGTTTCCAATGGTAATCTTATCATCGAAGAAGCTAGAAAAGAAAATTTAGATGGATTTAAATATTCGTCTGGCAGAATGACTTCAAAAGGTAAAGAGAATTTACTTTCAGTAGGTTCGATGTCAGGCAAAACTTCCAAAAGGAAAGGAATTGTGACGATATGGATGCTTGGTGCCAATATTAGCAATATTGGTTGGCCTGCTTATTAGTGAAATTGATATCATGGAATTGATCGGGTCAGAGCCCAATAAAATTCATGGAACTATTCATTATAAGAAGTGCAAAATGGCCATGTGTATCAGGGAAAGATTTTCATTATCCAATGGTGATTTTTCTTCTGAATTTCATGTGTTCAACCTGATTTGGGAGAAGGATGAAATACAATGGCTGGTGGATGATACGGTTTTATTCTATAGAAAAGCCACTTTTAGGTCCTAATCTATCCATTTAATGATGCACAATTTTTATATTTAACCTCGCTGTAGGTGGCAGTGGCGGGATCTCCTGATGCCAATACGGTTTTCCCCAAAAGGTTATTCATTGATTATATTAGGGTTTTCAATGGGTTTTCTATGTTAAATATTAGCTATGCTTCATATAAATATCGCTTTTGTACTACCATTGGTGTCATTTTGTTTCATTTGGCTGTAATATGTCCAATAATGGAGGAACTCAATGCCACACACACCATTGTTCAATGACTTGGATCTTGGGTGACTACTAGCAATCAATCTGCTTGTTACAAAAACAAATTCAGTCCTTGCATTTACAGAAAGTCCAAACAATTACCCAGTAATTGACGTGGAATATCTACTTCTTTTCAAACAATCGATGGATTTGGATACACTTTGACAGGAGGCAGTGCAATGTTACTCAGGAGGATGTCTTCTGGAGCTAGAAAAGATATTTTGAACTTATTTGGGTGCGGGTCGGACAATATCTGTTTGTCATGATTGAGAGTTAAGTATCAGGTGCTTCTGGTCTAGATGAGACTGTATTTAGTTATAATGATCTAGCGGATGGACAAAGAAGAACCTCTCACATTAAGTCGCTTTAATCTTGCAAATGATATTGCAAATCTAATCCCATTATTAAAGGGAAAATAGCCAAATCAACCAGACATCAAATGAATGGCTACTCCGTGGAATCCACCTACATGGATGAAAGATAATAAGAGCACTAAAAGGCGTTCAATTGTTGCCAAAATATTATGACACTTATGCTGCCTGTTTTTGTAAAGTACATTCAAGCTATGAAGTCTCATGGTATTGATATGATGCAGTTACCTTGCAAAATGAACCTCAACATGGAGGTAACAATCTAAGCCTTGTCATGAGTGCTTCTGAACAAGAACCAATTTTGTCAAAAATCACCTAGGATCCAAAATTTATATCATCAGGTATAAGGACTAAGAATTATCATTTGGGATCTGGCTGTGATAAGCCAGATTTTCCTATTTCCATATTGAACGATCTACAAGCAAGCAATTTGTAAAACTGGTAGTGCCTTTCATCTTTATGCAGGTGATATCAGCGCCATGTCACAAGAATTCTGCTTTACATCCAGATAAAGATTTATATTTTACCGGAACAGTGGAAGGAGCCAATGGACGTTCGAAAAGTGGACTACCCCTAAATATTGGACTGTATTTTCTTTGGATATAAAAGTAGGTTTATTTCATTATACTCGATTTCAATTGTTATACATGTAATAATGTTGCATTTTTAGAGCTAAAACTTTAGAACATAATCACTTTCTGAATAAAGCTATTAATGAACCAATAATTTGGTGTCGTAATAATGGAACTTTTAACTTTTGTTGTTAACAAAATGTAAATAACTTGATTATGCTTAAATATTACCATTTTTAATTTTATTTATCGTCAACTTATCTCACAACTATTCTTTTGCTCAAAGAGCATGCGTTAGTCCACGATGATGATTATGGTTACAAAACCAACTATTTTTGTATTCGAATACTGTTGAAAACCAAGTCTTAAACACTCCACAAAAGATTTTATTCCATCATGCGATATGCCCAAGTAATGAGTCAGGTCTCTAAGATGGAAGACCTGACAAACCTGTTGTGTGTTGGAAATGTGGAAATATCATGTGGTTTAGGTTCACAATTCAATACTGGAGATACTTCGAGGCCAATATATAAAGATTTGAAAATGAATTATATTAAAACCTTTAGAAACAACTATAACAAAAAGACCACTGATGCTAATATCTATAGGTGGCAATAATGCCAATCTGTCGGAATATCTTTTTGACGAACAGTTACTCAGTATTTAATGAAAGGTTATGTAATAGCCTATTTTTGAAAATCCAAGAAAAATAGACAAAGTTTGTTGGCTTATTCAGCATCAAAACAAGTTAATAACCAACTTGATGAAATCTATAGAGCCGCTTTGTATTTAGGCTACAAGTAGGTAATGCTGCAGCTAAATATATGAAAACACCATTCAAATGATTACAATATTGACCCAAATAGTTTTATGGGATGGGACAAAGAAGTTGCAAGCGCATTATTATTTCACAGCTTGGATTGGGGAAAATAGATGGCTACTACGAAAATGAATCAATTAAAATATCCGTTTAGAACTTGGTGTTCCAGATTTATTTCTTAATGCAGCAATGCGTCAAGCAAATTTTAAAATGAAAGCTATGTCAATGTGGGCTCATGCCTATCATTTGACTGATGGGGTTCATAAAATCCGTTTGGTGGTTAATTGATTCGGGTGATAATAAGAACAATACGTTTTCATGGCTTGCAAGATAATGATATTCTATATCATTCTGGCTGGTTGAATCAATCTGAGAATATTTCACTATATTGTTCAGGGGTAAAAGATGTGATCCCGCGATTTCAAGCCGCTAATCTAGATTATCTTGCATTTGTAATATGTAATGGGGCATTCAATTTGGATACAACGCTTCAAATCATCCCTTTGCCACGAAAATTATTAAGTACCATCATAGATTCCGTAGATTTTAACGATATTCCTAGTAGTTACAATAAATTGAAACCTTACATGGATGGTTCATATTATTTATTCACACAAGGAACTAATATAGCTGATTTAACTGCTCAGTATTTTCAAAATAAAGTTGATTTAAATTCCATTCCCACTATTAACTATATTACACCAATTAGTGATACAAATGGAAATTTCAAAAATAGTGATTGTATGGATCAAGGCTACTGCATAAAATTTGATAAAAATATTGATGAATCCTTGTGACGATAGGTAAACCTTGTACTAAAGATGACAAAATCAACTTGATTGCAATTGTAGGTATGATTGACCCTTTATTTCGGTTTGGAATCACTACAACTATAATGGGAACTGGCGCTGTGGGCTAAATAATGGCTCCATAATTTGTATTGATAAAGATACATTTAATGAATATAAATACACTTGGAGTAATAGGACAAACAGGCAAAGCCATTCATGATTTAAGTCCTGGGTTAAAAGACTTTGACCGTTTGCAGTGCTTGTGACACTGGAGATGGCTGTATAGAAACACATACTTTTTTGATGTCGGAGGTTCTTCTCCTATAACAGCCATTGTCACACCGATAAACACTAAGTGTGGCCTTCACAATGGTTCTGCCTGAGTAATTGCGGGTGGAGGAGATGGGCATCAATATCATTGGTCTAACGGACAGACTAATCCTGCCATCATAGGTCTAGCTCCTGGTAATTATGCGGTAACTGTCAATTCTACTGATCAATGTCCGCCATTAATGCTGTCTATAAATATTGCCACTTCAAAGCCGGGCTCACCACAACACTAGAAACAGTACATACTTCTTGTGGGAAGGGACAATGGACAGTATCTGCCATGTCAAACCATCCAAATCTTACCTACAGGTGGAATACGGGTAGTTTTTCAGCATTTATAAATAATTTAAGTGCAGGAACCTATGCTGTTACAGTGACAGATGTGAATGGGTGCTGAGATACGGCAATAACTGAAATTAATAATTCAACTGGTTTTGACACTGGTGTAGTTATTAATGAAAATAAACTAGTAGCAAATCAGAATGATGTAAGTTATCAATGGATTGACTGTGAAGATAATACATATTTACAAGGTGCTGTCTATCAGTCTTTTAATCAAGCAGAGATGGCAATTATTCCAGTAGAACATAGGGAATAAATATTAATGAAAATGAGTGTGTTTGAAATTACTGATTGTGTAAATTTTGAGCTTTCTAGTTCCACTGAAGAGAAAATGTTTTGGAATAAAGTAAAAATACCAACAATCATCCATGATGAACTTAACATTCAATTGAGTACATTGAGTCTAGTCTCCAAGATTTATATTAAAAATATGAGTGGATATTCCATGACCATAGATGCGAAAAATGTTGTCAATAATATTTCTATCGATTTGGTCACATTGCCATCCGGCATGTATTTTATTGTCTTTGAAATTAATGGTGAGCGATTTGTTAAAAAAATAATTAAGATCTAAAAATTAATGTCATTAACTTAACGTTAAACTTGTGCATAATTCCTATGGTATTTAGTTTTGGGTAATTTAGGCCGTGGAAATTTTCGATCTTTTCGTATTGGTTCGGTTGTTTTAAGCAAGAATTCTATGATTGATTTGATCGATTCTCTTACTTTACCTCTTATAAATCAATCAACGACACCTTTTTTTAATGAGCTTATGGCGTTTGTAAGATTTACTTGATGGGTAAATTTTTCTTTTGGTTGCTGCCTTAATAGATCGACTATGGGATTGGCAACTGAAACAGCAATATTTAGTATCGATATCCCGATCGTCTTGGTTTACGGCTTTGACAATGTACTATTTTATGAATCTTTACCCCGTAGGATTAATATCCAACGGGGTAAATTCTAAACGCACCACACTTAAAAATAAAGCATAAAATCATTTGATGTTAAGTTTTGTTGCAAACTTCGACCATCGTCTCCAGTTTGTGGTGTTAGTTCATTTTGGGACTGACCAGCAACTTCGGCCATCGAGGATTTGCAACTGCGATGTACTATTTTATGAATCTTTACCCCGTAGGATTAATATCCAACGGGGTAAATTCTATATGCACCACACTTAAAAATAAAGCATAAAATCATTTGATGCTAAGTTTTGTGCTTTAATGTATCAATATTGGTGGTGTCGAATTGCAAATTCTTAAAAAATAGGATCGAAGTTGCAAACTTCGACCATCGTCTCCGAGTTTAGCGGTGGTAGTGCATTTTGGGACGGCAGACTTCGGCCATCGGGAGTTTTAGCGACAGAAACCCCTATTTTAAGGTCTGCTGACTATGGTGCAACCAATTGATAAATAATAAATTATGTCTATAATAAATAAATTAAATGCAAACATTTTAATTGATTTTGTCCAAAAGTCTTGTACCTTGAGTTGGCTTTTGCCTTATGCAGGCGGCAGTTACTTTTTTGCATTGCCCAAAAAAGTAACCAAAAAAGTCTAGTTCAAAAAAAGACAATTGCGTAGCACCGTTCATTTTCGAACCAAAATGCTTTTTCTATTGCCATAAGTATTTCATATTTAATCCTTTGTGCTTTCTATGGCAATAGACGCACTTTTGTTTCTTCATTCACTATTGCTTGTTTTTTGAACGATAATCTCCGTTAAACTATTAATCCCGATCGTCGCAGTTTGCGCTGCGATGTCACTATTTATGAATCTTTGATTCAATACGCACCACATTAAAAATAAAGCATAAAATCGTTTGATGCTAAGTTTTGTGCTAATGTATCAATATTGAGTGGTGTCAGTTGCAAATTCTTAAAAAATAGGATCAAGTTTCAAACTTCGACCATCGTCTCTCCGAGGTTTGGCGGTAGTAGTGCATTTGGGACGGCAGACTTCGGCCCATCAGGAACCTTTTTTAAGTATTTGGACTTTGTGTCATGGATTAAGAAGGACTTAGTTTCTTAAAGGGAACTTATAAATAAGGTTGTAATGATTAGTTAGATGGCTTTGGTTCTCTAAAGTAAAGACTTGCTAACTATGGTATAACCAATTGATAAATAATAAAATATGTCTATAATAAACAAATTAAATGCAAACCTTTTAATTGATTTTGTCCAAAAGTCGTGTACCTTGAGTTGGCTTTTGCCTTATGCAGGCGGCAGTTACTTTTTTGCATTGCCCAAAAAAGTCTAGTTCAAAAAAAGGTAACTGAATGGTGCAGCTTTGCTGCATTTGAGTGATACGAAATCACTCAAAACTAAGCACTGATTTAAACTTAAATCAACTAGGTGTATTGTTGTTCATTCTCGACCTGCCAGCTCCCTTACGGGTTTCTTCCTTCTCGCAATGTCATAGCCGACCCACCCGTCAGCGGTTCACTTCGTCAAGGCTTACCGCCTTTGGTGCTACACTTCACCTGCCCATCCGTTTCACGGTTCCACTTAGTCAAGGACTTTGTCTTTGGTGCTACACTCACCTTCCCCGTTTCACGGTTCACTTCGATCAAAGGCTTGCGGCCTTTGGTGCTTTACACTTCACTGCGTTCATTTTCTCTATTGCTTGTTTTGAACGATAATCTCCGTTAAACTAACAACCAATATTAACAGCTGACTTTTCAGCAGCCCTAGGTAGTCTGTCATCTTTTAGAAAAACAAAATGGACAAAATAAGAGGAACGTAGCCTGACATCTTATGGTGCGAACAATGATGCTGACAAGATTACAGGCCTACATCTCTCCACAAATCAAGATTGTTTTGTGCCTTTGGCAAGAAGTATACTTTTCGGAGCTTACTCAAAGTTTTGAAAAAATTGTACTCCCAAGTCAATATCAATGATTTATCTAAACTTATTGATCCTGTTTTCTTAAGGATTAAATACAATTTCATAAAGTATCTATTGATTATGTACGTTAATATTTGACTTTTGTCAAGTAGTTTCCATTTATATTATTTTTATTATAATATTTACCATCTAAAAATTTGTAAAATATGAATAATCAAATGTGCAATATTGCCATATTGGATAATGTTTTAATGCTGGATAAAAATCTAGAATTATCTGAAAATTGAAAAGTTTTTTTTAATATTGTGTACATTGGAAGTGAGTTAAATGGAAATATTAGCGATAGAAAATCAAAAATAGATATATTTATTATTGGTAATTTAGGTTCTAAGGACTACATGAACATGATTCTGAGTATGTGTCAAATCAGAATTTAGCTTCGAAAATTATTTTATTTTGAAAGTGTGATATCAATTGTGTATTGTCTTATATTAATTCAAATGTTTATGCCATGTTAACATATAAGGAATATAATGATTTGGAAAAAATCATAGATGCAGTAAAAATTGGATCAAAATACATTTCTTCTGAACTCCATGCCCCAATCATGCAGTATTTTATAAAAAAACAGTATTCACATTCAGAAATTTTGTTGTCAGGTCATGCACATGAAGTATTACAATATCTAAGTAAAGGTTGTCAATATGTAGAAATTGCTGAAAAAATGGGTTTTTCATTGGATTCTGTCAGATATTACATTAAGGAAATTTACAAAACGTTAGGCGTAAATAATAAAGGGGCTGCTGTGGGTTTGTTTCTTAGAAAGGAAATTAAGATTAATACAAGATTAAGAGATAGGAAGAAATTCATGAAACCTAACTCACAACACCATTTTGCTGAAAATTATTAATTCTAAATCTTTATTTGATTATGTTAAATCTTTATCTCTTTTTAGAATAATAAAGTAAAGATAGAAAAAATTAAAACTTAATTTGGTTTAATTTGGTTTTATAGTTCTAATACTTTTATATATGTTCAAATTTTTTAAAAGATATAGCAGGTATTTTTATTTAGTCTTGCTCATCTTACTTTCCTGGGCAGGAATTAGAATGTATTTGAATCATTTTAGTTATGGCAATGAGGATAAGGAACTGCGCAAAAAATATATAGATGTTTTACAAAATCAGGACAGATTATCCATAATGAGTGATTTGAAACAAATATATGAATCAGCAAAATTAAATAATGATAAAAGCTATATATTGAAAGTTATATCCAATATTATTTAAATCGTTCTAACTTGGGATTTAAGCAAGATGCCAGTAGTGCATTATTTTACCTTTAGATACAGAAGCAAAATTATTTGCAGCCTGACCAATTATTTAATATTTACAATCTAATACTTAGTGCCAGTCTAGACCCTTATTATTTTAGAGAAAATATAGAGCTGAAACTTAAAGAGAGTATTGTAGCAAAAATGCAAAAAATTATAGATAACGAAAATAGCCATAAAAAGAAAATTGCTTATTTAATTAGTTTTTATGGAATGAACATTGACAGAAGCGAAGGTGAACTTTTAAGTTTGGAAAAAGAAATTTTACAAATTGCCCCTGATCCAATCGCAGCACAAAAGATAATTCATTATAGAAAAGCATTAAAGTGTCGAGCCAAAAAACAATACAAGAATGAGCTTTATTACATGAAATTAGCATCTATTATTGAGAGAACCTGGAGTAGGAGAGTTGGGCGTAACTTATAGAAACAATAACATGTTGGATAGTGCAGAGCACCAACTATTAGCTTCATTTAAGCCAAATCATGTCAGTAAAATGGAACATTATTTCTTTCCTTGTGTCAATTTGGCAATTCTGTACATTAAAAAGCAGAATTTTGAAAAAGCGGGTTTATATCTCAAAAAAGCAGAAGAATTTTGTAGGATGTATTTAGGTGAATTTTACCATAGTGAAATCTTAGAAATCAAAAGTAACTTTTATAAGGCACAAAATTTAAATGAAATGGCACTACAAGCAATGATTGCTGAAAAAGATCATATTATACATCAGTATAGTGCATTTTATTTGAATAACAAGTCCAATGCCTTTGTTATCAATGAAGTCCGGGAAATACGGAGGAGTAGAAACTATATTGTTTTTACTTTTTTTAGTATTATGGCGGGTATTGTATCATTTTTTTTCCTGTATTTGCTTGGGGTGCTTAAGAAATATAGATCATCTCTTCAGGATAGGGAAAGTGAAATCAATAAATCAACCGAACTTAAACAAGAGTTGAATAATGCATTTAATAAATTTTCAGAGTTGAGTCATATATCTGAAAAAAAGGACAAAGTCATCGATGCCATTATGTCCAATAAAGATGCCAAAAAAGCACTCAGTCATAAAGATTTCATGTTACTCAACGAGCTCAAAAGTTTTACTAATACAGGCAATGAATGGAGTTTGGTGAAAAATAATTTCCACATACATTTTCCAGAGTTTTATACAAAGCTTATGAAGATAAATCCGAGCTTGACTGAATTGGAACTTCGATATGCCACTTACATTAAAATGGGATTGACTAATGCTGAAATAGCGACCTTATTAAATATCAATGTGCAGAGTGTAGCTACTTTAAATACCGTTTGAAGTCTCGTTTAAATTTGGACAAAGACCAATCTTTATTAGAGTTTATCATCAATTTTTAGCAATTGTTGCATTTATAATTGAATACAGCGATGAGTTAAAAAATGCGACCAGGGTTCCAAATTTAAAGAAATAATGTTGACTAAATTAAATGGTTTGTTAGAAGCAGTCTTATATTTGCCACTTAACAAATGTCTGTAAGTAATCGATAATGGTAATGAAATTTCATTGATTAACAAACTTCTTTTTTATCAAATGATTTAATGAAGTTATTTATAATATAAGATTTGTGAACACGAGTAAATTGATGAGTCGGTAATCTATGCTGGATAAATGAATTTTTTCAAGGGATGTAATACATTTATTATTTACAATATATATTCTAATATAATTACCCATGGCTTGGATGTAAATAATCTCACTAAGATTTAATTTTATTAGATCTCGACTATTTTTGACAAAAATAGTATCATTGTCTGCTTTTAGGGATTTTATCAGTTCAGTAGGTTTAATTTTTTGAATCGTAGTGGATACTCTGTGTGTATTTACGGGATCCAACATGAAATCTATAGCACCATATTCAAATGCCCAAACGGCATGACTGCTTTGACCTGATATAATCACCCACATGATTAAATTTATTGAAAACAAATTGATAGATCTCTAAAGGTAATTCAGAACTATGGAGGTCCAAAAAGATGATTTGCTGATTATCTTGCGTTTTGTAGTTACACAATGAAATTAGATCATGGAGCAAGATGATTTCATCGGAAGAAATGATCGGATTAAATTGTTGCAATAAAAAATTGCATCTAGTACTATCTGTACAATAAAGAATGTAGTTCATGTTTAAATTGCTTGGTGTTTCATTAAGTAAATGCTTCATAAGTAAAAAGGTTAAAATGAAATGATATAATTTAATGTTTATTTAGTTCGTTGAACTTATAAGTTGGTGTAAAATTAAAATTACATACAGTAACGTACAATAAAAAATGTAAAATACATTAAGATGTATATTGAATGTATATTGGTTTATGAATGTATTTTGTAAAGTATATAATAAGTATATCAAATGATGTAATGTATGAATTCGTTTTTAACTTCATTTTATAATGTATCAAATCCATGTATTCTAAAAAATCTAGAAGCTCTTCAGGTATAAAGCCGGGTGCTAAAGATTAAGCTAGTTAAGAATTAAAATATGCGATTATATAAAAAATTATTGACAAATCATTTTGTAAGACTTCAAAATTCACTCCATCTCCGCCAAGCTGACTCCATTTGTAGTATGATCACTCCTATGTTAAGTGGTTAACCAATAGCTATTGGAGGTGTATTTGTTTAGTTGAAACTTTTAAACGATTGGGATGAAAATGGTATGCATCCATAATTGGTCTGAGACCGATGAGATATATCATCGAAAGTGACCTTGTCTGCCCAATATCGAGCAGAAACTTCGTTCAAGGTCAAGCGCATACTACCAAATCAAACATTAAAGGAGTAAAAAGTGAACCTCATAGATATTGAGTGTGGAAATGCTATGCACCAATTTTACCAAACGAAACGAAGCGAATTCCTGCATTAGGTGGGATAACCAAAGTATCAAATCATTTATATACTATAACACCCGTCTGTCCATTATCTGGCAGAAACATCTTTGAATAGGTACCTGAGTGTTGAGTTGTAAATTAGTGTATTTATTTAGGTGAAAAGTGGGCATCACCCATCTGCTCAACATTGAGCAGCAACTTGGATGGTTTGGTATCCATCTAAGAACAGAAACTACGATAAACAGGTGGTAGGAAATGCACAATATTAAAAATCTTTTCTCAAACCAATATTTATACCAGTAGTACGCCATTTGGTTTTATAAGGGCATTTTGAGTGCTTATGGGATGCATTTGCCAAAGATAATAAGGTTTTGCAATTATTTGAGTGCAGTGGTTAATATGATAAGCAGCACAGGCATTTATTTTGCCAGACCATCCTAATTTTTCTTTGTACATATCTTTTTCAGATTCTATTCTCGAAACAATCAAATGTCGGTTGAATGTTTTACCCGTGGCTTCTAAGACGATATTGAGACCATCAGTACACTCTAATCCAAGATTCCATTTATGAATACTCTTTTGGAATCCCAGAACCAGAGGTATATCAATAGATTTATAATTGATCTCCCCTTTCTGAATTAAGGTGCCGTTTACAAATGTTGTGTCTATAGCTTTACCAGTATTTGGATCAAAGTTTATAATCATTTTTGTCAGTGATTCGCTTTTAGATATAAAAAGTTCTTTTGAATGACTGTAATCGATCCCCAAACCAGCATAAAGGCCTTTGTATACGTAGGTCCCTACACTTTTGTCTTGGTCAAAGACAAAACTATGGGGCTCAAACGATAAGGTTACTTGATTATTTTTAACGATACCACCAGCAGAGGATGAAATACGATGTGCAAATACCATAGGTGTAAGCACGGATTTAAATCTCAAACTGGACTCTTTTTGCACTCTGAAAGTTTTGCAGGCGGCAATATATCCATCTTTTGAAATGGTCATGTGATTGTGAATGTTTTGTGCCTTTACATTTTAAATACATATAGCCCGTTTTTATCGCTATAAGTCACATTACCTGCGAAAACTATTTTGCTCCTTCTACGGGATTTAGTCTAAGTCTATCACTGTGCCAAATATTTCTGAATTAAAAGAAGTTGCTGATTCGTCATTTTGAAAATGTATAATGTCGTTTTGGCAACCTATGACCACCAAACACAACAGACTCATTAAAATTATATAATATTTTGTATTCATTTTTATGTTTTTTGTGAAAATTAGATAAAAAAAGTGAAACATCTGAATTCGAATTCAACAATAAGATGGATAATTTAGAAAATACGTTGCCTGAATTTTGAAAAAAAGCTTTAATCCATGAATTAAGTAATGATAGAAGTTAACATTCACTATTTCGTACTGTACAAGATGATTATATCATGCTAAAGGTTTAATATGACATTTATTTTAATATATAACATTTTTTTATTATACGTTTGTGCCATGCTTTTCTTGTTAGCACCTGAAAAGTAAAACATCCCAACTGATTTTGAGCATAATATAGACACCTAACAGCAGAAGCATTCTACTGCTGCGATATAACATTATTTAGTCACCAAAATCATTTTATTTATGAAAGCCAATAACTTTGTAAAAATTGTTTTTTAATTTTTATTACCATTCTAAAAATACAGGCTCAGCTGGGGTATGTCACTTGTAATCCACCATCTTTTCACTCGTATAACTTTTCTACCAATACTTTTACTTCATTAGCCAACACACCAGTAAGTTTTGGCAGTGGTGGAAATTTGGTGTATGATGGAACTAATGTTTTTGCAATGGCTGGAGCCGCTAGTGGTATCGGGCGTACTAACTTCTATAAATATACGGTTGCTACCAATACCTGGACTACTATGTCACCATTGCCAATAGCTGCTAACACAGGCGCTTCTATGCTGTTTATCGGTGGTTTCTTGTACGCCCAAGTTGCAAATTCTACAAACGCTTTTTATAAATATGATATACCAAATAATGCATGGTCAGGTTTAGCCAGCTTGCCAGGAAATATAGAGGCTGGGGGCGATCTTGACTGGGATGGAGGTGATTATATTTATAGTACTCAAGGCGTCAACGGATCAAATGGGTTTTATAGATATTCTATTAACGGCAACTCTTGGACAACCCTTGCACCTACAACATTTGGGATGAGAGATGGCGGATCTATCAAATATCACTCAAGTGGTTATATATATGCTTTGAGAGGTGGTGGAAGTAGGATTTTTGCAAGATATGACATTGCTTCCAACACGTGGAGTGATGCTGTAGTTACAGATACTCCTGTGGATGTAAATGACGGCTCTGCTTTAGTCCTTTACAATAATAAATTTTACACTCCCGCAGGTGATGGAACCACTACTTTTATAGTTTATGATTTATCTACCAATACATGGAGTACTTCTGCCGCACCTCCCCCTTCTCCTTTTCCTTCTGCGATAGGTAATGGAGGACATATGGTGAGTAATTTTGAAATAGTGACCCCCGAAATCTGCACCAACGGCATAGACGACGATGGGGATGGATTGGTGGACTGTGCGGATCCGGATTGTACGCCATGTGCTTCTTTAAGGGGTGACTGTGATGGTAATGGTGTGGTCAATAGTGCCGACCTTACAGCTATCAGTACGGAAATCTTTGATGGCGATGGCAATACCGTAGCTAATGTGGCAGGGGGCACTTACGTAGGGACGTGTGGCTGTGATGCCAATGGAAATGGTACCATAGATGCAGGTGACCTATCTTGCGCATCCTTCCTGATCTCCAACCACGGCGTATATCCCCCTTGTATGGTGGACCCTTGCTACGGGTGCCTCATAGCTGATGCAGGGGTGACCATCACCTGTACACCACCCAACTATACTATATTTTGCAATCCGACGGGTTCTGGACTTGCCGGTAAGTTTTACAATATCACAGGTGATATCACTGCTAGCAATGTGCCTTTTGGGTCTCCTCAGCAGGTGGGTACGGTACAAAGCATCAATGGCAGCAGTGTATTTTTCACTATTGAGAGTACTGATGGCAATTGTAGTATCCGTGTAGTAGTAGGTAATGATTAAAATAAACAGATAAATCATAAGATCATGATAAATTTTAAATTTTTTAAATATTTTTTGGGGACTTGTATTATTTTATGGGTGCATGTCCATCAATTAGATGCGCAGACCTGCCCCAATCAAGGCTTGATGCTCCATTGGGATTTTAACGATGATAATGGGAAAACAGGAGGGCTACAAGATGGAGTTTTGCGCCCGAAAGGAGTAGCAGCTTGTATTTCGGCTACACCATTGACAAGTCCCAAAATAGGTAACTCACAACCTAATGCGGGCAACTCAGGAATGACAGGCTGTGATACGCCGGATCCGGGAGAGAAAGATGAGTTGATATGTACGGCAGACTGGAAATCTCAAACCTGGCAAGATCCATTGAGTTCAGCTTCAAAATACTATATAAAGTTTAGTGTTACTTTTCCTGCGGGCAAAGCAGGGCAACTTTCATCATTTGTGTATTGTATTCAATCCAGAGACAAAACCATCAATGGGGGAGGCTCCTTGAATAATCAATTTGATAATAATCCAACAAAGTTTACAGGTTTAGCTGTTTACAGAAATGGAGCCAAGGTACATGAACAATTGGGTATGAATATACAAAAGACCTGGACAACAATCACAGCCAATTTCAGTGGTTCTGACTTTCAAGTAAGTGGAAGTTCGGCGGTGACTTTTGATTTTTATCTTGAAGCCTATGGCTTTGATTTACCTTTAAAAAATAAGTCTGCTACTGATACGGACAAGAGATATGTAACTGAATGGGATCATTTCAGGTTGAATGGATGCTGCGGTACGGTGGCACCGCCATGTAGTTTGTCATCGATCAATCCGTCCACTCAATGTTTTGATAATGGTACCGGACAAAGTAGTGATGATTATTTCCGATTGACCATCAATCCCTCCGGTACTAATACGGGAAGTACTTACAATTATAGTATCAATCCAGGTGGTATCACAGGCAGCGGCAATTATGGCAGCAGCAAGACGTTGACCAATCAGTTTCCTATAGGCACCAATCTAACAGTAACCATCACAGATGGAGCCAATCCATCCTGTACGCGAACGGAGACGGTCACATCGCCGGCTGCGTGCTCAGTATTGCCACCGTGTAGTATTACCGCACTGAATGCCACAACACAATGTAATAATAATGGCACCACTTCCAACCCTAGTGATGACTACTTCACAGTATCATTTAGCCCTTCGGGCAGCAATATAGGATCCACGTACAACTATGTGATCAATCCAGGTAATATTACAGGATCGGGCACTTATGGTACAACCAAAAATGTCACCAACCAATTTCAGATAGGCACTAACCTGACTATTACGATCACGGATGGGACGAATTCATCCTGTAAGTTGTCAAACCAGCCGGTTAATTCACCTCCGCATTGCTCCACAGACCAACCATGCAGCATCGGCGCACTCAATGGTGTCTCTATTTGTAATGATAATGGTACCGGCAGTGTACCTGGAGATGACTATTACACCGTAACGATATCCCCTCATGCCACAGGAGCAGGGGGAAGTTATACCTATTCTATAAGTCCAGCGCCGGTGAGTGGGTCTGCTACTGGATCGGGCAACTTTGGGTCACCCAACAGTCTATCGCAGCGTTTTGCGCCGAGCACAAATTATACCTTTACGATTACATCGTCATCGTTTCCAGGATGTACAGGGAGCGGTACTGTACAGACAGGAGGCACATGCTCATCCAACCAAGGATGCCTGATAACTGGATTAGGATTGGCAGTATCCTGTCGCGACAATAATACCCCTACTGCATCAGGAGATGATTATTATGCAATGATAATGTTTCCATTTGGCTCTGGAGCAAGTGGTGGTTATACCTATACGATCAGCCCTGCGCCGTCATCAGGTAGTGCCTCAGGATCAGGTACATTTGGCCAATTTAATTATCTAACCCAACAATTTGCTACAAATACTTCGTATAGTGTCACTGTAGTGGCTTCATCAGATCCTACATGTCAAAGAACGGAGAGTATTCCCACAGGAGCAGCCTGCTCCAGTACAGCTCAGTGTACAATATCTTCGATAGGTGCATCGAGTATATGTAATGACAATGGAACAAACAGCAATCCCGCGGATGATTACTATGTAGTGACCTTAAATCCAGTATCTAGTGGGGCAGGGACAAGCTATAATTACAACATATCTCCAGCGCCACAGCTTGGGGCTAGTAGTGGTACAGCCAATTTTGGAAGTACGACTTCATTAACCCAACGATTTGCAGTCAATACCACTTATACCATCACGATATCTTCAGTATCTGTGTCAGGCTGTAGCGTGAGTGGATCAGTCACCACAGGCAATACCTGTTCGTCAGGCACGTCGTGTACTATATATAGTATAGGTGCTTCAGTAAGTTGTAATGATAATTTTACAGGTACGATCACGGGAGATGATTATTATGAAGTAACGCTGTTTCCTACAGGAAGTGGTATTTCAGGAACCTATACTTATACGATTAGTCCTGCGCCTGCTACTGGAAGCGCCACGGGAAGCGGTACTTTTGGAGGGTTTAATATATTGACCCAACGATTTGCAGTAAATACCAATTACAACTTTACGATCACCTCAGTGAGTGATCCTAGTTGTACGCGCAGCAGTGGAGTTAATACAGGACAGCCATGTTCAAATGCGCCGCAATGTAGTATAGTCTCCTTGGGAGCAGTGACGGTATGTAATGATAATGGTACAGGCACAGTTAAAAATGATGATTATTATAACATCACCATAAACCCAGGATCAAGCGGTGCAGGGAGTACATATACCTATAGTATCTCACCTGCGCCCCTTTCCGGATCATCTACAGGTGGAGGCAGTTTCGGAACACCAAATACCTTGACGCAGACATTTGCGATGTCCACCATTTATAGTTTTACGATCACATCTGTCGCTACAGGTAGCTGTCTATATAATGGCCAGGTAGCCACAGGAGGTCACTGTTCAAATACGCCTCCGTGTGAGATATACAATGTGAATGCCGTAGCGTACTGTATCGAGAATGGCCCCAATGATTACATACAAATGGTATTAAATCCAACAGGTGTCACACTACCAGCCTCATACAATTATACCATACAGCCTGGAAATGTTACAGGTACAGGAAGTTTTGGGGTACAACAAACGATCAATAATCTTCCGTTAAATACGCCATTTACCGTTTCAGTAGTGACCACAACCGATCCGTTATGTAGGGTTGATAATCATCCTGTGGCAGCGCCACCAGTCTGTCCGCCATTGGCATGCGATATGACATTTACCCATAGAACGGAGTGTCGAGACAATGGAACACCGTATGATGGCAGTGATGATTATTACAGAGCGTTTATTACCTTGACCTGTGTGGGATGTGATTATGGAACGTATAATGGCGTAGCAAGTGCTCAGGCAGGAAGCGGTCAAAGTTTTACGTTTCCATTTACAGGTTCCTATGGTAGTGAAGTAGAACTCAATTATAATATACCTAAGGGTGTCAATCTGGATGTGGATATATATGACGATACCGCAGGTAGTGTATGTAAAAAAGAAAATAATATAGTCAACAGTCCAGTATGTAAGCCAGCTTGTTTGTTGCAGCAATTGAATGCAAGCGTAGTTTGTAACGACAATGGCACATTGGACAATCCAGCAGACGACTTTTACTATTTAACCATAGATCCTATGGGGTTAAATACAGGTACAACTTATACCTATTTAATTATGCCTGGAAATATAACAGGCGGTGGAGCATACGGAACCCCCAAAAAACTGAATAATAGGTTCGCTATTGGGTCAAATCTTATAGTTAGTATCACGGATGTAACAGAACCTACTTGTCAATTATTGAATATCTCCGTTATGTCTCCGCCATCTTGTTCCCCATTTCCACCGTGTAGTGTCACTAGTGTTGGAGCCACGACATTATGTAATGATAATGGGTCTCCACTCAATGCGAGTGATGATTACTATTTATTGACGCTAAATCCAGTAGGGATCAACCTTAATTCTACTTATACCTATGTAGTAAATCCTGGAAATATAACAGGTACAGGGACAACTGGTACACCACTACAGCTGACCAATCACTTTCCAATTGGAACTAATGTGACTGTAAGTATCACTGATGGTACTATCGCGCAATGTATTTTGACCAATGAACCTGTCACTTCACCCGGTGTATGTTCTGTTCAGTGTGAATTTGCCAACCCCAATGTCATCAGAGAGTGCAAAACAGATATATCTGGCACCCAAAAATTTTGGAGATTTAGTTTTAATCCATCGGGCACTAATTTAGGAAATGCGTATTATTATTATGTAATAGACAGAAACCAGGCAACACCAGATACGATAGCGGTAGGATTTGAAGATTATGGGAATGCCATCCAAGTTTCTCAATATTATCCAGTAGCTACAGTACCTAGTTTGTGGTTGGTAATAGCAGATACATTGGATGCATCTTGTACTTTTCCAATGCAGGTATTTCCTGGTACAGAATGTGAGACTTGTGGGTACATACCTTGTAATATCACCAATATTGAGAGAGAAATCATATGCAATGGTGGCAATTTTAGTTTAAAAATTCAACCTGAGGGGACAGGGACAGGATATGAATATACTTACACAATAAACCCTGGTAACATCACAGGTACTGGCAATTATGGGGTACCACAAACCATTACAGGTACTTTTGCTTTGGGTACAAATGTTTCAGTAAGTGTGTCAGATGTGCAATTTCCTGGATGTACTTACAGTACCAATATACAGGGACCATCTAGCTGTAGTTGCAATCTGACCAATATAGGAGCCACAACTGTATGTAATGATAATGGTACTAGTCTGACAACTGCTGATGATTATTACATCCTTACCTTAAATCCAGTGGGAGGAACATCTAATGGGGGATATACCTATGTGATAAATCCAGGAAATATTACTGGACAAGGCACTCATGGTGTGCCGTTGGTGTTGACAGATCAGTTTCCTATAGGGACACACCTTACAGTCAGTATGTATGATGAAATCAATCCTACTTGTACTATCTTAAACAGACCAGTATTGTCACCGGGCGCATGTTCGGTGCCTAATATAACCTGTGACATTACGTCTCCTTTCTTGGATGACCAGCTCTGTCATGACAATAATACCCCAAGTAATAGTGTGGATGATTACATCAGTTTTATCTTGAACCCAGCAGGCACCAATGTAGGAGCGTCCTATACTTTAAGTGTATCGAGCGGTACGGTAAGTCCAACATCAGGCATTTTTAATCAGCCTACTAGATTTACCATGAGTGCGGGATCTGCAACTTCAGGGCCAATAACTGTAATCATCACGGATGTAACCGGAGGCTGTCAATATGAATTTACTTTAATCCCATCTGGAGCTTGTTCGTGTAATGGTACGTTTAATATCAGTGGAAACCCTATTTGTGATGATAGGAATACTGGATTGATAGGGGATGACAGATGGTTTTATCAGTTTAATGTATCCGGCACTAATCTGGGTAGTGGGTTTAACTATAATGTAGAACAACACCATCGCAACCTGGGTATCCATTACCCCAAACGGGATCATACGGTAGTAGTATAACCCAACCATCAGGGGAGTAAATTTGATCGCCAATGTTCCGCTTGTGTATTTGACCATACAGGATGTCAATGACCCTGAGTGTAAGATATCCAATTTTGAACTCGAAGCACCACCGGCTTGTTCTACTTGTGATTTGAATGATATCGTATTTACAAGCATTTGTAATGACAACAATAATTCAAACCCAGCGGACGATTACTGGAGCATATCATTAAATGTCAAAGGTATAGGTACTAGCGGAAGCTATAATGTGAGTGGTGATATCACCGCATCCAGCTTATCGTATGGCTCGACTATAGTGTTAGGTAACATACCAATAAACACTACCAGTATCATAATTACCATAACAGATTCCAATAATGCCTTGTGTCAGCAGGCCATTCAGGTAGAAAGGCCAGGGGCTACGTGTACAGAATGTGCTATAGCATTCATGAATCCGGAAGTCAATTGTATCGATAACGGCACCCCAACAGATTATTCAGATGACTATTTTACGGTTTCTCTGCTTCCAACAGGAAATTATTTGGGTTCTACTTATCAGATCATTGGTGATAACTTTAATTATAGTGGCATACCTTATGGTACATCCTATCAAATACCGATGAATTTTCCAACATCAGAAGGGGATCTTCGTGTATTTATAAGAGATGAACAAAATAGCGGATGTATATCTTTAAATAAAACATTGAATGCACCAGTTCATATAATATCCATGAACAAAAATATATTGGAATGCCAAAATTGTTGCACTGATGCCAATCCAGCCAATGATGTTTTAAGGGTCAGTATGAATCCTGTGGGCAATAATATAAAATTGGTAGATGGTTTGTTAAATCAGACCATGTATGTGGTGGACCCTGCTGTAGGCACAGTGACACCTGCATTTGGATTTTATGGTACGACAACAGTATTTGAGTTTAGCGGATTTCCAGCGGGACCATCTGATTTTGATGTGACTTTAAGAGATTCACTATTTGATGAGAAGTGTCATTTTATTGAAAACCTTGAAGTGCCAGGATGTTGTCAGATAGAATTGCCAATTGTTACGAATTTGTTTTGTGACAATAATGGCACCCCTGCAAAGATAACAGATAATAGAATCAGGCTCACGCTACTAGTCAACAACACCAATGGAGCATTAAGTAATTATAACGTATCTGTAAATGGAGGAACTACCATATCCCCAACCAATGGAGTCTATGGAGTACCAACGCAGTATGTATTGGGCCCTGGAACAGCTGGTGGAGGTGCCACATTTCAGATCACTGTGACAGATGCTAGTGGACAAGTATGTAACGCGGCACTAGTAAACATACCCGACCCTGGAAATTGTACAAACACCACAGAATGTCCCACTATAAAGTGTGGTAGTGTGATTATACAAGTGAATGGGAATTAATTTTAATGTGTTAATTAATTGATGTGCTAATGTGCTGATGTGATAATATGCTAATGGGTTAATGTGCTAATATGCTAATTTTTTTTAAATGTATAAATTTATTAAGTACTTAATAAAGAGAATGCAATATTGGATTTAAGTTTTCAGTTTGCTTTGGAGATTATAAAGTTTACTGAAAATCTTGAAACGCTTAGAAAATATAACTTAGCAAATCAATTATTTCGTTCCAGGTACTTCTATTGAATTGCAAATATAAGGGAAGCACAAAGTGCAGAAAGTAAAGCAGATTTTATACATAAAGTTAAAATAGCTGACAAAGAAGCCAATGAAACTGAATATTGGTTGTTATTAAGTCAGCACTCAGAAAGTTATCCCAATTGCGAGAAGTTATTGGATGAAGTTTTAGTTCTAAAAAAGATAATGTCGAAGATTATTGGCACAGCGAAAAGTTAACTAACTAATGTGCTAATTAGTTAATGTGCTAATATGCTAATTGAGACAACATTGTCACATAGCAGATTATTGTATTATCACATTATCGCATCAGCACATTGCCTCATTACCGAATCAGCACATCAAAGCATACTTGCCACATTGTCACATCAGCACTTTGCCACATTGTCGCATTAGCACATTAATAAATAATAACGCTTTTGTTAAAGAGGAGTCTTCGCAAAAGAGTGAGGGCTCTTTTTTTTTATTATTTGTACAGTGGGTGTTGTTGTTTAAGACAGTAAGATTCGCGTTTTTTTTAAAGGATGAGTGGGGAAATTAATTAAGCTTTTATGGACGATTAGGTTGCTTCTTTTGAATTTTAGTAATGTATATGATGATTATAACATTTAGTTAAGGGGACTTTTTTATCATTTAAACATCAATGGACGTGGGACTTCATCCCGAACATTTGTGTCAAAAATACGAAATTTGTATTGAGAACCTAAAATATTTTGAGAATGGATAGTTTATATAAGTGGTGCAATTACCTTTTTTATATTTTGTTGAAGCGCCATATTAGTTTGTTTTTTATTTTTACATGTTTGTTTGTCGTTCAAATGAAAACAGATGCTCAAACTTGTAGCACAAGCACTTATTTTAAAGCTGCGACAAGATCAGAAAACACTGCAAGATATAACGCATGGGTAACGGCTGCTGGAGAAAGTCCTGACCAAACGATTACATTCGAAAACTATACGAATGGACAAACGCTTAATAATATAAATTTAGGCAGCTTAGGAGCAAGCATTTTAAATTTAGAAAATTCTGGTTCGTCTGGAATTGTTGCGCATAATGATATTGGAAGTGCGCCTCCCATTGGAACGAGGGGAGCAAGAATTGATGATAATTCGAATGATGGAGATGATATCAGAATCTCATTCACTACCTCAGTAAATTATGTTGGTTTTTACATAATAGACTTAAATGGCGCATCGTCCACACACCAAGTGAGAGTGAATTATTCTGATGGATCTTTATGCAATTTTTCTATAGATGGGGTTAATGAGAATTGTCAATGTGAAGAATTTTTAGGTATTGTAGCACCAACTGGCAAATTAATTCAAAATATTGAGCTGTATCCTAATGGAGGGAGTCAATATGGCATAGATAATTTAATGTATGGTACAATTTTAATCAACAGCTGCCCTAAGTTAATTGAATTTAATATGGATAATTGTAATGTCGGTGATTTGGCTCCTAATGGATGGCCAGCTGA
Source organism: Saprospiraceae bacterium (assembly GCA_016717105.1). Classification (GTDB taxonomy): domain Bacteria; phylum Bacteroidota; class Bacteroidia; order Chitinophagales; family Saprospiraceae; genus OLB9. The sequence goes on along the minus strand of JADKGF010000057.1, from coordinate 15,788 downwards.
ATTCGTATCATCTAATTGTAATCTAAATGTGGGTAACTTATATAGACAAGTTGGGGCAAATTCATGTGGAAGTGGTAACCAATCTATGGGCACTAATATGTGTTTTAATGGACAAAATAGTTCTAACTGGGTTGATAATGACCCTGACGCTTTGAGATTTAATGTAGTGTTGGGTGCGAGTCAATCATTGCAATTGACTACTTTAGAAATACGTCAAGGAGTTTTTCAAAATTGCCCCGGGGCTTCAACATTAAATAATTACCCACGAAAATTTGGATTAAGAATATCTCGAAATGGAACTGAAATATATAAGAGTATTAGTATAATACAACTTATGGGTGTTTTTGGATGGAATAATTTCAATTTAAACTTAACTCTTACTGGAGGTACAATATCATTTGAATTTTTATCTTATGATCCGGCACCACTAAATGGGCCTTGTGAAATCTGGGATATTGATGAGATTTACATAAATGGATGTTGTGAATCTTGTACCGTAAATGGAGGAGTGATAGGAGCAGATCAAAGTATATGTACGAATACAAACCCTGCAAGTCTGACAAATGTGACATCTGGGACAGGCAATGGAACAGTTGTCTATCAATGGCAAAGAAGTACGACGAATTGCTCATCGGGATGGACAGATATATCAGGAGCAACTAATGCCACGTATAGTCCCGGCAATCTTACGCAAACCACATATTATAGAAGAAGGGCAAGAAATACATTTAATGGTCAGACCTGTGATGCGTTTAGCAATTGTGTGACAGTGACGGTGAATCTTCAGCTCACGCTCAATATTCCTGATGATCAGGTTTGTGCGGGGGGCAATTACACCAAAACGGTACAAGCAACCGGAGGTACATCGCCCTATTCTTATTCCTGGTGTTGCAGTTTAGGTACAGGAAATCAGAAGTCAATATCCGCACAAAATGCGACCTATACCGTGACAGTTACAGATGATAAACAATGTACTGCATCGGATGTATTTAATGTGAGCGTAGGATCGCCTACAGCGGAGGCAGGTAACCCATTCACGAAGACCTGTACGCAAAATGCAAGTGGATCAGCTATAGGAACGACGTCCACTACGGGTTGGACGTATGCATGGAGTCCATCAACGGGTTTAAGCAGTACAACGGTGAGTAATCCTACTGCGAATCCAAGTGCAACAACCACATATGTAGTTACGGTGACCAATAGCAGCAATCAATGTACTGCCACTGATAATGTGACGGTGACAGTGAATACGAATCCACCTACAGCGGAGGCAGGTAACCCATTCACGAAGACCTGTACGCAAAATGCAAGTGGATCAGCTATAGGAACGACGTCCACTACGGGTTGGACGTATGCATGGAGTCCATCAACGGGTTTAAGCAGTACAACGGTGAGTAATCCTACTGCGAATCCAAGTGCAACAACCACATATGTAGTTACGGTGACCAATAGCAGCAATCAATGTACTGCCACTGATAATGTGACGGTGACAGTGAATACGAATCCACCTACAGCGGAGGCAGGTAACCCATTCACGAAGACCTGTACGCAAAATGCAAGTGGATCAGCTATAGGAACGACGTCCACTGCGGGTTGGACGTATGCATGGAGTCCATCAACGGGTTTAAACAGTACAACGGTGAGTAATCCTACTTCGAATCCAAGTGCAACAACCACATATGTAGTTACGGTGACCAATAGCAGCAATCAATGTACTGCCACTGATAATGTGACGGTGACAGTGAATACGAATCCACCTACAGCGGAGGCAGGTAACCCATTCACGAAGACCTGTACGCAAAACGCAAGTGGATCAGCTATAGGAACGACGTCCACTACGGGTTGGACGTATGCATGGAGTCCATCAACGGGTTTAAGCAGTACAACGGTGAGTAATCCTACGGCGAATCCAAGTGCAACGACCACGTATGTAGTTACGGTGACCAATAGCAGCAATCAATGTACCGCCACTGATAATGTGACGGTGACAGTGAATACGAATCCACCTACAGCGGAGGCAGGTAACCCATTCACGAAGACCTGTACGCAAAACGCAAGTGGATCAGCTATAGGAACGACGTCCACTACGGGTTGGACGTATGCATGGAGTCCATCAACGGGTTTAAACAGTACAACGGTGAGTAATCCTACGGCGAATCCAAGTGCCACGACCACATATGTAGTTACGGTAACCAATAGCAGCAATCAATGTACTGCCACCGATAATGTGACGGTGACAGTGAATACGAATCCACCTGCAGCGGAGGCAGGTAACCCATTCACGAAGACCTGTACGCAAAATGCAAGTGGATCAGCTATAGGAACGACGTCCACTACGGGTTGGACGTATGCATGGAGTCCATCAACGGGTTTAAGTAGTACAACGGTGAGTAATCCTACTGCGAATCCAAGTGCAACAACCATGTATGTAGTTACGGTAACCAATAGCAGCAATCAATGTACTGCCACCGATAATGTGACGGTGACAGTGAATACGAATCCACCTAGCGAGGCAGGTAACCCATTCACGAAGACCTGTACGCAAAATGCAAGTGGATCAGCTATAGGAACGACGTCCACTACGGGCTGGACATATGCATGGAGTCCATCAACGGGTTTAAGTAGTACAACGGTGAGTAATCCTACTGCAAATCCAAGTGCAACGACCACATATGTAGTTACGGTGACCAATAGCAGCAATCAATGTACCGCCACTGATAATGTGACGGTGACAGTGAATACGACATCACCTGCAGCGGAGGCAGGTAACCCATTCACGAAGACCTGTACGCAAAATGCAAGTGGATCAGCTATAGGAACGACGTCCACTACGGGTTGGACGTATGCATGGAGTCCATCAACGGGTTTAAACAGTACAACGGTGAGTAATCCTACGGCAAATCCAAGTGCAACGACCACGTATGTAATTACGGTAACCAATAGCAGCAATCAATGTACCTCCACCGATAATGTGACGGTGACAGTGAATACGACATCACCAATGGGGGTATATGCTGATAATATTGGAGGACCATTAACCTGTACTGATAACAGTGCAACGATCAGAGCTTTCCCAAATATAGCGACGTACACTTATGCTTGGAGTGGACCTAATGGATATACTTCGACTTCACGAACCAATAATATTTCAGTTTCAGGTAACTATGTAGTTACAGTCACCAATACACAAAATGGTTGTACTGCAGTATCTGCATCAACATTTGTAGTGCAAGATGTGAGCATTCCAACAGCAGGTGCTGGAGGAGATAAGAGCATTTGTCTTGGTGAAAGTACTTCTTTGATAGGAAGTGGAACAGGGACTTATTTGTGGAACACTGGTGAGACAACGGCAACTATAACTGTTAGCCCTTTGGTTACAACAACATATACAATAACTGTTACAGGTAGCAATAGCTGTACTAACACAGCACAGGCTGTGGTAACAGTAAAACTAAGACCATCCTCAGGTATTACAGGGCCAGATGAGGTGTGTGCTGAAGAATATGGTATATTTAATGCTAGTCCCGCTGTAGCAGGAGCAACGTATGCATGGACATTTGATGGTGGAACAAGTTTGGATGGAGATGCTAATGATATAACAGAAAGTGTAAAATGGCCTACTTCTTTTTCAGGTACTTCAAGGACTTTGATCTTGACTGTTTCTAAGGATTTATGTGAATCGCAATATATAAAACCAGTAATTATTAAGGAACCAGTAAAGCTCGATACGCAAGACAACTATCCAGTGTGTCAAGGTGGAACAGTACAAATAGGGCCCAACCCGAACGATGCCAATCAGGTAAGTCCAGGAGCTACCTTCCAGTGGGTTCCCAATTTATTTTTGAATAGCAATACAGTAGCGAGACCACTGAGTACACCACCATTTGACATCACGTACACCCTTACAGCCACTTTAAATGGGTGTGCAGTGAGCAGACAAATTACCGTAGATGTGAATGTCAATCTCAATCCAGTAGCCGATGCGGGACAAGACAAGACGGTATGTATGGGCAATAGTGTACAAATCGGAGGCACCCCGACGGCTACACCACCAGCTGGAGCGACAATATCCAGGGGTGATGGAATGTCCACCATTGACAGACTAACACAAGTACCAACAAAACCCAATGGTAAGTCCACCACGAAATACGCAATATAGAGTGGTAGTTGTAGCCTCTACAATGTGTACCGATACTGACTTTGTGAATATCACTGTTCAACCTAAAGCAAAGATCGGTAACTTCGTATGGAGAGATGATAATGCTAATGGTATCCAAGATACGAACGAGACCGGTTTAGGAGTAGCGTCGATAATATTATACAATACCTCCAATGTAGAAGTAGCACAAACGACAACTAATGCTCAAGGATTTTATGAGTTTGAAGTTTGTGCAGGTATGTATTATGTAGAGTTTGGAGCAGTGACAGGATACAGTAGAACGATAGCCAACACGTCAGACGATACCAAAGATAGTGATGCCAATGTAACCAATGGCCGCACCCAGAATTACACATTGAACCCAGGAGACAATAATCCTACAGTAGATGCGGGATACATCCCGAACGGCAAGATAGGCGACTTCGTATGGGAAGACCGCAATGGCAATGGTCAGCAAGATGTAGGAGAACCAGGCATAGCAAATGTAACCGTACAATTGTTAGATCAAAACAACAACGTCATCCGCACCACAACGACGAGTAGTACAGGCGCTTATGAGTTTGATAACCTACCTCCAGGAACCTATTATGTACGAGTGACACCACCGACAGGATACAGCGTTACCACATCGAATAGTGGAAATGACAATACCGACAATGATATCAATAGTGGTACCAATACGACGGGAGCGATCACCTTGGGCGCGGGCCAGACCAATCTGACCATAGATGCAGGATTATTAAGATCAGCGAGTTTGGGAGACTTTGTATTCGAAGATAGGAACGGAAACGGCGTGCAAGATGCAGGCGAGCCGGGTATATCGGAGTTACCGTGAGTTTGAGGATGCGACGGCAATCCAGCGAGAGATATCAATGATAACATTATATCATCTACCACTACAGGAACGAATGGTCAATATCAGTTTACGCACTTAAAACCAGGAGTAGTCTATGTAGTGAAATTCAATACGCCAAGCGGATCCCAACCTACCAGTGTGGACCGAGGTGGAGACGACACCAAAGATAGTGATTCCAATGCTACGACAGGTAAAACACCAGGAGTAACCTTAGAGAGTGGACAAAACAATCCAACGATAGATGCGGGATACTATAGACCAGCAAGTCTAGGAGATTTTGTATGGGATGATCCCAATGGCAATGGCCGACAGGATGCCGGTGAGCCAGGATCAGCGGATTAACGGTAACCTTGACAGGAACAGCAGGAGATGGAACACCGGTAACCCTAACCACTACGACGGAAGTGAGGATGGTAGCTACAGCTTTACAGGACTGAAGCCAGGCACCTACACCGTCACCTTTACCAAGCCAACAGGCACCGCCTATACAGGCCAAGACAATGGCACAGATGATAAAGACAGCGATGCAGGCCCTACGACAGGAAGTACGGCAGGCATCACTTTGGTAAGTGGTCAAAACAATACGACTGTAGATGCAGGAGTACTAAGACCAGCGAGCCTAGGCGATTATGTATGGGAGGACAAAAATGGCAATGGCGTACAAGATGCAGGTGAGCCAGGTATATCAGGAGTGACAGTAAGCTTGGAAGATGCATCAGGCAACCCAGCAAGAGATATCAATGGAAATATCATACCAGCCACCACCACAGGTACCAATGGACAATATCAGTTTACGAACTTAAAACCAGGAGTCGTGTATGTAGTGAAATTCACCACCCCAAGTGGTTACCAGCCGACGAGTGCAGACAGAGCAGGAGACGACACCAAAGACAGTGACGCCAACACTACTACAGGCAAGGCAGCAGGAGTGACGCTGACAGGCGGACAAAACAATCCAACGATAGATGCGGGCTATTACCGTCCAGCGACGATAGGCGATTTTGTATGGGAGGACAAAAACGGTAACGGTGTACAAGATGCGGGCGAGCCAGGAATAGCAGGCGTGACCGTAACGCTGACCGGTACCAAAGGAGACGGAACACCGATCACACCGATTACCGTAACAACAGGCACCAATGGCAGCTATCAGTTTACCAATTTGGCACCAGGCACCTATACAGTGACGTTTACCAAACCAGCCAACACCGTGACGACGACCGAAGACCAAGGTGGAGACGATACTAAAGACAGTGATGCGAGTATCACGACAGGAGCATCAGCACCCGTGACCGTACAAAGTGGTGAGACCAATAATACGATCGATGCAGGGTATCTGAAATCGGCAAGCTTAGGTGACTTGGTATGGGAAGATACCAATGCTAATGGCGTACAAGATTCAGGAGAACCAGGGAATAGCTGGAGTGACAGTAAGATTAGAAGACGCAACAGGCAACCCAGCTAGAGATATTAACAATAATCTAGTACCAAATGCCACAACAGGAACCAATGGACAGTATCAGTTTACAAACCTGAGACCAGGCGTGGTATATGTAGTGAACTTTATAGCGCCGAATGGATTTACCACCACGAGCAAAGACAGTGGGAGTGCAGATGACAAAGACAGTGATGCGAGCCCGAGTACCGGCAAATCACAGCAAGTGACCCTTAGTAGCGGCGAAAACAACCCAACGATCGACGCAGGTTATTATAGTAGAGCGAGTTTGGGAGATTTTGTATGGCATGATCTAAATGCGAATGGCGTACAAGAAGCCGGCGAGCCAGGAATCGGTGGTGTGACGGTAAGATTATTCAACAGTAGTGGCGTACAGGAAGCCTTTACGCTAACAGGCCCGAATGGGATGTATAGTTTTACGAATCTGACACCGGGCAGCTATACGGTAAAATTTGACACGCCGAATAATTATATACCGACACCAAAAGACAGAAATGGCGATGATACCAAAGACAGTGATGCCAACCCAACGAATGGCCTTAGTCCAGTGGTTAATATAGCAGGAGGAGACAATGTTACGACGATCGACGCCGGGTATTACAGGCTGGCACAGATAGGAAACTTTGTATGGGAAGACAGAAATGCCAAGGGCGTACAAGACGCCTTCGAACCAGGGGTAGCAGGAGTGACAGTAACCTTGATGGGTACAGACGCATTCGGCACACCAGTGAGCAGAACAACAACAACGGACGCGACAGGATTTTATCAGTTTACCAATCTAGTCCCAGGTAGCTACACCGTGACGTTTACAAAACCAGGAGAGGCATACAAAGCATCACCAAGATGCAGGAACAGATGATGGTAGAGATAGCGATGCGAATACAACGACAGGAGTATCGACAACAATAACCTTAAAATCGGGTGACAACAATCAAACGATCGACGCCGGATATTACAGATGTGCCTACGTAGGTGATTATGTATGGTTGGACAATAATAACAATAATCTTCAAGATGCAAATGATCTAGGACTCAATGGCATCTTAGTAGAATTGTACAGGGTAGGAAATCCTGTCCCAGTACAAACGATGCTGACGATCAATGACCCAAGAGCAGGTAGAGAAGGCATGGCAGGTTACTACATGTTTGAAGTATGTGATTTAGGAGACTATACTATCAGAGTAAAACCAGATATGAATGTTTACCAGTATGTAAACCCGAATCAAGGTACCAATGATGCCATAGATAGTGATATTATAGACTTTATCAATCAGAGTACCTTGATATTTACGGTAAGTTATGCTGCTCAGATTACGGATATCGATGCAGGAGTGAAGTTGAGACCACTACCAGTGACATTAAAGAGCTTTACAGGCAGGTGGAATACTAAAGATGATGTCAATGAACTAGAGTGGGTGACCGTAAGCGAAACCAATAATGACTACTTCGAAGTAGAAAGAAGCTTCAAAGGAAGTGAATTTGAAGTGATAGCTAAGGTAGCAGGAGCAGGCAACAGTACCAAGACATTAGTTTATGGTATAGAAGATGAAGACATCCTGGTCAATGGAGTATATACTTATAGACTGAAGCAAGTAGATTTTGATGGTAGAGAGACCAATTATGGACCTGTAGAAATCAAAGTAGAAAGAGCTCTAGAAGGAGGAAATATCAAAGTATATCCTAACCCAACAAGAGGAGCGTTCAATGTAGAGATCGAAGCAACCTCAGGGCAAAGCATCAAAGCAGATTTATACGATAGCACAGGAAAACTGATCAGCAGCCAGATGGTCGATAAAGTATCAGAAGGCGAATTGATCAGATACCAAAATGACAACTTGAATTTGGATAAAGGTATGTATTACATAGTCATCAACATAGATGGTGTGATCATCAGCAAGCCATTGATAATTATTGAGTAAAGTAATAAAAGATCATTCTCAAATTTTAGGTTCACTTAAAGAAGTGTAAAACTTAGAATTTCAAAGGTCAGGAATCGGAACTTCCTGGCCTTTTTTTATTTTATTAAAATTTCTAAAGCTTTAAATTTTTTGGTGCCAAATGAAAAATTTATTATCCAAATTCCCTTTCCCAATCTCCAACTCATCACCCCAGAATACATCAAATGGTGCGTCTCCAGAAGTTTTCCAGAGTGGTCGCTTATAGACATTATGATTGGCCCTTTGTAGTCTGGTAAGTCAATATAAAAAAGACCTTTGGAAGGATTAGGATAGATGTTTATGGAGTATGATTTTTCAGGAACGGGTGGATAAGCTGCACAATAGCATCGCTCTGCGAGTGATGGGTCAAAGATAAAAGGATTTACATTAGATTGGATGCGTGCAATGGCCAAGGATCGTAAGATTTCCGTGGAGTCTACTTTGTCTGATCGGTGCCAGCGGCAAAGGTCAGGAAGCATTGATGTAAAAAAGGTTTTACTCTTTTTATCTGAAGCTGACTTGTAGAGAGTATAGAAATAGAAGATGGATCTCACTATGTCGCCCTTTCTTTTTTCTAATGGTTCAAAGGCATTAGACTTGTATTCGGAGTATATGTGAATTTGTGTTCGAGGTATGTTATTGAGTACCTTGTCTTTGTAGATCCAATATTTGGTTTGGTCATCGGGGATGTCTTGGAATGGTGAATTTTTTCTTAAAGTGTTGATCGTAGCTCTGGCTGGCACCAGGTGATGAAGATCACCTAGTGCCGGCATTGAAGCTGAGCCAAGCGACCTAGGAAATAAGTGTTCGGTTTGGATGCCGTATCTTGCAGTCCAGGATAATATGTTGGTACCTATAGGTACTGGGATTTTGTATCCGGAATAGAAACATTCTAAGGTGTCTTTATGAAGGAAGATTTCGTTGTACAGTTTGGTCCTGGCGTCGTCGTATTTGAGTACTTTTTTAGGGGTGTAGTATTTTTTGATTTCGGTTGTTAAAGAATCTCCGCGTAGGCCAGGGAAGATGATTTCTTGGGCGGTTAAGGTTAAGGATAAGAATAAGGTTGAGATTAAGATTGAGACTGGGAGGCCTGATGATGCTGGACAAGTTTTGTTTTTCATTTTTTATATTTGTGCTGATTAAAATAATTTGTATTTCAAATTAAGATCGCCTTGAGCCGGCTTGGCTTTTCATTTTTTGTCTTGATACAAAAAACGAAACAAAAAAAATCAAGGCTGTAACGACTAAGCCTAAAATCATTCCTGAAAACCTAAATTCAAAAAACTCGCCTTTGGGTTTTATTTCCAGTTTAGCCTAACTACGAACTTCGTTAATTAGGACGAATTAGTCTGATTTTGGCTCATACAGTTTTGAATTTTTGACGGTTTGCATCCATGATTTCTTGACGCCTTATTCGTTAAGGCCGGAAAAGAAGTAAGCTATAAAATAGAAAGAAAGCTGCTCTGCAGCGAGCGAAAGCAGCTGCTCTATTCATGCATCTTTATGCATGATAAAAAGGAACACACAACTAGGGTGTGACAGGTCTAATCTTATCTGCAGGGCAGTCCAGTTTAAGTGCGGCCGCTGCCCGTGCAGCGACCGCCAAACCCAAAACTATGTAACCCAAATTCTTATTTTCTCTTGTCTGTAGATGTACTTTTGTACTCTATCCAGTTGCACATCTGGCGGAGGCGGCTACGGACTCGCTCGCCATAACATTTTCTATTTGGGGTGCCGAAAGATTGCTGGTGAAATGCGTCAGCACTTGTCGGTTTTGGAAAAGCTCATAACGCATTAAGATGATCTGTCCCAAAACATTGGTTTGGGTGCCATAATGTTTGACTTCATCTTCAGCGCCTAGATCATCGAAGCAATAAGACGTGTTGATTGTATTGTGGTCTATATACTCCACAAAGTTTCTACCATACTGCAAGATAACGTTCGAGCCCGTATCCATGTACTCCAATGCTAATGCCTGGCATGTCTTCATTTTGAAACGTTCGCTAAAACTCAAAACTGTCTTACGAGCTTCATGTGGCAAGTCTTACCTACCCCAGTTTTTCCAGATAGGAAAAGGCCTTTGCGAAGGTCAATTTCATAATGTTTACAAAGCGCCACGTCTCCAGTAAAGTATGCGTAGAGCTGGAGTAAAACATCTTTGTCTTCGCGATACAACTTAAAATTGAATCCATAAATGATCTGGCCGTGGAGCTCCATGAGTCTCGAAAAATGCTCGTATTCAAAGTTTGATTGAGTAGTCAGCTTCTGGATCGATTGGTACTCCTGAAGGACGGAGGCTGGAACCTCGCGATTGTGAATCTTGATAATTTGCATAATTGCTTTTATTTGAATGTGAAGAAATACGATTGTCGATATGGGATGCGTATTTGGGATCTGTGAGTGGGTTGTAGGAGGAGTGAACAGAGTGGTGTTCCATCAAAACATGCTTTTCGGCAAAAAGCACTCCTCGTCCATTGATGAGTTGTGACTTATGGGGTCGGGTAACCCCAGGTGAAGGTTTGCTATCATTGAAAGGTATTTCTAATTGCTTTCCACAAATAGATTGGTGGTGGGATATCGACCAAACAATGATTTTAACACCTTCATTTACCCATTCTAAAGATGACATACAAAACAGGCCTGTTTCATATTTTGACTTGGATGGATAGTACCTGATCAGATCGAGTTCTGAAATTTCGCGTAAAATGCGATAGTAACATTCTTTGGACTTGATGCCCGCATAGGCCATGATTTCGTCTCTGGCTGGTGTCATCGGATTATTGAAAAACGAATGATTCCAGGGATCTGAATAGCGAAATATACAGGGCAATATGACCGTAATTGATAGCTGGTGAATACCGGGCAATTTCAAAGAATAGATCAATGTGCTTGATATAATTAACTGCAGGGGTTTTGGATGGTACTGACATGATGATCACTTTTGAAAAAGAGATAAAGACTTTACTTTTGCTTGCTTCCGGTTCGCTTCCAGCAAGGCTTGAATATCTTCACGCTTGTAGTAAATGGTGGCACCAATCCTAGTGTATGGCAATATTTTACTCAATCTCAGATGTTGAAGTTTAGAGAGAGAAATATTAAGAAGCTTAGAAACTTCTGAGGATTTGAGATATTCTCTAGTATTATTTTCGGCACGGTGGCCAAAGAGTTGTTTTAGTTCATCCAGGAGTTCAATTTTGAACTGTCTGAGATCGTCTGTAGTGATGATGTTAGCAGGCATGTTATAAAATTTGTTTGCACTGCAAAGGTCAGGGGTGCTGCATGACAAAACATGTGAGGTACATGTTAGTAACATGTTTTTTTATTGAAAACCACTCAATAAAAATAAATACATTCTATATAAATAACTCATTATCAAATAAAATCAAAATACCAAATACACTATATGAGCGAAAAAATGTATTAAAATCACTGCAATCAAAACAAAAACATAGTAGGTGATATATTTGATTATATAATATTTTGCAACAGTAGTTTTAATTTATTAGAAAGTAAATTATATTTTGGTTTTAAATGAAAAACAAAAAACAATGGTAAATTCTTCCACCATAAGCATGAGTGGTTTTTAAAATTTGAGAGAGTAAAATAAGCAGTACAAATCAACAACATTGAATATCTTTTTTGATTTGTACATAGATTGAAGATGAAAACATTAGAGTGAATATACATCAAAGTGAGAAACAGTGTCGATTTGATGTTCATTTATGGCTGTAAACTAAGTGATGATTTTTTAGAAGTGAAATAGAGTTAAATTATTCAAAAAATGGATAAAATTTAGAGCATTTTACCATTGAAATTTAGTATGAAAAATTGGTGTGAAATTTGGTCCAAAATTAAAGTAATTTTAGATTGAAAATGTAAAGCAAAAAATGTTAAAAATACCATGATTTTTTGATCAAGAAATTTGGACCAAAAAAAGATTGCACGATTTGCATAAAGCTAATGAAAAAGAGAAAATTAGGCCAAAAACCAAAACAACGCATTTTAAGGCGTTTTAAGAGAAGGAAAATACATTTACAGTATTTTTATCGTTTTGACAAAAAAAATTCGTCAGAATTAAAATTAGACACTAAATTAGCGATTTTGCAGTGGTTTTTTAAACTTAAAATTGATAATTGGCGCCGCCGGCCCCTGGTGCGAGACGTTCCGCTTGCGTTTTTTCGGTTTTCGTTTCTTTTTTTTTCGCGCACGCGGTTTTATTGTTTTAATAAGTTTTAATAAGTTTTAAATTGTTTTATATATGGTACTGTTTCATTTCCGTCTCTTGGTCGGTGTCAAGTTCGGATTACCGTACGGTAGTGGTCGGTAATCCGAACGCACTGTACCGTAATCCGAACGCACTGACACGTAATCCGAACTTGAGGCAGTTCACTTAAATTTTTGGTAAAAATGGGTAAAAAAAAGGGATAAAAAATACTGAAAAATATGAACAAAAAATGACTGAAAATAGACTCTAATTTTGGGCCAAAAATTGTAAAAAAATAAGTGAAAAATCACCTAAAATTTTAGTGTAAAAATGGATGTAAAAAACGGGAATTTTGGGCATATTGAGATTAGAATATAATAAAGAAAAAAGACATTTTTATTTGTAAAAAAATAACCTGGATATATGCAGAAACTTAGTTCAAAAAATATCAATAAATCATTTTGATATATCAGTAAAACGCTGTATTTTGCAGTAAATTTGATGCAGCCAATTTGCAGCCAAAGTTGAAATTTTGGAATACATAACATGTAAGTTGCTGTAAATTATTGCGTTGTGTTTTGATTTGCTTTATAAACTGTCCCGTCCAGTCCGGTAATTAGAACATTATAAACCCTTGTGGATCAATGATTTGGTAAGGGTTTTTCTTTTTAGACTTAATATGTGTATAACAATTGAAAAAAAAAGATTAAGAACATATTACTTCCATAAATATTTTCTCTTCTCCCAATGGCATTTAAATCTTATTGCTTGATATGCAGACAATCTTGCTGCAATAAAACTTTTCATTGGGCTTTACAAAGCCAGCTTTAGGCATTATTTCATCTGTTTAAATTTTTGCTATTGTTGAATTTGTTTAAGTTGTGAAATTTTAAAATTCTTTTGAATGTCTCAGCCGTCTCAACGTATTTAATCATTCAGGTTTGTATGCGGACCGATTATGATTTCATGTGTGGGGCTTAAATTTTGTTAAGTTGTTGAATTTGTTTGATTTGCGATTTGTATAAAGGACTAATATTCTTTTGAAAAGCAACCCATTTAATCATTCAGGATTGTACCCGCCTGCACACACGAGTCGGGCAGGTGCAGACCGACTGTGGGATTTCATGTGTTTAAATTTGCTAAGTTGTTGGAATTTGTTTGATTTGCGAATTTTGATAAAGGACTAATATTCTTTTGAAAAGCACCCATTTAATCAATCAGGGTTTGTAAATTCGCCTGCACACAAGAGTCGGGCAGGTGCAGACCGCTAATGGGGATTTCATGTTTTTATTTTTTATATTTATTTTTAAAGGCCAGATGGAATTAGCATGAGAAAATAATCATCACTATTTGTGTGGCTACTGCTCATGCTCATTTCCAATTTAATGATTTTCCATCAGGCATAAGTTCATTTTTGAGCTGTTATCAATCTTAACTTACAAAATTTATGCAGTATCCTAAAAATCGGTTAGGTTTCTTGTATTATTTCCTGCTAAACTGGCATTTCCTAAGATTTATATTAAGTCAAACAACTATTATGGACATTAACCAATTGACTGAGACTACAAATAGCCATGCCAAAATTTAATCTACGCTTAACTCTCTAATTACAAGCTTTTCTAATTGAGGAGTGATTTTTATTTTACGACAGTCGGGCAATAGTAATTTCTCTGGCGCATCAATTGGTTCTTTCTACCCAAGATTTATCATCTTTGGTATAGGATATAGTGATTGGTAAGTTTCCATTAAAGATCAAGGACGTTTTTAGTATTTTGCAAATCTAAGGTAAGTTCTTTACCAGTCCAAGAAGAATGCTCATCATTACCTGACGTGTGCTGCAAGCTATTTATTTCATCTCTTAGAGGCAAACCAAAGTGCTAGCCAAAGTCTTTTCCTCAAGATTTTCCCAATGACATTTTTATTCTTTTTGTTTCATCATTTCCAATGCTATGCAATTTGAAGGCCAATGTAACCGCTTTTTGTTCTCACCGTCATTAAAATCAGTAATAAGAGTACCATTGATCCATACTCTAATCGTATTGTCTAATGGCAGAGATCTTGTAGTGATTCCATATTGATTTTTTAAAAGCTTTTGTGCCTCTGGCTTACCTTCTAATTTATACAACCAGCCTCTTCTGCTTTCGTCGTACAAACCTCCACTCCATGCCCTCGGTGAAGGGTCGATTTCTATTTGATAGCCATGGAAAACCCTTGTTGTAATTTCCATAACTGTTGCTTCTAATTTGAATTCCGGAATTAAGCAGAGTATCTATCCAAACATCTGCTTTAACTCAAAAATCAGCATATGCTTTATTACTCACTAAAAAGGTATTGGGAGTATTGATTGTTGTAGTACCAATAATCTTATTGTTTTTTATTTGATATCTTGCAGTTCCTCCAATTGTTTTCCATTTGGTAACATCACATCCATCTTTGGCCAATTTTTTAGCATTTGATTTCGAATTATTTTTACTGCCTTTTATCTGTGTATTTGATGAATTGTTTAATGCTAATTTTGATGGCAATTTCCCATTGGAGCTTCAAGTCTAATTCCAGACACTTCTTCTGTATGTAGTTGGGCTAGCTTCATTGCCCCAAGCATTTCTTATGAAAGTAAGTATTTTAGCTATGGTGCCATCATTGATGCTCATATTGTCTTTGAGTCCCGGCATTGGGCCGTTGGAAGCTTGTAATCTCTTCCATTCACTGAAATAGGGCCGCTCATACCATGCAATAAGATTGGAAACAGGAATACTAGGTTTTGACACTACCCATTCAGATCCTTTTAGTGGTGGAGCTAAATTGGCAATACCTTCTCCTTTTGATCCATGACAAGATGAACAATATTTTTTATAATTGTCTTTTCCTTCGTAGAATAATTCTTTTTCTGATGCCGTAAATTTTGAAATATGTTGACTATTACTGTCTTTGGGCTTTTCACTATTCAGGAGCCATTTTACAATGTAATTATTTTCTAGCTTAGTGCTGACAACTTTACTTATAAATTTCTTACGCTGTACTGTATTGGCCTGCTCCAACATACCTCCGGGTTATATTACCACATAGTACACTATCCGATTTGTGTATTACCGGACAAGTCAGTTATTAAAGTAAGTGCAGCATTGAAATCTTCTTAATGTATTGGCTTGATGCTGAAACATACAACATTGTATTTACTC
>JADKGF010000056.1 GCA_016717105.1 Saprospiraceae bacterium | reverse complement strand
ATATACGCCAAATAGTATTTTTTAATAATGATTCTTTTTTATCAGCAAATAAAATTTACACCTTGAACTTGTGGATTAGAAAAGCCAATAGCAGTAATTTGATAACCAACTTTATTTAAGTTTATGATCTGCCTAAAGACTCTTGGATCATTTTTTAAATTTGAGTATGAAATTATTAAAATTGATTTTTTAATACTCATATTTCTTTTCTTTTTAGTAGAACCATCAGCCAAAATTCTTTTTTTGAAGACATTAAAATATTAATAATGTCAAGAGACAAAGAAAAGAAAATTAAACTTATATTTATTTTCAAATTCAATCTCACAATTAGGACAAAAAGATTTTCTAGAAGAGTTTTTTGTCCAAAACCATGGAATCCATGAAGTTGATGGTGTTATATTATGTTTAATTCGTGACAAAAAGGAATTATATTGCCTAACCTTTAAACCAAAAGCCTTATGTTCAATTAACTCATATGTTGGGTATAATTTTGCAAATACTTCATGGTTAAAAGACCGCATATGCAAATTTCTGTGGTACACAAATTGGCATTTAGGGCACCTATCATTCCTTTATTTATTGATTCTTGATTTGGTACTGAAATAAGTATATACTTATTTGCAATTCAGTCTAATTCGTTTATGGTAGGTAGAAAACATCATCTGGTAAATGTTCAAGAACTCCCAGAACACAAAACCAAATCGAACGATTTATTTGCCACTGGTATTTTGTCACAGCTTGCTAATAATTTATCTGAATTAACGAATGCTAATGCTTTTTGACTCCTGTCAACACCTAAGACAGTGTATTTTTCAGATAATACATTCGTAATGAGCCCATTTCCACATCCTACATCGATTATTGATTGTACATCTTCAGGAATTGTTTTTAATATGTTTTTAACATTAATTTCTGCATCTGTAAAACTTCCCCAAATCAAAAGCCTCAAAAATTTTTGCATTATCCATTCTAATTTATTTATAAATTTTTAAGCCATTTTTTGCATATTTGCTAATCTCCAAATAATTTTTCCATTGCTATTGTCACCTTTTAAAAATTGTTCTTTAAGTTGATTAGCCTTTTGTTTTTTTATACCAGGTATTAAGCTGAAGTCTGTATTTAATAAATGCCACAAATCATTTCTTAACCATTTAACTTCTCCTGGAGTGACAAAGCCAATTTTATCTTTTCTACTATAAACTTTTTCCGGTAAAAAATCTTGCATTGCCTGCCTTAATATCCATTTTGTATATCCATTTTGTATTTTATACTCCATAGGTAAAGAAAATGCAAATTCAACAAGTCTATGATCTAATAATGGCACCCTGCTCTCTATCGAAAACGCCATAGAATTTCTGTCTTCATAATGTAACAAATTAGGTAAGCTACTAAATTTCAACATGCCTTCATGAAATTGATCAAATTTGTTTAATGAATTCAAAGTAGAGTTAATTTTGATACTATCTTCGTCAAAAACATTTTTTAACCCGTATTTAAATTCTTTTTCCAGTAAATTTGTTTCGCTAAATAAAAGACTAGCAAATGACTTCATTCCAATTTGGAAAATTGAATTGGTAGTCAAATTTTGGTATTTTTTATGGTAATTAAATTCTGAATATAGCTTTCTTAATTTTAGGTCACTGATTAATTGTGCGTATAGTCTGTAATATGTATGCATATACCCACCCAAATAATCATCAGCTCCTTGACCACTTAGAATGACTTTTTATCCCATATTTAGAAATTTCTTTCATGATGAAATATTGACTGATTGGCGATGAGCCTAAAAGTGGGAAGTCATTTTGAAATGTTATTTTATCGAATTGGGTTGCTACTTCATTTTCCAGGGTTTAAGAAAATGTGGGATTATTTTGTCTTTATATTTTCTATAACTGATTTTGCAAATGGCCTTTCATCGATATCACCAGCTTCGTCATAATAAATTGTAAATGTTTCAATTTTAGGTAATATATTTTGGTTTACTATACATGATACTATCGATGAACTATCTATTCCTCCACTAAAGTGGCACCAAGAGGAACGTCGCTCCTAATATGTAAATTAAGCGAATTTACAATTTTATCTTTAAATTCTTCTACAATGTCTGTTTGTGAGTTATGCAATATCTTTGTGTCTGAGATGTGCCAATAAACACTTTTCTCAATTATTGAATTGCAAAAATTAATATTTGTGGCGGGCTCTAATTGCCTAATATTCAAATATAAAGTATCTTCTTCATGTGCAATCCATCCTAACTGGATTGCTTTCCTAATTTGAGTTTCATTTATTTCAGACTTGAAAGTCTTGTTTTTTAAAGCCTTAACTTCTGATGAAAATAAAAGCTACTACCTTCCTTTATATAATAAAATGGTTTTATTCCGAATCGATCACGAGAGCAAAATAGGTTTTGAGTAGCTGCGTTATATATTGCAAATGCCCACATACCTACAAACATTTTAACACATTCATCGCCCATTCTTTGTATGAAACTAGTATGACTTCTGTGTCCAAATTTGAAACGAAATTGTATCCTTTGCGTAGTAATTCGGTTTTTATTTCTTTGTAATTATAAATTTCCCCATTAAAACTATTGACAAATTGCCTAAATGCATAGGTTGATTTCCAGCATTACTTAAGTCAATGATGCTTAATCTGTTATGTGCCAGATAACAATCATGCTTATGAAAAAGGGACATGTCATCAGGTCCTCTATGCGATGTTGTTTGTGCCATTGATTTCAGGCACTCTACTCCAAATTCGATAGAAATAGACTTATCTACAAATCCATTAATTCCACACATTCATTACTTTTTTATAATAAATCAAACCACAAAACAAATCAATTTTTAATTAAGAATAAGTACTTAAAATGATAATAATATTATTATAACGTTTTTTATGAAATAAAATGTTTAATGGATGTTAGTTATACATTTATTTTTTTTATCTTTGTTCCAAATCTAAATTATTTTTTAAAAAGTATAAAATTTAAAATTATTTTCAATGAAAAAATTAGTTATTTACTTAATTATTTTGTTAAATCTGGTAAGTGAAGGTGTTAAAAGCCAAAATGATGAATGTAAAAAAACATTTGTATCCACAATTGGGGCCACAGGTATTGATGAAGCAAATCAGTTTATAGGTTATCAAGATGGATTTTTGGTAAGTGGGACAACAAATTCTAAATTTGTATTAATGTTTCTTTCAGAAAATGGTAAAATTAATTGGACTTACGAATTAGATATTTTCCAGAATTTAACAGAAAGGGCAACAAATATGACACTAGACGGTGAAAATTTGGTAGTTGTTGGCAACTCGGAATTGTCAAATGGAGTTATTCAAAATTTTATTTTGAAATTTAATATTCAATCAAAAATATCATTTGGTTGAAGATTCGTAATAATCTAGAATTTTCAACTTCGTATTTCACGAGTGTACTAAATGAAACAACGACTGATACATATTATGTTTTAGGTCAAACACAAGAAAACTTTTCTCCTGGGTTAGGATGTGATGCACTCTTATTGAAAGTTAATAAAATTACAGGTAATGTTGAGTTAGCAAAAGAATGTAAATTTAGGAAGTTGTGAAACGTATACCTCTTCTCTTATTGCGAATAATGGATTTATATATGGCGCAGGGCGTTTTAATTCTGCTGGTGGAGGTCAAGATAAGTTCAGAGGAAGTTTGACTAAATTAGATTTAGATGGAAATGAAATTTGAATCAAATTATATACAAAAGATATTATTTCGGATGAAGCAAGACTTTATTTTCAAACTATAGCTGAAGATAATGGTAATTTAATACTAGGCGGACAAGGAGATTTGGACGGCACTTCTACATCAGACGTAGATGTTTTGCTCATGAAAACAAATTTAGATGGTGAAATAGTATGGCATAAGGAAGTTAATATATTAAATGTAAATTCTGAGTATTCTACAAAAGTTATTGTAATGAATAGTGCGTATTATTTATTAGTTAATGCTACTTCAAGTGGTAACAATGACTTTGTAATCTTGAAATTTGATTCGAAGGTAATTTGGTTTGGAACAAGATGTATGGTAGGCAGTCCAACGATAGAGTGTAATGATATTTTGGTAACTGAAAATAATATTTTTATAGTAGGAAAACCAATAGTTTTGGTGGAACGGGAGATGATATTTTAATTGCCAAAACTGATTTGGAAGGAAATGGATTGAATGAGTCATGTAACTTCTTAAAACCAATAAATGCAAATTCAAAAAATAGTATTTCTCCATTTGAAGGTGAGGTAAATACTTTAGACTATAATATAGATTTTCCACTTACAGATAAATCAATTTCTGTAAGACAGTTAAATTTGACCGCAAATGAAATTTGTTCGGTAACATGTGCAGATACATGTAAAAATGGTGTAATTGTGCATACAGTTCCGGATGCAAAAATTTCTGATATTTCTGTTCAATGTAAAGGTGGAAAATCCTATGAATTGACAATTAAAATTTGTAATTTGGATAGCGTGACATTATCTAAATTAACGCCATTTGTTATTATAATAACAATCCAACCATAAATAATTCTTAAATAATCTTTCAATCTAATTTAGGTATCGATGTACTGACAAATAAATGTGAGACAATTAAATTTACCGTCACTTCTGGAAGCACATAATTACTTTGTTGTTGTAAATGATAATGGAAGTTTAGTAACACCATTTAGTTTGAATGATGATTTTCCAAGCACAAATATTCAAGAGTGTGATTTCCAAAATAATTTATTGGGATTTGCAACGGGCGTTGCGGACACAACTTATATATCAGAAACACTGGTTTTGGGAGAGTCTATTCAAATTGGACAAGAAACCTATGATACAAAAGGACAATATGTTCAAAATCTATCAAATATCTACGGTTGTGATAGCACGTTAGTTATTACAATAAATATTATAAATGCAGATATATTGTATGATTTCAATAATTGTGCTGCTGTTGTTGGATCATCTAATATGGATTATTCTGAATTTCTTCCATCAAAGCTAGTTCCATTGAATGTGGAATAATAAATTCAAGTAACATCTATAGAGAAATCCATTACAAAACAAACATTCTTGTACACCTGGGTTAGATAACTCTAATGGAATGTGTGTTGAAAGTAAGTTAAACTGTGTTTATAATCCAGGTGATGAGAGATCGGTTATTTTTACGATGGAAGTTATTCCGAATATTGACAAACATATACAAATTCATGAAATTAGGTTTTTTGAAAAATCTCCTTTGAATTATGATTGGGTAAATGGTGATAAAGGTTTAAACAATTATCCAACAAAATTTGGATTAAGGGTGCTCAAGAATAATATTGAAATCTTGAGAATTACTGATATTAACTCATTAAGAGATTGGAACGAACGGAAATTCAATTTTGATAATCTACCTGCATTTGTTTCTAAAGAGAAATCAACTTTTCAGTTTGAGTTTTTGGCTTATTGTCCCATTGGAAATAACTCCACTGTCAGTGTATGGATATTGAAAATATGTCAATCTTCACTTCTTGCGTCGAAAAGAATCTAGGATATTGAGTGGTGGAATCAATAATTTTGATGATGGTAAACCATTTTCAGATATAACGGTTTACAAACAACAAAATATTGAAATTGAGCACCAAAAAACTGATGCTAATGGAAAGTTCAAATTTGAAAATTTTGAGATTGTTGACGGTTGTGAAATTTCTGTAATTAAGAATGACGATTATTTAAATGGTATTTCTACTTTAGATTTGATTTTGATACAAAGACACATATTAGGTTTAGATATTTTTGACGATTCAAGAAAATATATAGCAGCAGACATAAATAATGATGCTAAAGTTTCTGCTTCAGATCTTGTTGAATTAAGAAGACTGATATTAGGAATCACAGAAAAATTTAATAATAATGGTAGCTGGAGATTTTGCACTGAAATACCTTTATTTAATTTGAATAGTAAAATAGAAGTGAACGAAAAATATCAGGTTTCAAATGGACAGAATGACATTATTAACTTAAATTTTACTGGTATAAAAGTCGGGGATATAAATGATGATAATAATGTTAAAGACATTGGAACTAGTCGAGTAGAAAAGTTGAACTATTTGAATATACTTTTGAAAAAAATTGGTCAGCAGGAATCATATATAAATATCTATTCGAATGGTTCAAATGAACTTAATGGTTTTCAAATATCGTTAGAAATAAATGATTTAAAGTTTTTAGATATAATAAATAGTCAAATTTCACTTAGTTCAGATGATATTTATGTAAATAATGATAAAATATTTATATCATTTTCATCTCCGACTTCTGTAAAATTTGATATAACAAAGCCTATTTTTTCATTACTGATTAATTCAGCTAATATTTTATCCAATAATATAAGCATGAATAATAATTTTAAAAATGAATTTTATAGTGTTGATTTGCAAACTAAAAAAGTAGAATTGAGAGAAAAGATAGTTTCTAATATTATTGAATTTGTTAATGCAAAACCGAATCCATTTGACAATGTATCATTTTTAGAATTTTACACTTCTGATATATCACCAGTCGAAATTGAAATTTATAGCTTAACAGGAAATTTGGTGTTTTCTAAAATATTAACACCTACATTGGGTACAAACCAAGTAGAAATTTCATCTAACCAACTTGAAACCTTACAGGAATGTATATTATTAAAGTATGTTCTAGAAATGAATCCCACGCATTAAAATTGATTCTAAAATAATAATTTAGAGCCACAGTTTCTTTAACTGTGGCTCTAAATTGTTATCCAGTTGAATGAATTTAGCTAAATTTTACTCTATACATTGTATTACTTTGTTAGCTGTTTTTGTGTTCTTATAATTTGATTTACTTAGTCTAAATGTTATTAAATGCCCAATCTATCAGATTATGTTAGTAATTTTAAATTTTTTGGACTTCTCATATATGAATGTAAGAGTGAATAGTAAATATATATTAATTTTAATATTTTGTTGCTTTACTTTTAGTTCTATAGCATATCAGAAAAATTATTCAATAAAAATGGCTTTCCTTCTAATAATGTTTATTCTATAAAACAAGATAAAAAGAGGATTTATTTGGGCATCTACTGACAAAGGATTAGTAAAATATGACGGTAAAATTTTAAACTGTTTACTATAGAAAACGGCTTGGCTTCTAATGATACTTTGCAATGTTAATAGATAGTAAAGATTTTGTTTGGTTGTATTCTTTTGTAGGAATTTCTAGAATTGATCCCGATGGAGGTTGTAAAATATTTGGAAACCCAAAATCGTATTTAGCCATTTTATTATTAACAATAAGATGAAATATTTTATTCAGTAATTGATTATAAAAAGAAAAATTAATGATAAAAATGCTGTCAAATATTTTAGAATAAGTAATTCTGTTGTAGAACCAATAGTAGTGCCAAATTGTCAAAATTTGTTAGCTTTGGCTATATTACATAAAGATCAGTATTTAATTTTCTGTAGGAGTAATGATCGTAAATATACTAATTTTAATTTAAATAGTGACATTTTTCATCCATTTTATGATAATGAATTGGAAATTCTAACTAAATATTTTACAGAAAATGACCAACCTTAGAAGTATTAGAAATAAAAAATAAAATGTTTTATTTAAAGAAAATTTCTATGTTAATTTTTACAAAATTAATACATCAAATGAAAATATTGTAAACAGTAAGGCCTACAACTATCTAAATGGTATAAAAAAAATTGCAAAAGGTAACATTATAGTAAATGATGAATTGATTTACATGATTTTCAATAAGGGTATCTATACTTATAATATCGAAACCGCAGAGTGGAAACCATTTTTGAATTTACCCAAAGCTACTTCTATATTAATTGATCAAGAAAAAAATGTTTGGATTTCCACTATGGGCGACGGAATCATAAAATATTCCAATCTAGACCTTAAATCGGGAAAGACTACAATTAAAAAATTAAGTGACGAACCAATCAAATTTGTAAATGGTTTCAAAAATCAAACATTGTACATTGCCAACTCAAAAAATGAGATTAAGGAAATATTAAAAAATACAGTATCGTATAAGCCTGAATTAATTGACATACGATTTTTAGAATCTAATGAAATTGGCGAAGTTACTTCGAGGCAGAGTGCTGTTTATCGTAATGATTACGTATTTTCTAAATTTGGATTTAAATCTATGAGCTTATATCAAGATTCTTTGGCTATCACGTCAACTTTTGGAACTAATTTTTTAAATAGGGGCAAACTTAAATCATTAAGAAATTTTGATAATGGGCAGAGAATTGATTTATCAGGTAGAATGTATGCCATACTGCTCCTAAAAGGGAAATTTTATTCTGGTAATCAGCAAGGTTTATTTTGGGGAAGGCCAACAAAAAATGAACTAAATCCTATCTGTCTTGATGAAAGTAGCGAGTCGGTTAGTGTTAATGGCATCAAACAATCCAATGATGGCTTGATCTGGGTAGCTACTGAAGGTAATGGTGTTTATGTTTTGAAGAATGATGAAGTGATTCGACATTTTGATAATGAATTAATGGATGCTAATATCCACTCAATCAAGACTGATGAGAAAAATAGGGTTTGGGTAGCTACACGCAAAGGTGTCAATCTAATTCAAAAGTAGGAAAAGATTTTAAGATTAGCGCATTTTAATAGTTTTCACGGATTTCCTGATGACTATATAAATGACATATATTGCTATGATGATGAACTTTATGTTGCCACTGACGAAGGCCTAGTTCAGGTTAATATAAATCAATTGAACAAAACTAACTTCCAACTACCACCACCGATTCACATTAATTCATTCAAAATTCTAAAATCTACTTGGGAATTAGCAGACAAGGATACTTTCCACATGTTAGAATATAATGAAAATACTGTCAACTTTGAATATTCGGGTATTTCATACAAAAGTAATGGAAAAAGTACGCTACGAATACAGACTATTGCCTTCAGTGCCTGAATGGCTTCAAACACATAATGATAACCTTACATTTAATAACCTTAAACCTGAAAAATATACTTTCGAAGTCAGAGCGATAGATGCCATAGGTAATGTTAGTAAAATGCCTGCTCAAGTTAATTTTGAAGTAAAAAAGCATTATTCAGAAAAGTTATGGTTTAGAATGCTCACTTTACTTACAGCATTTTTAATTCTTCTTTACTTTATACTCCAATACCTTAAACAACGTCGTGAGCAAGCTGCAGAACAATCCAGAATAGAGAAGTTGATCTCCGAATTGCGTTTAAAATCACTACAATCCCAACTCAATCCCCATTTTATTTTCAATTCGCTCAATGCCATCCAGCAATTCATAAATACAGAAAATAAAAAATCGGCCAATGACTACCTAGCTAAATTTGCACGACTGATGCGGCTTTATCTTAATGGCTCTGATAGTCAGTTTATTACATTAAAGCAGGAATTGGATGTATTGAAATTATATTGTAGTTTGGAGCACTTGAGATTTGCAGATAAGTTTGATTATGATATCAATATTGACTCTGCAATTAGATTGAAGATTACGATGTCCTGCCATGCTGCTACAACCACACAGAAAACGCAATCCGGCACGGATTGATACCCAATCAAAAGCAAAGAATTTTTTGCAAATAAATATTAAAAACATAAACAACGTTGTATGTGAGATAATTGACAAAGGAATAGGACGAAGTAGGTCTTTGGAGTTAAAGGTAAGTCAAATACGGATCATGGGTCTATGGGTAATAAAATTTCAAGAGCGATTGAGATGATTAGAGTTGGGTTAAGCTTGCATACATTTCTGAAAAGATTTCAGATCTGTCTGATGAATATGGTCAGTCTGCCGGAACAAAAAAGTGGAGATTTTAATATTTAAAAGAAGTTCAAAGAAATAAAAGGGGATATGAAATTGCGCATTGATAATAGATGATGAAAAACCAAGTAGAGATAATCTTCAGGCAATATTACAGAGTACTTTAAAGACATTGATGTCATAGGTCAAGCTGAAAATCCAGATGATGGTGCAAATTTGATTCGTAATATGCAACCAGATTTAGTGTTTTTGGATGTACAGATGGGAACCAGTACTGGATTGGAATTATTAAACGCATTTCCTGAACCTACATTTGAAACAATCTTTATTACTGCTTATGACGAATATGCGGTTAAAGCATTTCGTACTAAAGCTGCTGATTATCTTTTGAAACCTATTGATTTGGACGACTTAAAAGATGCCATTCTTAATGTAATGTCCATTATTAAAACGAAAGAACTTGCCAATCTAAATGATCAATCTACCATTGATGATATTAATATTCCTACCTCTCAGCATTTTATCAAAGTACATACGCAGGATGGAACAGAACCAATTTCTACGATGATATATTATACATTCAATCCATTAATTACTACACCAATATCGTGCTCAATGACGGACGTGAAATCATCTCTACAAAATTCTAAAGGAATATGAAGGATTACTCAAAGATTTTAATTTTTTAGAATACACTCATATATCATAAATCTAAAATACCTTAAAGGTGTAGTAGCCAAAGAAACTTATTTTGCTAAATTGTCCAATGATATTCAGATCTCTATTTCAAGGCGACGGAAAGACGAGCTTTTTAAATTTCTTGAAAAAATAAAAAGTTAATTTACCAAAATCTGGATAAATGTGACCGAATTCTGGAATTTTAATGCCGCTGGTTTTAATCATGATTACCTTGTGTCGAAGATTTGACCCTTTGATTATGCAAGACAAGATAGCGATTTGTCGCTGACTACTCATGCACTTGAAATATAGAAATGCTATATTGTCTGGTGATTTTCACCTGTTGTAAAAAAGGAGCTTTTGTACACAGTAGTAGCTCTTTTTTATTTTATCCAATCCAATAATATAAAAGGTTTAAATTATATTCATGGGTTCAATACCTGCAATCTCATACATTAATTCCATTTTGTAAATATGGATTTAACTTAAAACACTATATCATTTTAATATCTATCTTTGTGCAGGATAAAAATATTATTATTTTTAAAATATCCATTAAACCTTTTGTCATTTTGATATCCAATAGATAAATATTTCAAAACCTAACGATATGGCCACACTAAACAAATATGCAGGTCCATGGAGCAGATATCTTGCCGCTCACTTATTGCGTCGTACAACTTATGGAGTGAATTATGACACTTTAGTCAAATTCGGAAATTACACTCTAGACCAGTGTCTGGATCATTTGTTGCAGCCGCTGGGTGACCCGCCGCCGCCAACTATACAAGTACCGAAGATCCTAATACACCTATTGGCGATACTTGGGTAGATAAAGGTACCACATCAGGGCTATTGATGCATATAGAATTCCTTCAATTCGCAGTTGGACTTTTGACCTGATGTTGAAAGGAGATGCTAATATTCGTGAAAAGATGACGATGTTTTGGCATAATCATTTTGTGACAGCGGATATAAACGATCCAAGATATAATTATATATATATCAGCTTGTTGCGCAAAAATGCTTTAGGCAATTTTAAACAACTGACCAAAGATATCACCATCGATCCAGCTATGCTCAACTATCTCAATGGTAGAGACAATACGGGCCAAGCACCAAATGAAAATTATGCTCGCGAATTGATGGAGTTATTTACCCTTTGGCAAAGCCCTTTGGCTGGTCCGGGAGATTATACAACTTATACAGAAGATGACATCAAAGAGATGGCGCGAGTGCTGACAGGTTGGATTGATGTACGCAATACATTACCTATTCGGGGCTGGAGTATAGGGCTGGACGTCATGATATTAGATCAAAAAACGCTTTTCCACACAGATTCGGCAATGTGACTATCAACAATGCAGGCGCTGAAGAATACAAGAATCTTATTGACATAATATTTCAAAAGATGAAGTTGCCACTTTTAGCAACAAAATTATACAGATGGTTTGTCCACTCTAATATTGATGAAACTATACACAATGATGTTATCATCCCAATGGGTAAAATCATTAGAGATAATAATTATGAAATTTTGCCTGGACTCAGAGCACTTTTAGCAAGTGAGCATTTTTATGATGAATGTATCATCGGTACAATGGTCAAAATCCAATTGATTTTATTTTAAACCCAATTAATCAATTTAGTGCTTCATTGCCTACAGACAATGTCCAAAGGGTTAATTTTAATAATAGGCAAATTTATCAAAAAACAGTCGAAATGCAGATGGCAATTTTTATGGCACCATCAGTAGCCGGTTGGCAACCATATTATCAAGAGCCTTCATATTACCGATTGTGGTTAAATGCCACATCACTTCCATACAGAAAAGGTTTTACTGATTTATTGGCATCAAATACTTACAAATTTGGTGATTTTAGAGTTTTACTAAATCCAATAAATACAGTAGATAAATTTGTAAAGCCGGATGATGTTGATTTTGTATTGACAGAAATAGCCTTGATATTATTTTCAAAACCATTGGCCGAAAATCAAAAGACAATCCTGATTCCTATCCTAAATTTAGGTAATACAGGAACATGGCAGACAGCGTACACATTGTATAAAAACAATCCATCAGAAGCTAATAAAGCTGTTGTGGTCAATAGATTGCGCAATTTATTGGTATATATGATGCGTATGCCAGAATACCATTTAAGTTAATCAAATCCACCATTTTATTAAGTCATATTAAATAAAGAAAATGAAACGCAGACAATTTTTTGCAATCAGGATCTCTTGTATCTCTGCCTATATTTTTAGGTGGCTTAGATGTAGCAGCAATGTCAAGTTCAGCCATGTTTAATTTTTTTGAGCAACTCTGAAGATCGTGTTCTGGTCTTGATCCAGCTGAATGGTGGTAATGACGGACTCAATATGGTCATACCTTGGATCCAGTATGATGGCCTTAGTAAGGTAAGACCTACTTTGATGTTGCCAGAAACATCTGTACTGAAAATGACTGACAAAACAGGCTTGCATCCATCAATGACAGGTCTAAAAGACTATTTGATGATGAAAAGATGGCTGTAGTCCAGTCTGTGGGATATCCAAATCAAAACCGTTCACATTTCAGATCTACAGATATTTGGACATCTGGGTCTGATGCTGATAAATATATATACCACGGGTTGGCTAGGACGATATCTAGACCAGAAATATCTGGATTTCCCTCTGCATATCCTAACACCGATTGCCCAGATCCATTTGCTATTACCCTTGGTAGTTTGGTTTCTGAACATGTCAAGGTCCTTCGACCAACTTCAGTTTTACCTTATTGAATGAAACTTCTGTGAAATTGGTAGAAGAGACTGTAGCGGCTCCAGTTGATAATTCTTGCTACAGTCAGGAAGTGATTTCGTTCGCAATACAATAAACAATCCAATGCATATGCTACTACGGTTTTGAGTGCATTTTCCAAAGGAACAACAACTTACCCAGATGGAAATCTTGCTGCACAACTTAAAGTCATTGCGCAGTTGATATCTGGTGGTTTGGGTACGAAGATTTATGTAGCTAATATTGGTGGATTTGATACACATGCAAATCAGGTGCAATTGGGAGAAACCGACGTATTAGCAACAGAAATCATGCCGTATTATTAAAAGATGTTTCAGATGCGATCACCGCATTTACGGACGATCTCAAAGAATTGGGTATTCATGAGCGTGTGGTTGGTATGACTTTTTCGGAATTCGGAAGACAAATAAAGGCCAACAATAGTTTAGGTACTGACCATGGTACTGCGGCACCTTTGATCGTCTTCGGTGATTGTGTACAGAAGGGTATCTACGGTGACAATCCAGAGATAACAGAAAACATAGCGCCGCAAGAAGGTGTACCTATGCAATATGATTTCAGGTCTGTTTATGCTAGTTTATTGATAGATTGGATGGGCGCTTCTGAGGCTGATATTCGCAATGTGCTTTATAGCGATTTCCAAAAAATACCATTTATCAAAGATTGTAGTGATACAACATCGGTTGACAAGATGGCTCAAGGAATCGAAGCGACACTTTCACCAAATCCATGTGTTGATTTTACGCGATTGAACTTTACAAATCACGGATCACATGTAAGAATTATGGTGTTGAACACTAGGAGCTCAACTGGACATCATTGTTGATAAACTTTGTCTCAGAATGAACATATGATAAATATACCTGTAAGCAATTATCCATCTGGTTCTTATTTTGTACGTATTGCCATTGACAATGCAGTGAAAACATTGAGGATTTAAAGATTTAATATTCCATTAAGTATATACCATCAGGATATTCTGCCCCCAATCTCGATTTTTTATTCTGAGTTTTGCTACTTGGTTTTTATATTGATGTGAATGTCTCTTTCTAGATTTGGGTCGTCATCGATGATGCGTAAGCTATATTTCTAGCAGCGTCCATGATCGTTTTGTCTTGACCTATTTGAAGGAGCTTGAAGTCCAAAACACCGCTTTGTCTTGTACCTTGAATATCTCCTGGACCTCTGAGTCTTAAGTCTGCTTCTGCAATTTCAAAACCATTATTCGTCCTGACCTATAGTCGCAATGCGTTCTTTGCCTTCTTTGCTGAGTTTATAATCACTCATGAGAATGCAATACCGATTGAGTCCGCACCACGTCCTACACGACCGCGCAGCTGATGTAGATGAGACAATCCAAATCTCTCCGTATTTTCGATAATCATCACCGATGCATTGGTACATTGACACCTGCTTCGATTACCGTAGTGGCGACCATGATTTGCGTCGTTTTGTTGATAAATCGCTGCATTTCCCAATCTTTATCTTTGGCTTTCATCCTACCGTGGACTACACTGATTTGGTAATCGGGCAATGGAAAATACTGGAGCAATCTTTCGTATCCATCTTGCAGATTTTGCAGATCGAGCTTCCGGACTCTTCGATGAGTGGATGGACGACATAGATTTGCCTGCCTTTTTGCTATCTCGCTATGCATAAATTGCAATAATTGTGGCCTTGCAGATTCGTAGTATTTGTGAATGGTTTGTATCTCTTTTCTAGCTTATGGCAACTCATCTATGACCGATACATCCAGATCCCCATAAATGGTCATTGCCAATGTCCTAGGTATCGGAGTAGCTGTCACGGCCAATACATGTGGTGCCAGATCATTATTCTTTTCCACAAACTTGCTCGTTGCGCTACGCCAAATCGGTGTTGCTCATCTACTATAGCTAATCCAAGCTGCTGGAAAATAATATTGGGTTCGATAAGTGCATGCGTGCCTACTATGATATTTATCTTGCCATCGCGGAGATCTTGGATTATTTTCTCCCTTTTTTGCCTTTGATACTTCTTGAAAGAAAGCGACTTCAACAGGCATATCTACCACTAGCCGACTTACATTATCAAAATGTTGCTGTGCAAGTATTTCTGTGGGTGCCATGATGCATGCCGAAATCCATTGTCCATAGCAATCAACATGCACAATAAGGCCACTATGGTCTTACCGCTACCTACATCGCCTTGCAACAATCGGTTCATTTGCGTATTGGTGCCCATGTCATGCCCTGATTTCACGTATCACATTTTTTTGCCTTGTAGTGAGTTCGAATGGAAGTTTTGTATTGTAAAATGTCTTGAATAATGGCCCTATCGTGGTAAATGGCGCACTTTTGAATTTATGTTTACGGTAGATCTTGCTTTGCAAAAGCCGCAGTTTGCACATATGAACTCTTCAAATTTATCCTGTTGGTTGCTAGTTGTTTTGATTTTCATTTTCTGGAAAGTGTATCCACTGGATAGACTGCATGCTGGTACAGATTCTCAATTTGTCTATTACATATTGTGGCAGTGTCTTTTTGATGTCTGCTTCTGTGATCGTCTGTAGAATAGATTTTATTACCTTACGGGCGAAAATTTGCTGTCTAGTCCTTTCGCATCCATTTTTTCGGTACTAGGGTACACTGGGTCAAATGTCCGTGATAAGTTGGTTTCCAGCATCACTGAGCAACTCCCATTTCTGGATGTGCCATGGTCTTTTGCCGCCAAATATTCTTACTTTACCAAAATAATAGTAATCCTGACCAGGTGTGAGGGTCTGATCTATCCACGTAACACCTGAAGCCAAACAAGTTCCAAAATCCACTGCTATCCTAAACATGGCTTGGTTCGGTTACGGTTTTTTTTGCCTTTTATTTTTCCAAAGAGATCAATGTGCCTTTCAGCTGTATGTTGTCGCCGTCAGCGATAGCAAATCCTTGATAGGAAAGTAGTGCGATCTATATACCTGAATGGATAGGTAAACGGCAATCATAGACAGTGTGGATATTCAGTTCTTTTCTGAAAGTCTCTGCGTAGTGGACCTATGCCCTTGACATATTCTATGGGTGTGTCAGTATATTTTGTGGTATAGACAAAGTTTGATTAAAGTGGATTTAATTTGCAAAAATAGAAGAAAAATATCAGAATTTGCAGGATCGAAGTAAATAAAGTAAACTAGCGAGAATCTATATCATTTATTAATTTAAAATAGAATACATGCTTTCCATCACAAAAACCAATTCTCAAAATCTAGATTTCCTAAAACTAGTCAAGCACTTGACAAAGAGTTGTGCATTAGAAATGGAAATGCTAATGATTTTTGCCCAATATAATAAGGTGGGATTTATAGAATTATGTCATGGTAGCTTATAATAATGATATCCTGTAGGTTATGGTGCAATTAAAGAATATGATGATACTACAATGGAGATCAAACGGGTGTATATGAAGCCAAGAGATGCGTGGACATGGCATCGCTCATAAAATTTTAAGCGCATTGGAAGATTGGGCACATGACTTGGGATTTACCGCGCTGCATTTTAGAAACAGGTGATGACATGTTGCCAGCTGTCTCCTTGTACAAGAAGTGTAGTTATATAAAGATACCCAGTGATGGACAGTATATTGATGTGACTGATAGTGTGTGTTTCGAAAAGTATATTTGAATGTTTAAATCCACAGCAATCTATCATGTTACAAAATGTACAGATAAAATCGTACCTTTGTCCTTCCAAA
>JADKGF010000055.1 GCA_016717105.1 Saprospiraceae bacterium | reverse complement strand
AAGTGTACCATGATAGTCAAAAGATATCCGTAAAGAACATAGTAAAATCAAACTCCAGAAAGGCAAACATTCCAATAATAAAAAATATAAATATGGTAAATTGGAAGTTTATGTTAGTGGATTTAGGTTTAAAAATGATAAAAATAAATCGGAACACCTGATCATTTTGTCACAGAAAAGATAACGGATGTGACAGTAGTTTACGGCAGAGATGGCAGATAGAAAGTATGTTTAAAAATATGAAATCGAATGGTTTTCACATGGAGGATACACACTTGCAAAGATTCAAGAATAGAAACTCTGATTGGATTGATCGCATTTAAGCTATTCATGGATGCTGATAACAGGATTGATGATTAAGAAAAAAATCCTGAAATTTTCATCTGCAAAGCGCATGGAAGGCCATCAAAAAGTGTTTTCAAAGCAGGACTCGAATTCATAATGAGGGCTCTATATACCAATAATAGTAGAGATTTTGCACGAGCCATCAAATTTTTGTCATGTACATAGGATTTCCCTGTTTTGTAGATAATCATGAAACTATCCTTTCTTTTCAGAATTAATTTGGTAAACATAATATTATCACGAAATTAAATAAAGTTTTGTAATATTCTAAAAATTTATTAATTTTAAATTAATTTTGTTCTCTTTGAAGGAAATTTTTGAATTTTCATTTGTTTTGGATATTGTAATATAATGGTTGATCCGTTTTTGACTTAGCTAGAAATGAAGAAATTTAAAATAATTGAGCGTATTTTGGAAAAAGTTTTTAATTTCAGAGTAATAAATATTTTATTGTTCTTATCGTTATATAATTTCATTATTTGTCAATCAGATTTTGGTAAGTATCTAACAATCAAAAATGGGCTTCCATCCAATAATGTCTATTCTATAAAACAAGATAAAAAAGGATTTATATGGGCAGCGACAGATAAAGGTGTTGTCAGGTATGATGGTAAATCGTTTAAATTATTTACAGTTGACCAAGGCTTAGCTTCAAATGATAACTTTGCAATGCTTTTGGATAGTAAAGACAATGTGTGGTTGTATTCATTTGTTGCCATTTCTAAAATTGAAAAAACCGGCGAAATTAAAATATTTGGAAATACAAAAAATTATTATAGTCAATTTCTAATTAATTCCAAAGATGAAATTCTATACTCAGTTTTAGACTCATTTGATCATAAACTTGCGATGAGTATATATGATAACTTTATTATTAAGAATGATAAAATCACAAAAATTGAACATAAATTTATATCAAAAAGTAAATCCACTTCAGGATATTTTTATTTTTTGAAGGATGTTTTGATGTATTGCAAGTATGATTATAAACGAGAAGATCAAGATGTAGAATTTGCATCAATTATGTACGGTGAAGGGAATTTGAAAAATTTGGACAATGTAGATTTATCAATCAAAATTCCGGTAAATAGTTCAACAAATTTTGTTACTGATTTCCATTATTTATCAAAAAATAATGCAATTGCATTTAATAGTGATGGATATAGGGTATACAAAAATGGGAAATTGATGAATACTATGTTGTATCCTTTTAAAATGAAGAAAAAGTCTAATGGAGCGAATATTCAAAATAATAACTTGCTCTACATTATCCTTAATAAAGGAATATATACCTATAATATCAAAACAAATGTTTGGAAACCATTTTTAAACTTACATAAAGCTACATCAATTTTAATCGATCAGGAGAAAAATGTGTGGGTATCTACGATGGGTGAAGGAATTATAAAATACTCAAATTTAGATCTAAGCACAGGTAAGGAAATTATTAATAAATTAAGTGATGAACCCATTAAATTAGTAAATGGGTTAAAAGATCAATCTTTGTATTTTGCCAATTCAAAAAATGAAATTATTGAATTACTTAAAGGAAACGAAAGATATAAACCTGATCTTATTGACTTGCGATTTTTAGAAACAAATATATTAGGTGAAGTTTTCTATGGTGGCAGCAATGCCATTTACCGTAATGATAAGTTATTTTCTCAATTTGGATTTAAATCTGTGAGTTTATATCAAGATTCTTTGTCGATCACGTCAACTTTTGGCTCCAATTTTTTAAATAAAGACAAGCTTAATTCTTTAAGAAATTTTGATAATGGACAGCGTACGGATCTTTCTGGCAGAATGTATGCCATACTGCTCCTAAAAGGGAAATTTTATTCTGGTAATCAGCAAGGTTTATTTTGGGGAAGGCCAACAAAAAATGAACTAAATCCTATCTGTCTTGATGAAAGTAGCGAGTCGGTTAGTGTTAATGGCATCAAACAATCCAATGATGGCTTGATCTGGGTAGCTACTGAAGGTAATGGTGTTTATGTTTTGAAGAATGATGAAGTGATTCGACATTTTGATAATGAATTAATGGATGCTAATATCCACTCAATCAAGACTGATGAGAAAAATAGGGTTTGGGTAGCTACACGCAAAGGTGTCAATCTAATTCAAAAAGTAGGAAAAGATTTTAAGATTAGCGCATTTAATAGTTTTCACGGATTTCCTGATGACTATATAAATGACATATATTGCTATGATGATGAACTTTATGTTGCCACTGACGAAGGTCTAGTTCAGGTTAATATAAATCAATTGAACAAAACTAACTTCCAACTACCACCACCGATTCACATTAATGCATTCAAAATTCTAAAATCTACTTGGGAATTAGCCGACAAGGATACTTTCCATGTTAGAATATAATGAAAATACTGTCAACTTTGAATATTCGGGTATTTCATACAAAAGTAATGGAAAAGTACGCTACGAATACAGACTATTGCCTTCAGTGCCTGAATGGCTTCAAACACATAATGATAGCCTTACATTTAATAACCTTAAACCTGAAAAATATACTTTCGAAGTCAGAGCGATAGATGCCATAGGTAATGTTAGTAAAATGCCTGCTCAAGTTAATTTTGAAGTAAAAAGCATTACTCAGAAAAGTTATGGTTTAGAATGCTCACTTTACTTACAGCATTTTTAATTCTTCTTTACTTTATACTCCGATACCTTAAACAACGTCGAGAGCAAGCTGCAGAACAATCCAGAATAGAGAAGTTGATCTCCGAATTGCGTTTAAAATCACTACAATCCCAACTCAATCCCCATTTTATTTTCAATTCGCTCAATGCCATCCAGCAATTCATAAATACAGAAAATAAAAATCGGCCAATGACTACCTAGCTAAATTTGCACGATTGATGCGGCTTTATCTTAATGGCTCTGATAGTCAGTTTATTACATTAAAGCAGGAATTGGATGTTTTGAAATTATATTGTAGTTTGGAGCACTTGAGATTTGCAGATAAGTTTGATTATGATATCAATATTGACACTGCAATTAGATTGGAAGATTACGATGTGCCTGCCATGCTGCTACAACCACATGTAGAAAACGCAATCCGGCACGGATTGATACCCAATCAAAAAGCTAAGAATTTTTTGCAAATAAATATTAAAAAAGACATAAACAACGTTGTATGTGAGATAATTGACAACGGAATAGGACGAAGTAGGTCTTTGGAGTTAAAAGGTAAGTCAAATACGGATCATAGGTCTATGGGTAATAAAATTTCAAAAGAGCGATTGGAGATGATTAGAGCGCTTAAGCTTGCATACATTTCTGAAAAGATTTCAGATCTGTCTGATGAATATGGTCAGTCTGCCGGAACAAAAGTGGAGATTTTAATATTTAAAAGAAGTTCAAAGAAATAAAAGTGGGATATGAAATTGCGCGCATTGATAATAGATGATGAAAAACCGAGTAGAGATAATCTTCAGGCAATATTACAGGAGTACTTTAAAGACATTGATGTCATAGGTCAAGCTGAAAATCCAGATGATGGTGCAAATTTGATTCGTAATATGCAACCAGATTTAGTGTTTTTGGATGTACAGATGGGAACCAGTACTGGATTGGAATTATTAAACGCATTTCCTGAACCTACATTTGAAACAATCTTTATTACTGCTTATGACGAATATGCGGTTAAAGCATTTCGTACTAAAGCTGCTGATTATCTTTTGAAACCTATTGATTTGGACGACTTAAAAGATGCCATTCTTAATGTAATGTCCATTATTAAAACGAAAGAACTTGCCAATCTAAATGATCAATCTACCATTGATGATATTAATATTCCTACCTCTCAGCATTTTATCAAAGTACATACCCAGGATGGAACAGAACTAATTTCTCACGATGATATATTATATATTCAATCCATTAATTACTACACCAATATCGTGCTCAATGACGGACGTGAAATCATCTCTACAAAAATTCTAAAGGAATATGAAGGATTACTCAAAGATTTTAATTTTTTTAGAATACACAACTCATATATCATAAATCTAAAATACCTTAAAGGTGTAGTAGCCAAAGAAACTTATTTTGCTAAATTGTCCAATGATATTCAGATCTCTATTTCAAGGCGACGGAAAGACGAGTTTTTTAAATTTCTTGAAAAAATAAAAGTTAATTTACCAAAATCTGGATAAATGTGACCGAATTCTGGAATTTTAATGCCGCTGGTTTTAATCATGATTACCTTGTGTCGAAGATTTGACCCTTTGATTATGCAAGACAACATAGCGATTTGTCGCTGACTACTCATGCACTTGAAATATAGAAATGCTATATTGTCTGGTGATTTTCACCTGTTGTAAAAAAGGAGCTTTTGTACATAGCAGCAGCTCTTTTTTTATTTTATCCAATCCAATAATATAAAAGGTTTAAATTATATTCGCTGGGTTCAATACCTGCAATCTCATACATTAATTCCATTTTGTAAATATGGATTTAACTTAAAACACCATATCATTTTAATATCTATCTTTGTGCAGGATAAAAATATTATTATTTTTAAAATATCCATTAAACCTTTTGTCATTTTTGATATCCAATAGATAAATATTTCAAAACCTAACGATATGGCCACACTAAACAAATATGCAGGTCCATGGAGCAGATATCTTGCAGCTCACTTATTGCGTCGTACAACTTATGGAGTGAATTATGACACGTTAGTCAAATTCGGAAATTACACACTAGATCAGTGTCTGGATCATTTGTTGCAGCCGCTGGGTGATCCGCCGCCGCCAATAAATTACACCAAAGCAGATGATCCAAATGTTCCACTTGGCGAGACATGGGTGGATAAAGGTACATCGTTGGGTGTTGATTTTTACAGAAACCAATCACTCCATAGTTGGACATTTGACTTAATGTTAAAAGGTGATGCCAATATTCGTGAGAAGATGACGATGTTTTGGCACAATCATTTTGTAATTGCAGATATAACAGACGCAAGGTATAATTATATATATATCAGTTTGTTGAGAAAAAATGCTTTAGGCAATTTTAAACAACTGACCAAAGATATCACCATCGATCCTGCCATGCTCAATTATCTCAATGGTAGAGACAATACGGGCCAAGCACCAAATGAAAATTATGCTCGCGAATTGATGGAGTTATTTACCCTTGGCAAAGGTCCTTTGGCTGGTCCGGGAGATTATACAACTTATACAGAAGATGACATCAAAGAGATGGCGCGAGTGCTGACAGGTTGGATTGATGTACGCAATACATTACCTATTCGTGCTGAGTATAGGGCTGGACGTCATGATATTAGATCAAAAACGCTTTCACACAGATTCGGCAATGTGACTATCAACAATGCAGGCGCTGAAGAATACAAGAATCTTATTGACCTAATATTTCAAAAAGAAGAAGTTGCCACTTTCATAGCAACAAAATTATACAGATGGTTTGTCCACTCTAATATTGATGAAACTATACACAATGATGTTATCATCCCAATGGGTAAAATCATTAGAGATAATAATTATGAAATTTTGCCTGGACTCAGAGCACTTTTAGCAAGTGAGCATTTTTATGATGAATGTATCATCGGTACAATGGTCAAAAATCCAATTGATTTTATTTTAAACCCAATTAATCAATTTAGTGCTTCATTGCCTACAGACAATGTCCAAAGGGTTAATTTTAATAATAGGCAAATTTATCAAAAAACAGTCGAGATGCAGATGGCAATTTTTAATGCCCCATCTGTTGCTGGATGGCAGCCATATTACCAAGAGCCATCTTATTACCGTCTGTGGTTAAATGCCACATCACTTCCATACAGAAAAGGTTTTACTGATTTACTGGCATCAAATACTTACAAATTTGGTGATTTTAGAGTTTTACTAAATCCAATAAATACAGTTGATAAATTTGTAAAGCCGGATGATGTTGATTTTGTATTGACAGAAATAGCCTTGATATTATTTTCAAAACCATTGGCCGAAAATCAAAAGACAATCCTGATTCCTATCCTAAATTTAGGTAATACAGGTACATGGCAGACAGCGTACACATTGTATAAAAACAATCCATCAGAAGCTAATAAAGCTGTAGTGGTCAATAGATTGCGCAATTTATTGGTATATATGATGCGTATGCCTGAATACCATTTAAGTTAATCAAATCCACCATTTTATTAAGTCATATTAAATAAAAGAAAATGAAACGCAGACAATTTTTGCAATCAGGATCTCTAGTGTCTTTGCCAATTTTTTTAGGTGGCTTAGATGTAGCCGCAATGTCAAGTTCAGCCATGTTTAATTTTTTGAGCAACTCTGACGATCGTGTTCTGGTCTTGATCCAGCTGAATGGTGGTAATGACGGACTCAATATGGTCATACCTTTGGATCAGTATGATGGCCTTAGTAAGGTCAGACCTACTTTGATGTTGCCAGAAACTTCTGTACTGAAAATGAGCGATAAAACAGGCTTGCATCCATCAATGACAGGTTTAAAAAGACTTTTGATGATGAAAAGATGGCTGTTGTCCAGTCTGTGGGATATCCAAATCAAAACCGTTCACATTTCAGATCTACAGATATTTGGACATCTGGGTCTGATGCTGATAAATATATAACCACGGGTTGGCTAGGACGATATCTAGACCAGAAATATCCTGGATTTCCTTCTGCATATCCAAACACCGATTGCCCAGATCCATTTGCTATTACCCTTGGTAGTTTGGTTTCTGAAACATGTCAAGGACCTTCGACCAACTTCAGTTTTACCTTATTGAATGAAACTTCTGTGAAATTGGTAGAAGAGACTGTAGCGGCTCCAGTTGATAATTCTTGCTACAGTCAGGAAGTGGATTTCGTTCGCAATACAATAAAACAATCCAATGCATATGCTACTACGGTTTTGAGTGCATTTTCCAAAGGAAACAACATAGCAACTTACCCAGATGGAAATCTTGCTGCACAACTTAAAGTCATTGCGCAGTTGATATCTGGTGGTTTGGGTACGAAGATTTATGTAGCCAATATTGGTGGATTTGATACACATGCAAATCAGGTGCAATTGGGAGAAACCGACGTATTAGCAAATAGAAATCATGCTGTATTATTAAAAGATGTTTCAGATGCGATCACTGCATTTACGGATGATCTCAAAGAGCTTGGTATTCATGAACGCGTAGTTGGTATGACTTTTTCGGAATTCGGAAGACAAATAAAAGCCAACAATAGTTTAGGTACTGACCACGGTACAGCAGCACCTTTGATCGTGTTTGGTGATTGTGTAAAACAAGGTATCTACGGTGACAATCCACAGATAACTGAAGATATAGCACCACAAGAAGGTGTACCTATGCAATATGATTTCAGGTTTGTTTATGCCAGTTTATTGATAGATTGGATGGGCGCATCAGAGACCGATATTCGCAATGTGCTTTACAGTGACTTCCAGAAGATACCATTTATCAAAGACTGTAGTGATACAACATCGGTTGACAAGATGGCTCAAGGAATCGAAGCGACACTTTCACCAAATCCATGTGTTGATTTTACGCGATTGAACTTTACAAATCATGGATCACATGTAAGAATTATGGTGTTGAATGCACTAGGAGCTCAACTGGACATCATTGTTGATAAAACTTTGTCTCAGAATGAACATATGATAAATATACCTGTAAGCAATTATCCATCTGGTTCTTATTTTGTACGTATTGCCATTGACAATGCAGTGAAAACATTGAAGTTTGTAAAGATTTAATATTCCATTAAGTATATACCATCAGGATATTCTGCCCCAATCTCGATTTTTTATTCTGAGTTTTGCTACTTGGTTTTTTATATTGATGTGAATGTCTCTTTCTAGATTTGGGTCGTCATCGATAATGCGTAAAGCTATATTTCTAGCAGCGTCCATGATCGTTTTGTCTTGACCTATTTGAAGGAGCTTGAAGTCCAAAACACCGCTTTGTCTTGTACCTTGAATATCTCCTGGACCTCTGAGTCTTAAGTCTGCTTCTGCAATTTCAAAACCATTATTCGTCCTGACCATAGTCGCAATGCGTTCTTTGCCTTCTTTGCTGAGTTTATAATCACTCATAAGTATGCAATACGATTGGTCCGCACCACGTCCTACACGACCACGCAGCTGATGTAATTGAGACAATCCAAATCTCTCTGTATTTTCGATAATCATCACCGATGCATTGGGTACATTGACACCAACTTCGATGACTGTAGTAGCGACCATGATTTGCGTCGTTTTGTTGATAAAACGCTGCATTTCCCAATCTTTATCTTTGGCTTTCATCCTACCATGGACTACGCTGATTTGGTAATCGGGCAATGGAAAATACTGGAGCAACCTTTCGTATCCATCTTGCAGATTTTGTAGGTCAAGCTTTTCGGACTCTTCGATGAGTGGATAGACGACATAGATTTGCCTGCCTTTTGCTATCTCGCTATGCATAAATTGCAATAGTTGTGGCCTTGCAGATTCGTATTTGTGAATGGTTTGTATCTCTTTTCTACCCGGTGGCAACTCATCTATGACCGATACATCCAGATCACCATAAATAGTCATCGCCAATGTCCTGGGAATAGGAGTAGCTGTCATGACCAAAACATGTGGTGCCAGATCATTGTTTTTTTTCCACAAACTTGCTCGTTGTGCTACGCCAAATCGGTGTTGCTCATCTACTATAGCCAATCCAAGCTGCTGGAAAATAATATTGGGTTCGATAAGGGCATGCGTGCCTACTATGATATTTATTTTGCCATCGCGGAGATCTTGGATTATTTTCTCTCTTTTTTTGCCTTTGACACTTCCAGAAAGAAACGCGACTTCAACAGGCATATCTACCACTAGCTGACTTACATTATCAAAATGTTGCTGTGCAAGTATTTCTGTTGGCGCCATGATACAAGCTTGGAAACCATTGTCTATAGCGATCAACATACACAACAAAGCCACTATGGTCTTACCGCTGCCTACATCGCCTTGCAACAATCGGTTCATTTGGGTATTGGTGCCCATGTCTGCCCTGATTTCACGGATCACATTTTTTTGTGCCTTGGTGAGTTCGAATGGAAGTTTTGTATTATAAAATGTATTGAATAATGGCCCAATCGTGGTAAATGGCGCACTTTTGAATTTATGTTTACGGTAGATCTTGCTTTGCAAAAGCCGGATTTGCACATAAAAGAACTCTTCAAATTTTATCCTGTTGGTTGCAAGTTGTTTTTGATTTTCATTTTCTGGAAAGTGTATCCACTGGATAGACTGCATGCTGGTACAGATTCTCAATTTGTCTATTACATATTGTGGCAGTGTCTCTTTGATGTCTGCTTCTGTGATCGTCTGTAGAATAGATTTTATGACCTTACGACGAAATTTGCTGTCTAGTCCTTTGGCATCCATTTTTTCGGTACTAGCATACACTGGGTCAAATGTCCGTGATAAGTTGGTGCCAGCATCACTTAGCAACTCCATTTCTGGATGTGCCATGGTCTTTTTGCCGCCAAATATGCTTACTTTACCAAAAATAATATAATCCTGACCAGGTGTAAGGGTCTGATCTAGCCACGTAACACCTTGAAACCAAACAAGTTCCAGAAATCCACTGCTATCCTTAAACATACCTTGGATTCTATTACGGTTGTTTTTGCCTTTTATTTTATCCAAAGAAATCAATGTGCCTTTCAGCTGTATGTTGTCGCCGTCAGCGTGCAAATCCTTGATAGCATGGAAAGTAGTGCGATCTATATACCTGAATGGATAGGTAAACAACAAATCATAGACAGTGTGGATATTCAGTTCTTTTCTGAAAGTCTCACCACGTGATGGACCTATGCCCTTGACATATTCTATAGGTGTGTCGAGTATGTTTTGTGGTATAGACAAAGTTTGATTAAAGTGGATTTAATTTGCAAAAATAGAAGAAAAATATCCAAATTTGCAGGATCGAAGTAAATAAAGTAAACTAGTGAATCTATATCATTTTATTAATTTAAAATAGAATACATGCTTTCCATTACAAAAACCAATTCTCAAAATCTAGATTTCCTAAAACTAGTCGAAGCACTTGACAAAGAGTTGGCCATTAGAAATGGAGATGCTAATGATTTTTTTGCCCAATATAATAAAGTAGATTTTATAAATTATGTCATAGTAGCTTATAATAATGATATCCCTGTTGGATGTGGTGCTATTAAAGCTTATGACGAAATTACTATGGAGATCAAACGAATGTATGTAAGCCAAGAGATGCGTGGACATGGCATCGCTCATAAAAATTTTAAGCGCATTGGAAGATTGGGCACATGACTTGGGATTTACGCGCTGCATTTTAGAAACAGGTGATGACATGTTGCCAGCTGTCTCCTTGTACAAGAAGTGTGGCTATATAAAGATACCCAATTATGGACAGTATGTTGATGTGACTGATAGTGTGTGTTTCGAAAAGTATATTTGAATATTTTACATCCACAGCAATCCATCATGTTACAAAATGTACAGATAAAATCGTACCTTTGTCCTTCCAAAATCAATATTAATGGACGGTAAGCGACAATTACAAATAGGAGAGCTGATAAAAAGAAGCTTTGCACCTGTGTTTCACGAGCAAGGTCCATATATATATGGCACCGCTTTTGTGACAGTCACTGCCGTTAAGGTTACACCAGATCTTGCACAGGCGAAAATTTATCTTAGCATTTACAATGCTGAGGATAAGGATCTGATTTTAAAGAAAATTGTCAATCACACCCATGTATTGAAGCAAGCGCTTGCTGCTAGGATCAAACATCAGATGAGAAGGATTCCACAAATTTTCTTTTATTTTGACGAGACTATTGACGAAATGTACAAGGTAGATGCTATGTTCAAAAACTTAAAGACCATGTATCCACCATCTGTCCAAGAAGAGGAGTAATACACTACAAAGCATACAATATCAAGGAATTCCATCAGGGATTTTACCTCACTTTATTCAACCATTATTGCTAATTGGATTTATAGTTAATTTGCATCATATTGGCGTCAGCTATTATGATAATACAAATCATATTTCGACCTAATGTAAGTCATTTTTTGTGGTTTGAAATACCTCTAATCTTGCAGTGTAATTCAATAACAACAAAAACAAGAATAAATGAAATCTTCAAAAAAATGGTTACTTCCTTTAATGATTTTGGTAGTTTCTGGCGCGTGGCTGACCGTGCAATCACAAACAAAATTTTCAGCTAAAAGCAATATAAGTATGTCAGTATCAGGTACATCTACTATGCATGACTGGGTGATGAAATCTACCACAGGTGACTGCTCAGCTACATTTGTAGAAGATGCTAGTGGCAAACTTACAGATATAACAGGCTT
Organism: Saprospiraceae bacterium; assembly: GCA_016717105.1. Taxonomy (GTDB): domain Bacteria; phylum Bacteroidota; class Bacteroidia; order Chitinophagales; family Saprospiraceae; genus OLB9. Next base: position 48,596 of record JADKGF010000055.1, on the reverse strand, counting down.
AAGTTTTACAGTCTCATCAAAGGCGCTCAAGAGTGGTAAGGATGCCATGGACAAAAATGCGTACAAAGCCTTGAAAGCAGACAAGAATCCAAATATTTCTGCAAGCTTGAAAAGTGCAGAAGTTACAACCAAAGACAACAAAACTTACATGATCAAAGCAATTGTAAAATTGACTATCGCAGGCAAAACACTCGAAACTGAACTTAATGCCACCGCAAAACACATCAATGATAACAGTTATTCGATCAGTGGTGAAAAAAAGATCAGTATGAAAGAATATGGTATGGAGCCACCTTCATTCATGCTTGGTGCTGTTAAGACAGGAAATGATGTCAACATTCATTTTGATGTCGTACTCAATAAGTAACTTTTTAACCAATATAATTCATTCCAAATTCAATAATTCAAATTTCTTAACATTTAACAAAAACAATATGAAATCTTTATTTAAATTATTAAGCTTGTTATTAGTAAGCTCATTTACAACAAGCATGTTTGCTAAATTCAATACACAAGGGCTTATGATCAGACTGGTATTAATGTTTTGAGCCATCAAAAATGGACCAAAATATGTACGACGGATTCAAACTAAAAGTAGGTGGTAGTTTCCGTCAAGGATACCAAATGCTTAACCATGAAAATGTAGATACTTCAAGAGCAAAAAAACTGGCTTTATATCCTTTGGGAAATGGTTTTAACCTAGCTTCAGCCAATTTAAATTTTGATATTCAATTGGGTGATGGTATCAGAATTTTCCTTGAAAACTATATGGCTGCACGTCACCACAATGAATTTTGGGTGAAAGGTGGATACATCCAAATGGACAAATTGCCTATGTTTGGTAATCCTGAGTGGTTTACAAAATATTGTAGAGTAAAAATTGGCCATATGGAAGTAAACTATGGTGACTCACACTTTAGAAGATCTGATGGTGGTAATGGTATTTTCAATCCATTTGCAGATAATAACATTATGGATGAGTTTGCCACTGAAATTGGCGGTGAGTTCTACATCTATCCAGCAGACGGTTTTATGGCTATGTTGGGTTTAACCAATGGTTTGATCAGAAATAATGTACGTGATTATAACTTGTCTCCAGTCATAGGTACTGCAAAAGCAGACTCTATCAAAGCAAAAAATCCATCCATCATCCTTAAAGCAGCGTATGACAAAAAATTTGAAGACTTGAGATTCAGATTGAGCGCATCTATGTATCACAATAGTTCATCTCCAAGTTTGACATTATTCGGCGGTGACAGAACAGGTTCAGCATACTTTGGAGTTTTGGAAGCAGCGGCTTCTACAAATGGTACTGCAGAAGCATTCAGTGGTAGATTTAATCCTGGTATGACCAATACATTGACTACCATTATTATCAATCCATTTGTAAAATTCAAAGGTTTGGAGTTTTTTGGAACTTATGAACAAGCAAGCGGCAAAACTGTCAATGAAAAACCAGATGCATATGATGGAGCAAATAGAAAAACAACCCAAATCGCAGGTGAAGTTATCTATAGATTCTTGAAAGACGAACAATTATTCGTAGGAGCAAAATACAATACAGTTACTAGTAGATTGAATGGATACACATCAGATGTAGATATTACAAGACTTTCATTTGCAGCTGGTTGGTTCCCTACAAAAAATCTGTTACTTAAAGGTGAATTCGTAGATCAAAAATATGAAGGATTTAAAGGTACAGATATCAGATCAGGCGGTAAATTCAATGGCTTAGTTATAGAAGCTGTTGTAGGATTCTAATACGGATAAAGTTTTCATGTAAATATTACTTAGAGTATGGGTCGGCAATTTGATTTGTCGATCCATTCTTTTTGTAATGAAAATTAAGTTTTTAAAAGTCCAATTTTAAAGAAAATATATCTTTGCATTATGCAGATGATTTTATGGGTTATTTTGGTATTAACTAATGTCATCACAAGCCCGAAACAACATAGTACAACAAATGAGACTTGGGTAGTCAGTAGTGCCAGTACATTGAAAGTTGATGGTAAGACCAATATCAATAACTTCAGTTGTATGGTGGCTTCCTATGGTAAAAGTACAGATCAACTCATCTGCGAAAAATCTATCGACGGATGCAAGGTAACCAGTCATCTTACGATAGCTATTGCATTATTTGACTGTCATAATCGGATGATGACCAAAGACTTGCAAAAGACTTTGAAATCTCAGCAATTTCCAGAAATGGTAATCGGTTTTAAGAAATTTTCTGCACTTCCATCAACTTTGAACAAAGGAATGATTTTTTCCGGTAAAGCAGATATTGTACTAGCTGGTGTCACACGATCTTATGATATCAAATTTACCACATTGGCAAATACAAGTTCAGAATTGGAACTACTAGGTAAAAAGACTTTACTATTTACAGATTTTGGACTTACACCACCTAGCAAACTTGGAGGCACCATAAAAGTGAAAAATGAACTCGATGTGGAATTCAAATTATTGCTAAAGAAAGCATCAACTTGATTGTAATTATTGTTGCAAACACTTCCAATACTTTCCCAAAGTGATCGAAAGAAATTATTCAATAACGAAAGATATTGATTTATAGAATCAATATTTCAATACAAATACTCAGAATTGGTAAGTTTTGACATATGTGTCATTCATCACCGTCAGCGGTCAGTTCTTTTTCTATATCTTCCATAAAGACATAATCTACAGATTCTGCGACTGTCGGTATGATAGTCAGTATAGATTCAAGACGTGATATTTCGATCAACTTTTTTACAGACGGATTTACAGCACCCGTTAGCACAAACGAACCATAATCTTTCCAAAGTCGGTTTGCTGTCAGAATGGCACTCAAACCTGACGAATCGACGTACTTTACATCTGATAGATCCAAGATCAAATTTCGAACACCTTCATTGCTCAATAAAACAAACTCTGATTTTAAATCTGGTGCCAATATTGAATTAAGATTGTCTTCATCCAGTTTGAAAATTAAATACATGAAAATTTGAAAAAATCAAGTGTAAAGTGAAGTTACCCACAAATGAAATTTATTTGTGTTAGCAAAAAAATTGTGTTACTTCATAATATACGAAATATATTTGGTTTATAAGGTATTCAGTATTAATGACTTCATGAAGGTGTACTATTTTAATTGGCATATCGAAGATATTTTATCTGTAAGATGCTTAATTTTATTAATCATGAAAAATGTAAGGAATCTTCACTCATTAAGTATCAATCAAAGCAGATGATAATTGACTTAAAATAAAAAATTGTTCAAAATATATTATGCAATATGGTTATATGTAATATATTTGCTTTTTTTGTTTTCACTTTGATAATGCAGGAACAGACAACTTGATTTACACCATCTTTGGTTAATAATTGGTTAAAGGACCTATAAATTGTGGGTAAGTATGTCTGATATCTGTTTATCTTGGTAGAAGCCTTAGAAAATTTAAAAAAAAGTGATATATTTGTGATGTCATTTTTTCTGACATAATTGCCGAAAAATATAAGTGGCACGAATTTGTTGGGTATTAAAGAGCAAGTTCAGGAAAAAGTAGCTTAATAATTCATAATCCTGACAATAGCAATATTCAAATTACATATAATAATTTAAATGAATAACAGAAAATTTTCACCAAAAGTTAAAAAAATTATCCAACTGAGTAGAGAAGAAGCGATTAGATTGGGTCATGATTTTATTGGTACTGAACATTTTCTTCTTGGACTTATTCAGGAGAAAGATAGTCTGTCTGTCAAGGTTTTGGATTCACTTGCAGTAGATTTGGACGAATTGAAGGTCAAACTAGAAAAAACACATGCCACAAGACATGATGGTGATACAGGATATAATTTTGGCACTATTCCATTGAACAAACATGCAGAAAAAGTACTTAAAGTCACTTCTCTCGAAGCGAAGGTTTATAAAAGTGATGAAATAAGGCCGGAACATCTCATGCTTTCTATTCTGAAACATGAAGAAAACCTAGCAAATAGGATCTTACTTGATTTTAATGTAGATTACGAAGCATTCAAAAAGGAAATGGAGTTCGTTAGGCATGAAAATGATGCTCAAGGACTAGATTTTATAAGTCAGGCGCCTTCAGATTCGGATATTCCTATGGATGATGATGATGCTGGAGACAATTATGGATCATCTAGAAAATCCACTGGCAAATCTCGAACACCAGTTTTGGACAATTTTGGTAGAGACGTTTCAAGACTTGCGGACGAAGGCAAACTGGATCCGATTATTGGTCGTGAAGTGGAGATCGAGCGTGTATCCCAAATTCTCTCTCGAAGAAAGAAAAACAATCCGATCCTCATTGGTGAGCCTGGCGTAGGAAAAACAGCCATTGTCGAAGGACTTGCATTGCGAATCATTCAGCGTAAAGTGTCTCGAACATTATTTAATAAAAGAGTAGTCATGCTCGATTTGGCTGCGCTAGTGGCTGGAACCAAATATCGCGGCCAGTTCGAAGAAAGGATGAAAGCCATCATGACTGAGCTTGAAAAAGCGCGAGACATTATCCTCTTTATAGACGAAATTCACACCATCGTAGGTGCTGGTGGTGCAACTGGTTCTCTTGATGCATCCAATATATTTAAACCAGCCTTAGCACGTGGCGAATTGCAATGTATCGGTGCTTCTACGTTAGATGAGTATAGACAATACATCGAAAAGGATGGCGCTCTAGATAGAAGATTTCAAAAAGTATTGGTGGATCCACCATCACCTGAAGAAACAGTCAACATTCTTCACAACATAAAAAATAAGTACGAAGATTTCCATAATGTAAATTACTCGGATGAAGCGATAGAAGCATGTGTGAAATTGAGTGAGCGATACATTTCTGATAGGTTTTTTCCCGATAAAGCGATCGATGTCATGGATGAAGTCGGTGCCAGAACGCACTTGAAAAATATCCATGTGCCGAAATATATCGAAGATCTAGAAAAAGAAATAGAAACCGTAAAGGAGCAGAAAAACATTGCGGTCAAAAGTCAGCAATACGAAAAAGCAGCAGACCTTAGAGATCAAGAATCTAAACTCCTTAGAAAACTCGAACAGAATAAAGAAGAGTGGGAAGAAGAGTCTAAAACTCGAAAATATCCAGTCAATGAAGATGATATCGCAGAAGTAGTATCCATGATGACTGGTATTCCTGTAAAACGTGTAGCACAAAGCGAGTCAAATAAACTCGTAAAATGACACGAGACTTAGAAGGCATGATCATAGGACAGGATGAAGCCATAGCAAAGGTAACCAAAGCCATACAGCGCAATAGGGTAGGACTGAAAGATCCATCAAAACCAATAGGCTCATTTATCTTTTTAGGACCAACAGGTGTAGGTAAGACAGAACTTGCCAAAACACTTGCCAGATACATGTTTGACTCTGATGAAGCACTTATTCGAATAGATATGTCCGAATACATGGAGAAATTTAGTATTTCGAGACTGATAGGAGCGCCTCCGGGATATGTCGGATATGAAGAAGGTGGACAATTGACAGAAAAGGTACGTCGTAAACCGTATTCAGTGATCTTGTTGGATGAGATCGAAAAAGCACATCCTGATGTGTACAATATCTTATTGCAAGTATTGGACGATGGTCAACTTACCGATGGCTTGGGACGAAAAGTGGATTTCAAAAATACACTGATCATCATGACATCCAATATAGGTGTGCGTCAGTTGAAGGATTTTGGTCAAGGTCTTGGATTTGCGACAGCTTCGAGACAAGAAAATACTGAAGAAAATACCAAAGCTATTATTCAGGGAGCACTCAAGAAGACTTTTTCTCCAGAATTTCTAAACAGGATTGACGATGTAGTGATCTTCAATAGTTTGGAGAAGGAAGCCATCTTCAAAATTATTGATATCAACCTCAAGCACTTATTCAAGCGTATGAACAACCTTGAATATGATCTAGTATTGACCGAAGCAGCCAAAAATTTTGTAGCTGAAAAAGGATTTGATCCACAATTTGGAGCAAGACCCTTGAACCGAGCAATCCAAAAATATATCAAGATCCGTTGGCCGAATTCATTTAAATGATAATCCTAAAAAGGGGACCAAATTACTAGCTGACATCAATGAAGATAATAGTGGTCTGAAAATTGTGTTGTATTCTGAAGCAAACACGCACGAAGACATCAAATAAAATATTAAATTTTACTTATGTGCATTGATTTTGATAATTAGTGGACATTTGTAATTATTTTTGCAACTTTAATAAAACAAAAAGAAAAATCATTTGGCAAAAGGAAGAGTTCAACCACAAGCAAAGGTACAAGATGATAAGTATAGTTATAGACTAAACCGAGAGATCAATGTACCAAGAATCAGATTAGTCGGAGATAATTTAGAAGAAGTAAGTGATGCTGCTGGAAAGACTATCGAAACAGGTATTTTTAATACTTATCAGGTGATCCAATGGGCGGAAGAGATGGAAATGGATGTGGTTGAGATCAGTCCCAATGCAGATCCACCGGTATGTAAGATTATCGATTATAAGAAGTTTATCTACGACCGTAAGAAAAAGGAGAAGGAACTTAAAGCCAAAACTGCCAAGACCGTTATCAAAGAGATTAGGTTTGGTCCAAACACAGATGATCATGATTTTGATTTTAAGGTAAAACATGCCATAAAATTCCTTCAAGATGGCGAGAAAATAAAAGCATATGTGCAATTCAAAGGCCGTGCTATCGTTTTTAAAGACCGTGGTGAGTTGATATTATTGAGATTTCTTAAGGAATTGGAAGAGTTGGGAGCAGCAGAAGAACTTCCAAAATTAGAAGGAAAAAGAATGATCGTAATGATATCGCCTAAAAAGAAGAAGGTATAAAACAACTACTGATGTCGTTTGTATTGTATATTATATGATGCCGTAGATGACCAAAAATCGCATTTGTGGTAGCTATATGTGTTTATATATCTTGTAAACCCACTGTATTGGTGAATATTTGGCAATAATTTAATAATTTTTTTGTCAAATAAAGAGATTGAATTAAAATCCTTTTGTTACCTTTGCAGCCCTAAATAGAATTTTTTATGCCAAAGATGAAAACGCATTCAAGTGCAAACAAAAGATTTAGTTTTACTGGTACAGGTAAGATTAAAAGATTTCAAGCTAATGCAAGACACTTGATGAGAAAAAGTCAAACAAAGCAAAGACAAGATTATTGGGTTCTGCATTAGTAAGTGATGCAGACTACGCCAAAGTTAAAAACCTGCTTTGTAAGTAATTTTAATTTATTTTTTAACGAGAATACAGGATTAAGTATCATTTTAGATCTCTGTATTGTACTAAAACCAATTAATTATGCCTAGATCGGTAAATGCAGTTGCTTCAAGAGCACGCAGAAAAAAAGTTTTAAAAGCTGCCAAAGGTTATTTTGGAGCTAGAAGTAAAGTCTATACTGTTGCAGTCAATGCAGTAGAGAAAGGGTTACAATATGCCTATAGAGACAGAAAAAATAAGAAAAGAGCCTTCCGAAGACTTTGGATAGCGAGAATAAACGCCGCTACCAGAATGTATGGAATGTCTTATTCTAAATTTATACATGCACTTACGACTAAAGAAATTGGTCTTAATCGTAAAGTACTTGCAGATCTTGCCATGAATCATCCTGAATCATTTAAAGCAGTGATAGATTCTGTAAAGTGATCACAAGATTTAAAAAATAATAAAAGGGGATTTCATTTTATAATGGGATCCCTTTTTTTTTACTTGATTCTACAGCAACAACTTGATTTGTAATTTATTTTTTTATGTGTTTATAAATTATTTTGAAATAAATCTGACCGATATTGTACGTACCTTTGCTTTAATATAATTAATAATATTTAAATAGTTATAAAATGGAAAATAGCATGGATCATGCAACCAGTTCTGGCAAATGCCCTTTTACCGGGCATACTTCTGGCAGTAATGGCATGAAAGGGCTTACCAACAAAGAGTGGTGGCCAAATCAACTCAGACTTAACATCCTGAGACAAAATTCGGCTAAATCGGATCCTATGGATAAGGATTTCAATTATGCCAAAGAATTTAATAGTCTGGACTTTGCTGCACTAAAGAAAGATATATTTGACTTGATGACCACTTCGCAAGATTGGTGGCCGGCGGATTTTGGACATTATGGGCCACTTTTCGTAAGGATGTCATGGCATAGTGCTGGTACTTATCGTATTTCTGATGGTAGAGGAGGCGCAGGATCAGGTACACAGCGTTTTGCTCCATTAAATAGCTGGCCAGATAATGCCAATCTAGACAAGGCAAGAATGTTACTTTGGCCAATAAAGAAAAAATATGGTAGAAAAATATCATGGGCAGATTTATTGGTACTCGCTGGCAATTGTGCCCTTGAATCTATGGGATTTGAGACTTATGGTTTTGGTGGAGGACGCGAAGATGTGTGGGAGCCAGAGGAGGATATCTATTGGGGACCAGAAGCTGAGTGGTTGGGAGATAAAAGATATACTGGTGACCGGGAGCTTGAGAATCCACTAGGTGCAGTGCAAATGGGACTAATTTATGTGAATCCTGAAGGACCAAATGGCATTCCTGATCCACTTTTAGCAGCAAGAGATATCAGGGAGACTTTTGCTCGTATGGCGATGGATGATGAAGAAACCGTAGCCTTGATAGCAGGTGGCCATACCTTTGGAAAGACGCATGGTGCAGGCGATCCATCAAAATATGTAGGTAGAGAACCTGCAGCAGCTAGCATTGAAGAGCAAAGTTTAGGCTGGAGCAATTCATTAGGTGAAGGAAATGGTGTGAATACTATCACCAGTGGTCTAGAAGGTACATGGACCACTACGCCAACAGCTTGGAGCAACAATTTTTTGAAAATCTATTTGGGTTTGAATGGGAACTTTCTAAAAGCCCAGCAGGAGCGCACCAGTGGGTACCTAAAAATGGAGAAGGCGCGGACATCGTTCCTGATGCACATGATCCTTCCAAAAAACATACACCTGTAATGCTAACCACGGACCTATCATTGAGAATGGATCCAGCGTATGGTAAGATATCTAGAAAATTTCTAGAGAATCCTGAAGAATTTAGAGTAGCATTTGCCAAAGCATGGTACAAGCTTATCCATAGAGACATGGGCCCTATGAGCAGATATCTTGGTCCTGAAGTACCTAAAGAAGCGCTAATCTGGCAAGATCCAATACCTGCACGTAACACACCTGTCATAAATGCGACTGATATCAGCAATCTAAAAAACGCTATAATATCTTCTGGATTATCCATAAGTCAATTAGTATCTACTGCTTGGGCATCAGCGTCCACCTTTAGAGGATCTGACAAACGTGGTGGTGCCAATGGAGCACGTATAGCACTAGCGCCGCAAAAAAACTGGGAAGTTAATCACCCAGCTTTACTTTCGGTTGTGATCGATAAGCTCAATGCTATTAAAGATAAATTTAACAGTTCAAATACTGAGCGACATGTGTCATTAGCTGACTTGATAGTTTTGGGTGGATGCGTTGGTGTGGAACTTGCTGCGAAAAACGCAGGGCACATCATAGAAGTACCATTTGCGCCAGGTCGTACAGATGCTACTCAGGAAATGACTGACGCAGCTTCATTTGATGTACTTGAGCCAAAAGCAGATGGATTCCGCAATTACCTTAAAGCAAATTTACCAGCTTCAGCAGAAGATCTATTGGTAGATAAAGCTCAATTATTGACACTAACAGTGCCTGAGATGACGGTACTTATAGGTGGAATGCGTATGTTATCTACAAACTTTGGTCATACAAAACACGGTGTCTTTACAGAGAAGACTGATACACTTTCCAATGATTTCTTCGTCAATTTATTAGATATTAATACAAGTTGGAAAGCTGTTTTACCAGCACAAGATGTTTTCGAAGGCAAGGATAGACAATCTGGAAATACCAAATGGACGGCTACAAGAGTTGACCTTATCTTTGGTTCCAATACAGAATTGCGAGCGATTGCTGAAGTATATGCAAGTAGTGATGCAAATGGAAAATTTGTCAATGATTTTGTACAAGCTTGGTCAAAAGTGATGAATTTGGATCGTTTTGATCTCTAAGAATATTTAATGTGTGACTACCACGATTTTATAAATGTAAATGGAGGTAGTCACACAACTTTTAAATATTTTTTTAAAAAATTAAAAAGTTATTTTGATTTAACGAAATAGTATATATCTTTGCGTCGCTTTTGAAGAAAGGCATTTATTTTTAATTTTTTGGCCCGTTCGTTTATCGGTTAGGACGCCAGGTTTTCATCCTGGTAGGAGGGGTTCGATTCCCCTACGGGCTACAAAAGAAATTTTAAACCCTTATAGATCATAGATTTGTAAGGGTTTTTTGTTTTATATGCTATTGCAAAGCTTTTTCCAAACAGGCTCAGACTAGTTTATGTTGATTAATAGGGCAGATTTATTCTTTTAATGCATGATTCGCTATCCAAAAGCTGGTTAATCAATACTTGAAAAAACAAAGACAACAAAAACAATTATATTCGCATCTTAATTTTTATACAATGTTTGGCTTGAGTAAAAAGGAAGTGGCTAGAAAGGAAAAGTATCTTCAAATATGTGGTGCTTTGGGCTTGAATTATTTGGATAATGATGAATTTGGCACAAAATCTTACCTGCGAGGTTTTGAATTATTCCGAAAGGGTAATGGAAAAATAAGAAACTTATCTCAAATAAAATCCCATACACTGGATGTAGAGATCAATTTGTTTGATTATAGATATAGAATTTCGACTGGCAAAACAGTAATAACTTATGATCAGACAGTATTTTTTGTAAACTCTAAGCAACTTGGCCTTCCTGAATTTTTTATGAAACCTGAAAAAATCGGGCACAAAATTAGTGCATTTTTGGGTTGGGAAGATATTGATTTTGAATCCTATCCTGTATTTTCGAATGCCTATCATTTGACAGGTGAAAATGAAGAATTTATTCGCCATCATTTCGATGATACCATTCTCCGGTTCTTTTCGAAAACGAGTGGCTGGAGTATAGAAGCTGCCAATTATTACCTGATTTTTTATGCTGACAATACCTTGGTACCAGAAAATATTCTAGCTGATTTTTACAGGCTAGCACATGGTGTGTACGAATTATTTATCGATAAAAATGAATTGCCAAAGGTATAAATTTGGCAAAACTTGAGCTTATTTGCTGCTTTCTATAAGCTTTTGTAAAAATGGCGAAGCAAAAATAAAATCGTGCAATGTCTCATTTTTGTCCATTAAAACTTCATCTTTATTTCCTTTCCAAGCCAAGAGCCCTTTATCAAGAAGGCATATATTTTCACCTATTTCCATTACCGAATTCATGTCATGTGTATTGATGATGGTTGTGATATTGTTATCGCGTGTGATATCTTGGATTAGTTCATCGATGGTAATAGAAGTTTGTGGATCAAGGCCTGAATTGGGTTCATCGCAAAAGAGATATTTTGGATTCAAAACGATAGCTCTAGCGATTCCCACTCTTTTTTGCATACCACCAGATATTTCTGACGGGAATTTTTTATTGACTCCAGTCAAACTCACGCGATCAAGGCAATAATTTACCTGGTCCGTCTTCTCTTTAAGAGTCTTATGTGTAAACATGTCGAGCGGAAAACGGATATTTTCTTCTATCGTCATGGAGTCAAACAATGCGTTGCCTTGGAAAAGCATTCCAACCTGCATTCTTAACTTACGTAATGCATCCTTGTCAGCATTCACCAGATCGATATCGTCGTACCACACATGGCCAGCAGTAGGCTTAAACAAGCCAACCAAAATTTTCAATAGAACAGTTTTTCCTGATCCTGATTTACCTATGACTAAGTTGGTTTTTCCGGCTTCAAATGTAAAATCGATTCCTTTCAGCACTTGCTGGTCTCCGAACTCCTTAAAAATCTTCTCTGCTCTTATCATACATTTACGCTGTTAATACTATAGCTATGACATAATCGGCCAACAAAATCAAAATATTACTATATACTACGGCTCTGGTACTTGCCTCGCCGAGTTCTATACTTCCACCTTTTACAAAATATCCTTGATAGCATGATACACTTGTCAGAATATAACCAAATGTTACAGCTTTCACCATCATCATGTACACATTATAAGGTACAAAAAACGAGCGCACACCTTTGATAAACTCTGCTGAAGTAAATAAACCTACTGGAACACTCGCTAAGTAAGCACCAGCTATTCCTATGAGTGCTGCGGCACAAACCAAAATCGGTATCATCAAAATGGCCGCAATTAATTTGGGCAAAATGAGATATGCTGAGGTATTTACACCCATGATTTCCATGGCATCGATATGTTCTTTTTGACGCATTCCACCTAGCTCAGCGGCCATGTTACTGCCTACTTTCCCTGCCAATACTAGGCATGTAATCGTAGGTGCCAACTCTATGATGGTCATATCTCTTACGATGTACCCGATATAATATGCGGGTATCAATGTGCCTGCCATCTGGTAATAAAATTGTACAGCCGTGACGGCACCAATAAATATTGAAATCAAAAAAACAATCGGAAGTGAGCCAATACCGATATCATACATCTGGCGAATGGTTTCCTTATAATACATATTGTTGTTCTCGGGTTTTTTATAAATTTGGCCCTGCCACAATATGAAGTTACCGAAGTGGTAGAAAAGATTTAAGTTCATGCTTGAATACTTATGAATTTATCTTGAAACTCATGGCCCAAAATTAATCATATTATTAACTTTTTTCGGTAATTAATGTTTAAAACCAATATTTATCTTGTTTACACATGAATACAATCATCACCGGAGCTTCCAAGGGTATAGGAAGAGCTTTAGTTGAAAAATTTGCATCTGAAGGGCATAATCTGGCAATTTGTGCGCGCAATGAAGAAAATCTAAAGTCTTTGAAGAAGGAATTGGAAACTAAATACAACGGTATCCAAGTGTTAATAAAATCAACCGACATCAGCAAGAGAAAAGATGTTTTAGCATTTGCTGAGGCAGCCTTAAAGATGTTTGGATCTATAGATGTGTTGATCAATAATGGTGGAATATTTTTATCTGGATCTACATGTGAAGAAAATGAAGGTACACTTGAGAAGCTGATAGAAACAAACCTATATAGTGCATACCATCTTACGCGGGCTATCGTACCGTTTATGACATCATCAGCAAAGCCTCATATTTTTAATATGTGTAGTATAGCTAGTCAAACGGCTTATCCAAATGGTGGCTCGTATAGCATTTCAAAATTTGCTTTACTTGGATTTACTAAAGTTTTGCGTCAAGAGCTATTAGATAAAGGAATAAGGGTGACTGCCGTTTTGCCTGGTGCCACTTGGTCTGATTCGTGGGCTGGAGTAGATCTTCCGCAAGAAAGACTCATGGATGCAGCAGACATTGCCGATACAATTTGGGCGGCGTACTCATTAAAGAAAAGTGCAGTTGTAGAAGAAGTTATCATCAGGCCACAACTGGGCGATTTGTAGGATTTGTCAAAATACTTTGGAATAATATGTGTTGGTTTGTTGAAGAATTATATTTTTGTAACAAATAATCAAAGTCATGTCAAAATATTTAGTTATATTCATAATTTGTTTTTCTATTTTGGCTTGTGCCAACAAACAAAACAATACACCTGCTTCAGAATCAGTGCCTGCAAAATCCACGGTGGATGGCTCTGTCATTTTTAAGCAGAATTGCGAATTGTGTCATGGGGCAGATGGTAAACTTGGTCTCAATGGATCGAAAGATCTTACAGTAAGTACACTGGATTTGGATGCAAGGATAACACAAGTCACAAAAAGGGGAAAGGCCTCATGATGCCATACGAAAAAATCCTGTCTGCTGAAGAAATCAAAGCAGTGGCTGAGTACAGTATGACACTTAAATAACCATATTCGCCAATAAATATTTATAATAAACAAATCTTATCTTTACGGTAAGACTGGATATAGATTCCTTCACAAAAATCAAAGGGATCATTTTTAAACAGTCAAATTGTAGGTTTCAATACCGAACTCCCGAAATATTGGTATATCTTTGTAGATGATTTGTTGGGCATAATTAATTATGTTCAGCGCAACCTGAGACATTTGTTATAATGATGAATATATATACACGGCGTATAGTTTTAAGTTTATTGTGTGTATTTCTGATAAATATTGCATTTAGTCAGGATACGGAAGCGCCTGTGATCATTTCAGCTGCCAGAGATACATCGTATGAATGTGGTGTGACTACTAACTTGAGTGATAAATTAACTACATGGTTCAACAATGCTGGTGGAGCCGTTTTTTCGGACAATTCGGGCAGTTTTACCATCGTTACAAATATTACCCTTGCACAAGCTATTACTATATTCAATAATTCACTTGATGTTTTATGTGGTAATAAGCAAAAGGTGGATGTCACATTTTCAGCAATAGATGCCGCTGGAAATACAAGTGCGACCACGACAGCCAGTTTTTTTACAACAGATATCACACCACCATCCATCAATAGTGTACCAAGTGTCCAGTACGATTGTAAAGTAGGAATCAGAGATACACTCATAGCTTGGATTAAAAAGAAGGCTGGATACGTAGCAGCTGATAATTGTTCCAATACGCTTATCTGGACTACTTTTACCTACGCCATTTCTTCGCAAGGTGTTGACATCGCTTCAGGTGGCGGGAATATAGCTTTAGGGCCATATCCTATGATACCGGATGGCATTTGTCAATGGACTTTGAGGATCAATTTTTTTGTAAAAGACGAATGTAGCAATCAAACCATTACACCAGGTACTACTACTTTTCTGTTACAGATAATGTGGCGCCTATATTTGTTCAAATGCCAACGGATGTGACTGTCGATTGCAGCAATATACCATCTGAAGATCCACCACAAGTTTTGGATTATTGTGACAAAAAGGTCATACCAATACTTAATGTTCAATCAACCCGTTCACCAGATACATTGGCTTGTATGCATTACAATTATGTAATTACCAGAATATGGACGGCGACCGACAAATGTGGAAACTCGAGCACACATACGCACAAAATCACTGTCATTGATACATTCCCACCAACGGTCATCGATAAGCCTACGGTAAGCATAAGTTGCGATACTTATCAAAATAGCCCTGATAGTATTTACATTAAATATAGTGATAATTGTTCGACCGTTTTTACATCATTTAAGGATACGGTAAAGACTGAGTCTTGTGTGTCGATTGTTGATCGGACTTACACGCTAACTGATGTCTGCGGTAACAAATCAACCTACAAACAAGTCTTGCAAATTAAACAGGATAAAGCACCTTTGATCACAAAAAATGCTACAGATGAAGTGTTTAGTTGTGCTGATAATGTGGATTTTAATGCTCGACTATTTTTATGGGTTCAAAATATGGGGCATTCAACTGCCAACCCTATTTGTGGTCCGATTAGTTCATTTGCTGCGCTGAAAGGAAGTTATATTTTACAAGACACTTCTACTTGGCCGGGCATATCACCCAATAAACTTCCTAGTCAAGTTTGTCCTTCGCCTTTGGCTGGTTTTCTTAGATATGCAGAAGTAGATTTTGTATATTTTGATACCTGTGGAAATGCAGCGGTTACGAGTGCAGTTTTTGGAGTTACAGATACTTTAGCACCAATTTTGACCAATTGCGGTGATAATTTGACCTTATCCACTGAACCTACAAATTGTATAGCTGAAATAAAAATTAAAGTACCTGATGCTCAGGATGATTGTGTAGAATCTTCTCCGACCATTCATAAGATAATAAGTGCGGCTATTACATCATCTACACCACCAGGACCGGAGTCGATCATCGATGCAGTAGATCTGCATATCGGACCTTTCAATCCTTCTACAGCATTACCTTTGTCAGATGGTTTGCTCGAGGTCAGATTGATCAATATGGATATAGATGATGTGACAGAATTTTTCAATATTTTTTGATGAAGATGGCAATATGCTTGGTACGACAACAGTTGGTGCAGGCCAATGTGCGACGACAGAAATGACAATATTGTTGCCAATAAACAAGATTGAAACCTGGATAGCGAATGATGGATATATAGACCTTAAATTTGTTCCTAACATGGTGGCAGGCAGCCCTGTCCTTTCTATTAATAATATATGTGGAGGTAGTAAAATAGAAGTAAGCATCACCTATGAGACAGACATAAGTAATGCGGTTAAAAAATCATACAGCATCGATGGTGGGCCATCAATCTTGCTTACTGGCCGAGATTCGGTTGACTTTCGATTGGGAACTGGGACTCATACCATTACTTTCTTTGCGGAAGATTGTGCGACCAATAAATCTTCTTGCGCGATACAAGTTGATGTAAAAGATAAAACAAGTCCAATTATCGCTTGCCCTTCAAAAATATCTACAGTTTTGTCAAAAGGTGTGTGTATGGATACTATTCCTATTCCGATCAATTTTCAAGTAACTGAATATTGTGCGGGCAATCGCACCTACAACCAGATTTCTCCAGCATCCAATGAAGCTGGTGGTATTTCTTTTGCATTAAATGCCAATACGAATCTTTATGAAGCCAGAAATAAACAGATTGTGTTTAGTAATGTGTTTCCTATACGTTTTGTTACAAATCCAGTCTATCTTGAAATCCAATTTTTTGGTGACAATAATGAGGCAGGAGAATATTTTGAAATCCTTGGCCCTGGAGGTTACGTAATAGGAAATACCGCAATTCAATCTGAAAATGTGTCATGTTCAGCCTTGTCTGTTACAAGATTTGAAATACCTTTTCAAGTTTTCAATACTTGGATAGCCAATAAAACCGTAACCATTCTTGCTGTTCCTAAAAACGGAAATGATGGTATCAATCCATGCAAACCATTGGCAAATGGACAAACCATTGACAACACGAGTTATATCAAAGGCATTTTAAGGTATTCAGATCATAGTTTTACTATAAGTTCAAGCGGTGCGACAGTATTTGCCAATCAAAATATTCTTAATGACATTGTAACACATCCAATTGTATTGAATGGTGGAACAAATATACTCACATTAACCACAACAGACTTAGCTGGCAATACGGGTACATGTACTTTTGAAGTGGAAGTACTCGATCTAGAAGCACCAATCGCAAAATGCAAAAATGCTGTGGTAAATCTAGAACCAACAGGCTTGGTAAATATTGCCATAACGCCTGAAATGATAAATAATGGAAGTCAGGACAATTGTCAAATTACGACAATGAAAACCATTCCATCAGAGGTAAATTGTAGTCAAGCTAATACAGATATTGAAGTTCAACTTATAGTAGAAGACAAACACGGTAATGCCGATACCTGTATAAGTCTTGTGAAATTAAAACCATATGAGATCAAGCCTACTTATACTTCGGGTCTTTGTAGCAATGATACTTTAAAGTTGTTTGCCAATTTGCCAACAGCATCTATACCAGGTACATATTCTTTTAGATGGGACGACCAGGTAATATTGAGTTCTTTACAGAAAATCCCAAGATACCAAATGCAGATGAAAGTTATAATGGTGTATATGTGCTCACGGTTTTTGGGTTTAATGGTTGTGTATCCATGGGTTCAGTTTCTGTCAACATTAAACCATTGACAAATCCTGTACTTGTAGCATCCGAGAAAGAAATTTGCTTAGGATCGGAAGTATTATTGACTACTACCAATTACAGTGGCGGTATCTTTTATGATTGGTATGAAGGCATCAGCCCAGATGGAATTTTATTGAAATCTACTCCAACACCAGAGGTTGTGCTTAAACCATCTACACTCGACGCGCACTTTTATTATGTGATAGCGAGAGGTCCAGATTGTAGTTCAAATCCTTCACAACTCCTGAAAATTACGGTACTTGACGTGCCATTAGCTTCCGTAAAAGATCTACTTTTGTCACCTTGCGAAGGAGATAATATTGTCTTGGGTAGTGCAACTAATAATCCTAAGTTTACCTATACATGGACTGGCCCGAATGGTTATCAATCTCAAGGAGCGAATCCAAATGTCATTAATAATGCTGGGTCAAGCAATGCAGGAAATTATTTTTTGGTGGTCAATAATGGCAAATGTATTTCTGATACAGCAATGACTAGAGTAGCAATATTAGAAAGACCAGCAATGCCGATAATAGCAGGTGCAGAAATTTTTTGTGAAGGAGTAGTTTTTTCTTTGGTCGCTACAGCTTCGCCAACAGCCGAAAAGTTCGAATGGTATCTAAATGGTGTGCTTTTTACCACTACAAATGACAATAGCCTTATTTTGTCTAATGCCCAATCAACCTTACAGGGTAACTGGACCGTAAAAGCTATAAAGGGTAATTGTACTTCACCTTTATCTCTGCCAAAATATGTTTCAATAGACTTGAGCTTACAGGTCGGAATATTTAATTCAGGACCTGTATGTAATGGAGATAGCGTAATATTAGAAGCTACATATGTTCCAAATGCCCAATACAAATGGTCAGGCCCAGTAGCTAATATTCCTTCTGTGTTCAATCCGACCATTATTGGTGTGCCAGGAGATTACTCTGTGACCATTACAACAGTTACAGGTTGCAAAAACAATGCAAGTACGACCGTCAAAGTGATTTCTGTACCTGAGATAACGGCCTTGAGCAACGATGCACGTCCATGTATGTCAGCGCAAGACATTATAACCTTTCAACCGTCAGTCTTTCCTGACTCTAGCCACTATTCATACAAGTGGACTGGCCCTAATGGATACATTTCAAATGACAGGAATGCAACCATTTCTAATATAAATCTACAGGACACAGGTATTTATACGCTAGTAGTTTATAACCATAACTGTCCTTCTCCACCTTTTACTTCAGGGGTAGATTTTGACTTAATTCCTGCCAAACCTGCTTTATCAGCTGCACCATTTTATTGTGTTGGTGATACGATAAAAATAATCGGATCTCAAGCTTCAAGTGGCAATTATATATGGAATACTCCGCTTGGACAAATTACAACGACATCGCCAATTTTGAGTTACAATACTGCGTCGATGGCCCAATCTGGAAAATATACGCTAGAAGTTAAGTCTGGTAATTGTACTTCACAGCCATCTGATCCTATAAACATCGAAGTTCGGCCCAAGCCTTCCACAGAGATTATAACATCCAATTCGCCAGTTTGCTTTGGTGATACACTACAGCTCAATGCAGGGCAACAACCGAATGCCAAATATTTATGGACAGGAAGTACGACTATTACTAGCCAAAATCCCAGTATTATTTTACCTAATGCAGATAAGTCGCTCTCAGGCACATATCAAGTGCAGATTTTGGTAAACGGTTGTTATTCAGATCTATCGGAGAAGGTCAGCGTATTAATAAAGGATGAAATAACTACACCGGCTTTTGCCGAAAAAACAATTTCTATTTGCAGTACAGATATTTCGGGCTTGGAGATATGTTTACAGCCATTGACATTGCATCCAAATGCTACTTATAGTTTGATAGATGCTAGTGGAAAGGTAATTATACCAGCGGGTACTCAACCATGTTTTTTATTGACTGATATATCCGGATTTAAAGAAGGCGCAAATTTGTTGTATGCCAAAACAGCATTTGACGGTTGTACGTCTGAAACATCCGAATCTTTGGTTTTGGTTATAAACACGCCACCTGCCATCAAGGCAAGTGCTATGGAAAATGAAATTGTGGCTTGTCCAGAAGATATAGTTAGATTGACTTCACTTCATGGGCCACCATTGGTAGAATTGACCTGGACATCATTGAATGATGAGGTATTGATTTCTGATCCTAAGTCTATTTCGCCATCTATCACACGACTTGAATCTGGTGATAATGTATTTTATTTAGATTATTCTGTTACTGGTTGCCCCAATTTTTCGAGAGATACTGTAAACGTCTATGTACAGTTTGAGCCCCAAGCTATTAATGATGAGTATGTAATGAATTATGGAGATGTTGGTAATTTAGAAATTTTGAACAATGACCTTACACCTGACCTTGTAAATATATCGATATTAAATGGCCCTCAACATGGCACAGCCAAGATAGACGGGACAAATATTATTTATATTCCTGATCCAAGGTATCCTGTAGATCAGGTGATTACCTATAGGATATGTGCAGATTATTGTATGGATTTGTGTGATAAAGCTTCAGTTACCATTAAATTTAACAAGGATATCCTATGTAAAGCGCCGTCAATTATTACACCAAACGGAGATGGAATCAATGACTATTTTGTCATCCCATGCCTCGAAACAGGTCAGTTTCCTGACAATAAAGTTGTGATATTTAATGAATGGGGCGAAGAGGTATTTTATGGCACATCGTACAAAAATGACTGGAATGGTACATATGGTGGAAATGATCTTCCTGTAGGTACTTATTTTTATATCATAGATGTAGGCAAAGGTCAGGAAGTTATTAATGGATTTTTAATAATACAGCGATGATGAGAGTGGCACTGTTATGGGTATCTTGCTTTTTGAGCTTGAATGGGATTTTCGGCCAACAGCAACAGATGTACACGCAATTCATGTATAATAAAATGGCTTTAAATCCTGCTTATGCGGGTAATGAAACTTATCTTTCTGGTACGTTGATGTACCGAGATCAATGGAATGGATTTCCTGGAGCACCAAAGGCACAACTACTATCCGTCAATTTGCCAAGATTAGGTAAAAGAATAGGTTTGGGACTCAATTTTGAACGACAATCCATAGGGATCACCGAAAAAATCACTTATGAATTGATGTATGCATACAAATTTTTGCTTGGAGAAGGGACACTCAGCATGGGTATGAACGTCTCAGGGCGCAATTATATTCAGGACTATACTGATGAGCGATTGTTTGCTATCCAAGGCATCACAATGGATCCTGCTATACCACAAACTATCCAATCACGAAACCTTTTTAATGCTGGTTTTGGGGTTTATTTTAATACCAATAAGTTTTATTTTGGAGGTACCATACCTAGGATGATCAGAGCCGATATCGATTTCGACACAAACCAACTTTTTTCTACTGAGGTAAGACATTTGTTATTGATGACTGGTGGGACTTTTATCATAAACAACAATGTAAGGGCTACACCACAGCTTCTTTTTAAAGCTGCAGAAAATAGTCCTTGGGGCTTAGATTTGAATTTCAGCCTGACCTATAAAGACCAATACACGGCAGGTCTGACTTATCGCACAGGAGGAACAAGAGGCGATTTGGGCGAATCGATAGACCTGATATTTGGTGTACAACTTTCTGAAAGACTCATGTTTGGATTTGCTTATGATATTTCATTATCAAAACTGCGTACTGTGAGCAATGGTAGTTTGGAAGCCATCATATCGTACAATTTGATCCCAAGAAAAATTAAAACAATCATCGTTAATCCCCGATATTTCTGATGTTTAGATCCGCTTATATACATATCGTTATTTTAGGACTTCTTGTTTTGGGTTGCAGTCGTATGGCTGTATGTCAGACTTTGGTTAATGTCGATGCGATAAAGGGAATTAAGATTTACAATGAAGCATTAATCAATACGCCGAATCTCGAATCTTCACCTGCATTTATGGGTGATAAGATCGCATTTGTATATACAGATGTGAAAGGAACGCTTTTTGACAAAGAAATAGGTGAACCTTTTTTTAATTTGGCTTATGCCCAAGTGGATATAAACAATACATTGCTCAATAGAAGTCCATATAATAAACGGATCAATTCGGATCTACACGAAGGTCCAGCAGCTTACGATGCACATCAGAATAGGATGTTTTTCACCCGTTCGCACAAAGAAAAAAGATTATACAGAGGTGTAGAAACAGACACTTTTTTTCTAAGAATCATGACTGCTGATCTAAATCCAGCCAAGCCAGATGTAAAACCAGTCAATATAAACGTTGCAAATTATTCTGTTTGTCATCCTGCATTGTCTGAAGATGGAAAGACGATGGTTTTCTCGTCCAACAAACCCAATGGAAATGGCGGTATGGATCTGTATTTCGCTTATTTTGATGGTGTAGAATGGACAGGAATTATCAACGCAGGCATTGAGATCAATTCTAATAAAAATGAAGTTTTCCCATTTCTTTTGAATGATTCAATCCTGATCTATGCATCAGATAGACCACAAGGTATGGGCGGACTAGATTTGTATGTTTCAAACCTTAAAAATGGAGTCTGGCAAAAACCAGAAGCATTGCCCGAACCTTTTAATTCGCTGTTTGATGACCTTGGGATGATCGTCAGAGAAAATAGCAAATCTGGATATTTTACTAGCAACAGACCAGGTGGCAAAGGTAAAGATGATATCTACCGCTTCGAATCAGCACAACCCATTTTCGGTACAGATATAAGAGATATTGTAACATCGACGATACAGGTATTGGACAAATTGACGCTGGAACCATTGGCAAATGCAGCAATAACTTTGACACCATTGGATATCGATGTGAATAATTTTACACTTTCGAGCTATAATGTAGATATGTTATCGGGCAAAGATCCGGGCGACCTTATACTCAAGTTATCACCCAAAAAGGGACAGAAATTCCCCGAATTTTATACTGCTGAGAATGGCAAGGCCGCTTTTCAGATCAAAAAAAGCCAAAAATACCTGATATCGACTAAAACTCCTGGTTTTGCCCCATTGGAATTAATCTTTGATTATCAAGTATTTGGTCCCGAATTTAATATTGTTTTAGAACCAGAAGATCTAGCAGTTGAAGACATTACAAATAATATTGATGATAAATCCATAATCGATGAAAATCAATCTGTAGGGACAACATTGGATAGTATCCTGATTGACTCCAAAGCAGGTGATGTCGTAGTTTTTGAGAATATTTACTATAATTATAACAGTAGCCAGCTCCAAAAGGTCGCCATGGATGAACTTGATGCTTTGGCAAGAACCATGACTGCACGTCCGCAATTGAAAATAAGGCTCGAAGCACATACTGACAGTCGAGGCACAAGTCAATACAATCTCCAGCTTTCTATAGACAGAGCAAATGCCGTAAGAAATTACCTAACGACACAAGGTATCGATGAAGAACGCATCAATATCCGTGGTTTTGGTGAAAGTAAAATTCGCAATAAATGCACCGACCATGTACCTTGTACAGAAGCGCAACACAGTTACAATCGACGGACGGAAGTGGTTATAGAGGAAAATTGATTTTGGTAGCATCGATAGAGTTTGATATTTAGAGGAAAAGTATTATAATTTTTCTATCAAATTCCTGCCAAAACAAAACATTACAACTTACTTTTTTAAAATATATATAAAGTCAGGCAACGCGAATTCACTTATTTTCATCTTACAAGGGAATTCGGATTCAGTATTTAATTTTTGACTTTATTAATCTTAAAAATATGAACAAGCAATTTTTTATAAATATGATCATCTGCGTCCTTTTGTTTACAGGGTGCCAGAAAGATGTTGACCAATTTAATCCATCGGGCAATGCAGCTACATTTAATGCCGACATTTTTGGCGTGGTGCTAGATCCGGACAAAAAGCCTATAGAAGGTGCGAAAGTAAGTTTTGACGGCAATGTGACATATAGTGATAAATACGGTGTGTACAAATTCGATAATTCTAAGGTAAAAAGTACGCACAATTTTTTCACCATTACCAAAGATGGATATTTTGAAGGATGTAAAACATTCAGGACTGACAGAGACCACGGTATGCAATTCAAAAGTGTATTGGTACCAAAAAACTTTGACTTGACGTTTTCGGCTTCTACAGGTGGCAAAATTGAAAAAGGAAATGTTACCTTAGATTTTGAGCCTAATAGCATTGTGTATGATGATGATAATACCGATTATACCGGCGATGTAAAAGTTGCTGTACATTATTTGGATCCTTTGGCATGGTCATCATTCGATATCATGCCGGGCGATCTCTCGAGCATCAATGCAGGAAATGAAGTAGGTACACTTTTGTCTTATGGTATGGTATATGTGGAATTGCAGGCGACAAACGGTGAAAAATTGCAGATCAAAAAGGACAAAACCGTTAAAATGTCGGCTGTGGTATCTCAAGATCTTTTAGCAAATGCCAAATCAGAAATACCTATGTGGTATTTTGATTATAAAACTGGACTTTGGGTAGAAGAAGGAATTGGACAACTTGTAGGTAATGTATATACTGCGTCGGTATCGCATTTTAGTTGCTGGAATTATGATTACAATTTTCCAAGCATCATACTTAGTGGTCGTGTAGTAGATAAAAATGGTAATCCTATGCCGAATGTTCATGTGTGGGTATCTCCAGTTGGCGAATATTTGGGTGGTCATGGAAATACACATATAGATGGTACATTTTCTGGTAGAGTTCCTAAAGACAAAGAATTAGAAATCAAGTTGTTTTTTAATTCTAGTAATTGTATAAATAAATGGAATGCTCCAGATCAAATCATTAATATAGGTGTAATTAATGCTGATAAAATATTGGTGATATAGTTTTTGATGCTCTTGAATTGATAAATTTACATATAAGGGAACATTTATTGATTGTGATGGACAAAAAGTTGGAGGATGGATTTCTTAGATTAGATGAATTTTTATTCCCATTTATTGGTGGAAAGATTGATATGAATATTGTGGTTTGTTCAGCCAACTCAATTGAAATAGTGGTAATAGATCGAGTAAAATTAATGGCTTCTACACCGATTATTACAACTTTTGAAAGTGAACTGTTTTTGGGTAATGTGATTGTATGCGGAAATCAACCTGAATTTATTAGTTATAGTTCTGATACTGATGCGATTAACGGTGTTATTTTAGATTATATTTCAGCCATGGAATCGATAATAGTGATATTTATTAATTGTTGGTTTTGGTAGAGATAGCTCTAATTTGTAAATTAAAGTTTGAAAACCTTTGGGCATTGCAGCTTTTCAAGTGGGAAGTTATCCAGTTTTGACAAATACATTTGTTTCTTTATCACAACAATTTAATTGTGATCAATTTTTGATTTGGTAAGCGGAACTTTAAATATTACAACACCAGCTTCTAAAAATGGTGATGAGTTTAGTGGTAATTATTTAGTAAAACTTAGAAAAAGCTTGGGTACTGAAATATACGAATTCAAGGGGAATTTTCGAGTTAAACTGTAAGGACAGGGTATAAATATGACCAATCAGGAATTGATAAAAGCATGTATAAAAAATCAGCGAGTAGCTCAAAAGGCGCTTTATGATCAATATCGAGGGCAGATGTATAGTGTCTGCCTTCGATATTGTCCTGATCAGGATACAGCTTGCGATGCACTGCAAGAAGGTTTTATCAATGTCTTTGAAAATATACATCGACTTACAGACCCGTTGAGACTATCGTCTTGGATAAAAAAAATTATAGTAAGAACATCTTTGGAACAATTGCGAAAGCTTAAAAAATTGAACTTTGTGCAGTTGGAAGAATTACCACAGCTTGACAATTCTGGGTATTCTGAAACTATATTCGAATTGGATTACAATTATGATAAATTATTAGAGCATCTTAATTCAATGCCTACAGGTTATAAAACGATTTTTTCTATGTATGTCTTGGATGAACTAAATCATCAGGAAATTGCTGAAATCCTTAGTATAGACATAAGCACATCGAGGACTCAACTACACAAGGCGAGAAAATATATGCAGCATTTGATATTAAATGATAAATCTCTTGCACAAGAGTTAAAATTGAGAATCCAAGCATCATGAATACAGAACAATTTCAACATAAAATAGCACAAAACAAAGCAGTGAATCCACCAGATTTTGTTTGGGATAATATTGCACAACATCTCGATAAAAAGAGAAGAAGAAATGTGGTATGGATCTGGATACTGACATCGGGAATTTTGACTGGTGTAGCTGGATATTTGTATTTTGCTGATAAACAGACTATTATTGCCAAAGTTGAGGATAAATCTTCATCTTCTAAAATTATAACAACTGATGAGAATACTTTAGCCAATAATGGGTTTATACAGCAAGTAGAAAAAGATGAAAAGAAACATGTTTTATCAACAACCGATGGACATAAGTCAAAGGCAAATATTGCGACAACCACAAAATCATTAAGTAAATCTAATACACAAAATATAGTAGAATATTCAGTACAAACGTCCCAAAAAACAGTGGAAATTCTCTCAGAAAATAGGGTAGAAGATCAAGCTGCCGTATCTAAGGCCATCATGGAAAAGGTCAGTATACCAACATTGTTAGGAAATAAATTGGGTGCATGTAATAGTTTGAAAAAGAATGATATAGAATACAAAGACGATATCATTTGTCATGACTTCAGGATAAAGAAAAGAAAAAACTATTTTGTCGAAGCCGGATTACAGCTTGGAAGGCCTTTAAAAACCATATCAGGAAGTGAATCTGAGAAACCACTTTTGGATCTACGGAATCATACAGAGCGCTCATGGTATAGTTGGGGCGCATATGGCAAGATCGGGATGTATTTGTATAAAGGCATCTATGCTAGCACAGGCATCGAGTTTATGCAATCTAAGGAATTATTTATTTTGGAAAAAGAAGCCATTACAAAAATGATTATCAATTTTGATCCGAACACGGGACTACCTATAGATACTAGTTTTGTGACGGGAAATTTGGTCAATAAAGGAGAAATCAGGTATAATGCTATCGATCTACCATTGTCGGTAGGATTTTTGTCTAATGTGCAAAAGTGGAATTTTGGTGCTGAAGTTTCTGCTCGTATCAATCTTAAGTTTAGCGCAACAGGGAAAACCTACAATCAAAATCTGGCTCTTACGAGAATAGAAAATGAAGCTAATATGTACAAATCAAATATAGGATTATCATTAAAAGGAAGTGTGATGATTGGGTACAATATCTTTCGAAAGACCACTGTGATACTAAAACCTTATTACCTATGGCAAACAAAGCCAGTAAATGATGCAAGCAATCCAGTGGTAACAAAATTGAACAATGTAGGAGTAGAATTGGGTGTAAGGAGAGATTTTAGGACACCAAAAATAAAAAGCCATTCCTTGAGAGAGATGGCTTTAGATTTGTTTAATAATTACAGGTTCTAACATGATTTTCTACAATAGACAGATCAAATATTGTACCGATTTTATGTTTTAGGATAACGTGAGACATAAAAGGTGATTTTATCATCGCAATAAGGTACAATGCCCTTTGAGTGACTGAGCTTTGTTGAATGAATCTATGTAATCTATCGTATAGGCATAAACACCTCCAGGTGCCAATTCACCAACATTATTTCGTTGGCCATTCCATCCTATATTGTAATCATCAGTATTGAAAATTCGGTCGCCCCATCGATTCCAAATCGAAAAACTGTATGTCTTGATACCCAAGAATTTTCCAACAGGAATAAAAACATCATTTAGCCCATCATCATTTGGAGTAAAAGCATTTGGCATATAAAAATCTACTATGGGAAAAATCGGTATTATTGTTGTGGCAGTGTCGGAGCATCCTGACGAATGTTGCACTATCTGATAAATAGTGAATAAGCCAGTATCTCTAAAGGTAAATGTAGGATTTTGAAGCAAGGACAAACCCAAAGAATCAAAAACCCATGTGTAGGCAAGTGCATCTTTAGACAAGTCTGTAAATTGGACTACATTGTTGTAATAATCGGGTTTTTCAGGAGCGTAACTGAATCCTGCTGTAGGACTTGGTAAGACTCTTATTAGATTGGGCCAACTACTGGTTGTTTCGCATCCGATAGGTGATATTAGTTTCAATTTTACAGTATAAACACCTACGTCATTGTATAAATGTGTGGGACTAAGCTCTTTACCAGTACCACCATCACCAAAATCCCATTCAAATGTATAAGTTGAGTCTATGGGTTTGCTGAGATTATCAAAAAATATATTGGCTGGCTGACAACCCGTAAAAGTATTGGGTTCGATGACGATTAATGCAGGTAATGGAAAATAATTAATTTGCCTGATTAATGTGTCTATACATTTGTTTTGGTCTTCTACTATTAGTCTAGCTGTTTTTAAGCCCGGATTTTCATATTCAAAAAACGGATTTTGAACGGTCGAAACACCTTCTATAAAATTCCAATTCCATTTTTGTATTGGGCCAGCACCAGACAATGATAGATCTTTAAATGCTACTGGACCTGCCACACAGGTATCATAAGCAAAACTGAAATCAGCATCTATGGAAGGATATAAATTGACGACTATAGTAGCGGTATCAGAACACTCGACGAAGCCTGGCAGGTCCTTATTTAGGATCATTGTAGCCTTATAACTACCTAGCCCCGGAAATGTCACAGATACATTTCTTGTGTTGTAGATTTCCTTTTTATTGTTGATATCAAATTCCCAATAGTAATTTTTTATATATTTTTCATCTGTACTTAGGTTTTGGAAATTGATCGTATAGTCGCCGCAGCTATTGATCTGAAATTCAGTTTCTGTTTTAGATGAAGCTTTCAGGTCTGCATTTACGGCTATTTGGCAGGTCGTCACATTAAATTGAAAATCTCGGCGTAGTATGCCTATTAATTTCCCTTGCCTATATTCTTTGACGCATACGCCTACTACATATTGTCCCAATATATTGGGTGATCCTTCGATGATGCCTGTGACTGGATCTATCGTTATGACTGGATTGCCGCCCATGGGTCGGTCAAACGAAAAATTAGGACCTTTGAATGTAACGAAGGAAAAAGGTGGTGGGCAGTTACGCGGATTTGGTGTCACTCCAGTACATGATTCGGCTTCTCCGACTGTGGTAGATCCATCAGTTCCTCCAGCAGTAAGTGGATTACAAAATTCATAAACCAAACTATCGCCATCCATATCTACAGCTGAATGGTCGTAATTTATAGGACGATTGACACAAATGACCACCGGTGGAAAGCTCTTAAATGTTGGACTATTATTACAATTCATTTGGGCTTCTGGTGTGATTTCTGTAGTAAATGCTGCACCAGTACTCCCTGGATCGACCAGATTTAGGATGGTATTATTGCGGCAGCATCGTTGATAGGCAATCAAATAATTTTCATTAACGATAGGCAATGTTATTTCAAAAACATAAACACCGCTTTGTACACCGACATTGACCGGAACCAAGATACAAGGATTATTAGCATCTATTATATCAATGTTTTTTATATCTCTTACATTGATTTCATCAACTGTCCGTATGAACGTCCAATTATTTCCAGAGCCTCTGTATATTCCAAATCTTGTAGGGTCATCAAAATTGGCGCCATTACTCTTGCTATCCCTGTACATGGTAAAGGTGATCTGGTACCTTACAGTCCTACTTATACTGTCCAGTTTGAGACATTTGTACACTACATCGCCACCTATGATGTGTAAGGCCTTTGCTTCATTATATGAAAGTAATAAAATGAAAGGCAAAAGCAGGTTAAATATGTTATATGCGGGTATTTTCATCTGTATTTTGCAAAATATAAATCCTCCAAAAGAATTAATAAAACTATTTGTGTGTCAAAGATAAGTCTAAAACATAACAACAAACTACGTCACAATGTTATTTATTGCATTGTCCTACCTTAAATTTGTTAATTTTGATTCCGTACATCTAATTTTGAAAACAGATCAATATAAAAAAAGTTACTTTTGTCCGCATTTAAACCAACATTGCATGTCAATTAAGAAACTGGATTTTCGGAAGTTAATCAACAGACTTATTCTTTTTATTGGATTGGGTGTAGGCGCTCATATAATATTTGTGTTGTCCACTACAGAAAAAGAGCTGCTAAAGTACCTCAATGGCTTGAGTGCTGGGCATATTATGTTGATTGTATTTTTAATGCTTTTACCGTGGACTTTTTATGCTTTCAGAGTCGTGATGTGGTCTGGATTTTTACATGAAAAGATTAGGTATGCGGATGCATTGCGGGTAGTAATCACTGCTGATTTGGCATCGGCCTTGACTCCAACGGCTGTTGGTGGCGCACCGGTAAAGGCTGCTTTGTTATTGAATCGAGGTTTTGCAGCATCAAGCGTCGGGTTTATTATGACATATGGCGTATTGGAAGATATATTGTTTTACATCACAGGCATCGTGTTGGCAGGTATATTTTCGACGGGACTGCTTACAAAAATCGGAAGCGGATTATTTAGTTTTGTACAGAATAATACCTGGCAAATTGTTGTTCCACTTACGATTGTGGTATTATATTTTTTACTATTAAAATTTAAGAAGATTCCCGAAGTGCTACGGCTTTCTCGCTACTTACCGCAAAAATTCAAGGATAGAATACACAGCTTTAAGACAAAGATGGCCACTAGCATTGATGGTATGAAAGTAAATTTTAACAAAGCATTGCAACATGGAAAATTGCGTATGGTATTGAGTATGACGATGTTATACATACAGTGGATTTCAAAATTTTCTGTGTTATTGGTCATTTTGCATGCATTTAACGTGGACTTTGATACCATTCAGATGTATGTAAGACAATGGGTCGTATTTGTCACCATGCTATTTATTCCGACGCCGGGCGCATCAGGTGGCGCAGAGGCATCATTTCTATTGATATTTGGCAAAAGCATTCCGACAGATTTGTCCTATCTGATCGTATCGGTGTGGAGATTGTTTACCTATTATTTTATCTTGCTATCAGCTGTATTATTTTATACCTTGATTACTTTTCTGATGCGCAAGGAAGAAGATGTAGTCATCGAGACGCCGTGAGTTAGAGTTTCGAAAAATATTTCCGTTACCTAGCACTTTCCAAAAGGTTTATAATCAAATATGCGTTTTTAATCACTTAATCCAAAAAAAAATCAAAAAGGTCGATACCTTTTAGCATCGACCTTTGAATTTATGATATATCAACTGCAGCAGCCAGGCCGCAACATGCAGCTGCTTTTTCGCCATATACCGTAATGCTGTGGATGATGTTGCTATTTGATTTGTAAGCTTCCATTTGCACTTTGTCCAAATAATTTACCAAGATATCATCAGGGATAATGATGGGTTTATCTTTTTGGATTGTAATATTTGAAAAGCCAGCTTGTTCCAGTTTTTGGATATACCTGTCTTTTTGGATAGCACCTGCGACACAGCCAGCATACATTTCTGCAGCCGTTTGTAAGCCTTCTGGTAGCTCACCAGTAAGTACGACATCTGATATGCTGAAGTGTCCACCTTTATTTAATACTCTGTATATCTCGTTGAATGCCTTCCTTTTATTTGGCACGAGATTCAATACACAATTTGATATGACTACATCCACGGTATCATCTGAAAGTGGCAAATCTTCAATGTCACCATATCTGAATTCTACATTGTGAAACTTGAGCTTTTCAGCATTTGCACGTGCTTTGGTGACCATGGCTTCAGTAAAATCAACACCGATCACCTTGCCCGATGGCCCTGTTAGTTTTCTGGCGACAAATGCATCATTACCGGCTCCACTACCCAAGTCCAGCACTACGTCTCCTTCGGCAATCTTCGCAAACTCTGTCGGAATGCCGCAACCCAGCCCCAAATCTGCATCAGGTTCATATCCTTCTAGTGTATCATACGAATCGCTCATGATATTATACACTTCAGTCGAACAGCCACCAGCTCCGCAGCACGAAGACATATTGGTACTTTTGTCTTGCAAAGCGATCTCGCTGTACTTTTGTTTTACTATTTCTTTGATTTGATCTCCAGTTTTCATTGTATTAATATTTTATGTTAAAAATTAAAAATGTACATGATTTAGCAGCAGTTTTTAACGTTTGCCAGTTTTCCTATGAATTCTTTCAACATCGAAAGTACTTCCTGATTCAGACAGTAACAGATCGCATTTCCTTCTACAGTACCCTGAATGATACCAGCAGATTTCAGTTCTTTGAGGTGCTGCGATACGGTAGGTTGCGATAGTGGCAAAATATCTACGATATCAGTGCAAATACAAGCATCGGTTTTTGCAAGAAACTCGACGATGGCTATGCGAGCTGGGTGGCCTAATGCCTTTGCAATTGAAGCCATTTGGTTGTGGAGGATACTGAAGTGGTCTGTTTTTGATGCGCCCATTGGTTGTATTTAAATAATATTGCAATATTACGATATATAACTGAGATTACCACTTTTTTGTTTCCCATTAACATAATTTTAGCAATTTGATTTATATGAGATGAACAATGAAGGCATGTATCGTTTTGTCCCCAAATAAGTGAACTAATCAGGCTATCGACAATAAGTAAGTTCCGAAAATATAAACTGGTGATAAAAATATTGTAAGACTACCCGCAGTGACATTTTGTAAAGAAAACAGATCTCAGGCCTGACTATCTTTATAGATTCATCAATTTTTTAGCTTAGAAAGTCATCAAAAATTGAGTTAAATTTGTTTCTGAGTCCAATCCTAATTTTTTTTCGTAAACGATACCTATTTGTTTCCACACTTCTGATAGAAATATTCATCAAGGTAGCGATCTCTTTAGTTGTGAGATTCATACGCAAATAGGTGCACATTTTATAATCATTGGGACTCAGATCTTTAAAGGTTTCATGTAGCCTCTTATAAAAATTGGTGTGTACCTCATCAAAGCTTTTTATAAAATTTTGCCAATCACCATCTACATCTATGTTTTTTTCTGTTAGTTTTATGATTTGCTTTAATTCTTTTCTGATTTCAGGCTTATCACTCAGCTTATGATCTATTTTATTGACTACGTCTGTTATTTCTGTAATTAATTCATTTTTATTCACTAGGTGATACGTAAATGAGGTCAATTCTTGATTTTTGTAATTTAACTCAGCAAGCAGCTTCTCATTTTGTAATCGTGTGATTTCCGCCTTGGATGCTTCGGCTTTTATAATATGTGCCTCTTCATTCAGTTTATTCTTTTCTAATATCGTGGATTTTTCGATCTCATGGCGAGCATTTTGCTTTTTATAGACTTGGTAAGCAATAAAACCAAATCCTACAATGTATAGGATATAGGCCCACCATGTTCTGTACCAAGGATAACTAATCGAAAAAGGGATTTCTAATAGTTGGCTTTCTTTCCCAGCGTGGTTTTTCGCTTTTACCCACAAAGAGTAATTTCCTGAAGGTAAGCTACTGAAAGAGATTTTAGCATCATTAGACCATGCGGACCAATTGTTATCTCCCATACCTAGCTTATAGCTAAATTGGATAAAATCCTTAGATCCTGATGTGTTCACCATTAGATAAAAGGAGATGTTATTAGCATAATGGGGCAGACAAATACTCGGTAATGCTTCCATTTTTTTGTGGCGCATGTATAGGATACTATCTTCAGGGATATGTAGCTGCACCTTTGAAAGCATCACATCTATACCCATCGAATCAGATACGAGTTGTGAAGGGTTTAAGAATAGAAAACCTTTTTCAGATGGGAAAATTACGTTGTGAGAATCTATGGCATATAAAGTTTCAAAGCCACCTGGCAGTAAGCCCGTTGTCTCATTTATATCAAATTTTTTATATGTAGTGTTACTTGCATTTTCTTTGGCTAAATATGTGGTATTCTTTGATGTGCCAAACCATATATTATTTTCATCATTTGCAATTAGGAAATTCAATGGGGAATCGGTAGGTAAGTAAGCTGAAAGTGCATTATATGGAACAGGAGCATTAGTTTCACTTTGATACTTATACAAGCTTTTTCCATCATCAAAGATTATCTCTTGGCCTATTTTATAAAACACATTTCTTAATGAAATGCCTGAAGCATTATGAGTTGAATAGTTGACAGGTGAGATATTACCACTCAAAAGCTCATTTTTATCTATCTGAAATACACCGCGGTAGGGATGAGAAACCCATATATTACTGTTATTGTCTTTAGTGATTATTCGAGAACTTTCGTTAAACCCTTTAATATGATTTTTGAGTTGCCAGTTATTTCCATTATGCTCAAAGAGTACCAATCCCTTATAATGGCCTGCTAAGGTAAGTTTATCACTGATAGGTACAAATTTCCAAATACCTAGCAAATCTGTTATCTTTTTACTTTCGTATTTCTGAATTAAGAAAGCGCCTTGATGATGTCCTACTAGTAACTGTCGGTCTATGACATTTAAGCTCCAAACTTGACCTTTAGTTCCTTGTACCAATTGCGCTTTTTCTTTTTCTAAAGGATTATAATGTTTTTTCCAAGGCATCGCGTACAGACCCGTATTCGTCCCAAAATAAAGCATGCCATCAAATACCATTGCAACATATCCAGTTCCTTCAAGCAATTTGTCAGGGTAGAAATGCCGAAACGGAGCCCTTAGATCTACCATGTCAATACCATTGTCCAAACCAAGCCAAATATTACCATCTTTGGTAACCATAGTGCTCAATACCGTATTGTTTTGCAGTCCATGATTCTTGTTTAAGTGCTGTGTAATCTTCCTATTTTTATCTAAAATGACCACACCATTTAAGGAAGTGCCTAATACTATTTCACCTGATGGAAGATAGGTTGCCGCATAAATGATGTTTTTACGCAGGAAATTATCATCTTCAGTCTTCCAAGGATAAAAATTGTGATTAACTTCATAGAAAATGCCATTGTCTATGGTTGTAACCAATAATGTATCATTTGCGTAATTAATTACTGATGATATTCTACCTTTATCAAATTTGTTATTAATATCCCATTGTTCAAACTTGTTTTGGTGGTATTCATACAACACGTTTTTCCCATCTTGAATTACTAACTTGTCTCGCCATTGACCGATGTATAATAATGAATTTTCAGAATAGAAAATTGCCTCAGTTTTTCCCTTGAAATCGGACTTAAATACATATAAATCAGTTCTAAAAAACACACCACTTTTATTAATTACGATGTCCCAAACATCATCGAAAGCTATTTTTTTGTCCAGAATCTTAGACAATGATGTATATTCTAGCTTGCCAATTTCATTTGGTGAAAAATATCCAAATTCACCTTGACCACCTACGTAGATCAATCCATCTGGACCTATACCTACAGATCTTAATATGGTATTGTTTGGAATTGGGTGAATTTCCCATGAGTAGCCATCAAAAACTAATAGGCCTGTGTTATTTGCAAAATAAGTATATCCTTTGTCATCGGATATTATATCCCAAGTTTGGGTGCCAGATTTAATAGCTTTTTTAGTATAATTGGTTACTAGTGGGTAACCCAGATTTGTTGGTTGACTTAATAAATGGTTGTATGAAATGATCAAAATAAAGATCAAAATGCGCACACTACCTAATTTCATGCATGAGATGGTTTGAGATCAACAATACATTCGGATTATGAAAAGACAAATCTATACATTTACGTAGATATGTAGTAGGCTTTTGACATGTATGTAGTAGTGATGTAGTAGTATTTAATTTATAGAGTGAGCAAATGCGAATTAGTTTTGCACCGTTATTATCTTTTTGATAGTGAGTTTTATTTGCAATTTAATTAATTTATTAACATTGAAATCGAAATAAAATATTTATATATAGATTGTTTTCATTTATGTGAAATATAAAGGATTTATCAACGATCACTTGTGATCATTATGTAATTTTCAATTAATCATTAACCAAACAAAATCATTTAGCCACATGTTAAAATTATTAACGAAGCAATTTTTGTTACTGGTCTTTCTTCTTTCAGCTTCATTTACTTTTGGTCAACAAAGTGTAAGTGGAAAAGTCACAGATGCTAAGACCAATGAACCTTTGATAGGGGCAAACATCCTCATTAAAGGAACCTCGATCGGGACTATCACCGATTTGGATGGATTGTACACTATAAGTGTTCCGAGTTCAAATGATATTCTGGTCGTATCATACACAGGTTATGTCGATCAAGAATTACTTGTAGGAAACCAGCGTGTTATGGATTTTGCCTTAGCCGAAGGCACGCTCTTAGATGAAGTAGTAGTGGTCGGTTATGGTATTCAGAAAAAAGCAGTAGTCACTGGGTCTATTGCGAGTCTAAAGACTAAGGATTTGGAAAATGTGCCTAGTTCAAGAGTCGAACAGTCATTACAAGGTAGAGTGTCTGGTGTCACCATCGCGCAAAATTCGGGACAACCTGGATCACCATCCACCATCCGCATCAGAGGTGTGACTACTTTTGACAATGCAGGCAATAACCCACTTTGGGTGGTAGATGGCGTTGCTGTCGATGCAGGTGGAATCGGGTATCTTAATCAAAATGACATTGAGTCTATAGAAGTATTGAAGGATGCTGCTTCTGCTGCTATCTATGGTACTAGGGCAGCTACAGGAGTAATATTAGTTACCACTAAAAAAGGAAAGGCTGGGAAATTTACAGTAAATTATAATGGCTTTGCTGGTACTTCAGCACCTTCAAAAGTGTTAAAATTATTGAACGCTTCCCAATACGCAGCACTGATGAATGAAAGATCTGTGGCTGGTGGAGGCATCCCTATATTCTCTAACATAAATCAAGGTGTAGGAACTGACTGGCAAAAGCAAATTTTCAATTATGGTGCCAAAAGATATTCTCATGAATTGAGCCTAAGTGGTGGATCAGAAAATCAACATTTTATGTTTCAGCAGGTATTCAAGACCTAGAGGGTATAGTAGCTTCTGATATCTCAACATATAACCGTAAGAGCGTCAGGCTAAATTCTACACATAAGCTTTCTAAAGTATTCACCTTCGGACAATCACTAGGATATGCGCATACGAAAGATAGTGGAATTGGAGCCACGGATGAATATGGTGGTGTTTTGAGTTCAGCTGTAAATTTGGATCCAACCACACCACTTATTGTTACAGATCCTACGATAGCTAATGCTGCACCTTATAGTTCCAATCCAGTAATCAGGGATGCTAATGGCAACCCTTACGGTATTTCTTCATTAGTTGGTCAAGAAATGAGAAATCCTAGTGCGTATATTCAGACGCGATTAGGTAATTATAACTGGGCCGATGACATAGTAGGTAACGCTTACCTAGAAGCAGCTGTAACAGACAATATTAAAATAAGGTCAACACTTGGGGCCAAAAAGGCATTTTGGGGAAATATATCATGGACTCCAGTCAATTATTTGAGCGCCACAAGTAGTGCACTTCAGAATAGTTATGGTAAAGTAGAAAATAAAGTATTTAATTGGAATATCGAAAATACCATCACCTATGACAAGAGTATAGATAACCATCATTTTACAGTGTTGCTAGGTCAGGCTGCATATACTGAGAATTCTGGTAGTTCAGTGGGCACCACATTATTTAACCTGCCTATAAGTAGTTACAAAGATGCATCTTTCAATTTTGACATTCCACAGACTAGTAGATCTACTGGAACAAGTGATTTTATAGAACATCGAGTTACTTCTTTATTTGGAAGAGTTAATTACAATTATAATGAAAAGTATTTATTTACTGGAATTATTAGACGTGACGGCTCATCTAGGTTTGGTGCTAATAATAAGTATGGGATATTTCCATCGGTATCTGTGGGTTGGGTAGTATCTAATGAGGATTTTTGGAATCAAAGTGGGATTATTAGTAACTTAAAATTGAGAGCAGGATATGGTGTAGTAGGCAATGATCAAATTCGAAACTTTAGTTATTTATCTACTGTAGCTGGTGGTGTAAATTATACTTATGGCAACTCTGGGGTGATTACCACTGGATATGCCAATACAGCTCCAGACAACCCAGACTTAAGATGGGAAGAAACATCGCAAGCCAATGTTGGTTTTGATGCTGAATTATTTAATTCTTTGACTGTAGGTATGGATATTTATAAAAAAAGTACAACTGGTATCTTGAGACCTGTAACCATACCTGGATTATGTAGGTGCGATACAAAATCCTTCAGGCAATGTGGCTGACATGGACAATAGTGGTGTAGAGTTAGAACTTGGATACAAAAAAGAATAGGTGAGTTGAATGTAGGACTTAATGGAAGTATTTCATATTTGAAAAATGAAGTAAAATATATTTCTGCAGATACAACAATAAAATTCATAGGCGGAGCTGCTTCCTTCCAATCTATGGGTGAAGTGACTCGTACAGTCGTAGGCCAATCCATCAACTCTTTCTATGGCTTCCAGACCAATGGCATCTTCCAAAATGAAGCAGAAATACTTGCATACAAAGGTGCAAAAGGTGAAGTAATTCAACCAAATGCTAGGCCAGGTGACTTTAAATGGGTGGATACTAATAATGATGGTAAAATCAATAATGATGACAAGACATTTTTGGGATCTAATCTTCCAAAATATACCTTTGGTTTGACACTCAATCTGCAATATAGAGCCTTTGACATGATGATCTTTGCGCAAGGCGCTGCAGGAAACAAAATATTTCAAGGTTTGAGAAGATTGGATATAGGAAACGCCAATTATCAAACAGATGCATTGAATAGATGGCATGGTGAGGGTACTTCAAATAGTTTCCCTAGATTGACAACTTCGGATTTAAATGGCAATTTTACACGGATGTCAGACTTCTATCTAGAAGATGGTGCATATACCAGATTAAAGCTTGTGCAAATAGGTTATACAATTCCTATGAAATATGTTGAAAAGATTTCAGCTAGTAAATTGAGAATATATGCAACTGCCGAAAATCTATTTACATTCACAAAATATACAGGC
Organism: Saprospiraceae bacterium; assembly: GCA_016717105.1. Taxonomy (GTDB): domain Bacteria; phylum Bacteroidota; class Bacteroidia; order Chitinophagales; family Saprospiraceae; genus OLB9. The sequence goes on along the minus strand of JADKGF010000055.1, from coordinate 10,060 downwards.
TACGATCCTGAAATTGGTGGTGGAGTTTTCGGTATCGACAAAGGATATTACCCTCAAGCAAGATCTTTTATTGTTGGAGCACAATTGCAATTTTAATCACTAATAAATTAAATTAAAATGAAGATATTAAATTTTTATACGGTAGCACTAATCTCGATATTTACATTTACTGCATGTAATAAGGATTATCTAGAAGTAGAACCTAAAGGACAGTTTTTGTCAGAAAATTATTATGCAGACCAAACACAAGCTTTTTCTGCATTAGTAGGTGTATATGATGTACTTCGTAAGAATAGTGGTGGTTTTGAAAATATAGTTGCCATGATGAATGCTGGCTCTGATGATCATGTAGCAGGTGGCGGTGGCTCTTCAGATGGTGCTGGTATTCAAGGATTTTCTAATTTTACCATCGATCAGACTATAATACCTGGAAGCTTCTGGAACGACCATTATCAAGGTATATTCAGAGCCAATACATTGCTCCTAAAACTTCCTGACACTCAAATGAATGACGAAACATTACGGGCAAGATTCGAAGCCGAAACCAAAGCATTAAGGGCATTATATTATTTTAACCTTGTGCGTATGTTTAGAAATATTCCATTAATCCTTGAGCCATTGACATCTAATAATATGTTTAATGTCACACAAGCTACTCCAGAAAATGTGTATGCTCAAATCGAAAAAGATCTGAATGAGGCCATTGCAGCATTACCAGTTACAGTACCTGTAGCTACTGAAGGAGGAAGATTGACAAAAGGAGCAGCACAAGCAATTTTGGGTAAAGTGCTTTTGTACCAGAATAAAGGTACCCAAGCGGCATCTGTTTTAGCAGAAGTAAATGGTACACCAGGTGGAACTAGTCAGTATGGATACAAGTTGTTAGCTAATTTTGCTGATCTTTGGGTCACATCCAATAAATTTAATCCTGAATATATCCTAGAGTGCACCCATAGTAGTGCTGGTAATTCAGACTGGGGCTGGTGGGGATCAGGCAGAGACGAAGGCAATACACTCAATGTCATGGTGGGCCCTAGATCCTATTCTGTAACAGGAAATGCACCGGATCTACCAAGTGGATGGAGTTTTAATGTGTTTACACAGGATTTTTATGATTTTATGAAAGGCGATCCAAGATTTGATGCCACGGTTTTTGATTTAAAGGCATTAGAGTCAAATGGCGAAGCTAAATACGTTGCGGGCTATCAAAATACTGGTTATTTTTTAAATAAATTTTTACCTAGACGAGCAGATGTAAGGACTGGTGGAGGTGCATTGGAATTGAATTATAAACAAAATACACCGATCATCAGATTAGCAGACACTTATTTAATGGAGGCAGAAGCATTAGGCGCAACGGGAGTTAGGGCACAAGCTTTATTGGATGCAGTGAGGAGTCGTGTAGGCTTACCTAGTGTTCCTGTTTCTTTGGCCGCGATCAAAGATGAAAGAAGAAGAGAATTGGCTGGAGAAGGCCATCGCTTTTTCGATCTAGTGAGATGGGGAGATGCAGCTGCAAAATTGGGATCAAGAGAAGATTCGTGGCAGGGAAAAACGAGATTTTTCCAATTCTATCAGAGAGTTGAATAGTACAAAGCTAAAACAGAATCCTAATTATTAATCTTAAAAATGAGATACAAAATGAAAATATTTAAATATATATTTGGACTATTTGTCCTTCTGACTTTTACTTTTAGTTGTACAGAGCAGGATGGTATCGATGGTGATTTGTCTTTTATCCAAGGAGCTACATCTAGCAATTTGGCTAAGATTTTTGAAATCTCCAATGACAATTCTGGCAAGGTAACTATTACTCCTTTAGGCGATGGTTTTTCTAGAGCAATTATAAATTTTGGTCATGGAGCTGGTGCTGCAGCATCAGCAGAAGTTAAACCAGGTGCAAACGTAAGTTATGCTTATCCAGAAGGTAGTTATAATGTTGTAATAGATTATTATAGTATTGCGGGCAATAAAACTTCTGTTACATATCCATTGACAGTCACTTATCGGGCTCCTGAAGAACTGAAAGTATCGCTTTCTGGCGAGACCAAAGTAAAAGCAAGTGCTTTATTTGCGAAATCTTTTTTAGTATATTATGGTGATGTGGCGAATGAAACTGGCACACCGATGGCTATTGGTGAAGAATTGCCAGCGCATACTTATCCAGCAAGTGGTGGTCCTTTTACACTCAAGGTTGTAGCATTAAGCGGTGGCGCAGCCACGACTACTTACACTAAAGTTCTTTTTGGATTTCCTATTGATTTTGAGCATCCAGATGTAACATATTTCTTTGGCACTTTTGGCGGTGGACAGAAATTTGAAAAAGTCGATAATCCAAATAAATCAGGTCTTAATGCAAGTAATAAAGTAGGCAAGTTTACAAGAGGTCATGAGTCATGGAGTGGTACTTATAGCCCACTGAATATTCCACTCAATTTTGCTAATGGCAATAAAATAAAAGTTTTGGCTTACAATCCAAAACCTGAAAATATAGGTAAAAACCTAAATGTGGAACTTGAGTGGTCAATAAACGGGCCAGCAAATGGTGTAGGCGTATTGAAAGTTCCATTTACAAAATCTGGTGAATGGGAAGAATTGATATTTGATTTTAGCACTATTACCGCTATACCAGCTGATGTGAAATATACGCAGTTAGTATTAAGGTTTAACAACACCGCTGATGGTGCAGGTGATGAAATATTTGTTGATAATTTCAGATTAACTAATTAATATAAAATAAAGATATGTACAATAATATTAAAATTTTCGTGCTTTTATCAATACTATCTGTTTGGAGTTGCTCTGTTTCCGAAGATTATTCTTTGGGCAATCTGACACCACCATCTAACGTGGTTATAGAAGCAGACCTAGTAGGTAAAACTGCAGATCTACCAAATGGAGATGGATCTGGCGATGTAGCTTTTACCATCAAGGCAGATAATGCGCTGTCTTACAGAATTGACTACGATGCATCTGACGCCTTGAGTTTGGTAAACCTTCCTACTGGTAAAATCACAAAAAAGTATACTAAACTGGGTACTAATACATATGTTGTGACTGCTGTGGTTTTTGGTGCAGGAGGTACATCGACGACAGTGACTAAAGAGGTGACTGTCTTGAGCAATTTTATTCCAGATCCGACCATCATCAATAATCTGACCGGAGGATCTTCAAAGACATGGGTTGTAGATGCAAGTGTTGCAGGACATTTTGGTGTAGGTGAGTGGAACGATAATGTCTCAACACCGGCATGGTGGTCTGCTAATATAAATGAAAAAGTGGGTTGCTGTAATTGCTTTTATACATCAACTTTCAAATTTAGTAAAACAGCCAGTGGTTACACACTTGATGTTGCCACACCCGATGGTGCTTTTACTAAAACTGGCGCTTTAGCAGGTGGCCTGCCAGGTATTCCTGGGTCAGGTGATGAAGGATGTTATGCTTATAGCGGTGGCAGCAGTGCTTTTAGTTTTATTCCATCTTCTACAGGAGTAGCAGCAGCTGCACCTTCGACCAAGACAGCAATTCTTTTATCTGGGACCAATACGTTTATAGGTTATGGTGCATTAAAAAAGGAGTATGAAATCATGGTGATATCACCAACATATATGTACTTAAGGGCACAAGGGACTGAAACAGGCAATGCTTGGTATCTCAAATTGAAATCTTTGTAGTATTTTGTTAAAATGGGCAAGGAGTGAAGAGTTTATTCGCTCCTTGTCATTTTTGCAATTTTTATAGCGTAATTCCAGAATTAGGACTAAAATACATGTATTTTTAAAGATTCCTTTGAATTCTCGCAAGACAAAAAAGAAAGTTTGTACTTTACAAACTTTCTTAGTTTTGGATATTACGTGTATTCATTTCACTAATCAAAATATTATTTTCTTGTGAAGCATAAAAGCGTTATTCTAGTTTTTGTTTTATCGGTATTTGTGTGTCGAGGTGCGATCAGGAAGAAAGTATCATTACTCCAACATCAGAATTGTTACCTGAGCTCACTATTCATGATATCGAAATCGAAAGGACCAAAACACAGGAATCTGGACGATTTTTTATTGAAATGAGTAGTATTTCTAAATCAGATGTAACTTTTAATTTTTTACTTGCTGAAGGAAGTGCAAAGTTTGACACAGATTTTATCAGAAATAGTGGCACAATTACTATTCCAGCTGGTCAGAAAACCACAAGTATTGAGGTCTTTATAAAAGGTAATTCATTGAGAGAAGAAAATAAAGATTTTGGTATAGTATTGTCTAATCCAAAGGGATGCACTTTAAAAAAATCAAATGCTTCTTGTACAATAATAGCAATTAATGGAGAAGATTTGATCACATCAGATATTGGATATAAAAGCAAGGAAGCTTATGCGGGACTGTCTATGGTGTGGCGAGATGAATTCAATGGTAATACTTTAGATCTCCAAAATTGGAATCAAGAAATAGGAAACGGTGATGGTGGCTGGGGCAATAATGAACTGCAATATTATACCAATAGCAAGAAAAATACCTTTGTTTCCAATGGTAATCTTATCATAGAAGCTAGAAGAGAAAATTTAGATGGATTTAAATATTCGTCTGGCAGAATGACTTCAAAAGGTAAAAGAGAATTTACTTTCGGTAGGTTCGATGTCAGGGCAAAACTTCCAAAAGGGAAAGGAATTTGGCCAGCGATATGGATGCTTGGTGCCAATATTAGCAATATTGGTTGGCCTGCTTGTGGTGAAATTGATATCATGGAATTGATCGGATCAGAGCCCAATAAAATTCATGGAACTATTCATTATAAGGGTGCAAATGGCCATGTGTATCAAGGTAAGAATTTTTCATTATCCAATGGTGATTTTTCTTCTGAATTTCATGTGTTCAGCTTGATCTGGGAGAAAGATAAGATCCAATGGCTGGTGGATGATACGGTTTTTTATTCTATAGAAAAGCCACTTTTAGGTCCAATAATCTATCCATTTAATGATGCACAATTTTTTATATTTAACCTCGCTGTAGGTGGAAATTGGCCAGGATCTCCTGATGCCAATACGGTTTTCCCGCAAATGATATTCATTGATTATATTAGTGTTTTTCAATAGGTTTTCTATGTTAACTATTAGCTATGCTTCATATAAATATCGCTTTTGTACTACCATTGGTGTCATTTTGTTTTTCTTTGGCTGTAATATGTCCAATAATGAAGGGAACTCAATGCCACACACACCATTGGTCAATGACATAGATGTTTGGGTGACTACTAGCAATCAATCTGCATTGTTACAAAAACAAAATTCAGTCCTTTCATTTACAGAAAGTCCAAACAATTACCCAGTAATTGACGTGGAACCATCTACTTCTTTTCAAACAATCGATGGATTTGGATACACTTTGACAGGAGGCAGTGCAATGTTACTCCGGAGAATGTCTTCTGGATCTAGAAAAGATATTTTAAGAAACTTATTTGGGTGCGAGTCGGACAATATCTGTTTGTCATATTTGAGATTAAGTATGGGTGCTTCTGATCTAGATGAGACTGTATTTAGTTATAATGATCTAGCGGATGGACAAGAAGATCTCACATTAAGTCGTTTTAATCTTGCAAATGATACTGTAAATCTCATCCCATTATTAAAGGAAATAATTGAAATCCAACCAGACATCAAATTGATGGCTACTCCGTGGAGTCCACCTACCTGGATGAAAGATAATAAGAGCACTAAAGGCGGTCAATTGTTGCCAAAATATTATGATACTTATGCTGCCTATTTTGTAAAGTACATTCAAGCTATGAAGTCTCATGGTATTGATATTGATGCAGTTACCTTGCAAAATGAACCTCAACATGGAGGTAACAATCCAAGCCTTGTCATGAGTGCTTCTGAACAAGCAGATTTTGTCAAAAATCATCTAGGACCGAAATTTAAATCATCAGGTATAAAGACTAAAATTATCATTTGGGATCACAACTGTGATAAGCCAGATTTTCCTATTTCCATATTGAACGATCCACAAGCAAAGCAATTTGTAAATGGTAGTGCCTTTCATCTTTATGCAGGTGATATCAGCGCCATGTCACAAGTTCACGCTTTACATCCAGATAAAGATTTATATTTTACGGAACAGTGGACAGGAGCCAATGGAAACTTTGGCGATGATCTACAGTGGCATGTTAAAAATGTGATCATTGGAAGTGCGCGCAATCATAGTAAAATTGCCTTAGAATGGAATCTAGCAAACGATCCAGCATATAAGCCCCATACGCCAGGAGGCTGTAATCAATGCAAAGGTGCGCTTACTATTGACGGCAATGTCGTGACAAAAATGTCAGTTATTACATCATTGCACACGCTAGTAGATGGGTGCCACAGGGATCAGTACGGATTTTTAGCAGTGAGCTAGAGTCTATACATAATGTAGCTTTTTTGACACCCAATGGTAAAATAGTAATGATAGCGCTCAATGATTCTAACGCGACAACGGTTTTCAATATTCAGTATAAAGGTAAAAAAGCATTGACATCCATACCAGCACATGCCGTAGTTACCTATATGTGGTGATTTTTTAATAATAATTAATAGTTTGTTTCAGCTTTTTACAATAAAATTAATAAAAATGAGCAATATAAAATTTGTTTTTCCTTTGCACTTGTAGTGGGAATTATTTCATTCTGTGTTGGTCAATCTAGGCAATTACCTCAAGTGTTTGTGACTGCTTCTAATACTGAACATAGGTTATCGCCTATCAATACACAATCGTTAGAAAAGGCATCGCAACCTTTTGAAAATGAAGTATTTGTAATGGTTGATACCTTGGTGAAATTTCAAGAGTTTCTAGGTATTGGTGGTGCATTTACTGATGCTTCCGCAGAAACGTATTACAAACTTTCGAAGGACAAACAAGAAGCTTTTTTGCGCCTGTATTTTGACGAAAAGGATGGAATAGGATATAGTTTTGGTCGCACAAATATAAATAGCTGCGACTTCTCATCAGATATGTACACCTATGTAGCGGAAAATGATAAAAATTTGAAGACATTTAACATTGACCATGACTTGAAATACAAGCTTCCATTTATAAAAGGAATGCATGGAAGCATCCAAGGGCATCAGCTTAAAATGTTTGTGTCTCCTTGGAGTCCACCAGCATTTATGAAGGACAATAATAATATGCTTCAAGGTGGTAAGCTACTACCAGAATACCATCAATCATGGGCTAATTATTTTATAAAATTTATCAAAGCTTACGAAAAAGCGGGCATTCCTGTCTGGGGCTTATCTGTTCAGAATGAACCCATGGCAAAGCAAACTTGGGAATCTTGCATATTCACAGCAGATGACGAATTGAATTTTATAAAAAACTACCTCGGACCTACCTTACACAAGAACAAAATGCAACAAAAAAAGCTCATTGCTTGGGATCATAATAGAGACCTGTTGTTTCATCGAGCGCAGACATTACTACATGACAAAAAAGCTGCTCAATATATCTGGGGCTTGGGCTATCATTGGTATGAGATATGGAATGGAGGGAGACAATATGACAATGTAAAAAGAGTCAATGAAGCCTTTCCTACTACCAATTTACTACTCACGGAAGCTTGTAATTATCCATTTAGTTGGGACACATTTGATCAATGGCAATGGGGCGAAAACTATGGTGAAAATATGATTCAGGATTTTAATAATGGCGCCGTCGCTTGGACAGATTGGAATATATTACTAGATGAAATCGGTGGGCCTAATCATGTTCAAAATTTTTGTTTTGCGCCTATACATGCTAAAACTAAGGAAAATAGCCTTCACCTTATGAATTCATATTATTATATCGGTCATTTTTCGAAGTTTATTCGTCCTGGAGCGAAACGTGTATCTGCATCTACCAACAGAGCTCAACTTTTGACTACAGCATTCAAAAATTTGGATGGCAGTACCGTCATTGTAATTATGAATAAAACAGAAGAAAAATTTAGTTCAAAAGTTATTTTTGGGGATCAAGCAATGCCGTTAGCAATATTGCCTCATGCAATATTTACCGTTAAATTATAAACAAGAAGCATAAATGTGTGAATTATGAAATGATGGGCATACATATGTTTTTGTTTATTAAAAGGTTGATAGTCTTATCTTTAGTTTTGTTTGTTATTGTTCTTTTGCCATCATTTGCCAAATATATTTTTATACTTTAAGTTAAATTGGAAAAATATTGATTAATATTGCAGCGAGTATTCATTAAATATTTATTTGAAAGTCTTGCAATAAATAAGTAATATGTATGTAGTTATTTTGTAATATGTGAATGTAATGCTACATCAAGCATCTACTATTATTACATTATTATTTATACCGAAATGTTAATAACTGGTTATGGTAGGGCCAATTTATTTATTGTGAATTTTCTCATTTAAAATTTATTTGTTGGTGAGATGACTTAAAGTAAATAGGTTTAAATCATATTTAGATTTTTGTTAAATCCTTTTAAAGGTTCAAAGTCCCACAATAGTAATGTATCCTATTTTTAGATCTGATGAAATCCACCAAAAGTATGAGATAGGTTCATAAGATAAAATTGAAGCGGAGAATGTTTTGTATAAATTGAATGATAATTTTTGAAAATGAGGCACATTGGTAATTTGACATTTTTGATTTTTTTTATTGTCCAACTTTCCGGTCAAACCCTTGTAGAGACTAAAATACAATTACTTGAAAAAATTATACACGATACTACACGGCAAGAAATAGTTCGTGCAAAAGCTAATACAGATTTAGAAGAAATTTATTGGGCATCGCAGCCAAGAATTGCAGGTAAATATTACCAATTAATTCAATCTTTTCAAAAAACTAACCCTTCAGATTCATTGGACATCGAAATCTCTCTAATGAAAATTAGAAAATCGTTTAATCAGTCTCGATTTAGTGAATGTCTGCAAGAATGCGCAATAAGTTTGGAACTGACTCAAGAAATTGGCGATATAGATAAAACAGTTAGGATTTTGTCTTTTTTGATTCTACTCAATAATACTGATAGATCAGGGAATTTGTTGGGATTAGAAAAAAAAGCAAATGAATACATCATTAAGGCCAAATTATTGTCTGAAAATGTAAAGGACTATGAAGTATTAAGTGCATTTTATCAAGCACAAGCGGGCTATTTGTTAATGCAAAATAAAGTCGAAGAAGCCAAAGAAGTATTGGTTAATAATGAAATTAATCTGAAATTTCGTTTAAGTAGCGTCGATCAAATCATTCATTTGTCTTATACTTATAATCTTTTAGGCAGGTGTTTTTTAATGAATAACGAATTAGCAAACTCTGAATTTTATCTTTCGAAGGCACAGGACTTGACAGAAAAAAATGATTTGGGTGGTATAAAATACGTTGTATATATTCATTTAGGGTTGTTGAAGGAAAAACAAAAGCAATTTTCCGAAGCATCTTTTTATTTTGATAAGTGCTATGGTGAAATAAACATCATGAGTGAAAATAAAAAGCCTATTGTTTTGCAAAATTTGGCTGGTTTTTATGAAAGGCAAAATCAATGGGAAAAGGGCCTTCCAGTGGTTAAAAATGTATAATTCGGTAAAGGATTCGATTTTTAATGCGGACAAAATGAACAACTTTATAGAACAACAAGAAAAATTAGGACTCAAAGAGACAAAGAATTGCAAATTGAAAAATTAAACTTCAAGTCAGGTATCGAAAAGGAGAAAAATAGAAATTTCAAGATTATTGCCAGCATTGTTTTGATATTTTGCTTGGGTTAATATTTTAGGTTCCATTTACTATATTAACAAACGAAACCTGATAGAAGAGACTGATCAAAAACAACTTTTGATGTCTATTTTGACCCATGATATCAGGAGCCTATTTTAGGCGTACAAATGGGTATGCCAATAGTTCTTAAGTCAATAAAAGAAAATGGAAAAGTGAGATGTCTCGTCAACTTGAGTTTTGTATGGGGCTTTGACAGAACTAAATACAATAACTGAAAATTTATTTAATTTTATCAATCTAAAAAATGAAAAGCGCAACCAGATACATTTTAGCACATTCAACGTAAAGAATGAAATGGACTTA
>JADKGF010000054.1 GCA_016717105.1 Saprospiraceae bacterium | reverse complement strand
GTGAATACATGCATAGAATCCATCTTCCATTGCAATATGTAACAATTCTGGTGTTTGCGTTTACTAAATCCGCACTGGTGAATACCTTTGTGTTAGTGACTTCTCTTTACAGGACCAAAAAAAAAGTATAAACAAAATTGGTAAATATCGAAAATGTCTCATGACTGCAAATTTTGCTATCAATTTAAAAATAGCAAAAGTAGTTGTAATAAATGTAAAAACACAGTGTAGTGGTATTCAATTTTGCAGTTTTCTAAAAATAGAAGATTCTGAATGATGCTTTTGAAACACCAATCAGAATCCCGAAAATTAATTATCTTTTAAAAAAAGTTTTATTTAACTCCCTTTTCGTCAGATACTGTCAATTTGTATCTACCTCTAGCTCTTCTTTTGGCAAGCACTCTTCTGCCATTTTTAGAGGCCATTCTGGATCTAAATCCATGTTTATTGACTCTCTTTCTTTTGGATGGTTGATATGTACGTTTCATGGTATGATGTCTGTATATTGTTATAAAACTATATTTCTGAAACCTTTTTAAAAACTGGTTTAACTCAGAAAATTAAAAAGAGGCGCAAAAGTAGCTATTCTTTTTAATACCACAAAATTTTATGCTATGAAAAAGAATTGATTTTCTTTGGTTTATCCATTCATTGAAATGATGAATTCATCATTACTTTTGGTACCCGACATATGTTTTTTGATAAAGTCCATTGCTTCGTCAGGTTTCATATCGGCTAGATGGTTTCTCAAAATGAAAAGCTTCGGAAGAATACTCTCAGGCAACAAAAGCTCTTCTCTTCTGGTGCTGGATTTTGTGATGTCGATAGCTGGATACATACGCTTATTTGCCAATGACCTATCAAGCTGCAATTCCATATTACCAGTTCCTTTAAATTCTTCAAAAATCACCTCATCCATTTTGGAACCTGTTTCTATCAAGGCTGTAGCCAAAATAGTAAGAGAGCCACCATCCTCAATATTCCTTGCTGCTCCAAAAAATTTCTTTGGCTTATGTAAAGCGTTCGCTTCAACTCCTCCAGACAATACCCTGCCACTTGTCGGTGCAGTCGTATTATACGCTCTTGCTAATCTAGTGATAGAGTCTAGGAGAACTACCACATCGTGTCCACTTTCAACCAATCTTTTTGCTTTTTCGAGGACAATCCCTGCTACACGAACGTGATTTTCTGCTGGTTCGTCAAAGGTACTGGCAATAACCTCTGCATTTACACTTCGGCGCATATCTGTTACCTCTTCAGGACGCTCATCGATCAATAATACGATAAGATAACATTCAGGATGATTTTCAGCAATTGCATTTGCAATATCTTTTAATAGAAATGTTTTTCCCGTTTTGGGCTGGGCGACAATAAGACCTCTCTGACCTTTTCCTATTGGTGTAAACAAATCGATCATCCTGTTGCCATAATCTTTACCGGCCGGATGAGTTGTAAGTTTAAACTTTTCATTAGGGAACAAAGGTGTCAAATAATCAAATGGCACACGTTCCTTCAATTTTAGTGGGTCTAAACCATTTATACTATGGACCTTCAGCAAAGCAAAATATTTTTCACCTTCTTTGGGTGGCCTGATAGATCCGAATACTGTATCACCTGTCTTCAAACCGAACAACTTGATCTGTGATGGTGATACGTATATATCATCTGGAGACGATAGGTAATTATAATCTGACGAACGCAAAAATCCATATCCATCTACCATCAACTCCAATATACCCTCGCTGTCAATAACGCCATCGAGATCTGGAATAAATTTTGGTTCTTCGGGTTTGACCTCTTGATAAACCGGAGGTGCTGGCCTTTTATATTCTTGCTGGGTCGGAGGTGCTGATTGATGTAGCCTTGGTTGTTGTTGTTGGCCTTGATTAGAATTCTGTATTGCTGGTCTTTGTACAGGTGGAACTACCTTAGGCGCGATTACTTCTGGCTGTACATTTTCAGCCACATTATTTGGTTTATCTTCCTTAGATTCATCCTCGCTTGCGGTTGGAACAAATTCTTTAGGCGTATATCCAACTTTTTCAGGACCTTTTACGATCCTTGCTCTACCTCTTTTTGATTGTGATTTTTCATCATTCGAAGGTCCATCTTGTGGCGCATCGTATGTGGTTTCTGGGCCTTCATCATCATCCATGACCTCGGCATGCTCCTTTATCATTATAGCGCTGGCTGGCTTCCTACCTCTTTTTTTGACTTCCTTTTCTGGTTCTTCCTGCAAAGGTGATGGTGCCGGAGTAGCGGCTACTTCTTTCTTTACTAAGATCGCTTGTTGATCCAGTATTTTATATATCAATTCCTGTTTGCTGAATTTTTTGAATTTTTTAAACCTAGTTTTTCCGCCAGATCCTTTAATTCAGGTACCAGCATGTCGTTTAATTGCAAGATGTCGTACATACAATTTTATGTTGCTTATTAAAAATAAATAATGAAGTATTTTTTAAATTCCAAAGGTCTACGGATACATCCACAACTGAAAAAGAAATATAAATCTGAAAGTTTTCCTGTCGGATGACAGACAATTGAATAATTTTGAAAGTGCAAAAATAGATATTAATTTTGATATTCAAAATACTATCTTTGCAAAAATTTTTAAATTTATCAATAATACGGCCTTTAAGGCAAAAATATACGAAAATATGTTAGAAATAAGTGTTATACGAGAAAATAGAGAAGGTGTTTTGGCTGGTTTAAAGAAAAAAAATGTTTCTCAAGATCAGCTAGAGCTTATAGATAAGATTATTGTAGAAGATGATAACCGCAAATCTACACAAACATCATTAGACAATTTACTTTCAAAAATCAATAAAATATCCGAAGAAATCGGAGGTCTGTACAAAACTGGCAAAACAGATGATGCCAATGCCATGAAACAAACAGTGGCTACTCTAAAGGAAGAAACAAAGACCCTAGAGTCAGCGCTTAAAGATAGCAAAGATTTACTCGAAGAAATGATCATCCAACTTCCCAATTTGCCACATGCGTCTGTACCTGTTGGCAAAAGGGCCGAAGACAATGAAATATTTAAAGCTTGGGATGGACCAATGCCCGTTTTGGTGGAAGGCTCATTGCCACATTGGGAACTCGCTGAAAAGTATAATCTCATCAGTTTCAAAGATGGAGTGACTCTGACTGGATCTGGATTTCCTGTATATAAAGGTAAAGGTGCTAGATTGCAACGTGCATTAATCAGCTTTTTCCTAGATGAAGCTGTCAATGCTGGATACATGGAAATACAGCCACCACTTATGGTAAACAAAGAATCTGCACGTGCAACTGGGCAGCTTCCTGACAAAGAAGGCCAAATGTACCACTGCGAAAAGGATGAATTTTACCTCATCCCGACGGCAGAGGTACCACTTACAAATTTGTATCGAGATACTATTTTGCAAAAAAGTGATTTCCCAATAAAAATGACTGGTTATACGCCATGTTTTCGCAGAGAAGCTGGTTCATACGGATCTGATGTAAAAGGACTCAATCGGCTTCATCAGTTTGATAAAATAGAATTAGTACGCATCGAACATCCTGATCATTCTTATGATGTATTGATGGAGATGGTAAAACATGTCGAAGGTTTACTACAAAAATTAGAATTGCCATACAGGATTCTCAGGTTATGCGGTGGAGATATGAGTTTCAATTCAGCATTGACATTTGACTTCGAAACATGGTCTGCCGCGCAGGAAAGGTGGCTTGAAGTGAGTTCTGTATCAAATTTTGAGACATTCCAGTCCAATCGTATGAAGCTGAGATTCAGAGACGATGATGGCAAAACCAGATTGGCACATACATTAAATGGTAGCGCTTTGGCTTTGGCTAGAATCGTAGCTACCCTATTGGAAAATCACCAAACATCAGATGGAATAAACATACCGGCAGCTTTACGTCCTTACACAGGCTTTGATTCCATTTAATTGGATTGGAGTAAAAATTTTAGGAATGATTTAACAAAATCAAACCTAAAAGAATTCAGTGACGTGGAACTTTTAAGTCAGTCTTAAAGTTATTATGAATAATTTTTAATTTTAAAAAATAATATAAAAAACATGGATATAGGATATTGGGTGATCATGGGTATATTCACTGTGATCGGAATGGTAGTGAGTGGCAGATTAAAATCAAAATTTGCACATTATAGCAAAATAGGTGTGAGAAATGGTAAAAGTGGTCAGCAAGTGGCAGAAGATATGCTCCGTTATTATGGTATTAATGATGTGAGTGTGGTCATGGGCCAGGGTTTCCTTTCAGATCATTACAATCCATCTACCAAAACTGTTGCTCTTTCACCTGACGTATTTGGTGGCAGATCGATCGCTGCTGCTGCTGTTGCAGCTCACGAATGTGGTCATGCTGTACAACATGCCAAAGCATACAGCATGCTACAGCTCAGGTCCAAATTAGTACCAGTTGTACAATTTAGTTCTAACATTCAGCAGTTTTTGTTTATGGGTGCTATGTTTGGTATTGGTTCAGCATTTGGAGGCACATTGATGATGATTCTGGTATTTACATTTGGTGCGACAGCATTGTTTAGTCTTGTAACTTTACCAGTAGAATTTGATGCTTCTAATAGAGCATTGGCTTGGCTTGATGAGTCAGGATATATGCAAGGTGATGAGCACGATGGAGCGAAAGATGCACTTTGGTGGGCAGCCATGACTTATGTATCAGCAGCATTAGGTGCTTTGGTTATGTTTTTATACTTTTTGCTCAGATTCATGGGCAGCAACAATGATTAATTGGCAAAAGGCCTTAAATTTGTGCGCTATACAATAAAATAAATATGATAGAAGAAATAGATTTTCAAATAGCACAGACAATTGAGCATTTTGATAAAGCGATTGAGCATTTAGCATTTGAATTAAATAAAATCCGAGCAGGTAAGGCATCTCCTGCAATGTTAAATGGGTTGATGGTCGAATATTATGGTGCACCTACACCACTGGCGCAAGTAGCCAATGTATCCACACCAGATGCAAGAACCATCACCATTCAGCCTTGGGAAAAGAAAATGCTGAGCGCCATCGAAAGATCCATCTTCGAAGCCAATTTGGGTATTACACCTATGAATGACGGTGAAGTAGTGCGCCTGATGATACCACCAATGAGCGAAGACAGAAGGATCGCCATGGTAAAGCAAGCCAAACAAGCAGGTGAAGAATCTCGCGTAGGTATAAGAGCTCACCGTCATAAAATAATGGATTTTATCAAAAAGAAAGTCAAGGATGGATTTCCTGAAGATGCTGGAAAACGGAAAGAAGATGAAGTTCAAAAATCAATCGAATCTTATATGAGCAAGATCGATAAAATGATAGAAGTCAAAGAAAAAGATATCATGACTGTCTAATTTGAGACAGGTATATCAAAGTTATTGAAGCCCGAAATCATCAGATTCGGGCTTTTTTTATGTATAAGTTGTCCGTCATTTCTATATAATATGAAAGATTAGTTTCTTAAACTATCAAAATTTTATACTTTTGTACTATAAATTTTATAGGTGGCCAAAACAAAAAGTCAGCAAATATTCGAAAAAGAGCTTTTTCCACACATGGAGGCTTTAAAAACATTTGCATACCACCTTACGTACAATGAAGAAGATGCTGATGATCTAGTGCAAGAGACCTATCTGAAAGCACATAAATTTATAGAAAATTACGATGCGGGAACTAATGCGAAAGCTTGGTTGTTTAAAATACTTAAGAACGCCTATATAAACGATTATCGGAAAAAAGTAAGGCGTCCGACAAAGGTAGATCTTGATGATCTGATCAGTATCCGCGATGGTGAAAATCCCAATAGTCATACTTTTCACGATCTCAGACAAGAAATTTTTGATAACACAATGGGTGATGAGGTCACTATGGCTATGAACTCATTACCAATAGAGTTCAGAACTGTAATTCTGTTATGTGATATCGAAAATTTTTCTTACGACGAAATAGCAAAGATCCTCGAACTACCAATAGGAACCGTTAGGTCCAGACTTTTCAGAGCGAGGAATATGCTCAAAGAAAAATTAAAACAATATGCCATCAACATGGGCTATAAAGACATGCGTGGGCTCAGCAGAGGAGAATATGATGAGGAGGAGTAATGTAATTTGTATAAATAATTTAAGTAAATAAAATGACAAGTTTTGACTCAGTTAAATCATTAAGGAAACAAATTAATTTATTACTGGATAACGAACTACCTAAAGAAGAAGAGATTAATTTGATACAGCACATGGAAAATGATCCACGGTGCAATAAGATATTTAATCATGAAAAAGACTTCAGAGACTTCGTAAAGAATAATGTAAGGAGATCGGCTGTGTCACCACTTACAGAGCAAAATATCCGAAATTTCATCAAATTGTAATGTAGGTTACATGGTATTCTGATGGAGATTATTTCTTAATCTTGAAAAATGTTTCGTAGATAAAAAAGGTAAAATTATATGTTTTTAAAATTCAAATTGAAAGTAAAATAAAATTTACTTATCTTTGATTCGCAAAATTAAATATATAATTTCAATCATTTGACCTGATGAAGTATTTAAATTTAAAATCGGCTCTTCTATGTCTTATTGGAGTAGCCTTTACGATCTCTTGCTCCCAGAAGCAGGAAACTGAATTGAGAAAAACAAATTATTCAGACAATAGTGTAATAGATGACAAACCCGAATCTGAGCTATTCAGCTTATTAGGGCCAGATGAAACCAATATAAATTTCGTCAATACACTTGTAGAAACCAATGATCAAAACTATAAAAGTTTTGCTTATTTATATATTGGTGGAGGCGTAGCAATCGGTGACATCAACAATGACGGCTTGCAGGACATTTTTTTTGGTGGAAACCAGCAACCTTGTAGGTTGTATCTTAACCAAGGAGATTTCAAATTTAAGGATATAACCGAGTCCGCAGGCATCAACCGCAATCATGGTTTCCGTACAGGTGTAAACATGGTTGACATCAATGCTGATGGATTTTTAGATATCTATATTTGCGTTTCCGGCTTTTTTCAGGATGACTTCCGCAAGAACATACTCTACATCAATAACGGCAACAACACATTTTCAGAAAAAGCAGAAGAATATGGTCTCGCTGACAAAAGCTTTAGTACACAATCCTATTTTTTTGATTTTGACAGAGATGGAGATTTGGACTTATATCTTTTGAATCATCCACTAAATCCTAAGGAGAGCAATAACCTTAAAATCGAAAATGACAAAGACGAAATATTTAAGGTGGTTTTGTCTAAAGATCTAAGATTCGTTTCGGACAGACTTTATGAAAATAAAGGTGGAAAATTTATAGACATCACAGACAAAAGCGGTATCATAAATGAAGCTTTTGGACTTAGTGCAATAATTGCTGACTTCAACGAAGATAATTATCCGGATGTTTATGTTTGTAATGACTATGTAAAACCTGACTATCTTTATATAAATAATGGTGACGGCACATTTACCGATAAGTTTTCTGACTATTTTGCCCATACTTCCTTTTCTTCTATGGGATCAGATTATGCAGACGTAAACAATGATGGCTGTATAGATATGATGACCTTGGATATGTTTCCTGAAGGATAATTACAGACAGAAAATGCATGGAACAGAATACAATTATGACAAATATCTACTAACCAAAAGATTTGGATTTGCCTCCCAATTTATTAAAAACACATTGCAAATCAATCAATGTGACGGCACTTACAGTGATATAGCACCCATGACCAATATGGCACATACAGACTGGAGCTGGAGTGTACTTATGGCGGATTATAATAATGATAGCAAAAAGGATGTTTTCATTACCAATGGTTTCCGAAGGAGTTATACAGACAACGATTATGTGCGTTATACCCAGGATTCCATGTATAAAAGTACGACCAATAAACAGGAATTGAATTTATCCAAGTATTTGAGTATAATACCTGTACACAAGACAAAATCGTATTTTTATATGAACCAAGGTGGACTCAAATTTACTGATGTATCCAACCAATGGGATCCTTCGCCACCAGAATTTTCAAATGGAGCAGCGTACGCCGATCTTAATAATGATGGTTTTCTAGACATTGTGGTTAATAACATCGATGCGCCACCATTTATCATGAAAAATAATGGAACATCCACTAGAAAAAATAATAATATCCGATTTACATTACAAAATGAAAATAACAAACCAGCGCTTGGATCAAAAATAGAAATTATTGATAATAAAGACAATCTTCAAGTATTTTACATATACCCATCAAAAGGATTTTTATCATCTGTAGAACCAATAGCACATTTTGGATTGGGTGATGCAACTTCATTAAAATCGGTAAAATATACTGGCCAAATGGAAAAATGCAAAGTGTTGTAGATGCCAAAATAAATACACTTAACAAAGTTACTTATGCATCAAACAGTACCAATGCCAAAAAACTGGTAAATCCTAGTATATACTTTGAAGCTAAAAACGATGTGATTACTACCGATATGGCCCATAAAGAAAATGATTATATTGACTTTAAACGAGAGCCATTACTCCATAGAAAGTACTCCAATGAAGGTCCCGCGTCATGTGCAGGAGATATAAACGGTGATGGATTAGATGACATTTTCCTAGGCGGTGCGACTGGTTATTCTGGAAAAATTTATATTCAAAAAAATAATGGAAAGTTCCAGCTGATTTCAAACACAGATTTAGAACAAGATAAGATATTTGAAGATACCGATGCCATATTTGCAGATGTAGATGGCGACAAAGATCAAGATTTGATCGTAGTGAGTGGTGGATCAGAATTTCCAAACCAATCTCCAAACTATCAAAACAGATTGTACATCAATGACGGCAAAGGCACATTCAAAAAGGTGGTAAATGGATTGCCAAATATACCGACAAGCGGATCGTGTATAGCTTTACATGACATAGACAATGATGGTGATCTTGATTTATTTGCAGGTGGTAGAGTTAGCCCTGGTCAATATCCATTGCCTGCTATGAGCTATCTAGGCAGAAATGATGGTGGCAAATTCACTAATGTGACTTCTGACTGGTCTGAAGGACTATTCAAAATAGGTATGGTGACAGATGCCCAATTTGAAGACTTGGATAACGATAAAATAAAAGAACTTATACTCGTAGGAGAATGGATGTCACCTACCATTTTTAAATGGAAAAATGGAAAATTTATTAACGTCACCAAAGACTTTGGTATTGAGAATTATACAGGTTGGTGGGAATCACTCCATATTGCAGACTTGAATGGAGATGGATTTAAAGAGTTGATTTGTGGCAATACAGGACTCAATTCTTATTTTAAAGCTAGTGATGAAAAACCATTATCACTTTATTATAAAGATTACGATAACAATAGCACCTTGGATCCAATCTTGTGTTCTTATAATGGTACGAAGATATATCCGTTTGTCATGCGGGACAAGCTGTTGGATCACATGGTAGTGCTGAAGAAAAAGTATCTGAGATATAAGCAATACGCGAATAATTCATTTGAAGATATATTTACACCAAATGAACGCAAAGGTGAAACGGTATTGAAAGCCAATCTCTTGGCAAGCGTGGTATTCTACAATAAAGGAGGTAAAGCTTTTGAAATGGTAGAAATGCCACAGATGGCCCAACTCTCCTGTATCAGAACGATACTAGATTTTGATATCAATAATGATGGCAAGCCTGATCTCATCACTGCTGGTAATTTTTATGGAACCGATGTATTTTTGGGAAGGTATGATGCATCAAAAGGAAATATTCTAATCAATGAAGGTAACAATCGTTTTAATAGTTTGCCATCCGTTACTCTGGCTTCAACGCCAATGGTGATGTACGCAAACTCCTAAAATCAAGACAAAAGATGGATATAGCATAATGGTAGTAAAAAATAATGATCTACCCGAATTGCTAAAAATCAAATCCAACAAAGAGGTACAGTAAGAGATACGTTTATTATTGTCTGAATTGTAGAAACAGGTTATACATGGTAAAAATAAGCCATAAGGTGTCAGGCGTAATATAGACACCATAGTAGCAAGTATACAGCAAGATGACGTTCCTAAAATAAATAATAGCCTGATACCCGAATCGCATCATTATCTAGAAGTTTTGAGACAGAAATTACTTCAATTAGACATAGAAAAAGATTAAAACAAGATAAGTTAAAACCAAAACTTAATGTACAGTATAATCCGCTTTCAGAAGCATTTGGCAGTGGAGAAACCACTTGGTACCAATATAAATCATGAGAAGTCAATTTAAAGTGTAAATTAGCTTAATAGTAAGAACAAATGAAATTATAAAATATTATATATTTGTTCATTTAAGAAGGACTCCAATAAATATACAATTTAGTTGAGCACAACATAATACCAAAATTGAGAGAATGAAAATATATAAACTTTTAGTGCTTTTTGTATTAATTTCATTTAAAGTTATTAATATGGTCTATTGTCAAATTCCAAAATACGGTTCATTTTCTTATACTAATTCATTGGAAAATCCAAATGAACCACCGAATCCAGTTTTGGCCGCTTTTAATGAAAGTCAACAAGTAATTTTTTACAATGATACTTTGATTGTCATGTTACAAAATTCGGCGTTTACTGACCAAAGTTATCAGTATATAAATAAAAAAAATGGAAATTGTACAATTGTTGAACGAGAAAATGGGATATATGTTCAAACAAACACAAAGGATTTAAATAAGGCGTTTGATATACTAGGAATAAATCAATCAATGGATACTATTTCATTCGACACTGTAAACTTTGAATATCTGAGATCATCTTGTAAGAAAGTATTTAAAAAATATGATACATCAAAAGCTACTTATTTTGTAATAAATACTAATTTGTCATACTATAGCAATTCTGATAATAAACAAATATACATCCCACTTGAAGAAAATGTAAGTTTAGGTGGATATTCATACTTTAAATCAATACATCAAATAGATACTACATTTGACCTTACTATTTTTAGCCTAGATACAATAGGACTTAAAAAAATAAGCTTACAATCATTCGTAAATCAAAAAATGGGTTTTCAGGTCATTCCTGACTCATCATATAATAGTGAATATGATGCCAACAACATGTTTTCTTGGTTTGGAAATAATAAAACAGACGATATAACTAAAGATACATTTTACAGTCTTCTAGAGATAACATTACAATCATTTAACAATGAAAAAGTAAAACTAGATTCAATAAGGAGTTCGAAACTAATCGAACCAGCCCTACTCAATTTTATAGACTCTAATATTAATACCCATAGGATAAATGACATTATCAGACATTACTTTTACAATAAGATTCTAAAGACAGAAAAGGACAGAAAGACTTTACTTGAAAATTTAGAATATGCAGGGATTCAATTAAAAAACGGTAAAAGTCCTACAACTTTGGAAAAATACATTAAGGAAGGTTATGCTTTGGATCAATTGATTTCTGATCTAAAAGGGTATGAACGGATGGTTATCAATTTAGAAAATCTCAATTATGTTGAAGTAATTAAAGATATTTTTAAAATTGTTTTGCCAGAATATGCTCATCAAAGTCTTAGGGTAAAAATAAAAAATGAAAATATTGATTTCATTTTTAACGATATTAATTATAAATTGGATTTGCGAATTATTTATGATAATCCTGGGAGTAGTCTTTATTATAAAAATGTATTTATAACTCAAAATATAAGGGATCTTTTTACCAAGATATTTGTAGATTTAGATTTGAAAAAGAAAATTGGAATTATGCCCATTTCACAATTCAGTAATTTGTATAGGGGAAATCAAAAAGTAGATACATTTTTAATTTGTACATATGACAAAAATACAGGAATCAAAAGAGAAAATTTACAAATAGGCTTATCTTTTCATGATTCACTAAAAATATCAAAGCAATTACAACTTCAAAATTTGTATTCAGAAGAAGGATTTGGCAATTATAGTAGCCCGTTGGATTTTGAAAAAAATAAATATTTGAAAACAAATCAGCTTAAAGAATTTCAAAGGTTTTATCGAAAAGTAGGAAGTAACAATAAGTATATAAGGAAAATGATGTTGGAAACGGCAGAAAATATTCCTTATGAATTAACAGACATGGGGAGAATATTTGTATTTTTCTTTGAATTCTATTTAGATGAAGGAAATTTTATTCCCCTATTTTTTATGGGCACTGCCTACGATAAGAAAACTATTGACACCTTAAGTGATTTTAACATTGCTTTCCCTAAAATTTATAATTTGCTCAATCAAAAACTAAACTTTAAAAATATATCAATGAAAAAAATTAATGATTGGCAATATGAAGTTAATTTTGAATACCAAAGTAAGCGTTATAAAATTTCGGGGACATTAGAGGACGTAGGTTTTGGTTGTGCAAAAGCAATCGATCAAATTTTGGCTTTAAACAAAGAATTAAATTATCGTATCTTTACTTCCTTAGAAAACAATGAGTTCTACAAGAAACTGATCATACTTAGAAACGATGAATTACCATTTTTTAAGCAGGCTACAGGAATCTCATTGTCAACATTAAGTCCATAAGTTATACCGTCATAAATAAAATTTGGTATTTTGCAGGTCGCTTGCCAGAGATGTGAATCTAAGAAATCAGCTTTGAAAAACCATCAAAATGTAGCCTTCACCTGTGCTCTGCCAACATGCACAGTCGGCGAAATACCAGTCTTACGACCTTCATACTGAAATGACAAATCGATATTTTTGGCAATTCTTTTGGTATAACTCGAATTCCAAAGGAAGTTTTGCCCATTTTTCAGGCCATCCAGCATATCGTATTCTAATGGAGAATTGGCAGCACCTGAGAATTTTACTTTTACATAACTGACAGAAAAATCTAAGCTATACTTACTGACTTTCCGTAAGGTAAATTCAGCAGATGTTTCATTCAAAAATGCCGCATCACCTGACAGTATTTTCTGTTTCTTGTCCTGGTATGCGTACTTCAATGCAAAACGTGTATTATTCGTAGGTCTTATGCTTACTTCGGGCTTGATGCGATAAATCAAAATATCCAGATTACGCTCATCAAAAGCTTCAGATACATAAGACTTTACCGATTTTTCGACAATCAAAAACAAATCCGTTTTCCCTTTGACATTAAATCTGGTTCTCAAAAACAAATCATTCAAGCCTCGATCTTCTTTGCCATTGATCTGTACTATCCTATTTTGGGTATTGCGGTTGCCCAATTGGATATCGTATTTCACATTTCCCTTATTAAAAAACAAGGTATTGGCATACAAGGCATTATACGCTACAAGTGATGTATCATTTAAAGAAAAATCTATATAAGATGAGATCGGTACAGCTACACCATCCATTTGCTTTTTTGCAATTCTGACATTAGTAATGGTTGAAAATCTGGAAAGGAACTTATAGAATTTGCTAGGTTTTTTTCCTTCTTTTGGTTTTCGGAATCTGGATGGCTCGATATTAAAAGTCTGATTTATTTCGATGTTGTTGGTACGAATAAATTCATTATTATTCAAGGCAAGTCTGATATATCGAGACAATGGATTGGTAGGATCATATCTGAAATCCTGAATGATCGAAACATTGGGATTGATCGAATCACCGATATAAATATAATCGCCTTGTCCGGCTTCTACTTTTTGAAAGATGTACTCTATTTTGGGCTCTTGACCAGAATTTGTATTGTACGAAGTGACCGATCTTATACCTTCATTCCAAGCTGAAAATGAATAATCTATTCTGCCTAAAATGGTTTTTTTACTTTTGTCATTTGGCAACAAGGTCTGATCCCTTATTTCCAATTGTCTCCCAATGACACTCCATTGCAGATCAGAATTATCAGAAGCATGCCATTTTCCAGCCAGTTCTACTTCGTTTGCCACCGATGCTAGCTGCAAGTCATTTCCCTTCGCAAATCGATCATCACGCACAGAGTATGACATTTTAAGCGCAAAATCCCGTTCAAAATTATTGGTAATCACCCATTTGAGATTTTTGAAAGCATAACTAGGCTTCAAGAGTGTATCTGATTGCATGTTTCTATATTGGTTGTCTTCAGCATCATACACCATACCGACTGACCAATCCAATGATTTGCCTATTCTGTACATTGCCGATATATTGGGTCTTAAAAACTGGCTTTCTTCACCTTTGGACGCTGATTCAGATGTCAAATAATTGCTATAGGCTCGCAATTGCCATCTCTTAGTGTTGTATTCAAGCGTTGCTTCATGTTTTTGTCCGGCATATTGACTTGTCTTGACAAAACTGTTATAACCATATGCTAATCCAAGTCCAGATTTATTAGCAAGTTTCACATTTCCGATAAGGAGATTTTCATCACCTTGTCCTAGAATTTGCGAAATGTTCCAGTCTCGCACAAACTCCGGTGCGCGATATGGATTGAGTGATCTGAAATTTTTATGTACAAATTCATGTTTAACATTGGCAGACAAATTCCATAATCCACTACTGTCAAGTTTTGATTGATGTGTCAATGAAAATGCGATGCGAGTCCTGTATTATCTTCATTGCCCAATACAGATCTCCTATTTATATCCACATTACTCATTCCCAATTCGGCAAATGCATTGGTCTGTTTTCCGATCTTGTAACTGCCATTGACGGTTATCATTTGTTTTTGTTCAGGTGGAATAAGCTGAATTACTGGTTGGTATGATCCCAAATTTTTGCCAGCATACACATAAACACGGCCATTTTTACTTTTAGTCTGGTCTATGATGTAATCGCCTTTATTCGCACCCAAGTCTGTAAAAACAGCAGTATATACGGAACTATCCAAGTTTTCCGTAAATACAAGAATGATATTCGATGGGTCTAATGGATCTGCCTTGCCGGAATATAAGATTCTGTTTGCTTCTTTCTTTTCATCTTCCGTTACCATCCTGATACTTTTACGAACAGTTTGACTAAGGTCATCGCCGCTATTTTCGAGGATACGAATGTCCGTTGAGTCCAGTTGTAAGTCGCCTGTCGCATTTTTACTGTCTTGCTCAGAATAAAAGTTCAAATTTACATTCCATCTTGCACCTTTAAATTCCGTCTCAGCGGCATACAAAGATCGAAGATAAGAAACATCTGTGTATTCAAACTCAATAATTACCCTAGAATCGCGGGCAATAACTCTGGTCGGCGAAAATGTGATTTCAGCTCTATTGTAGTCTATCACATAGTCATAATCAAAGCCACGTTTGAGCAAGTTTCCATTAAAATATACTTTTTCGGTACCAGCCAAGACGATGATAAACCTTTCTCCATTGTTGCCCTGAAGACGATAAGGACCTTGATTACCTTCCTTGGTAGGCAATGTTTGTCTGGAAAATTTACCTCTTGAAATAGCGAAACTGCCTTTAGAACTTACTTCTGTTTGTTTGCCAACTTGAAAAGCAGATGACAAGCTAATACCTTTCAGTTTTTTGAAATAGTTCATAAAATAACTGTTGGGTCGTCGCAATTCGTAATCTCCAGCTGTCACTGATGATTTGCCTTTGCTTACTTGGATAAAGACCTTATCAAATTCCTGCAACTGCTGTGTATTTCCTTGTGCTTGGATGGGCAGATTTTCGTCGGATATGGCAGCTACGACCTTGAGTCCATTGCCCAAATCCCCGATAAGCTGCATGTCAAAATTAGAATTAGGTACCAAGCTCTGGCTATTTCCCACAGAAAAACCTCTGGAAAAACTGCCTCGATAATCTAAACCCTTGGATTCTATGATGGCATTTTTGTTATCAGAAGGCCGATATTCATAACCAGTTGTATAGGCCTTTTCCTTAAATGTGAGTAGCGAAGAATCTATGGTCAAATAGGTTTTTTCGATGTTAAATCCAAAAGTTCTGTATTTTATGACGATGGTATCTGCATTCCATTTTGTGCATAACTGATCTGGCAAGATTATAGACTGATTGGTTATGACTACATTAGACAGTGTATCTTGACCATGAATGATCACTACTGAATTGGGCATAAGTGTATTTTCATCTAGTTTGATGGTACAATCTGCCACGATGAAAGATTTCACTTTGAGTGGTGTATGAATGCTTTTCTGGCCTTGTACGACAAGTATATTTATAGAAACTACCCAGACCAAAAAGTGGAATATCACACGCATACACTAATATACGCAATTTTTGAGACCAAAAGTATTTATTTGTGATTAAATTGCCCGAAAAGGTATTAATAATATTTTAGGTATTGTGATTTGATTGATTGTATAAGGATTAAAATATTTAAGATTTATATCTTCATCTTATTTATTACCATTTGTTGTTCAGTAAGTTTTAATTAAGTAAAATAAAGAAGTATAAGCATCACACGTCTCTAACTTTGCTACTATTTTTGTAAAAATTACAAAATAAAATATTCTTTATTTAAGGCTATTTAATTAATGACTTAATTAAATTTTCTAACTTTTTATACTTGGACTTATCTTTGATTTCCGGCAATGTAATTACAGTATAATTTTGGAGTTCTTCTTCAGAAAATGGATCATTTTTTAAAGAGATATAAATTTCATCTTTAGTACCATACTTAAAAATAAACGAAGGATTATTGCCTTTTGACGTAAAGCATAACATATATGTAGTAATCTCTCCTAAAGTCATCTCTTTATATTCAACACTCGGCAAATCTTTTAATTTGATAAAAAATTATGAAAACTCATCCATTGTTCAACCTTAAAAGTCCGAAATCATTTTGAGAACTTGATAGATATCAAAGTGTCCTTTATTATTTCAAAATCAGTTGATTCAAAACTCAAATTTCCCTTCATCTGTAAGACTTGAAGATTTAAGTTCTTTTGAAATTGATTTAAGTTCAGTTCCAACATTAGAAATTTGTGATTGGCTCAAAGTAATAATACTAAATACAAAAAGAAAAGTAAAGGCATGTTTCATATAGATTAATTTTGATATCGTGTGCAAATAAACGAAAAATAAATTACCAGAAATGATAATTTTTAAAAAATACTTTTACCCTAAAATATAATGATCAGACTTTTCTTATCTTTATCATCTATAATTAAAAAAAATAATTCTAAACTATATCAAATAATCTAAGAATTCAATCATAAGAGTAAAATACCAAATATTATCACTTTTTCACTAGATGAGCAATTTTTCTGCGAATAATTTGCATATCCCCAAATAATGTATTATATTGCACTGCATTAGCATCTCAACATAAAAAAACAATAACTATCTAGTATCATGATTAAATTGTAAACATATAAAACACCATAATATGAAACATCTTTTTACTACCGTTCTATTTTACCTTTTATTTGCTTCGATTGTTTGGTCACAAAACACTGTGTCAAAAAATTTGCAAATTACCTTTGAACCAAATTCCGCATCCAGATTTACCGTTTTTAATAACAATGATAAGCTCACATTGGCGCCTGATGTGGCTATGCGTTTATTGCGTTCTACCAAGGATGTAGTAGGTGGCGACCATGACCGATATGAGCAGTTTTATAAGGGCATAAAAGTAGTAGGGCCAATGGCTATAGTACATTCGAAAAATGATCAAGCCAGAAGCATAACCGGCTATATCGAAAATAGGTTAGAAAATCTTACTGTAAAACCTGAGATAAATGAAAAAGCAGCCATTGATATTTCTAGATTTATGATGGCAGATGTTTTAGAAAAAGAGGACGATATGAAGCTCTCTGGTAAAATCTCACCGAAAACAGAAGGCATTAATTTGTGTATAGTCAATGAATATTACCCAGAAACACATGGTAAAATGGTCTTGGCATACGAAGTCATCCAATCGATCAACGTCTGGAATATACCTATAAAACGCACACAGTACATTGATGCCATATCTGGCAAACCGATCAATAGCATAAATAATATTATAACGCATAAATCCAAAGGAAAGGGTCAAAGCAACTTCTATGGATCTGTATCATTTGATCATGATTCAATTGGCCCAAATGAATTCTACATGAGAGATTTGTCCCGAGGAGAAGGCGTGTTTGTACAGAATTTAAAAACAGAAAAAGTGTACGAAAATACAGCTGCCGATTGGAAATTCGAAGATTCAAACGACAAGGCTGCAGTTGATGTGATATTTGGTGCCCAAAAGTTTTATGACCTATTAAAAGACCGGTTTAATTTCAATAGTATTGACAATAAAGGGTTTCCATTAATCGGAAAAGTCAACAAGTTCTTGTATTCTAATGCATTTTGGGATGGCGAAAGTACCACATATGGTGGCGGCAATTGCCATACGTATAGGTCATTTACAACAATTGATGTTGTTGGTCACGAATTTGCACATGGCTTGACAGAATTCAATTCAGGTTTAGTTTATACTGGCGAACCAGCATCTATAAATGAATCAATGAGTGATATTTTTGGGAAGGCATTGGAATTTTATACTTTACCAAACCAGTTTACATGGACATTAGGTTATAGAATACCTGTTTTGGGCAGTGATGCGATACGTTCTATGAGCAATCCGAACCTCTTAGAGCAACCAAACTATTATAAAGGAAAATATTGGACTGAATCAATTTTTAGAAGCGCACACCAAAATAATGGTGTGATGAATTATTGGTTTTACATCATAGTTAATGGCAAAAAAGGTATAGATGAAAGAGGCAAATCTTATGATGTAAAAGCGATAGGTATGGATAAAGCTATCGAAATAGTATTTTTATTAAATACATCATATTTACATCCTACTTCTGATTATCATGATGTGTATGAAAATTCCAAGATAGTAGCTGAATATCTATATGGTGCAAATTCAGACGAATATAATACTGTTGTCAATGCATGGAGTGCCGTAGGATTGCCTTTTGTTCCTATTGTATATAAAGATTTGGCTCTTTCTGTGGCGATCAATGGAAATACGGATTTAAATCCATTTGAATGTTACGAACCTATTAAAAATATGGATTTTTCTATCAACAATATTAGTACTGTTAGCATTCCACCCAATACTATTATGACGCTCAATGTCAATGGTGAATACACAATAGATAATGTGAGTTATAATCTTCCTGTATTGGATACAGTTTTATTGATCACAGACTCCTTGCGATTGGGTCAAAGTTTACATGTTGTGGCCAAGAATATATCTCTCCCGGAAGCAATATCTAATATATTTTTTACATACAACGTACAGGCCATATTTGAAAACACAAACTATCATGAAACTTTTTACCAAAGTATGCAATATCTAAAGCAGGCCGATCGTGCAGAAGATTATTTCAATGCGCAGTACATGTATAATCAAATAGAAAACGTATGTGACAAAAAATCAAATGTCTCGCGAACTTTTGCATATATAAACTTCAAGCTTTGTTACCCTGATAGTTTTTTATTCGAGACAGTATTCGAAAATGGTACTTCATCAAAGTCAATATTTGAGACAAAATCTGTAACACCAAGCAGGTATTTTAGTGATGTAAGATTGGATGTAGAAAATCCAGACTTATCCATGTTTGAAGATAAAAGTGAAGTCTCTATACATATGTACGTGTGGATAAATAATGAACGGTACTTATTGATTTCGGATACATTGGCAAAATATTTTCTCCAGCCATTGACTAAAGATGAAAAGATCACATTTGAAGGTCTTACCGATTATAAAGAAGAAAGTCGATTACAAATCTATCCTGCAATTTTTAGTCCGACAAGTGTCACAGAAGGAAATCTAAGTTTTACAAATACTTGGACAAGGACAGTCCTTGAAGATTGCGCCAAGCTTGAAGATTTTTACCAATATATTTTGTCCGATGCTATAAGTGGATTAGATATTTCCGAAGTGCTGGCTTGCCCTAATATGGAAAATATGACAAATCCACACCTTGGTATAGATGTACTCTTAAGTACCTTACCTTCCGTATCTGGTACTGACCATCGTCACGGACTGATGGTTTTACAAGATGAGAAATTGGTCACTACACCAGCAATCAGCAATACCAGTAAATTGTTTAAAACTTTTGAAATACCATTAAATAAAGAATTAAAAACACCACTTGCGCTAAAATTATTCTTGGATGGCTCAGAAGGCAGGTTAGACAATATTCATATTTTCGACAAGTCATCAGTATCGACAAAAGATGCACAATACGCACCTTTCAGCATCACTAACCCAAACTTTAATGAAATCAAGATTTTTTGGGAAGAAAATATAGTAGAGCCAAAACGTACTTGATCATGGATATAAATGGAAAACCGGTAGCTCAAGGGCAACTTCTCGATGTTTCGACAACGATAGATTGTACGCAGTGGCCAGCTGGAATGTATTTGTATAAAATCCAAAGTCGTACTGATAGCTGGGTTGGAAAAATAATGGTCGTGAGATAATAATTACGCTAATTCCATTTCTTAGCATAGTCAATTTGTCTAAAAAAGTGATAAATAATTCACAATTCATGAATCGTGAATTATTTATCATTTTGTAAGTGAAAGGTGGGATGGACTTTGATGGACAAAATACCCAAACAAAACTTTAGAAACTTATTACAAATAATCCATAAAATTATCCCTATGTATTACTTCCTTTATTGCATCAGGATACGCTAAGGAAAACGTAAGAGGAAATTTTACTTTTTTAGTGCTACTCCATTTTGGATCAATACCCATTTTATATATAATTACAGGATTATAATCTATAAATTATATATAATTCGTGGAATAGACCCACGGCAGCTTCTCCATCTTACTAACCTCCAGACTTGTTAATTTCAAGTCCAAACATTGAACTATTCAAGAATAACTTGCGTTACATTTTAGTAATAAAAATAACTTTATGAATGTGCAGTATATCACAGATGATACCGGAAAAACCACTGGTGTTTTTATTCCTATTTCTGATTGGAACGGATTGAAATCCAAATATGCAGAAATTAATGAAGAAAGCATCATTCCTGAATCTCATAAAGAAGTTGTTAGAAACAGAATGGCCGAATACAATACAAATCCAGAGATGGGATTGGATTATGATGAAGTGATGACTGAACTAAAAAGTGAATAATGTTTTGAAAGTGATCATTTTACCTTTGGCCAAAGAAGACTTGAATGAAACCAAAGTATGGTACGAAAACAAACTCAAAGGATTAGGGAAACGTTTTTTGTCGGAAGTTGATAAAAAAATAAACTTTATCAAAATTAATCCAATTGCATCAAATATAAGATATGATGAAATTCACACTACAGTGTTGGATGTGTTTCCCTTCATGATACATTACACCGTTAATACAGATAAAGAAACCATAATAATTATTGCGGTATTGCATACAAGCCTTGATCCCAATAAATGGCAATCAAGAAAATAAGAGATATTACATCGTCCCAATTCATTCGTAATTCACCCATTCGTCATTAGTAATTATTCTCAATACCTCCCATCCTTCACCCACGGCAGCTTCTCCATCTTACTTACCTCCAGACTCGCGAATCCAAAATCATCGACTACCTTACCTAATACGATGTAGCAACCTTTACCCTTGAAGGGATAGACCTTCAGACTCGGCGGGAAGTGTACGGTATCAAAAAAGTGGCCATCGACATCTGTCATCGTGCCGAAATTCATCAGATCGCCTTTGGATGTCGTTACCCACTTGCGACAGACGTAGTAGCCGACCATACGAACGGTCTGACCGAGATAATCTTTCATTTGTGTGGCTTTGATATCTCCACGAAATTTGGTCTGTAGGAGATCAAATGGATTGCAAAGTGGAAATCCAAGCAACTCTATCTCGTCAAAAGCCTGCTCGTGTTCCGTCTCAGCAAGTATGGGCAGCGTATAGTTTTCTGGCTCGGTGTCGAAGAGCATCTCTCCAGCATAGACGTGTTTGATGAGTGGATTGTGGACGGCATTCTTCTCCCACATGAGTTCGTACTTGTTCAAGCCTGTCCAGCGGAAAGCACCGATGCGGATGAGAAACTCGAGCTGCTCCTTGGATATATTGATACGATGCGTAAAGTCTTTCAAACTGCGATAATCACCGTGTATCTGCCGCTCCTCGACTATGGCGTGGGCGAGTTTTTGCTCCAAATTGGCGAGATGTATGAGCCCGATGTAGATCGTCGTCCCGTAGATATTGGTAAGATATGTAGAATTATTGACACAAGGCGCTTCTATCTTGGCGCCACACATACGCGCTTCGTGGACATACTGCTCAGTACTGTAGAAACCACCGAAGTTATTGATCACTGCTGTCATAAATTCTAGTGGAAAGTAGGTCTTCAGATAAAGGCTCTGGAATGATTCAGCCGCAAAACTCGCCGAGTGTGCCTTACAAAATGAGTAACCACTGAAGCTCTCGATCTGCCGCCATACTTCCTTGCTGAGTTCGTCGGGATAACCACGTTCTTTGCAGTTGCGAAAATACTTTTCCTGTAGCCGGTAGAAGGTATCCGAACTCTTTTTTTTGCCAGTCATGATGCGGCGCAGCACATCAGACTCATCGAGATCAAGGCCCGAGAAATGGTGGACGATCTTCATCACGTCTTCCTGATAGACCATGACGCCATAAGTCTCGCCGAGATGCTCTTCAAACACCGGATGAAGATAGGTATAACTGTCCGGCTTGTGAAATCGCTGTATGTACTCACGCATCATACCCGACTGCGCTACGCCCGGGCGGATGATGGAGCTGGCAGCTACGAGATGTACGTAGTTGTCGCAGCGCAACTTGTGGAGCAGTCCACGCATAGCGGGCGACTCGATATAAAAGCAGCCGATGCAGTGACCCGACTTGAGTTGGGCTTTGACATTGGGATCTTCTTTTATCAATGCGACATTGTGGACATCGATGGCCTTGCCTTGATTTTGTTTGACGAGATCGACGGCGTCTTTGATGTGGCCGAGACCACGCTGCGAGAGCACATCGTACTTGTGGTATTCGAGATCTTCGGCGCCATACATATCGAAGTGTACGATGGGAAAACCCTTGGGCATGAGTTGGAGGGCCGTGTGATAATTGAGTGGTCGCTCGCTGATGAGAATACCTCCGGCGTGGATGGATAGATAATTGGGAAACTTTTCGATCATCTTACCATACTTAAAGATGTGTCGGGCAAAAGGATGATGTTTGTCCACGGCCATGGGTTCGTCCACGATGGTATCTATGTCGGCTTTGGGCAGACCAAGTACCTTGCCGAGTTCGCGGATGATAGATTTGCCTTTGAAAGTATTGTACGTAGCGAGCAGCGCAGTGTGTTCTTTGCCATAGCGCTTGAAGATGTAGTCGGTGACATCATCGCGGTTATTCCACGAAAAATCGATGTCAAAATCTGGTGGTGAAGATCGATGCGGATTGATAAATCGTTCAAAATACAGATCCAACTCTAGCGGATCCACATCGGTGATATTGAGATTATACGCTACTATGGAGTTGGCGCCTGATCCACGGCCTACATGAAAATAACCGACTGAATGTGCATATCGTACGATGTCCCACGTGATGAGAAAGTAGGCACAAAATCCCATTTGTTGGATGACTTTGAGCTCCCGGAGTGTGCGTTCCATCGCTTTTTTATGCTTTTCACCAAAGCGTCTCTTACAACCACTCACGGCAAGTTTGGTCAAGAGCTTGAAGTCGTCATCTGGATCACCGGTGAAAGTCCGGCGATTGTGAAACTTCGTTGCTTCCATATCGGTGTGGCAATTATCTAAGATGTGTTGTGTATTGGCAATGATATGCGGATACTGTTGAAATACGTTTTCGAGATGACCATTGGGGTAAAATATCTCAGATGACTTGGCACAATCTTTAGCATCCAACTTACCGATGACGATATTGAGATCAATACAGCGCAGCAGCTTGTGCGCCTTAAATCCATCCTGATCTGCGAAAGTCACGGGACTGAAGATCACGAGTTTGTCCGGATAGTTTTTGAGATATGATGAATACAGATGATTGACTTCTTCAGGTCTGATACCAGCATATTCATAATCTCGCAGTAGCTCTACGCCTTTGGGTAGTTTGCGATAGATGATGTAACAGTGCTGTAGTTCGGGCGCTTCCTTGGGCAGCGGCTCACCGGAGATAGACGACTCAGTGAGTAAGGAACAAAGCTCGCGCCAGCCTTCATCATTGCGGGCGATACCGAGATAGAGAAATTCATTATCCTGCCGAAATTCTATGCCCAAGATAGGTTTGATGTCTTCCGCACGGCAGGCACGTACAAACTGAAAAGCCGCAGAGGTATTATTTATATCCGAAAACACCAGTGCATCCACGCCAAAAGACCTAGCGATGCTGGGCAATTCTTCGGGTGCGAAGGTGCCGTAACGGAGACTAAAGTATGAGTGGCAGTTGAGATACAATTTTTGTTATGATACTTTTAAATGTAAATGACGAATTCTAAATTTTCAATGTTGAGTGCTATATTTTAAGTGTTGAATGCTAAATAATTGTGTAAATGTTGACGATAACGCTATGCTCATCATTAGGAATTGCTATTTTGCAAGTATCGAGACATTTATAGCACCAATTTTTGAATCAATTTTGTAATACGTTGCTATCAAATTTTGCTATATTTCACTTTCTACCATTTACCATTCGTAAATTATATTAAATATGTCGTTATTTACGACAATTAAATGACGACAAATCTGGCAAAAATATAATATTTGCTGAGAATATGCAATAGTTGTGAAGAAAAAAGTGTTTTGATCTTCGCATCCTACCGATGACTCTAAGGCATTAGATCTAAGAAGGTAGTTTTACTTCATCTAAAGGAAATTATCTTACAGGCTTAATTCTTAGCACAACTAAAATTTCACTATTTTACCAGAAGTGAACCCGTTATTGAGTTTAATCATGAAACTGTAGACGCCATTCGCATAATTAGAAAGGTCTAATTCAAAATTACTGGATTGAATATCTTTATATAGTATTTCTTCCCCCAGATTATTGTACAGAAAAAATTTGAAGGGCTTACCAATAGTACTTGTAAAAAATGTTAATCCATTGGTTGGGTTCGGGTGGAAATTACATTTAAACTCTTCTTCCTGAACAATGCTGACCAAGGTGCTAACAAAAACAGACTTAGTGGTATTGGTTACAATGGGTTTATTATAATCAAAGTATATCAAAGCAAAATTTTCTAAAATGGTATTTTCTGTGATAGGTAATCTAGGCTTTATTTTAAAAGTAAAAAATCCTTGACTTTCAATCACGTTCGTTGTAGAGTCTAAAAGTCGTATGGGGTTGAATATGACCTTTAGTAGTCCTGTGCGTTGATCTAAGTTTGCCTCGTTTGGATGACTGGCATAAACGGGTTCGAAAGTATTCCAATCTAATAAATTTGATAATTGATCTTCAAGTCTAACATAAAATGCGGTATCGTTTCCCGTATTTTGAAATCTGATGGTGTAAGTTAATATATCTGAAAACAATGCATAATTACCATTTTCCCTCGGCTAGGACTAACTAATTTGTCATTAGGATCATAAGAACATCTGATCAATTCTTTCAAATGGAATTCTGAAATAAATTCATCCTTAGAATTTAAGTACTTTACATCAACATAAATAGAATCTCCAAAAGTTGGATCCGGAATAAGGTATTGAAAAAAAATTGTGGTATCTGAGTAGGGGTGAAGATTAAATATGTCAAAGCAATGTTGATTATCTACAAGATTAATAACTGTTGAGTTAACGATAATAGTACTTAATCGATTATCAAATGTCAAACAGGCCTGTCCATTTGTTGTAATTGTTCCCGTATTTCTTAGGTTTATCATCATCGAAGCATGTTGATTGCATCTGGCAAATCCTGAATGACCATGTACATCAACTTTTTCTATAAGAAATTTGGGATATATAGCATATTGAAAAACAGTATCACTGTTTAAATCAATCATTGCTACATGTGGTATCAAAGGGGATTTTAATTCCCAAATAGCATTATCAATATACGGCTCAAGAGTATAAATTCCTTCAGGAACATAGACAGAAGCT
The DNA here is from genome assembly GCA_016717105.1 of Saprospiraceae bacterium. Classification (GTDB taxonomy): domain Bacteria; phylum Bacteroidota; class Bacteroidia; order Chitinophagales; family Saprospiraceae; genus OLB9. The sequence continues at coordinate 73,929 of JADKGF010000054.1, read as the reverse complement.
CTTCCGTCCTTGCCAGAATAAATTGTATTTACCTGTCCGATAGTTATTGGGATATCTTCACCAAAGTAATCGCCTGAATCATAAACATTATTAAGGTTTTGATCAACAAAAACTTGGCAATTTAATGGATAGTTTTCTTTAACAGAATAATATATACTTACAACATCAGATTTACAACCTTTGCTTGACACTACTTGCGCAGAGTACAACACATCTTCAGCTGCAGCAATATTTTTACCTTGCAAATTCTCATCAAATACACCATTTACGTACCATAATACACTATCAGTAGTGGAATTAACTTTTATTAATCCATTTTGAAGTGATACCGTTGGTTTTGCAGGTTTTGGATTGATTGATACTATAAGTTTATCACTTTCTGGTCCGATGCAACCACTTTTTACATATCGTAAGCTATAAGTACCAGCATTATTGATGATGGCCTTCTCTTTTTTAATTTGTTGGTAAGTCCCCTTCCAATTATATTCATCATAAAAATCTAATGCGTGTACGGTCAATTCTTCTCCTGCACAAAGGGATATTAATCCTACTGGTTTTATCATTGCTTTTGGCACAGAATCTAAGTAATGTTTTAGAAAAATCGTTTTTTCTAAAGTCTTGACACAGCTTTTACCGTAGCTTGCAGTAACTGTGTAATATCCAGGTTCTATAACTTTGATTTGCTTGCCTATCATTCCATTCGACCATAAGTAATTTTGTGCATTTATTGCTGAAGTAGTTATTACCCATTCCTCGTCTGGGCATTGACCAGAATCGACATCAAATTGATTAAAATCTTCCGGAAAATCAAAAAATGATATCTTTAAGGAATCAGATCTATTTGTAATACAACCATTTGAATCAACTGATACAGCAAATATTTTGATAACACTTAGATTATTATCAAATACTATAGAGTCACCTTCTAATCCATTACTCCACATGTATTTATTATTATCTATAGGATTGATTATATTTAATCTAACTGGTTCATTATAACAATACTTTGAGGAAGAAGCATTAATTTTTAGGTTTGTCAAAGGTGTGTTATTGCATTTTTTTCTAACATAAAGCTGCCCTCCTGGGTTTTTTAGGGGACTAGATAATACTGATTGGTCTATTGAGTTTTTTGTAAACATTGCCATCTTACCTGTTTCTCCTAAATTTATCCACTTTTCGATTTCACCCATCCATGTTGGTTCTGAGTCGATTAAAGCGAAACTTGACCGGTCGTAAGTATTTATGTCCCATTTGTAGTCTCGCCTATAAATGTACTTTTCATCATAACCTGTCACTTCGCTACTAACGAATGGTTCATTCAAAACTTTTAAATTACCATCCTTAATTTCTATCGCAATAGGTGATTTTAAAAACAAAGTATCGCCCATAACAGTAATTGAAGTAATAGCTGATCCACCAGAAAAAAATTGCCAGTTATTTGTTATTGTAAGTGAATCATTGATATAGCTATATTCATCTATTTTATCATAATTAAAAACAACTAGTTTATTATTTTTCATTACTACCGAGGTACTTCCAGCACTTCCACTTCCATATTTAATCTCATTATCTTTGTAATAAAAAACACCGCCTTGTTGCCCTCCATATGAAGCAATAATTCCACAAATAATTTCTTTGTTTCCATTATCTAAAATATTTATATGGTCACATTGTTTGCTATCAAATATTTCTATATTATGGAGTGTTTTTGTTTCGAAGTCATAATAATCCAAGCCATTAAAAGTACTATAACTGATATATAATTTAGTAAAAGTTTTATTAAATACAATTTCTTTTGGGTCGGATTTTACACAAATAGTATCTTCAATTTTCAAATTATCCGGGTTAATGATCAATATTGCATTTCCTAATGGACTGGTTCCTGGGCTCGAACCTACAATTCTATTTGTTATTGGATTGTATTGAATATCATTCAAATCCAAATGAACATTTATATATTGAAACTGAGCAAACATTGTGCAATTAAAAATGAGTATGAAGCTTAATGTATAAATTGCTTTCATCATTTCAAATTTTAATATTATTAGAAAATGGGCTCCAACAGTTTCCATTAAAATACTTAACCCTGTAATTTCCTGTTTTTATAACGTTCAATACTGCCTCATTTTGGCTTGGTATCTCTTTTGAATCCAGATACCACTTATAATTAGAAAAACCTGGGCCAGTATATAATAGGTTGGCAGATTTTATATGTGTAATTGTCGGTGGTGTAGGGTTTGTATATACTCCTGTGAAAACGGTACTATAGTTCGACCAACAACCATCTACCAATACTTTGAGCTTCATCCAGTCGATAACACCTGAAATTTTATTTTGTGTACTTTGGTCTGCGCTACCATTTATTGAATATCTCCATACATATTTACTCGCATTGGACGGCGCAACGGCTTCAATAGATGTATTATTACAAATATTAGAATTTTCAGATGTAAATTGAATAGTTGGAGTTTCGACAATAACATCATCCCGATAATTGATGTTATAAATTGTTGACTTTTGGGAGTAACAACCACCATTTATTTGTCTTGCTATTGCCCAAATAGTTCCAGGCTTATCATAAAAAGCAGTTGATCCTATTTGTCCATTTGACCAAAGAAATTCTACATTATTATTAAATGAGTTAATGAATGGCTCAATCAGACCTCCTTTACATAGTGTTGTACTACTATTTATAAAGCTAATCGTAGGTTTTGAAGGTGTAGTTCCTGTGTCAATACTAATTTTATCAGACTCTTGACTCAAACACCCATTTACATTTGCTACTTTTATTTTAGTTTCGAAAATATTGTTTACATCAAGTGAGTCATATATAACATTATCAATATAAAAATTTGCATAACCTGGCGGAGGATATATCACATGAGAATTGTTACTGCAAGCATAAACGATATTATTATACATTGTATCAAGTATGGGCTTTGTTAAGTTTTGATTACAATCTTGAAATAGAAACAAATAGTCCTCATTTGAAACTGCAAAATCTCTTCCATTATCAAGGCTTGTAAAAAAAGTATATTGATCAGGGAACATTTCAATTTCTGCATCTGCCACCTTCTCTCCAACAAGAAATGTTTTTTTATTAATATCGAATTCTAAGACATTTGTAAAACCTTTTACAAATACATATCTTACAACATCTTTTATGGAATCAATCATACACCCAACATATGTTCCGGCTCCATTTGTAAATTGGCCTAAACGAACATCAGCCACATTTGTTGAAAAAACTAGATAAGGGGAGTCTTGATTTTCTTCAACTACAAATCCATAGTCTAAAACATATGTTTTATTTTTATACTTGACATTCTCCTTATTTACAAAGTTTGAAAAACTTTGGTATGTTTTTGCACCTTCAATAAATTGCCCATTTTCATCAAATTCGAATGAATAAATATGAGGATTACCTAAATATGCTGTATGTACTATGTTTTTTGTGTTTGAAAACATTACTTGATCTTCAAAATAATTTGCATCTATAGGTATATTTAGTTTGCCATTTTTATACGTGTTTAGTAGTTTATTGAATGTAAATACAATAAATTCCGGATCTGAACCGCTGATATCAAATTGGTTAAAATTTACTCCTAAGTCAATCTCTTTGATAGAATCAAGCGTCTCGATTGAGTACATAACTAGTTTAGTACCATTTTTTCTATAAATGTAATTGCCTTTGAATTGTAAATTTCTAGGTGGGCCCAAATCAGGAGCGTCCGATATCTTTGCCGTGTTGACATCAACATACGAATATTTAGTCATGCCATTAGCCCAGTGGTTTATAAGTATCTGGTTTTTACTTTTTATGTGTTTAACCAAACTCACATATTGCAAAGGTATTTTACGGACATTCATTTTTTGCGAATGTGCGGGAATAACATAAAAAATAATTGAAACCAAAAAAATAATTCTAACCATATTAATAAATATTCTGAATATTATTAGAAATTCTTAAACAAATGAGTTTTTTTCAATTGCTATAATCTGTGTACTTCCTCACGGGATTAAAATTCCATAAAACAGGTTTTCTTAAGGCATATAGCCCTTCAACACAAAATTACAATTAATTTCCAACATTGATTATTATTTTGAAACTTTCTCTTATGAATACATCATATATGAGTTATTATGCAAACTTAGCTCCTTTAGATACTACAACTTTAATTTCTCCCGATGCTACTTTTTCTTTGTATTCTGCTTTTTTTGATTACATCAATTAAAGGAGTTGCCTTAGCAGAACTGACTTTTATTATATTGGCATTGTTGGTTTTTGACATCAGAATTACCTTTTTATTGAATAACCACACAAATATAAATTAAGTTCAAAAAAAAATGTTGAATCATTCTTTTCTCTGTGTCTTTTTCTGGATATCTGACAAATTTATTATGTAGTGCAAAAATTAAAAATTTTTCTACTTTTACATCTCTTTTATTATTAAACAAATGAGTAGATATCTTATCCTCTACATATTTTTTGCCTTGCTCTCTCTTAGTTGCAAACAAAAGCCACCTGATGGCAATTATTGTGCTAAGGTGATTTATTCTAAGCCGGGTGCCAAAAAACCAGTGTATGAAATGCTGATCGTAGAAGTCAAAGACAACCAACTGACAGACATTCTATTCCCTGATGAACATTCAGATACATCTGCCATCAAACCTGTCGTGATACCTCTGGATGGCAAGCTTACGGTCATCTCTCTATCTGGTCAGGTGTACAAAATCGAAATGAAAGGTGCACCTGAGAAGTGTATATCTGGTAGCAAAACCAAAAGTAAGAAATCATCCAATGCAGAATCAACGCAATGCAAGGGAAAATCTAAAGACGGCAAGCGATGTCAGCGTATGACGGACAATAAAAACGGGCTATGCTGGCAGCATGATGGTAAGTAAGACTCCTACTCTTCTATTCTTTCTATCTGTGCACCGAGGGCATTCAAGCGACCATCAATATTCTGATAACCGCGATCTATCTGACTGATATTAGAGATGATACTTTCGCTCTTGGCAGACAGCGCTGCGATGAGCAAGGATACTCCAGCTCGAATATCCGGCGAACTCATCCTGATGCCACGCAACTGAAACTTCCTTTCCAGACCTATGACAGTCGCTCTATGCGGATCACAAAGTATGATCTGAGCACCCATATCTATGAGCTTGTCCACGAAGAATAGTCGGCTTTCAAACATCTTTTGATGAATTAGGATACTGCCTTTGGCCTGAGTCGCCACTACCAAAATTATACTCAACAAATCTGGTGTAAATCCCGGCCATGGAGCGTCGTAGATCGTCATGATAGACCCATCGATAAAGCTTTGGATCTCATAAATATCTTGTGCAGGTATGTACAAGTTGTCGCCTTGCACATCTATTTGTATGCCGAGTTTTTCGAATGTGCTTGGTATGACTCCTAGATTCGGAACTGAGACATTGGTAATTGTAAGATTTGACTTAGTCATAGCTGCCAGCCCGATGAAACTACCGATTTCGATCATATCCGGCAAGATGGTGTGCTCTGTACCGCCGAGGCTTTCTACACCATGGATGGTGAGTAGATTGGAGCCTACGCCAGAAATGCGTGCACCCATATTATTCAGCATTTTACACAATTGCTGCAAGTACGGCTCACAAGCGGCATTGTATATCTGCGTGATACCTTCGGCCATGACAGCGGCCATCAATACATTGGCTGTACCTGTCACTGAGATTTCATCCATAAGGATAAAGCTACCCTTAAGTTTTTCGGCACCGATGTAATATTGGTCACCATCTTCATTGTAATTGAAGCTTGCACCTAGTTTTTCGAAACCCAAGAAATGCGTATCGAGCCTTCTACGGCCTATCTTGTCTCCACCTGGTTTGGGAAGAAATGCCTTCTTGAAGCGAGCGAGCATCGGACCCAACAACATGACTGAGCCACGGATTTTTTTGGCATTTTCCTGGTACTCCTTGGACGAAAGATGTTCAGTATCTATATCGTCAGCCTGAAAAGTATAGTCATTCTCCGAAAGTTTTTCGATTTTGACGCCCAGACCTGTGAGCAATTCCATTTGCTTATTGATATCAAGGATATTCGGGATATTCTTGATGGTCACCTTTTTATCTGTAAGGAGTACGGCACTTATGATCTGTAGGGCTTCATTTTTTGCGCCTTGTGGTTGTATAGAGCCAGAAAGATTGGCATTGCCTTGAACTCTGAATGCTTGATTGGACATGGATTACTTTTCGCTTAGATTAAGATGCAAATATATTACAATTATATTTAATGTGATTTATTTGCTTCTGATTTTAAATTTTAATTACAAAAACAAGAAAACTTCATTAAACATCACTGTGTCGTTCCCAATAGTTTTGATCTTCCACTTCTTCGAGTAGTCCTAGATAATTTTGATACCTGATCTCACTGATTACACCAGTTTCGACTGCGTCTTTTATGGCACATTTTGGCTCATTGCGATGGGTACAGTTTGCAAATTTGCAAGCACTAGACAGTGCAAAAAACTCCCTGAAATTGTGTGCGATATCCATGACTTCGAGGTGCGAAAATGCCAGTGTCTTTATACCCGGCGTGTCTATGATATGCCCACCAAATGACAGATCGTACATCTCTGCAAATGTTGTGGTATGTTGGCCCTTGCCTGAAAAATCAGAAATCTCTTCTGTTCTCAAATGTAGATTAGGCTCTATCGCATTGACAAGTGTGGATTTTCCAACGCCAGATTGACCTGCGATAAGTGTTGTTTTATCTTTGAGTATCTTTTGTATTTCGGCCATGCCATCTTTTGTGACAGAGGATGCTTTGATGGCGTGATGTCCAATTTTTATATATATGTCAGATAATTCGTTATATAAGGCTAGATCTTCGGCATTATAAATATCCGATTTGTTAAACACGATAATCACTGGAATAGAATATGGCTCAGTCATGATCAGAAACCGGTCGATAAATCCGATTTTGAGATTGGGCTCTTTTATTGTCACGATTAGCAATACTTGATCTACATTACTAGCCAAGAAATGCAATTGGTGTTTCTTTCTCGGTGACTGTCTGACGATATAGTTTTTGCGTAGTGTGATGGCTTTGATGATACCTCGGATTTCGTCGCTATCTTCCATTTCCACAGATACCTCATCGCCTACAGCAATAGGATTGGTTGTTTTCAGGCCATCGAGCTTGATTTTGCCGGCTATCCTACATTTAATAATCTCATTATTATCCATTCGAACATTATACCAGCTACCGGTTGACTTGACCACAATACCTTTGATCATTGTAGTGCTTCCTTTTTGCTAGATACAGATTGTTCGTGGACAGCTATTGATATTTCTTTGATAAGCTGAGGATCTTTTTCTATGGCATTGCCTACTACGATCACATCGGCTCCCGCTCTGGCATTTGCAGCTGCTTTTTCGGGTGTAGCTATACCGCCACCTACTATAAGTGGAATATTGATACCACCACTTACGGTATTGATCATAGACTCAGGTATAGGATTTTTTGCACCACTTCCGGCATCCATATAGATTTGTTTCAAACCCAACATTTCGCCAGCCATAGCCGTACAAAGTGCAATATCATCTTTGTTGGAAGGAATTGGATTGGTATTGCTCATATATTGTACACTGGTCATGATACCACCGTCGATAAGCATATATCCTGTAGGAATGATTTCTAAAGGACTTACTTTCAGAAAAGGTGCTGTAATCACATGTTTTCCTATGAGTAAGTCCGCATTTCTTCCCGATATCAGCGACAAAAACAATAAGCCATCAGCTTTATAACTTAGTTGGAATGAGTTTCCAGGAAAAAGTATCATGGGAATATTGCACATCTCCTTCATAGATTTCAGGACGTAATCCAGCATATCATTGACCACTAAACTGCCTCCGATAAAAAAATAGTCCACACCAGATTCCACAGCTATTTCCAAAACCTTATTGATTTTTCCGAGCCGGACTTTGTCAGGGTCTATCAGTACTACAAATTTTTTTTCTCCGGTTTTTTTGGCGTTAAGAATCTGATTGTACAAATTTTGGTTGGTCATATTTTGATGTATATTCAGGCATAAAGGTAGGTATAAAATCTCTAACTTCGTGATATTAATTGCCTTCGACGCCATATTATAAAGCAATTGGGTATCGATTTCGTCAAAATTGTCATTCCATTATCTTTTTTTTAATTTTATTCTATTTAAATTCTTTAGAGCTTAGATAGCCCGTATTTATTACTTATCTTCGCAAAATAAAATAATTGTCATGTCAGAAATCGTAGCAAAATTAAATCCTACTGTGCTATGGACGCATTTTGCAGCTTTGAATGCTGTCCCTCGTGCTTCCAAAAATGAAGAGCGTGTGATCCTTTTTATGATGGATTTTGGTAAAAATCTTGGACTGGAAACGATCAGAGACCATGTGGGTAATGTGATCATCCGAAAACCTGCTTCTCCAGGTATGGAAAATCGGAAGCCCATCGTTTTACAATCACATCTCGACATGGTACATCAGAAAAATAATGATACTGCATTTGATTTTGATAAACAAGGCATCGACATGTATGTAGATGGTGACTGGGTCAAAGCTCGTGGCACTACACTTGGTGCTGATAATGGTATAGGTGTAGCCACGATTATGTCTATCTTGGCATCTCACGATATCGATCATCCTGCTATAGAAGCTTTACTGACCATCGATGAAGAAACAGGTATGACTGGAGCAATGGGACTACAAGGTGGTATGCTGCATGGAGAAATTTTGCTCAATCTTGATACGGAAGAAGATGACGAAATAGATATAGGTTGTGCAGGCGGCATGGATGTGACAGCTACAAGAACTTATAATAGCCAAAAAATAGACACATCACTTCATTCAGGATTTAAAATCAGTGTAAAAGGTCTTCAAGGTGGACATTCGGGCATCGATATACATCGAGGTAGAGGTAATGCTAACAAGATTATCAATAGACTTGCTTATGGCCATGAATCAAATGGTCTGATGCTGGCAACGTTTGAAGGAGGTAGCTTGCGCAACGCAATACCACGAGAAAGTCAGGTCATATGTGCAGTTCCATCGCAAAATAAAGATGCTTTATTGACATCGATCAGACAAAAAATAACAGATATTCAGAAAGAATTTGCATCTATCGAGCCGAATTTACAAATAGAAATATCTGACATCACATGTCCAGATGAAGTAATGTCGGCAACAGATCAGAAACATATAATCTCGGCTATTTATGCGGCACATAATGGTGTCTTCAGAATGAGTCCAGATATCGAAGATCTGGTAGAAGCATCCAATAATGTTGCAAAAATTGAGATAAAAAACGGACAAGCTAAAATTCTTTGTCTTACAAGGTCGTCTGTAGAATCATCCAAGCTCGATGTGGCTCAAAGCCTGAAATCTACTTTTGAACTTGCAGGATTTGACGTAGTATTTTCGGGTGATTATCCTGGATGGACACCTAATATTCATTCACCAATTCTCAATGTATTAACATCGCTTTACGAAAAAATGCATAGTCAACATGCATCGGTAGTGGCTTGTCATGCAGGTTTGGAATGTGGTATTTTAGGTCGCAATTATCCGAAAATGGATATGATTTCATACGGTCCGACGATCAAAGGTGCGCATTCGCCAGACGAAAAGGTAAACATCACATCAGTGCTTAAATTTTGGAATTTTACACTAGAGATATTGAAAAATATTCCGGTCAAAGAATAATTTTATAATTTCAAATTTGTCGAAAGTGACACGTATTATGGAGTATTTGCACACCTGAAAAGGTCAGCAATTACATTTGCGACAACTAGCTTAAAATGTCTATTCAAGTGAATGGACAATTGACTTTTCGCAGGACAAATATCTTCAGACTCAAAGCATTTTCACAAAATTTCAGATAAAAGTTATATTTTTGTCCCCCAATCCTCTTTTTGAATGATTAAATTTAATGAATTAATAGGTAGTATTAAGGGTTTTTTAGCAAAAGTTACAAATCCGATCACCGAACCAATAAAAAATATTTTAGCCCCGTACATTGCTAAATGGGACAATTTTGTCTATCCCGTATCCCATGCTTGGCAAGTTTATTCGACCAAAAATCCAAGAGAATCCAAAATAATTTCTTGGATATATCGGTGTGTAAAATGGGTTATTTATCTAGTGCTTTTCATTGTTTTTCTCACATGGATGGGTGCATTTGGTAAATTGCCCACGACTGAAGAACTTAAGCAAATAGAAACCGCAAATGCATCAGAGATATACAGTTCTGATGGCATAATGATCGGAAAATATTATACCGAAAACCGCACGACAATTGCATTGGATAGCATTTCGCCATATTTGATTACAGCTTTATTGGCCATTGAAGATAAACGATTTTTTGAGCACAGTGGCATTGATCTCAGATCATGGCTTCGGGTTTTCAAAGGTATAGCGACCAATACTTCCGGTCTGGGTGGAGGATCTACCCTTAGCCAGCAATTGGCAAAAAATCTCTTTCCACGCAAATATTACGGCATCCCTGGAATCAGCATTTTTATCAATAAAGTCAAAGAAAATATTATCTCCATCAAATTGGAGAAGCTATATAATAAAGAAGAATTGCTGACCATGTACTTAAATACGGTGCCATTTGGTGGCAATAGATTTGGTATCCAGGAAGCATCAAGGTATTTTTATAATAAAAGGCCAAGACAGTTGACCGCTGACCAGGCAGCTACCTTAATAGGTATGCTCAAAGCTACTACGGCATTGGATCCAACGCGAAATCCGAATAACTCAAAGAAAAGAAGAGATCTGGTATTGAGTCAAATGCTAAAAAACAAAGACTTCAGATTTGATGATCCCGAAATGGAGACTATTTCAAAAATGATTAATAACGGTGCCATCAATGAGAAAGAATATGAAAAGTATATTGCTAAACCTGTAAGTGCTTCGATCCACGAAGATATAGGCAATAATGAAGGCCTAGGTACTTATTTTCGGGAATATCTACGGACGAAAGAATTGCCCAAAATACTTAAAAATATTACTAAAGAAGATGGAAGCAATTATAATATATATACTGATGGACTGAAAATTTATACGACATTAGATAGTAGGATGCAAAAACATGCTGAAGAATCTGTCAATAAACATATGTCTTATATTCAGAAAGAATTTTACAAACACTGGAAAGGTGTAAAAGATGAAAAACCTTGGGGAGATGATAAGTGGATAGATGAGCAGGTCAAGAGAAGTGAAAGATACAAAAATCTTCAAGAAGCTGGAGTTCCGGAAAAAACGATTGATTCCATTTTCAAGGTTGCAGTCCCTATGAAAGTAGTCGGTTGGGCTGATACACCTATCGTAAAAGATACGGTTTTGACACCTTTAGATAGTGTGCGTTATTATTTCACCATGCTCAATACTGGTTTTATGGCGATGGATCATACGAACGGTTATGTAAAAGCATGGGTCGGAGGAATAGATTTTATGCACTTCAAGTACGATCACAATCTCAGCAAACGGCAAGTAGGATCCACATTTAAGCCTATTGTATATGCTGCGGCCGTAGAAGATGGAATCAGTCCTTGTAAGTATTTTCATAATGTAGAGATAACAATTGAAGATTGGTCACCCAAAAATTCAGACAATAAATATGGAGGATATTACTCTTTGACAGCTGGTCTTACTTATTCTGAAAATGTGATAGCTGCCCAAGTAATCGAAAAAGTGGGCATCCAAAAGACCATCGACATGGCTACAAAACTGGGTGTAACTTCTACGCTTCCGAGAGAATTTGGAATTAGTTTGGGTGCCGCTGAGATATCGCTGTTCGATATGATGAAAGTATATAGTACCATTGCCAATAACGGATATAGAACTGAACCATTGGCTGTTTTAAAGATCGAAGATAGGTATGGTAATGTTATTTTCGACTTGGAACAACAATTAGAAGATGAAAAGCGCGTTCAGGTTATAGACTCTACGACCGCATATACCATGACAAGGATGATGCAACATGTTGTTATCTATGGCACTGCCAATACTTTAAAGAGTCAATATTGTAAACATTGTGATTTCGCTGGAAAAACCGGGACAACTCAAAATCACTCAGACGGATGGTTTATTGGATACAATCCTACCCTAGTTACCGGTGTTTGGGTTGGCGGCCCTAGTCCTGCAGTTAGGTTTAGAAGTATGAATTATGGTCGTGGTGCGGCATTGGCGCTGCCTATTGTGGGTCATTTCTGGTACAAATTATCTATTGATCCAAAATTTGCAAAATTGACTCAAGAGGAATTTAAGAAAAATGAGAAAATTATTGCAGAAATGAATTGTCCTTTGCGATTAGGTTTTTCTCCTGATAAATATTATGCTGTAATGAAAGACTCCACATTAAAAGATTCTTTGCTTAGAACTGGATTCAGTGGGCTGAGAGAAATGGTTGAGGAGATGTTTCCGGAAGAAGTCGAAGAGCCAATCGAAGAAAATTCAGATGGTGAAGGTGGTATAATTGAAGACATAGAAGTGCCTGAAGTAAAAAAGCCTGAACCACCAAAAGCATCTGAAGTCAAACCTGTCGATAAGAAAAAACAGGAAGAAAAACCAAAGGATCCGCCTAAAAAAGGAAAGGAATAAAATTTTATTATGGCCACTCCAAAAACGGTAGCATTTCATACACTTGGTTGTAAGCTCAATTTTTCTGAGACTTCCAGCATACGTCGTTCTTTCGAAGACAAAGGGTATGGCGTGGTCGAATTTGAAGATGGTGCGGATATTTATGTGCTCAATACTTGTTCGGTTACTGATTTTGCAGATAAAAAGTGTAGATATGAGGTCCGTAGGGCACTGAAATATGCTCCAGATGCTAGGATCGTGGTGGTAGGATGTTATGCGCAACTGAAACCAGTAGAAATTGCCCAAATACCAGGTGTGGACTTGGTATTAGGTGCTGCCGAAAAATTTAATATTCTCAAATACATTGATGGCTTATCCAATACTTCTGGCAAAGGCATGGTCGTCGCTGGTGATGTGAAAGAAGCCAATTCGTTTATTGATTCGTATTCTTTTGGAGATCGGACCAGATCATTTTTGAAAATTCAGGATGGCTGTGATTATAAATGTACATTTTGCACCATACCGCAAGCGAGAGGAAGTTCTAGAAGTGATACTATCGAAAATGTACTGATTAATGCAAATGCAATTGTCAATCAAGGTGCTAAGGAAATCGTTTTAACTGGTGTGAATATAGGTGATTTCGGCAATGGAACCGAAGTTATCGAAGGTCTAAAACCCAAAAAAGAAGCACTTTTTGTGGATTTAGTACATGAATTGGATAATGTGGTTGGCATAGAAAGAATCAGAATATCCTCCATCGAGCCCAACTTACTGACCGAAGAAATAATTTCATTTGTCTCTACTTCAAATAAGTTTGTTCCGCATTTTCATATTCCACTCCAATCTGGTAGCAATAAGGTACTGAAAGCCATGCGGCGACGATACCTCAGAGAGTTGTATGAAGAACGCATACAATGGATAAGAAAAGTCATACCGCATTGTTGTATCGGTGTAGATGTTATAGTCGGATTTCCTGGCGAAACAGAAGAAGACTTTTTGGATACCTATCACTTTATTAATGGATTGGATATTTCTTATCTGCACGTATTTACCTATTCGGAAAGAGCCAATACACCTGCTGCAGAAATGTCTGATATCGTACCTATGGAAGTTCGCAGAGAAAGAAATGAAAAGCTGCGAATTTTGTCTCATAAAAAGAAACTTGCCTTTACAGAACCATTTCTAGGTACTGTCAGACCAGTACTTGTGGAGTATTCACATGATACCGAGATCATGACCGGCTTTACAGACAATTACATCAAAGTCACACTTCCGAAAGATGAGACTTTGGTCAATACCGTCGTTAATGTAAAACTATTACGTTGGGATGACAGCTTTGAGTCTGTTGTTGCAGAAGTGGTCTGAATAGAGAAGTAATTCTACTTTTACGCAATATATGTTATTTACCATTCTTAGATTTATCTTCCTTGCTGCCTTTTCTCGCATCTAAAAAAATATATTCATCAGAATTAAAATCAACGTCTGAACTTTGCATTTCAAACTTGACCAAATCGCTATTTATCACAATATACTTGTACGTATCAGTCAGTTTGGAGCTATTGTGGTACTCATAAAACAAGCCATTTTCAATCCACCAAGTGCCATCTTCTACGATTTCTCTAACTTCTCCTTCAACTGTAAATTTAAAAAATAACCGAAATTTTCCTGTATTGTCTCTTTGCATTTCCCATTTCTTTACAACTCCTTTAACTTGTTTATCTTCTTCCTCTCCTACCCAAGTACCTACCAGTCTGACATCTATTTTTTTATTATCTGAAATTGATTTGAAATGAGAACATGAAGAAAAGAATAATAGCGTGGATATTGCAATACAAAAAGCTCTAAATTTGTTAGTTATTAAATCCTTATTCAAGTTAAAAAGATTTCGTTTCATAAACTTTATAATTTTGATATTGAATACAAATATAGATAAAATAATCAATTTTACAAAATAATTTTTATACAAAATATTTCATCTTTATAATATACAATTATTCATACTTTTATACGCGAATCAATAAATAATTTCAAGCTCATATGCACCACCAGAACGAAGTAAAAGATATCTCAAACGAACAAAAACACGAAAAAAAACATCCCGTTTATCGCACCCAAGATCCATCGCTCCCCAAAGCCATCATCTGCGACTTGGATGGCACACTTGCCCTTATGAACGGACGTAGCCCATTTGATGCATCTACATGCGAATCTGATTTACCAAATACGCCTGTGGTAAACATCGTAAAAAATTACCACGAGCTCGGATACAAAATCATTCTTGCTTCAGGTAGGGAAGATACTTTCAAGACCCAGACTATTTCATGGTTAGAAAAATACGATGTCCAATATGATTTGTTGTTCATGCGAGCTGCTGGTGATTACAGAAAGGATGCAGTGATTAAAAAGGAAATGTTTGACACGCAGATAGAAGGAAAATACTTCGTTGAGTTTGTACTAGACGATAGAAATCAAGTAGTAGATCTCTGGCGCAAGGACTTAAATCTTCCTTGTTTTCAAGTGTATTATGGGGATTTTTGATTTAGAAAGACTACTCTTGATGAGCAGCTCTTCTCAATCTATCATTTATCGCAATACCCAAATCTCTATCTGGCACTAACTCCGCATATATCACGTCCAAATCACAACTATCTAGATATCTCATGCCTGCAAAAAGATGAAATGCGGCATCTCCAAAATTTGAAGATGGAGATAATACAATCTGGTGTTTTACTGGAATACCTTGTACAAATTGATTAAAGGCTATAATACCTGTTCTTTCGAGATTGCCGGTTTTGGCTAATTCGTGAATATTTCCTAGGATCAGTGGTACTTTGGGCGCATAATGGCTTGTTAACATTCCTGGTGCTTCAGGATTTGATGTAGAAATATCTCTTATCTTGATATCTCCAATCTCTGCAGTCAGGCTTTCTATAGAAAGGCCACCTTTGCGTAGCACTTCTACTTCTCCTTGGTCATTCATACCTATGATAGTACTTTCAAGACCTACATCACACGGACCACCATCTAGGATATAATATATTTTGTGGCCCAATTGGTCTGCAACGTGCTGTGCAGTAGTAGGGCTGATATACCCAAATGGATTTGCACTTGGTGCCGCTAATGGGAAGTCCAGTTTTTCTAATAAGGCTCTCGTTACATCATGTGCTGGGATTCGTACAGCTACATATTCTGATCCAGCTGTGACCAGATCGGGAATATTGAGCTTCTTTTTCATCAAAAAAGTAAGCGGACCTGGTGTAAATTTCTTAGCCAAAATTCCAAAAACTTCAGGAACTTCCGTTACATATTCTTTGGCTTGTTCAAAAGATGCTAAATGAATGATTAATGGATCAAAACTCGGTCTGTTCTTTATTTGAAATATTTTTGCAACAGCTTTGACATTCAGTGCATTGGCTGCAAGTCCATACACTGTTTCTGTTGGGATCGCTACGGCTTCTCCTTTTTGAAGGAGTGTAGCTGCTATATCCAGATTATTACCAATAAATGCTGAGTTCGACATATTGGCACAAAGATATTTTATTTTAATTTAATCTTCATAATATTCAGATAAAAAAGATAATATGTATTAATAAAATATTAAATACTTAAATATTATCTTTTCTAACTGAAGGCCAAATTGTCTTTTATCGCAAGAAATATGCTGCTTACTTGCTTATGCGTATAATACTTCCTGGAGGCAATCCTTTATCAGGATCGATATTGTTAAAAGCGAGCAAATCATTGAGTGGAATGTCATTGGCTTTTGCGATATCTATCAATGATTCTTTTCTCTTCATTTTATATAAGATCGGCTTTTCACTTTCCGGTATCAATACCTTAGCTAATGCTTTGAGCTTGGAGCTTTCTTTAAAATGATCCCTAGTCAGGTTATATACCTTCTCTGGATGATTGCCACTTGTTCAATTTTTTGGCCCATAGGCAAATTTTCTATTGGATCTGATTCATTACTAGGTACCCTAACAAAACTATATGGGCTTGTTGTGATATGCTCTAAGCTACTATATTTTTCAATAAAAGTAAACATCTTCATGTCTGGCAAAACAAGGTGATATTCTCCATCTTCATTTTCAGGAATAACATCTTTTAAGTACATAGGATTCAAAAAACGGATAAGATCTAGGTCAATTTCCAATTCCTTACTCAACTTTTTAAATTCCGTCTTTTCAAATACTTTGACAGTGATAATATATTTTAGATCTTCTGAAGGTTCTGATGGTGTCAAATCATGTAAGTAGTAATAATTCATCAGATAAGAAACTGCAATAAATCTAGGTATATACTTTCTAGTTTCCTTGGGAAGATATTCGTATATTTGCCAATAATCTGCTACGCCACCTGCTTTTTTTATTGCTTTATTGAGTGTGCCAGTACCGCAATTATATGCTGCAATGGCCAGTGTCCAGTTGCCATAAGACTCATAAAGTAATTTTAAGTAATCCAGTGCCTTATCTGTAGATTTTACCAAGTCGCGACGCTCGTCGATATATCTCTCAACCTTCAGACCATACAATTCGGCAGTACCTTCCATAAATTGCCAAATACCAGCAGCGCCTTGATGCGATTCCGTATTGGGAAGGAGCCCAGTTTCGACTACAGTTATGTATTTCAATTCATCTGGAAGATTTTTTTCTCTTAAGGCATTCTCTATCATAGGAAAATACAATGATGTCCTGCCAAGGATCGTCTGCGCTTCATTCCTGCGCTTTTCGACCAAGTTAATAACCTGCTCTGTCACTTCTTCAGTAACACGCACGTCGATGATAGTATTGAGATTTTCTACTCTTCTGATGATGTCATTATTCAAGGGGGATTTTGCATAAATGGACACCATATCGCCAAAACAGAGAAAACACACTATCACAAGTTTGCTTGTAATAATATTAAATGTGTTCATGGTAAAATTTAAATTCGGATTTGGGGGCTAAATTTAATTGTAAAGTAAAGCTTCAGTAAAAAAATAAAAAATGGGACTGCTGCAAGCTACTTTCACCAAAAAATGTATTCAATTAACATAATTTGGGGTGTAAATATTTTGGGACTGCAAAGATAGTACTAAATCAAGTAAAATCTCCAAGACAATACACTTGTTAACAAATTATTATCTGTATTTAACTTAATTTCAATAATTGTGCCAAATTTTATTTTAACACTTTCTTCCGTCTGAAATATATTTAATGGTAGTAAGTAATTTATCGACTTACATCTTCTTTTAAATGTAAGTTTTTGCTTGTAATCTTTCTGCAAATTTCAACAACTTCTTTTCGTCCTTACGATTACCCATTATCTGAATTCCAAACGGCATTTTTTCATTATTATTGTCTATCGGTACCGAAATAGCTGGAATTCCAGCAAGATTAGCCAAAACTGTATAGATGTCTGCCATATAGGATTCCAAAGGATCTTTTGCACTTTCGTGAATAGGCCAAGCTACCTTGGGTGTAGTGGGCATGATTATAAAGTCGTATTCAGCAAAAATTGCATCCATTCTTTCACAAATTAATCTCCTTACTTGCTGAGCCTTGGTAAAGTAAGCATCATAGTATGCTTCGCTCAGTACATACGTGCCCAACATGATTCTTTTTTTCACTTCAGTCCCAAATCCTTCGGTACGAGACTTTACGTACATATCACTAAGAGTCTTGGCGTCAGGCGATCTATATCCATACCGCACACCATCATATCTGCTTAGATTGGAAGATGCTTCGGCTGTAGTCAATATATAATAGCAAGGAACCAAAGCTTCCAATAAATCAAAACTTACAGTTTCTACAATTGCACCAGAATTTTTTAAGTTTTCTAATTCCTTTTTAGTAGCCGCTTTGATTTCTGGGTCTAAAGCATCATTTTCTATAGTTTCTATAAAATAGGCGATTTTAATAGTTTCTGGCAATACATTATTTTGTGAAGGAAACAAATCCTGAGTCATCATCGTAGCATCATATTCGTCTAAAATAGAAATGACTTCCATTATTTTGATTATGTCATCGATGTTTTTCGCTATAATGCCTGCCTGATCGAAGGAAGATGCGTATGCCACTAATCCATATCTAGATACCATACCATAACTAGGCTTAAATCCATACACACCACACATCGAAGCTGGTTGCCGTACAGAGCCACCCGTATCTGTGCCTATAGCAGCCAAACACATATCCATCTGCACTGAGACTGCTGCTCCACCACTCGATCCGCCAGACACTCGATCCATATTGGCACCGTTTTTTACAGGACCATAATAACTGTTGGTATTGGCTGATCCCATACCGAATTCATCACAATTGGTTCGGCCAATGATAATCGCATCTTCAGCCAACAGAGCAGCGATACATGTAGCATCAAACTGACTTACAAATCCTTCTAATATTTTGGATCCAGCGCTAACTTTATGATCTTTTTGTACGATAAGATCCTTTACAGATATAAAACAACCGAAAAGTCGTCCCAAAGCCGTGGGATTTTGTTTTATCTTTATATCCAAAGCCTTAGCTGCCTGTATTGCTTCGTCAGCATATACTTCTACAAAGGCATTAAGTTGTTTTAAGTTTTCTATATTGGCCAAATAGGAATGGACCATTTGTTCGCAAGTGATGCTAGCTTGTAGCAATTCTTCCTGGATTTGTGATAAAGATTTTCCAACCATCACCATTACTGATTGGTGAAATGATGCCGCAATTCTGTCACACTTACATCTTTCTGTTCTCCTGTGACCATATTCTTTAGACTTACTTTGCCTTCTTGTCTTTCTGTCTCCCCAATGATTGCTACAAAAGGCACATTTCTAGCATTGGCATAAGACATTTGTTTTTTCATTTTTGTTGGCTCAGGGTAGAGGTCACAAGCTATTCCAACCTGTCTTAATGCCGAAACTTGCGTGAATGAATATCGATGACTCTCTTCATCCAAAGCCACAAACAATACTTCGATATCTTTTTGTACATCTGCAGGGAAAAGATTGAGCTCCTCCATGACGTCATAAATACGCTCAGCACCAAATGAAACGCCTACGCCTGATACGCCATTCAGCCCAAAAACACCAGTGAGATTATCATATCTACCGCCGCCGCCTATGCTTCCCATACTAAATCCTGGATAATCCGAAGTATCCACTTTGACCTCGAAGATACATCCAGTATAATAATTGAGTCCGCGGGCGAGACTGATGTCAAATGCAAGTTCAGGAACACTTTCATTCAGATATCGAAAAACAACTTCTATTTCTTCGATACCTTTTGTTCCTTCTTCCAATCCTGTGAAAGCTTGTTTGAGTTTTTCGAGGCTTGGAGTTTCTAATAATGATAATACTTTTTCAGCTTGATTTGCCGATATGTTTCGCGCTTCCATTTCTTTGATGACACCATCTTTACCGATCTTGTCCAACTTATCAATCGCAATGGTCATTTCCATAAATTTGTCTGCAATACCCGCTGCTTCCGCAAGTCCAAAAAGGATTTTCCGATTATTGATCAAGATTTTCACTTTCATACCCAATTTCTTGAACACTTCAGCATAAATCTGAACCAATTCCGCTTCATACATCAGTGAATCAGAGCCTACAACATCTACATCACACTGATAAAACTCCTGATATCTACCACGTTGAGGTCGATCAGCACGCCATACCTGTTGTATTTGATATCTTTTGAAAGGCAATGAAATTTCATTTTGGTTCATGACTACAAATCTCGCAAAAGGCACGGTAAGATCATATCTCAAGCCTCTTTTTGATATTTGTGGTATCACTTTGTTTGATTCTTTATTTGCAAGGTTTTCAGTATTTACATCAGCGAGAAAATCACCATTATTTAGCACCTTAAAAAGCAACCTATCGCCTTCTTCTCCATATTTTCCGGTAAGCGTAGAGAGATTTTCCATCGTAGGCGTTTCTATAGGTAAGTACCCATAAGTCTTAAATACAGATTCTATGGTTTGGAATATGTACTTACGTTTGATAACTTGATTTGGTAAAAAATCTCTTGTACCTTTTGGAACTGATGGCTTTGCTGACATACGTTTATGAAAAATTATAGATGTTGTCTTTGAATGAAGTTGCACGCAAAGATACTACTTCTACATAAATGGAAGGATTGAGGTAGTGTAATAATTACAAACAAAAGGATTAAGGCAAGGAAGTTTCCATTCTTAATTTGTGCAGATTGAATTTATATTTTGTGTAGATTGAATTTATTATTTGTGTAAATTGAATATTTATTTGATTATAATTTAGTTTATCACATTGATATACATATGGTTAAATCATATTTTAGGAAGTATTGATTTTAATTGTAAATATTTAATTTTACATCTTAGATCAGCGCGTTAATTCTACCCATTTAGACACCAATATTTGTGTATATTGCAAATAATTTATGTGTATATTGAATTTAATATTTGTGCAGCTTGAATATTTTAATTGTGCATATTGAATTTATATTTTGTGTTAATTGAATATATTTATATCTTTGTCGTTGATAATCAGTTATTATGCTTCATCGAAATATAGTAGATAAAATAAGACATGAACTGTTGGGTTATCCGATCATAGCATTGACAGGCCCAAGACAATCAGGAAAAACAAGGCTATTGCGTACTCATTTCCCAGAATATACCTATTTATCGCTAGAAGACCCTGATCTCAAAGAGTTTGCTACACGCGACACCAAAGGATTTTTGCAAAAATATAATGACAAGATTATATTTGATGAAGTCCAAAATGTACCAGTTTTATTTTCATATCTTCAAGGTATCGTGGATCTCAACCAAGTGATGGGACAATTCATCCTTTCAGGGTCACAAAATTTCCAGTTGTTAGAAAATATCACACAGAGTCTTGCGGGAAGAGTGTCCATCTTTAGATTGTTTCCTCCTGACATAAGTGAAATGAAAGCAGCACATTGGATGCCTGATAACTTACCCGAAGTGATAACCAAAGGGTTTTATCCAGCCATATACGACAGGAACCTGAATCCCGATAGATATTACTTCAACTATCTAACCACATACATAAAACGAGACATCAGTCAGTTGATCAATATACAAAAAGATAGGCTCTTTAATACTTGTCTGTAATTGTGTGCGCGTAGAGCAGGAAATATTTTAAACTTGAGTGAGTTAGCCAAGGATGCATCGATCAGCCATACTACAGCGAGATCTTGGATATCGTTATTGGAGACAAGTTTTATCATATATCTATTGCCACCTTATTATAATAACTACAACAAACGACTCATCAAAAGTCCAAAACTATACTTTTATGATACAGGTTTACTCAGCTACTTATCTGGAGTTCGAAATGGGGACATCTCGCCTATTTCCCCGATTTGGGGACAATTATTTGAGAATATGGTAGTTTCCGATTTGGTCAAACAAAACTATCATCACAACACATTGAAAGAGTTTTATTATTGGCGAGACTCACATGGACATGAGATAGATCTTTTGAGTGAGGAAAACGACCAACTAAAAACATACGAAATCAAAGCTAGTACAACTTTACGAAGCAATATGTTCGAAGGTTTAGAGTACTTCAGGAAAATATCAGGCGTGCAAGATCTATCTCAAAATTTGATTTATGGTGGTACAGAATCCCAAACAAGAAATGATAGCCAAGTAATCCCGTGGCGTGATATCAGTTGACATTACATTTTCTCTACTTTCACTTCCAAACAAAGTTCTTTTAACTGGACATCGTGGATTGCTGATGGTGCGTCTATCATCATGTCTCGACCTTGGTTATTCTTAGGAAAAGCGATGAAGTCTCTAATCGACGACTGACCATTCATTACAGCGCAC
This sequence comes from Saprospiraceae bacterium, assembly GCA_016717105.1. Taxonomy (GTDB): domain Bacteria; phylum Bacteroidota; class Bacteroidia; order Chitinophagales; family Saprospiraceae; genus OLB9. The sequence goes on along the minus strand of JADKGF010000054.1, from coordinate 51,507 downwards.
AACCTATCAAATCCAAATGCCAATCCACCGTGTGGTGGTGCACCATATTCAAATGCTCCAAGTAAGAATCCAAATTGTGCTTCGGCTTCTTCTTTGGTAAATCCAAGCAAATCGAAGTTTTTGGATTGTAATGCCCTATCGTGAATTCTTATAGATCCTCCACCGATTTCTGCACCATTGATGACCAAGTCATAGGCATCAGCTTTGAGACTCTTCATGGTCTCGTGGTCACCATTGAGCATTCGTGGAATATCTGCTTTCTTAGGAGATGTAAACGGATGATGCATAGCATGGAATCTGCCTGCTTCTTCGTCCCATTCAAGCAATGGAAAATCTAATACCCATAATGGTTTGAAATCGCCAGCTTTGATAAGTCCCAGTTTTTTGCCGAGCTCGAGCCTAAGTTCGTTGAGTTGTTTTCTGGTTTTTTCGGCTTCACCACTCAACACAAAAATGACATCACCTTTTTCGGCACCAAATTTTTCGGCCCATTGTTTTAATTCTTCATCGCTATAAAATTTGCCCACAGTGGATTTGATACTGCCATCTTCCTGATACTTCACATATACCAAACCTTTAGCACCGATTTGTGGTCTTTGGAGCCATTCCGTAAGGTCTTTCATGTCTTTGTTGCTATAAGACTCAGCTATGCCTTTTGCACAAATACCCACAACCAATTCAGAATCATCAAATACACCGAATCCTTTACCTTTGGCAAATTCATTCATCTCTACAAATTGCATTCCGAACCTAAGATCGGGTTTGTCGGAGCCATAAAGACGCATAGCATCGTCATACGACATGCGCGGGAAATCGCCCAAATCTATATTTAATGTCTGTAAAAACAAATGTCTGGCTAGTCCCTCAAAAGTATTCAGGATGTCTTCTATGTGCACGAAGGACATTTCGCAGTCTATCTGTGTAAATTCTGGTTGGCGATCTGCTCTAAGGTCTTCGTCTCTAAAACATTTCACAATCTGGAAATACTTGTCAATACCCGCTACCATCAGGATTTGTTTGAAGGTCTGAGGCGACTGTGGCAATGCATAAAATTGCCCTTGATTGAGTCGACTCGGCACCACAAAATCTCTAGCTCCTTCAGGTGTACTCTTAATCAAAAATGGCGTCTCTACTTCTATAAATCCTTGTGAATCAAGATATTTTCTTGTTTCAATGGCTAGTTTAGACCTAAAAATAATATTGTTTTGTACAGGTGTACGTCTGATATCTAAGTATCTGTATTTCATCCTGAGATCATCGCCTCCGTCAGTATCGTCTTCTATGGTGAATGGTGGCGTTTTTGACTCATTCAAGATCACCAATTCCGTTACTTCTATTTCTATATCTCCAGTCGATCTATTGGCGTTTTTACTAGAACGTTCACGTACGATTCCCGATGCTTGAACGACAAATTCTCTACCCAATTTTCTGGCCCGTGTACACAAGTCTGCATTTTCGTCCATATTAAATACCAACTGTGTGACGCCGTATCTATCTCTGATATCTACAAAAGTAAGACCACCGAGATCTCTACCTTTTTGTACCCAACCTGAAATAGTGACTTTTTCGCCTACATTGGTTATCCTCAAAGCTCCGCAATCATGACTTCTGTACATAAACTATATGTTTTAATTAAATTTGGGTGCAAAGCTACGAATATCAACGGAAAATATAAAGCGTATCACTTTATAATAGTCACATCACCTGTTGCTATCTCCGTAGTATCATCCTTGTAAACTATATCTGCTATCCAAACAAATACGCCTGGTTGGACATCTTGATCGTAAAATTTTCCATCCCATCCTGATTCAGGCTCATCAGGCAATATATTTTCTTTCAAAAAAACAAGATTGCCCCATCTATCATAAACTCTAAGATATTTTATTGACTTAACGGAAGATTTTAATCCGTATAATGTGAATTTGTTGTTGCCACTGCTGCTGTTGAGATTTATAATTTGTGGTGCGATGTACCCTTTTGTAAATTTCACCCGAACCCAAACTGCATCTGTTCTTACACAACCGTTTTCGTCGTAGATGGTGATTGTATATTCAGTATCAAATTCAGGAGTGGCGATCGGATTTGGACAGTCGCTACAACTCAAGGTACTTGTAGGAGACCACTTGATTTCTGAAACGTCGGACCAATTCAAATCTGTGGTAGATTGAATTCTGTGTGATTCACTCAATTCAATTATAGTATCCCTACCAGCATTGACTCCAAAATCTCCTGGTACGATAATCTCAATCTCTTCTTGCAAAGTACAGCCATTGGTATCCGAAACTTTCAGCAAATATTTACCACCAGACAAGTCTATCTCATTATTTTGGTTTAGGGAATTACCATTGACCAAAATTGTATAAGGTGATGCTCCACCAGAAACATTTATCCATTTTAGGCTACCTTTTTCGCCATAACATGCTGGCTGATTGATATCCAGGTCAATGGTTTCCGGCTTGCCCTGCTTGGTTATTGTGATACTCTTTTCGTTTGTACATCCATTAGCTGGATTTGTAAGTTGTGCACTATACGTACCCGGATTACTTATTTGAGCTGATGTCTCATTTGTAAGATTTTCTGTATTGGGTTTCCAAAACACATCATATAAAGGCAAATCAGTTTCAATCTTGATTTCTGTAAAATCCTCATTACACTTGATAACATTGCTACCATTGATTAAAAAGTCAGGTTTTTGAAAATCAGTCTTGATGACGATGGGCACTCTAGATTCGCAACCATACTCGTTTATTGCAATCAATGTATAGTTTGCTGCATTGGTCACTAAGACAGAATCTTCTTTAATTAATCCAGTTGGAGTGATCCATGAGTATTCCAAAAGCGGATTCAATGTACTATCAGATACCCAAGCTTGTGGATTTAAGCAATTTAAGGTGATATCCTCAGGATGAATAATTGGTTTATCCAAATAGCTTTTAATTTCAATATTGATAGTCGTATCACAACCCAAAACATTGACCGCATGTATGGTTATTGAACCTGGTTTCACTATTCTATTTGCATTAATACCATTCGGATCACTATGTGATATGGAAATATTTAAGTTCAATTCTCCTGTGATGGATAATGTTGTCTCAGGTTGCGTACATGTCAAATCTTCCGCATAAGCAGAAATATTTGGTTTCGTTTTGTCTTCAGTTACGATAAAATCTGTAGTAGTTTTACATCCATTTTCGTTCGTTAATGTAAGTGTGTATTTCCCAGGAGCATCTATTTCTGGTTCTAAATTTAAGCTATCTTTTATACCATTTCCTGACCATCGAAATTTATCATAATTACTTGCGGTCACATTAGGGCTTACGAATTCCTTACTACATGTGAGTATATCCGATGCAATTGGTGATATTACTGGATGGATTGTATCTACTGGAATGACATATGTTGTCTTGGTTATACATCCATTGGCAGCTGTCACAGAGATATCAAATGTTCCTCCTGAAGTAGATGAAATAGTAGTACCAGTTCCAGTATTTCCATTCATATCAGACCACTGGATAGTTGCTGATGGATTTGTGTTTATTTGTATAATTCCTGACGGATTTGTGCACGTCAAGGGTTCAATATCGGCGGTCACGGCAGGAAAACTTTGTGAAGATGGTAGATAAAAACTCTGTGTTTCTGTACATCCATTTTCTCCGGTAACAGTCAATGTATAATTTCCAACCTTGTCAAATACTGGGTTTAAATCTTGAGAAGTGGTTCCTTGGCCTTCCCAAAGTACACCTTGTATTCCCGGAGCCGTCACAAAAAATTGACCTTGTTTGTCGATACAGTCTATGGAGTCGATGATCACTGTGAAATTTGGTTTGGCAAAATCTCCCGACACCACGATCGAATCCGTTTTTGTACATCCAAACATATCTGTCAACACCGTAATATATACACCTGGCTCCGTTATAAGCAAAGTATCTTCTATAGATATTAATTGACCTTCAGCATACCAATTTATCTCCGATACACCCGAAACACTTGATAGGAATATGTTTGTTTGAGCATTATTACAAGTCAAAGTATCCGGTTCGGACAAGGTGTAGGCGATCTGCGGCAACGTTTCCGTAATGACGATGCTATCAATAATACTACAATCCACACCCAAAAATAGCTCATAAATGTATGTTCCTTCTTGGGCGACAGTGATGGTATCTCCATTAATATTTTGCTGAACTATATTTGGTCCTTCCCAGCTTATACTGTCCACATTGGTTGTTATATCCAGAAAAATATCCACAAATCCTGAAGAACAAGTCAATGTCCCAGAGCTATCAGCCGTGTATTGAATGTTCGAGTTTTCTAAAATAACTTCTACTGTAGCCGTTCCTGTGCAACCATTTGACGCAGTTCCTGTCACAGTGTAATTTCCAGGCATAGTCGCATTTACACTCGGACCATTTACTTGACTTCCATTTGGCAAATTCCAAGAATAAATTACATTGCCATCTGTCGAATATGCATCCAAAATGCTTGATTTTATATAACAATCCAACATCAAATTGCCGTCTATTTCAACATCTGGCACTGTAAAATCTCCATTTACATCATACACGTAATCCATTGTACATCCAAATTGATTGGTCACGGTGACGGCATATTGGCCAGCTGAGCCGACAGTTATTGTAGAGCCGTTAGTATTTGAAATTATATTGCCATTAGATGTATTCCAACCGTATTGATATCCTGGGATTGATGGCAATGGAGTAATAGAAAGGTTACTTTCTGGATGATTACAATCTAAATCAATGACCGCTGACGGCAATATATCAAACGTGGAAAAAGTGACTGTAAAATCTTCCTCTTCTTTGCATAATGGACCAAAAAAGATGTCATCTAAGGCAAAGTCATTTCCGCTACCAGCAGTGTTTTGATTGGTTATACAAATTTGTACACTTGTATTACCACCTGAAAACCAAGTTTCATAAAATTCTTCCCACACACATGTCGCACCTGACAATCCAAATGGCGAACCCAATAAAACACTATTAATTGAAAACTGTAATATAGCTGGTGATGTAGGTTCAACGGAAGCGGCAAATGCTTGAAAAATATAAGTAGTATTGGGCATTACTGCTACTGTCTGACACCAAACCTGTGCCAAAGAAGATGCACCGTTGACTACCATCATATTGCCACCTCCAGTATGATCTGCGCAAGGATCGAAATTGGTGTGAACGTTATTAGGGTTTGATACAACACTATAAGTACCTTCACTCCACAACTCTGTTGTGCTTCCTGGTAAATCCGGCATGTAACTATATTGGGTTGTAAATCCACTATTCCCGCCAGAAAAATCACCATTTACAATAAGATTAGTGGTAGGATTAGAAAAAGCTGTAAGTGTATAAGTTGTCGTTTGACTTACAGTAACAGTAGGAGTTAAGTCCACATTTTCAAAAAATCCATCGGTTCCATTCCACTCAAAACCAAAGTAGGTTCCAGAGATTGCTCCATCCAATAAGATATCACTCTCTTCACATATTGTGATATCTTGAGGTACTGTAATGGTAAAACCACAGTCTTGACTAAATCCTTTTAATCCAATCAAAACAATAACAAAAATTATTAGATGTTTCAATATTTGGTGAGGTTGGTAATGCAAATATAGACTTTATTCTGATTATTTAGAAGCTTATTGGTTTTATTTTTGATATTCGTCATGGCCTGAATGCTCATTTATTTGGTCTAAAATAAATGTTGAACGAATTTTATTCTTGATGGCTTTTATACCTTTGTGATTTAAAACCAAATATATATTGAAAACTCTTTTTATATCAGTCCTGTGCTTAATGTCATTTTCTTTATTTTCTTTTGTAAATCCTATCAAAACTTTGAAAGCTTATAGGATATCTCAAGAAATAAAAATAGACGGCAAGCTATCTGAAGGTGCATGGAGCAATGCAGAAATGGCTTCTGGATTTATACAAACAGAGCCTACACCTGGGCTTCCTGCGATGTTTGACTCTGAGACTTATTTTCTATACGACAATAATGCTATCTACATTGGAGCAAGGCTAAATGATCCAGAGCCTGATAAAATACTCAAAGAACTTTCTCTTCGGGATCAAACTGGTAATGCCGACAATTTTAGTGTTTTTTTTGATCCGTACAAGAGTGGTTTAAATGGTTTTATTTTTTTGGTTACGTCATCTGGAGTTCAATACGAAGCCATCGTCACCAATAATGAAGATGATATCAATTGGAACGCAGTCTGGGAAAGTGCTGTTTCGCAAGATAGTGAAGGATGGTATGTGGAAATGAGAATTCCTTATTCCTCATTGAGATTCCCGTCAAATGATAGCCAAGACTGGCACGTACAGTTTGGTCGTGAAGTACGTAGATTTCGCGAATCTTCATATTGGTCACCAATCGATCCTACCATTGCTGGCTGGGCACAACAATCTGGAAAAGTTACTAACATTGAAAATATCAAATCGCCTGTTCGATTATCTCTAACACCTTACTTATCTAGTTATCTCAATACATCTTTTGACCCTCAAAATTCTTTAAAAAAATCATCAGCTAGTACTGCTTATAGCGCTGGATTGGACTTAAAATATGGGCTGAATGACGCGTTTACCCTTGACATGACGCTGATCCCTGATTTTGGACAAGTTATCTCTGACAAACAAGTACTAAACCTTTCTCCATTTGAAGTATTTTTTGAAGAAAACAGGCAATTTTTTACAGAAGGAACTGAGCTTTTCAATCGAGGGCGATTATTTTATTCAAGAAGAATAGGTGGCCGACCCTTGCATTATTTTGATGCATTTAATCAGTTAGAAGAAGGAGAAATAATCTTGTCAAATCCAGAAACAAGTCAGCTTTATAATGCAACCAAAATTTCAGGACGTACAACATCTGGAACTGGTATCGGTGGCTTTAATGCCATTGTTGGCGAAGAATATGCTACAATCCGGACTATTGATGGCTTGGAACGCAAGATAAAAACCAATCCACTTACGAATTATAATGCGCTAGTCGTGGACCAAAATCTAAAAAACAATTCCTTTGTCTCACTGATGAATACTAATGTATATAGAATCGGAGATGACTATGATGCCAATGTTACGGGTAGCTTTTTTAATTTCAAAACCAAAGATCAAAAATACTATTTAAGCGGATCAGGTGTGCTTTCGCAAAAATTTTATAGTGGAAATACCGAAAGAGGACACACATACAATATTTCTCTCGGAAAGATTAGTGGCAATTGGACTTACGGTGCTGGTCACGGCGTCGAATCCAAAAATTATGATCCTAACGATATGGGCTTTTTATTTAGTCCCAATGAGCAATATTATTTTGCCGAAGGCGCATATACACAATACAAACCCCAAAATGAAAAATTGCAGCAAGTAAAGATATCAGGAACTTCCTTTTATTCCAGACTTTACGAGCCAAATGTGTTTACAAATTTTAATATAGAGTTGGAGAGTTTTATGCTTTGGAAAAGTCGTTTTGCATTGGGATTAAACACCAGATTAGAGCCAGTAAATACGTTTGATTATTTCGAACCACGAACAGACGACTTCAGCAGATTTATGACATGGCCCGTTAATTACACGGCCGGAGGATTTGTCTCATCAGATTATAGGAAACCATTTGCCTATGATATCAGAATGTCGTATCGGTATTTTGATGCAGAAAATAGAAATAATACAAACATTGTGCTTGCGCCAAGATTAAGATTGAGCGATAGATTATCTGTATTTACAAATACCAGCTTGTCCATTATAAATTTTGAGCCCGGCTATGTAAATAAAAATCTCTCCAGCACACCGATTGATGGTCTCGCAGCAGATGACATCTTGTTTGGTAATAGAAATAGGCTTATAGTAGATAATTCCATTACGACACGTTACATCTTCAATGCGTTAATTGGTATCAATATGCGGATCCGACATTATTGGGACAAAGTTCGATATCAACAATTCGGGCGTTTGGATAAAGATGGTTTTGTAGAAGTCATTCCTTACAAAGGCATTGATGCAAATGGAGATTCTATTTTTGACAGAAATGTAAATATTTTCAATATTGACTTTCAATGCAATTGGCGATTTGCACCTGGTAGTGATGTGATCTTTGTATGGAAAAACCAAATTTCCAACTCAGATAAACAATATGAACGTGATTATCTTGCAAATCTAGGAGGACTTTTTGAATCGCTGCAAACCAATAGTTTTTCTGTGAGAGTACTTTATTTCTTGGATTATTTATACGTTTTCCCTAGAAAGGAAAGCTGATTTCGATAAGTAGTTTTTATAAGAATCATATTTTTTTCCAAATTTTTCGAGAAAAACTTGATTTATTGAAAATATATTTCGATATTTGTCGAAATATAGAAACACAAAAATATTGAACGCACTTTTTAAAGCATTAAATGACCCGATACGAAGAGATATTTTGGACTTATTAAAAGATAAAGATATGAGCGCGGGCGATATTGCAGAACATTTTAATATCGGCAAACCTACTATTTCGCACCATTTGGATCTGTTGAGACAAGCCGGATTAGTGACTTCAGCCAAGCAAGGACAATTTATTATTTATAGTATAAGTACCACAGTGCTGGATGAAATGCTCCAGTGGATTTATCAAATAAAATCAAAATAATCACTTTCTAAAACCAACGTTATGAAACTTTTTTCACTAAAAAACCTTTTCTTGCTCCTTTGTTGTGCAGCACCTTTCGTCTATTTAAACAGTATTTTTGATAGTCTTCCTGACCAAGTAGCGATGCACTTTGGATCAGATATGAAACCGAATCGATTTGGAGATAAAAGCAATTTGTGGAGTACAGTTAGTTTTATGATGGGAATCGGAGTTGTAGCATATCTTATCATCACCAATGTTGGGAAGTTAGACCCGAAAAACCAAAGTCTTCAATCACAAGGCATAATGGAAAAATTGGGAATTACGTCTATTGTCTTTATTTCTTTATTGACCATTTACATTATTTACACCGCAGTTCAAGGAGAAAGTGGAAATTTGCTTTTCGTATTGCTAGGTGGATTTTTTGCCATCATTGGAAATTTTTTGTATAATATAAAACCCAATTATTTTGTTGGTTTTCGCTTGCCTTGGACATTAGAAAACCAAAACAACTGGCGCAAAACGCATCAATTAGGTGGTAAAATATGGGTAGTTGGAGGTATGTTGGCTATCATTTTAAGTTTTATAGTTCCTGAAGCTTATATGATGAAATTATTCATAGCCATAGTTTTGCTGATGGTCATCATTCCATCCTTTAACTCATACACATATCACAAAGCAGGTAATCAATAAAAATTCGTTTTATAGTAATTATTTAACATAAAAATCACCTAAAAACTCATTTTAATTTTTCCTGATTACGTCTCCAACAGCAAGTGTATCAGCATATAACATAATTCTTATATTGATATTACGGCCGACACACTCGATGGCCGCATTTAGCTTATCGGCTATAAACTCCGCTTTATCTGCATTGATGATTGACGTCATTTTGCCTGCAATCTCGAGTTCTTTTGCAGTAAGGCTTACTTTATCATTTCCAGTAAGCATTCTAAACACAAACTGTCTAAAAAAATGTAATCCATATTCAAAAAAGTTCTTTTGTTCGTCCTTATTCATTTCGGTTACAGAGCTGACCCAATTATTTATTTCGATAGGATCGGACTTATATGCTACTCTCAGCCATGTGATGAGCATGTCAGAAAAATCCTTAGACTCATTGGTGCCAATTTGGATCGCTAAATTGATATTTCCATCAGCGAGATTTGCAATTTGATCAGCTTTATCTTTTAAGATTTCATATTTATCTACCAGAAACTGGCTTATTTCATTACTTTCATATACAGGAATTTTGACCAACTGACATCGGCTCAAAATTGTCTGAAGGATTAAGTCTTGATTTTCAGCCACTAAAATAATATAAGTATTATCTGTCGGCTCTTCTATAAGTTTCAGCAACCGATTGCCTTCATTTCCAAGGTATTCGGGCAACCACATGACCAAGACTTTTTTATCAGACTCATACGACATCATATTGAGTTTGGTCATGATGTCATTGCATTCTTTGACATTAATATTTGGATTACTATTGCCAGCATCTATATATTCCAACCAATCTCCGATGCCCATATAAGCATTTTCGCTAAGTATCTTACGCCATTTTACTAAAAAATCGTCACTGGTAGTATGCTCTCGCTTTTTATCCCCAAATTTCACTACTGGAAATGAAAAATGGATGTCAGGGTGAATATATTTTAATGACTTCTTGCAGTGCGAACAATGTCCACAACTATCACCATCCGTTTTGTTTTCACACATGATGTAAGACGCCAGTGCTAAAGCAGTAGGTAATCCGCCACTACCTTCTTTACCTAATAATATTTGTGCATGTGGCAATCGTCCGATATCCACTGTATTGGCTATCCTACGCTTTAATTCTTCTTTACCGGTTATGTCACTGAATCTCATATCTATCTGATCACAAAATTAATGTTGATTATTTTCGAGCCATTGCAAAATCACCTCATCCATTGGGTCTGTTGCTGATGATATACTTTTATACAGTTCGCCGGTTTCTGCAATGAGAAATTTGTGAAAATTCCATTCTACCTGAAAATCTCCAAGTCCATTTTTATCTTTCTTTGTAAGAAACTGGTAAAGATGATGCGTATTGTTAGAAATTTCTATCTTTTGGGTTATTGGAAAACTTACACCATAATTTTTTTGACAAAAGGAAATAATTTCTGCATCAGAGCCAGGCTCTTGGCCACCAAAATCATTACAAGGACAAGCCAATATCACCAAGCTGTCCTGAAATGTTCGATACAATTCCTCTAACTGTGCATATTGTTTTGTAAAGCCACATTCTGACGCTACATTAACGATCATCATTTTTTTACCTTCAAATTGTTGAAGTTCAATGGGCTTACCACTGATATCTTTGATGGAAATATTATACACCTTCTGGGTCATTTCTCTTGTTTAAGTTGCTAAATGGAGACAAAGGTACGCCATTAATATGATGTGATGAATTTATAGCAATATAATACTTCAACTATCAAAGTACGTTATACTTTCTGCAACAAAAGATTTATTAACAACGTTAGTGCAGAAAAGATTCTAATGAAAGTATCTGTTTATAGGAAAGGGCATTTTAATGCTGCTCACAGATTACACAACCCAAATTGGAGCGATGAAAAGAATCGAAACGTCTTTGGTTTATGCAATAATCAGAATTATCATGGCCACAATTATGAACTTGAAGTCAAGGTCACAGGTGAAGTAAATCCTGAAACAGGCTATGTTATAGATATGAAATATTTGGCTGATCTTATAAAAATTCACATCGAAGACCGATTCGATCACAAAAATCTAAACTTAGATACAGTCGAATTTGCATCCCTTATACCTAGTGCCGAGCATATTGTGTATGTGATTTACAATATCCTAAGACAATCGTTGGATGAAAACTTAGAATTGAGTGTACGATTATGGGAAACGCCAAGAAACTCCGTTCAATACCCAGCATAAAAAAACCTTTAGTGTTTTAAGCTAAAGGTTTCATTATATATTGATTCACTTTATATGGTTATGCACCGGAGTACACTTTATTTAACTTCATGGTTTTGACCAATCTACCTTTTTCATCGATCATTTTCAAAATATACATACCTGATTTCAATTCTCCTATCTCATGCTGTGCATTGTTATAGTGATAGAAAGACTTGATTTCTCTTCCAAACATATTGTACACCTTGATTTTATCTACATTTGAGTCGTTGCTTATCTGAAAATATTCAGACGCAGGATTCGGATATAATTTTATATTTGAGGATGGAACTGCTACATTTATAGAATTGGAAATACAATTGTTTATATTTATACTAGTTCTATAAATTTCTTGAGTAAAATTCTTATCGCCGTACAAAATTAATTTAATTATCGTACAGCCATCTTTACCATTTGGCTTAAAGTGAAATTCCAATTTTGTTTCGCCTTTAGGCCATGAGTTTGCAAGAGAATTGTAATCTCTATTGTCATTATAGCAAAGCTGACTGTCGCAAACATAAGTAGCCCATTCCTTCATCCATGTAGATGTATCTTTTACCAACTTCCAATACATTTCATACGTTGTATCGGCTTCGTTATTTAAATAAACATTCAATTTCACATCTGTGCTATCCTTATGCGCCTTTATGGCTAAAGGATTAGGTCTATGAGATATCTGAGCACTCAATGCAAAGGCAGAAAAAACGATTAAAAATGTATATAAAAATTTCATATCAAAATTTTAAAAGTTATTTAGACACCAGCGTAGGTCTTATTTAATTTAACAGATTTGACGACTTTATTTTTTTCGTCAAGCATTTTTACAATATACATTCCAGCTTTGATTTCGCTAACATCATGTAATGCATTTGCATAATGAAAATATGACTTTACTTCCTTACCAAACATATTGTAAATGACCACCTTTTTAATATTGGTACTATTGCTAATCTGAATATAATCTGTCGTAGGATTGGGAAATACTTTCAAATCATCTGCCACCAATTCAGTCGGATTCTGCCCGATATTGTTTATAGATTGTGCACTTACCTTATCATATGAAAAGATAAATAAACAAAATAAACATACAATTTGTAAACTTCTACCCATGTTCAATCAATTATATTTGGGCAAATATAAATATAATATTGTTTGTACGTACTTAAAAAAGTGTTAAAGTTTATAATTTATTTATTTTTGTCTCAATTATGACATTTTATAGCATAATTACAAGCGTCATATACCTTATATATATTACAATTAATTTTAATTTGAATTAAAAATTCATGCTGTCAGTAAAAAAAGAATTGTTTGGAAATCACCATGAACGAGATGTTTATTTGTACACATTTCGCAACATAAATGGCAATCAAATTCAAATTACAAACTATGGCGGTATAGTGCATTCTTGGATTTGTGCTGACAAATATGGCCATTACAATGACATTCTTCTTGGGTGTAAAGATTTTGATGGTTATTTAAAAGATCATCCATATTTCGGCTGTATTACTGGCAGATATGCCAATAGAATCGCTTTTGGTAAATTCTCCATCGATGGTCACCCATTTCAACTTACTACAAACTTACCTCCGAATCACCTGCATGGTGGATTTCAAGGGCTCAACAAGAAGATATGGAATGATGAAATTTCATCTAGTTCTGATTCGATTTCCTTAATTCTTACCGTCAAAAGTCCGCATTTGGAAGAAGGATATCCAGGCAATCTTACTGTAAAGGTTATCTATACTTATAACATCATGAATGAACTCAAAATCGAATATTTTGCTGAGTCAGACCGAGCCACTCCTATAAACTTGACCAACCATTGTTATTTTAATCTTTCTGGCGACCAAAATGCAGACATCTCCGATCATATGGTTCGAATAAATGCTAAAAAAATCACCATTACCGATAAAAACTTGATTCCCACAGGAAATTTTCAAGCCGTGAAAGACTCCGTTTTTGACTTTACGAATTTCAGGAGCATTGCTTTTGGTCTGCAATCAGATGATGAATCGATAAGGCAGGCCAAAGGGTACGATCATAATTTTGTATTGGATTCAGGCGATTTTTACATGCCTGCCGCTGTAGCTATTCATAATAAAAGTGGACGTAGACTAACCGTTTTTACGGATCAACCAGCTATCCAATTATACACCGGTAATTGGCTCAATAATGTCGATGGCAAGCCTGGTAAATACCGTGATTATGCTGGTTTTTGTCTTGAAACTCAACACTTTCCTGATTCACCAAATCATGCCCATTTCCCCGATACTATATTGCGTCCAAGTATCGAATTTTATTCAAAAACAATCTATAAAATCGATCTTACGGCTTGATCATAACACCAGAAGCCATAAATTTTAATTCCACTTTAGGCTCAGTTATTTTTGCAATTTCAGCTTCTGTCAATCCTTCATCCTCAGCAAAATGTTTAAGATCTTCTACCGATGTTTCTTCTACATACGCCTTGCCTTTCATGACAACTTCTTTTCCAGCAATATCTTTTGGCATAAAAAATCCATAATCTAGAAACTCAACAAACATTTCCGTTTTTGTTGTATCTGAATCCGAGATAATATTCATCCAACAACCTTTAGTCTGACAAACCGCAGATACTTTACCAAACACTTTAGCTTCTACAGAGTCATTTGTGGCCATTTGAGCCAAGAGATTTTCATAAGAAATCATGCCAACGGTATCGATTTTTTCACCAAAATATCCTGCAGCACTACCACTTTGATCTGCAATTCGATTATTTTCATTTTTGCAGGAAACAAAAATCACTCCGAATAAAAAAATTAATAGTGTTAACTTGTTCATAAAATTGGTTTGGTTTATAATATTTTATAAAATAATAATGTTTTATACTAAAATCATTAAAAAATTTTGACATCAGCCTTACCTTTACACATTAGAATCAAAATCAGAAAACAAATCAGGATGCAGATGTTATTAAGATATTCCTTATCCATATTTCTATTTTTGGCGAGCATTCAGGTGCAAGCAACGTGTATCAGCGGCAACTGTTACAATGGCAAAGGTACGTATATATTTAAAGATGGATCAAAATACGGTGGTACTTTTTCCAAAGGGAAGCCACACGGACAGGGTACTTATTATCACAAAGACGGAAGTGTGTATATAGGTGAATTTCGTTCTGGTATGAAACACGGCTTGGGTAAAATGACCTTCAAAACCAAAGATATTTACACAGGATATTATGAGCAAGGCACGATCTCTGGATCAGGTAAAATGACCTACATCAATGGTGACGTGTATCATGGAGAATGGAGCTCAGGCAAATTTTCGGGCAAAGGCAAATACACCTTTGCTGATGGTTCGGTATATGAAGGCAGTTTTGCTAATGGTTTTTTTTCAGGAACGGGGCGATTGACAGATGTTGATGGATCATATTATGATGGTGAATGGGTAGAAAATAAGAAAAACGGCAAGGGCATCACAATGAAAAACGGCGATCTTTCTGTAACTTACTATAAAATGAATGTCTTGATCAAAGAAGAAGGCATGCAGTCAGAAACCGCAACAAACAGTACAACTATTGACATTCCTATAAAGCAAACCACTACGTCTTCAACTCCATTAGATTGTAATAAAGAATTTTGCCACAATACTATCGGAACATTAAGATACAAAGATGGCTCAATCTTTACTGGAGAGTTTACCAATGGTCAAGCCGAAGGAAATGGAAGTTGTAAATATGCAAACGGGGATTTTTATGAAGGTGGCTGGAAAAATCATGCTCCGCATGGGAAAGGCACCATGCATTTTGCTAAAGGCAATGTTTATACGGCGCTTTGGGATAATGGTGTTCCAAAACAAAAACTTAATTCTAATTCCCAATCTACCGTAATTGCAGATTCAAAACCATCATCTTTCAAGCCTGCAGATAGTAAAACCAAAATCTATGCACTCATAGCTGGCGTTGCTACTTATAATCATATGCCATCATTGAAATATACTGATGATGATGCGTACCAGCTTTACGCTTTTCTAAAAAGCCCAGAAGGTGGAGCCTTGCCCGACGAAAATATAAAAATAATCATCGATGATGCCGTTACGAGAAAAAGTCTTTTACAAGAATTACACAATCTAGCTGCCAAGGCTGATGCCGATGATGTTGTATTACTCTATCTTTCAGGTCATGGACTTGACGGTGCTTATGTACCTAGTGATTTTGATGGATCAAAAAACCAAGTTACCTATGATGATATACTTGAAATCATCAATAAATCAGCAGCACGACACAAATTATTTATAACAGATGCTTGTCATTCAGGTTCGATGCTTGCGGCTGCGAGATCACCTTTTAATGTGGCATTAGAAAATTTTTATAGCGCATATAGTACGGTAGAAGGAGGTACGGCGATCATGATGTCTTCCAAAAAAGAAGAAGTGTCATTAGAATATGGTGGATTAAGACAAGGTGTCTTCTCACATTTTTTGATCAAAGGCCTAAAAGGTGGAGCAGACAAAGATTCGGACCGATTGATAACAATTGCCGAGTTGTACGACTACATCTCTACCAATGTAAAGTCTTATACTGCAAATGCCCAAAATCCCGTCATCATGGGAGATTACGATGAAAAAATGCCCGTTGGTTGGATCAGATAACTTAATTTATTTGTAATGAAAAGAAGAAATTTTAACAAAATAATGGCCTTAAGCCCTGTAGTTTTTGGAAGTTCTTCTTCAATTCATGCTGAAGATGAAAACTTGTTTTGTCACAAAATCATAAAACCTCAAGCGCTCCGTAAAGGTGATACTGTGGGCTTAGTGGCACCAGGAAGTCCTATTAAGCCAGAAAAATTCCAAAATGCCATAACCAATCTCGAAAACATGGGACTTGTACCCAAGTATAGCGAGACAGTTTTTAAAAGATCAGGTTATCTTGCCGGGTCTGATGAAGAGAGATTGGATGATTTTCATAAGATGGTTAGTGATCCTAATGTCAAGGCTATATGGTGTCTTCGTGGAGGCTATGGATGCACTAGGCTTTTGGACAGACTCGATTACAAACTCATTAGGAAAAATCCCAAAATCATCATTGGATATAGTGATATTACAGCTTTGCTCTTGGCAATACATAAAGAAACAGGACTTGTCGGATTTCATGGGCCAGTTGCTATATCCGATGTTTTTAGTCCATTTACTGCCAGTCAAGTTCAAGACATACTTTTCGGTTCTTCAGCCAAACAACATCTAATTCCTTATCAAATCCAATCTGAACAAAAATATCAGCTTGGGCATGAACCGTATGTCATTACAAATGGAAAAGCGACAGGTATACTTACAGGTGGCAATTTGTCTCTTTTGGTAAATTTGCCAGGCACCAAATATGCACCTTCATACAAGGACAAAATAGTATTTATCGAAGATGTAGGCGAAAAACCATACCGCATAGATCGGATGCTCACTTTTCTATTATCTGCCACCGACATAACAGAAGCAGCAGGTATCGTATTGGGTGTTTTTCATGATTGCGAGTCTAAGGATGCCGACGAAACATTCACTTTGAAACAAGTATTGACAGAACGTCTAAGTATTGCTGGAATACCTTGTTTTTATGGCTTTACCTTTGGTCATGTACGGGATATTTGTACCTTTCCTTACGGAATCAAAGCCGAGATGGACACTGCAACATTGAGCGTGAGGCTATTAGATTCGGCTGTTTCTTGACGTTCCTGATTAATTTTAAAATTAAAAAATACCTTGGGCTATCTATATTTGTTATTGACCATTATTTTTGAGACAGCTGCGATTTTATTTATGAAGATGTCTGAAGGCGCATCGCATCGCACTTACTTGGTGTTGGGTGGATTATCTTATGCAGCTACATTTTTCCTACTTACAATGGCCTTAAAATATCTTCCTATGGGATCTACCAATGCTATTTGGGCTGGTACAAGCACTATTTTAGTTTATGCGTTCGGTGTGTATTATTTCAAAGAAAAAACCAACTTCTGGGAATTATTCTTCCTTGCTTGCATCGTCGTCGGCTTGGTAGGACTCAATTTTATGAATAAAGGAAAATGAAAGTTTCTAAGTTTTTTGTTACTAAATGTTGTAATAATTTAATCACAAATATGGATATTTCACATCACAAAGTGTCAATCCAATAGCGGGAACTGACCAGTCCAATCCTATTTTGCTTTTTGTTTCTAAGGCATGCCTCACTTCCTGAATGGTAACTTTCCCACGTGACACTTGCAGACTCATACCCACTATAAGGCGAATCATGCCTCGTAAAAATCGGTCTGAAGTGATTCGGAATGTAAATTGATTACTATCTTGCATCCAATAACATTCGGTCAATTGACAAATTTTTGTTTTTACATCCGTACCTTCTTTACAAAATGTAGTAAAATCTGTGTATTGCAATAAAACGGATGCCGCTTCATTCATTAATTGCAAATTAGGACAACCATAGGTATAGTAAAATGATTGATGTGCAAAAGGTAGCTTTTCAGTGTGTAAATGATACAAATACGATCTTGATATAGCGTCAAATCTTGCATGTGCATCATCGTGCATTAATATTATATCGTGGACGGCTACCTGTGCAGGCAACATTTTATTCAGTTTAAAGATCATAAACGGTATATCATCAACAATCGGAAAATCGAAATGCGCTATATAATCCTTCGCATGCACACCAGTATCCGTTCGTCCACAACCAGTAATACTAACATCTGCTCGATGCAAAACAGATAAAGACTTTTCCAAAACACCTTGGATGGTTTTTGTATTTACATGTGGTTGTGCCTGCCAGCCATTAAACCCAGTACCACAATATGAAAGCCTTATAAAATATCTTGCCAAAATGATTTGCCCTAAAAAACAAAAGGGAAAACAAATATAAATCTGCTTTCCCTTCCATTAAAACTTTATAAAAAAATTATTCTTCTTCAGACTTTGCGTCTTCTATTATAGACGGTGCTACTGCTGTTGCTGCCACCGCTGCTGCAGTTCCAGCTGCTGCTGTACTCGCTACACCAGCATTATCTGAATTTGATTTTCTTCTACTTCTTCTGGTACCAGCTTTTGTTGTTGCTGTTTTTGCTTTCAATACATCATTGAAGTCAACCAATTCTATCATGGCTGTTTCAGCTCCGTCACCTTTTCTAAAACCAGTCTTAATGATTCTGCAGTATCCACCTGGTCTATCATAGATTTTTGGTGCTACCACATCAAAAAGCTCTTTTATTACTTCTTTATTCTGAAGGTAAGAGAATGTAGTACGACGTGAATGTGTTGTATTGTCTTTAGCTTTTGTCAAGATTGGCTCAATGTGCACTCTTAATGCTTTTGCCTTAGCTAAAGTGGTATTGATTCGCTTGTGCAAAATCAATGAACTCGCCATGTTGAGCATCAATGCATCTCTATGGCCCTTTTTTCTACCTAAATGGTTAAATTTTTTACCGTGTCTCATTATACATTAAAAATTGTCCACCACCTTTGTTTGAGCCCATTTTCGGCCTTGAGCGATTACAAACAACGTTTTGTGTCTATTAAAAAATATTCATCCTATTGGGCCGATACGATTACTCTTCGTCTAGTTTGTATTTTGACAGGTCCATACCAAAAGTAAGACCTTTTTGTTGTAACAATTCTTCGATCTCCACCAAAGACTTCTTACCAAAGTTTCTAAACTTCAACAACTCATGCATATCAAATCTCACCATTTCTCCTAATGAATTGATTTTCGCTGCTTTAAGACAATTGTATGCTCTAACTGAAAGATCAAGGTCTTCAAGCGACGTCTTGAGTAACTTCCTCATGTGAAGGATGTGCTCATCTACGATATTATCTTCTCTTGAAGATGAATCATTAAATGTGATGTTTTCATCCGTAATAAGCATCAAATGCTGGATCATAATCCTTCATGCTTCTTTGAGCGCTTCCTCAGGATGAATAGTGCCATCTGTTTTAAGATAAATGGTAAGCTTTTCGTAATCTGTACGTTGACCTACCCTTGTATTTTCAACTTTATAAGCCACTTTTTTAATCGGTGTGTAGATAGCATCTACAGGAATAACACCTATTGACGCATCCTTCGGTAAATTCTCATCTGCTGGTACATATCCACGACCTTTTGTAACAGTAAACTCAATTTCTAGAGTTACATTTGGTTCTAATGTACAAATATACAATTCAGGATTCATTACCTTAAATGTATTTGTATTTGTCTCTATATCACCAGCCACAAATTGTTCTTTACCTGAGATAGTCACATAAAGTTTCTCTTCTTCAGATCCTTCAGTTATCACCAAAGGTTTTAATCTTATTTGCTTAAGATTCAATATAATATCTACCACATCTTCGACTACACCTTTTATTGTAGAGAATTCATGATCTACTCCTGCAATACGTACAGCAGAAATAGCATATCCCTCCAATGAAGATAAAAGAACTCTTCTTAATGAATTACCAATAGTCTGGCCGAATCCTGGCTCCAAAGGTTTAAACTCAAAAACACCTTCAAAATCATCTGCTTTTTGAAGAAGAATTTTATCCGGCTTTTGAAAATTTAAAATACTCATTATGATAACTTTTCTTAATATATTAAAAAAGGATAGGCTATCCGTCTGGGATAGCCCTAATTATTATTTAGAATACAACTCTACAATCAACTGCTCATTGATGTTCTCCGGTATCTTTTCACGCTCCGGATGGGCTAAATATCGTCCTTCCATTTTGTCGCCATTCCACTCTATCCACCCGAAAGACTTATTACCATCTCTCTTTGCTGAGACATTAGATTTAATAATATCCACATTACGTGACTTACCTCTGACACTTACTACAGTACCTGGTTTAAGCAACATTGAAGGAATATTACACAAAACACCTTCCACCAATATATGACCGTGTGAAACTAACTGACGCGCAGATCTTCTAGTCTTTGCTATTCCCATTCTGTACACAACATTGTCTAACCTAGATTCTAAAAGTTGAAGCAGAATTTCACCAGTAACGCCTGATTTAGCTGCTGCTTTTTCGAAAAGATTACGGAATTGCTTTTCCAAAACACCATAAGTGTATTTAGCTTTTTGCTTTTCCATCAATTCCAAAGCATAATCTGTTCTTTGCTTACGCTTCTTCATTGCTCCATGTTGTCCTGGAGGATATTTTCTTTTTTCGTATGCTTTATCGTAACCAAAAATTGGCTCTCCAAATGCTCTTGCCTTCTTGGTAGTTGGGCCTGTATATCTTGCCATTTAAATGGATTTTAAATACTATAATTAAACTCTTCTTTTCTTTGGAGGTCTGCAACCGTTATGTGGAACAGGTGTCATGTCCTTTATTCTTAAGACTTTGATACCTGATGTATCAATAGCCCTAATTGCAGATTCTCTACCCGCACCTGGACCTTTAACAAAAACTTCGACACTCCTCAAACCAGCTTCGTATGCCGTAGCCGATGCTGTATTAGCTGCCATTTGTGCAGCGTAAGGTGTATTCTTCTTACTACCTCTAAAACCTGATTTACCGGCTGATCCCCAAGAGATAACCTGACCAGCTCTATTAGTCAGAGATATAATGATATTATTGAATGAAGCATGGATAAAAGCTAAACCTTCTGATTCAACTTTGACTACACGCTTTTTTACTAACTTTTTTACCTTTGGCCATAATCTTAAATATTAACTATTATTTAGTTACTTTCTTTTTGTTTGCGACTGTTTTCTTTTTACCTTTTCTGGTACGCGCATTAGTCTTGGTACTTTGCCCTCTCACAGGCAAACCCTTTCTATGTCTCAAGCCTCTATAACATGCGATATCCATAAGACGCTTTATGCTAAGCTGGACTTCACTTCTAAGCTCACCTTCTACTCTATATTCGTCTTGAATAAACTTAGATATAAACTTAATGTTTTCATCTGACCAATCCTGCACTTTAGTGTCTTCTGAAACACCGGCAGCAGCCAATATGTCCTTTGCTAAGCTTGGTCCGATACCATATATGTATGTCAGACCGATTACGCCTCTTTTATTTCTTGGTAAATCTACTCCTGCAATACGTGCCATATTTTTATAATTAACCTTGTCTTTGTTTAAACTTAGGATTCTTTTTATTTATAATATAAAGTTTCCCTTTCCTTCTAACGATCTTACAATCTACTGATCGTTTCTTAATTGATGCTTGTACCTTCATTGTATTAAGACTTTAATCTTTATTATTTATATCGGTAATTGATTCTTCCTCTTGACAAATCATACGGTGACATCTCTACAGCTACCTTATCACCAGGAAGAATTCTAATATAATGCATTCTCATTTTGCCTGAAATAGTAGCAGTAATGAGATGTCCGCTTTCCAATCTGACACGAAACATCGCATTTGACAATGCTTCTTCGATGATTCCATCTAACTTAATAAGGTCTTGTTTTGCCATTTTTTAAATTGGAGCGCAAATATCTAATTTTTTATTGAAATATCCACTATTTCAGGATTATTTTTAACTGCATCGTCTATAAATGAGTGATCTGATAAAATATCAGCACCTTCTTTTCTCACTGCAACACTATGTTCAAAATGTGCTGAAGGTCTCCCATCTTTTGTCAAAATTGTCCACCCATCATTTAGTTGTTTTACCGCTTTGTTGCCCATGTTCACCATAGGCTCTATTGCAATTACCATGCCTTCCTTTAGCATCGGCCCTTTCCCTTTCAAACCATAGTTTGGTACCTCTGGGTCTTCATGCAAATTACGTCCAACTCCATGACCCACTAGTTCTCTTACGATGCCATATCCATGAACTTTTTCGCAATAAGTCTGAATAGCGTAACTGATGTCACCGATTCTGTTTCCAACTAATACAGCTTCAATACCTTTGTACAGAGATTCACGAGTAACTTTCATAAGGTTTTTAGCATCATTTGAAACATTTACAAACGCGAACGTAAATGCTGCATCACCATAAAACCCATTCAAAACCACACCACAATCTATTGATACCAAATCGCTATCAACAAATACTTTATCACCTGGTATTCCATGTACTACAGCATCATTTAATGACATGCACAAAGTAGCTGGAAAACCCCGATAGCCCTTAAATGCGGGTATACCACCGTGATCTCTAATAAAGCTTTCTGCTTCCTTGTCAACTTTTTTACCGGTTTCGCCTACTTTTAGTAAACCGCCAACATACGCCAGAGTTTTGCTAACTAAGAGATTGCTCTCTCTCATCAACTCTATCTCTTCATTCGTCTTGTAATATATCATCTTAAGAATTACATTCCAGTACCAATAGTGATACCTTGATTTGCTCTTCCTTGTATTCTACCTGATTTTACTAATCCATCATATTTTCTCATCAAAAGATAACTTTCTATCTGTTGTAAAGTATCTAAAACTACACCTACCAAAATCAATAGGGATGTACCACCAAAGAAATATGCAAATGCAGTATTCACACCAGCAAAGGAAGCAATAGCTGGCAAAACAGCTATCAAGCCAATAAATATGGCTCCTGGTAAAGTTATTCTTGTTGTCAAAGTATCAATATAATCTTGAGTATCTTGGCCTGGTTTAATACCTGGGATAAATGAATTCATTCTCTTAAGATACTCAGCATATTGCTGTGGGTTTACGATCAATGCTGTATAAACATATGTAAACACAACGATTAAAATAAAGAAAACAACATTATAAATCAATGAGAACGGGTTATTCATAGCCAGCAACAGATTTGATTGTACGCCTGCACTGCCCGCAGCCCATTGCGCCGCTGTTAATGGAAGAAACATAATTGCCTGAGCAAATATGATAGGCATAACACCCGCTGCACTCAATTTCAAATTGATGAAATCATTTGCACCTGAACTAACAGCTCCAGCTTCCCGACCTACCATTCTTTTAGCTGCTTGAATAGGAATTTTACGAATACCTTGAACTATCAATATAGTTCCTATTACTATAAAGAAATAAACTACCAACTCAAGAATGAGTAAAATCCATCTATTATTTGCAATTTGCCCTAAAACTTCAGATAAAAATGCCTGTGGTAATCGAGCTATAATACCTACCATAATAAGCAGTGAAATACCATTTCCTATACCACGATCCGTAATTTTTTCACCTAACCACATGGCAAAAATTGTACCAGTAGCCAAAATAATCATATTACTAAACCAAAAAATACCAGGGCTAATACTAGAATCTACAACACCTGGAGTAGTTTTAAGATATAAAATATAACCACTACCTTGCACTAAAGTTATAAGAAGCGTCAAAAACCTAGTTATTTGATTTATCCTCTTTCTCCCAGATTCACCTTCTTTCTGCTGTAATTTTTGGAAATAAGGCACAGCAAAACCCAACAACTGCACAATAATGGATGCAGTTATATACGGCATAATACCAAGGGCAAATATAGAACCTTGGTTAAATGCCCCACCTGTAAAGGTGTTAATTAATTGGAGTAAGTCATTCGCTTTACCTGATTTAGCTGCACTCGCCAAAGCCAACGCATTAACACCTGGCAAAACGATATACGACCCTAATCTGAAAACAGCGAGTACTATAAGAGTAAAAAGGATTTTATCCTTTAACTCCTTAATGCTCCAAATATTCTTTAATGTTTCTAAAAACTTATTCATGTTTTTATTAATTAAGCATTTACAGTACCTCCTGCTCCCTCGATCTTACTCTTGGCAGTTGCAGAAAACGCATCAACTTGTATGTTAAGCTTTACACTTAACTCACCATTACCCAATACTTTAACTTTATCACCTTTATTAATAATACCTTCATTATACAGGGCAACTTTTGTAATTTCGGTAAGTCCGTAATTATCGTGTATCTCCTGTAACCTTGATACATTAATTGCAACGTATGTAATATTATTTATATTTTTAAAGCCTCTTTTTGGTAAACGCATCTGAATAGGCATTTGTCCACCTTCAAATGCTCTCTTATTCTTATTACCAGATCTAGATTTTGCACCTTTATGTCCTTTGGAAGCTGTGCCCCCTGAACCGCTACCTTCACCACGACCTAATCTGCCTTTTTTGGCTTTTACAGAACCAATTGCCGGTGTTAAACTATGCAATTTCATTTTGTATATATTTACTATTTTACTTAATAGATGTCAAATTATTTAACACTCCTCAACTGTGATCAAATGTCTTACCTTAGCAACCATGCCCATTATTTGAGGATTCACTTCCTTCACAACAGGGTTGTGTAGTCTTTTGATCCCTAAAGCTTGAATGGTTGCCTTTTGACGCTTGCTTCTGTCGATGGCGCTTTTAATCTGCGTTATTTTTATATTTCCCATTATAACAGAATTTAATTAACCTTCATAAACTTTTTCAATACTAACCCCACGGTTTTTAGCTATAACATGTGCATTTCTCATTTTAGAAAGTGCATCAATCGTCGCTTTCACAACATTGTGAGGATTTGAAGAGCCCTGAGATTTAGCTAATACATTATGTATTCCTGCCATTTCTAAAACGGCTCTCATCGCACCACCAGCTATAACACCGGTACCATCAGCAGCGGGTTTTACAAGCACTTTTCCTGCTCCATATTTTCCTTTCTGCTCATGAGGCACGGTACCTTTATGAATTGATACCTTGATCATGTTCTTCTTAGCATCTTGAACAGCTTTCTGAATTGATTCAGAAACATCCAATGCTTTACCTAAACCTTGACCAACTGAGCCATTGCCGTCTCCGACTACTACCAATGCAGAAAAACTAAATGTTCTACCTCCTTTAGTTACTTTCGCAACTCTTGCTAGGTTAACAAGCTTTTCTTTGATCTCGGATTCACCCTGATTTACTTTTACTGGTGCTGACATATGTTTATTTTTTAGAATATTAATCCACCTTCTCTAGCTCCATCAGCCAAAGACTTCACTCTACCATGATATAAATAACCACCTCTATCAAAAACCACTGTTTCTATACCGGCAGCTTTTGCTTTCGATGCTAATGATTTTCCGACTTCTGATGCAATTGAAACCTTATTACCTGATGATTTAGTACCTTTGGAAGATGCACTTGCTAATGTCACACCATTAATATCATCAATTAACTGGCAATAAATTTCTTTATTACTTCTAAAAACCGAGAGTCTTGGTTTTTGGCTAGTACCACTAACCTTCTTACGGATTCTGTACTTTACCCTCGTTCTATTATATAATTTGCTATCCATTTTATAAATCTTTTGATTTATTTATTACTTCTTACCAGATGTTTTACCTGCTTTTCTTCTGATTATTTCACCTACAAACTTAACACCTTTTCCTTTGTAAGGTTCAGGTTTACGATATGTTCTAATCTTAGCACATATCTGACCTATCAATTGTTTATCAGTACCTTCAATTATGATAGTAGGCGCCTCTCCCTTTTCCATCTTTGTTGTCAACGCCACTTCAGCTGGCAACATAAATAATATAGGGTGAGAATAACCTATCGTCAATTCTAATAAATTTCCTGTATTACTAACCCTGTAACCCACGCCTATCAATTCTAAACGTTTTGTATAACCTTCAGAAACACCTGTTACCATATTATTTATCAAAGATCTGGACAAACCATGAACCTCTCTATGTCTCTTTTGATCCGTAGGTCTCTCAACAGTCAGGGTACCATCCTCAATTTTTATCGCCAGTTCAGGATTTATTTGCTCAGACAAGCTTCCTTTAGAACCTTTAACCGTTACCAAATTACCTTTAGTAACATCGATACTCACTCCATTGGGAATGTTAATTACGGCTCTGCCTATTCTTGACATGACACTAAATTTTTTAAATTATTAATATACGTAACAAATCAATTCACCACCAATGTTTTCTTTTCTTGCCTTCTTATCAGTCATCAAACCTCTTGATGTAGATATTATTGCAATCCCAAGTCCATTAATGATTTTTGGCAACTCCTGTGCACCTGCGTATTGCCTTAAACCCGAAGTAGATATTCTACCTAACTCTCTGATTATAGGTTTTTTAGTTGCAAGGTCATATTTCAATGCTATGCTAATGATACCTTGTTTACCAGCTTCATCATCAAATTTATACTTTAAAATATATCCACTATCATAAAGAATTTCAGTAATTGCCTTCTTCATATTTGATGAAGGAATCTCAACCACTTTATGACCAGCCATCTGAGCATTTCTGATTCTTGTAAGATAATCAGCTATTGGATCTGTTACTATCATTTTATTTAATACTAATCAATTTATAAATATTACCAACTGGCTTTAGTTACACCTGGTATCAAACCTTCATTGGCCATTTTTCTAAATGTAACACGATTGATACCAAATCGTCTCATATAACCTTTAGGTCTTCCAGTGAGCTTACATCTATTATGAAGTCTCACTCTTGATGAATTTTTAGGTAATTTATCTAAAGCCTCATAATCACCTGCCTCTTTTAATTTCTTGCGTAAATCTGCATATTTAGCTACAAGTCGCTCTCTTTTATGTTCTCTAGCGATGATGGATTTTTTAGCCATTGGTATTAATTCTTTTGATTTTTAAAAGGTAATCCTAACTCCTTCAGTAAGGCAAATGCTTCTGCATCTGTCTTTGCTGATGTAACAAAAGTTATATCCATACCTGTAATTTTACTTACCTTATCAATATCTATCTCAGGAAAAATAATTTGTTCCTTTATACCAAGAGAATAATTACCTCTTCCATCAAAACTTTTATCGTTGATACCTTTAAAGTCACGTACCCTAGGTAAAGCCACTGTAACCAAACGATCCAAAAATTCATACATCTGTCGGTCACGCAAAGTAACTCTGGCCCCGATTGGCATAAATTCTCTTAATTTAAAGTTGGAAATAGACTTTGATGCAATAGTTGACACTGCCTTCTGACCTGTAATGGTCGACATTTCATTAACCGCATTATCCACCATTTTCTTATCTTGGGTCGCTCCGCCTACACCTTGATTAACACTAATCTTCAGTAATCTAGGCACTTGCATGACTGTTTTATAACCAAACTGTTCGTGCAATTTAGCAACAATCTCTTCTCTATATTTTGTCTTAAGTCTAGGAATGTAACTCATCATTTGATAATTTCACCTGATTTTTTAGAATATCTAACTAGCTTTCCATCTACTTCTTTTCTTCCTACTCTGGTTGGTTTACCAGTTTTGGCATCCACAACCATTAGGTTAGAAATATGTATCGGAGCCTCAATTTCGTTAATTCCTCCGGGATTATCTTGCGTTGCTTTCGTATGTTTTTTGACCTTATTAAGATCTTCAACAATCGCTCTGTTTTCCTTTGGAAAAACTAATTTTACCTCACCGGTAAGTCCTTTATTAGATCCTGCAATGACCATTACTTTATCACCTTTTTTGATGCTTAGTTTTGGTGCAAAACGTTTTTTTGTCATGACAAAAAATTTATTAAATTAAAGCACTTCAGGTGCTAATGATACAATTCTCATATAATCACGATCTCTCAATTCTCTGGCCACAGGTCCGAAAATACGAGATCCTCTTGGTTCATCAGATGCATTTAATAATACTACAGCATTATCATCAAATCTAATATATGAACCATCTTTTCTTCTTATTTCCTTAGATGTCCTTACGATAACAGCTTTGGTAACGGTACCTTTTTTAATACCTGTAGGTGTGGCTGATTTTACAGCAACCACTATCTTGTCTCCTACCGAAGCATATCTTCTTCTGGTACCACCTAAGACTCTGATACAAAGCACTTCTTTTGCTCCGCTGTTATCTGCTACCTTTAATCTTGACTCTTGTTGGATCATGACTAATCAATTTTTATTTTATTTCGCTTTTTCGATTATTTCTACTAATCTCCAGCTTTTATTTTTACTTAATGGTCTGGTTTCAGTAATTTTTACTGTATCACCTTCATTGCACTCGTTCTTTTCGTCATGCACGAAGAATTTTTTTGATTTCTTTACAAACTTTCCGTAAATAGGGTGTTTTAACTTTCTTTCAATTAAAACTGTAATTGTTTTATCCATTTTATTACTGGATACAACACCTATTCTAACTTTGTTTAATAAACTCTCAGTCATTGGACTTTAATTTTCTAATTATTACTTTCTTCTCAACCTAATATTTGATCTGCCTGCAAGCTGCTCTGGCGTCATTGCACTAATCTCACGGGCTCTCAATTCAGTTTTAAGTCGAGCAATGTCCCTTTTAAGAGATTTAAGCTCGATTGGATTTTGCAAACCTTTTGAACCATGATCAAACTTCATACGGACTAAATCTGCACTCGCCTGTTTAAGTTCCGCATTGATAGCATCGGCTGCCATATTCTGAAGTTCTAAAAATTTCTTTGTTGCCATGTCAGGTATTTTAAAAAATTATTCGCTAAAATCTGCTCTAATTACGGTTTTTGTAAGAACTGGAAGCTTTTGCGCCGCCAATCTTAAAGCCTCAACTGCTATTGCAGAAGGTACACCGTCCAATTCAAACATTATTTTTCCTGGTTTGACAACTGCTACCCAATGGTCAAGTGCTCCTTTACCCTTACCCATACGAACTTCTTGAGGTTTTTTAGTGATTGGTTTATCAGGAAATATTCTGATCCACACCTTACCCTCTCTCTTCATATACCTTGTCATCGCGATCCTGGCAGACTCTAACTGTCTGTTAGTGATCCTTCCAATTTCCAAAGACTTAAGCGCAAATGAACCGAATGAAATAGTACCGCCCTTTATTGCAATACCCTTGGTTTTCATTTTATGCTGCTTCCTGTACTTCGTTCTTTTTGGTTGTAACATATTCTGTTGTCATTTAATAAATTACCTTTTTGGAAAAGTGCCGCAAAGGTAATACAATTTTATTAATAATGATTATCTTTTTTTGTTGCCGCCATCACGTCTATCTCCACCGCGGCGATCATTTCCTCCTCTCCTATCTCCTCTATCTCTTCCATCATTTCCTCTCCTATCGTTACCTCTATCCCTATTGTCTGAAGATGATTCGTTTGCTTTACTCATCCCTGCATTAGGTGAAAGATCTCTTTTTTCTAGAACTTCTCCTTTACAGATCCAAGTCTTTATTCCGATCTTACCATAAACAGTAAGCGCTTCTTTGATAGAATAATCAATATCAGCTCTAAATGTATGCAAAGGTGTTCTACCATCTTTGAACTCTTCACTTCTAGCCATCTCTGCACCATTAAGTCTACCACTGACACGCACTTTTATACCTTCAGCACCAGCCCTCATTGCAGACTGGATAGACATTTTGATTGCTCTTTTATAATTAATCCTTGACTCTATCTGTTTTGCAATTGTCTCACCAACTATTGCTGCGTCGATTTCAGGCTTACGGATTTCTATTATATTAATCTGGACATCCTTTCCAGTCAATTTTTTCAATTCCTCTTTGATACGGTCTACTTCCTGACCACCTTTACCAATAATGATACCAGGTCTTGAAGTATGTAAGGTAACAGTGACTCTCTTAAGGGTTCTTTCGATAACAATTTTTGAAATACCACCTTTTTGAATCCTAGCATTCAGATATACTCTGATTTGCTCGTCTTCTACGACTTTCTGAGCAAACTCTTTTCCCCCAAACCAACTAGAATCCCATCCTTTGATGATGCCTAGTCTATTACCGATTGGATTTGTCTTTTGACCCATGAAATTGATGTTTTATAATGATTTATGCTTCAATTTTAACTTTATTCTCAACCACGATAGTAACATGGTTCATTCTTTTACGGATTCTATTTGCCCTTCCGTGAGGTGCTGGTCTGAATCTCTTTAAAGAAGATCCGCCATCTACAAAAGCTGTTTTAACAAACAACCTATAATCTTCTGGACTGGATGCATCTGCCTTATTTGCCCAATTTGATACAGCTGATAAAACTAATTTCTCTACCCAAACAGCTGCTTCCTTATTTGTAAACTTTAAGATATTTAAAGCATCATCCACCGACTTTCCTCTGATATTGTCAACTACCAGTCTCATCTTTCGGGCTGACATCGGACAATTTCTTAATTTCGCAAGTGCCTCCATGATATATTATTTTTTACTATTGCTTAGTGTTTATATTATTTCTTACCACCGTGACCTTTGAAAGTCCTGGTTGGTGAAAATTCTCCTAATTTATGACCTACCATATTTTCTGTTACAAAAACTGGTACAAAAGTCTTGCCATTGTGCACAGCTATCGTTTGACCTATCATATCCGGAATAATCATCGATGCTCTGGACCATGTTTTAATTACAGTCTTTTTATTCGACTCATTTGCCTTAACTACTTTTTCAAGTAATTTAAAATGTATATAAGGTCCTTTTTTTATTGATCTTGCCATCTTACGATCTTATTTCTTACGTTTAGATATAATTAATTTAGACGATGCTTTATTTACACTTCTGGTTTTCTGACCTTTAGCCATAATTCCCGTTCTTGAACGAGGATGACCTCCGGAAGCTCTACCTTCACCACCACCCATAGGGTGATCCACAGGGTTCATTGCCACACCTCTTACTCTAGATCTTACTCCTAACCATCTGCTTTTACCAGCTTTACCCATAACTTCCTGTCCGTGGTCAGGGTTAGATGTTCTGCCAATAACAGCTTTGCATGTCAAAAGTACTCTTCTTACTTCACCAGAAGGTAATTTTACAATCGCATATTTTCCTTCTCTACCCATCATCGTAGCATATGTTCCCGCACTTCTTGCTAAAGCAGCTCCTTTACCAGGTGCCATTTCGATTGCGTGAATATCTGTACCTAAAGGTATCGCAGAAAAATACATTGCATGTCCCACTTCTGGAGTTGCTTTTTCTCCTGACATGATTACATCACCTACTTTAATTTTGTCAGGTGCAATGATATATCTCTTCTCGCCATCAGCATATACTACTAAAGCAATAAAAGATGTTCTATTTGGATCGTATTCGATGGTAGAAACTTTACCAGGAATACCTTCTTTATCTCTTTTAAAATCAATTATTCTATATCTTCTCTTAGCACCACCACCAATTTGACGCATTGTCATCTTGCCATCATGATTTCTACCACCAGACTTATGAATTCCAGTTGTAAGACTCTTTTCAGGTCTAGATGTAGTCAATTCGGCAAAATCGACAGAAACTTTCTGTCTAAGTCCCGGTGTTATTGGATTAAATTTCTTAATTCCCATTGCTTTTTGCTTTTATAATAATTAAGCTATTATTCTTCTGTACTTCCGTAAATGTCCAACTCCTCGCCAGCAGCCAAAGTCACATATGCTTTTTTGTATGAACTGATACTACCTCTGATCACACCACCTCTAGTATTTCTAGATTTAAGCTTTGCAGGAACAATAACTGTATTTACGGCGACAACATTTGTTGTAAACATGCTTTCTACAGCTTTTTTAATTTCCAGCTTATTAGCGCTTTTATCCACTACGAAAGTGTATTGATTTCCCTTAGCAGTCAGTTTTTCAGACTTTTCGGAAATAATCGGTTTAATTAAAATACTCTTTGACATTCGCTAATCATTTATTGTTGTTCGTAAATTGCACTAAGGTGCTTTACGGAATTTTCTGAAATTATAACTACATCAGAATGTATTATTTGATAGGTATTAGTATCTTTTACAGTACTAACCACTACTTTAGGAAGATTTCTACCAGATAAATACACATTTTGTGATAGCTCTGACGTTAGCATTAAAGACTTGCCTGAAACTTTCAAGTTGCTTAGTATCTGCTTAAATTCTTTTGTGCTTGGAGTTGATATATTGAAATCTTCGATAACAATCAATCCACCATTTGCAAACTTATCAGAATAAGCAGAGTTTCGTGCTAACTCTTTTACTTTCTTATTCAGTTTAAAAGAATAGTTTCTAGGTTTTGGACCAAAAACTCTACCTCCACCTCTAAAAACAGGAGACTTCATAGATCCTGCTCTTGCAGTACCTGTACCCTTTTGTCTTTTAAGTTTCTTGGTAGTTCTGGCTATCTCCCACTTTTCTTTTGCCTTATGAGTGCCCTGTCTTTGGGCTGCATTATATTGTTTTACAGCAAGATATACTGCATGAGCATTAGGCTCTATGCCAAATACAAACTCAGGCAATTCAATACTTCTGCCGGTATTCTGACCTTGGATATTTAATACATCGAGTTTCATCTTTCTTACTTTTCAATGATTACAAAAGAACCTTTATGGCCTGGAACTGAACCTTGAATCAATATCAAGTTCATCTCAGGTAAAAGTTTTACAATTTTCAAATTCTTTGTCTTAACTCTTTCATTTCCCATTCTTCCGGCCATCCTTACACCTTTGAAAACCCGTGAAGGCCAAGCTGATGCACCGACAGATCCAGGAGCTCTAAGCCTGTTATGCTGACCATGTGTACTTTGGCCTACTCCATTGAAGTGGTGTCTTTTTACAACACCTTGGAAACCTTTTCCTTTGGAAGTACCCACAGCACTAACCTTATCACCTTCAGCAAAAATTTCAGTTAGCACAACTTCTTCACCCAATTTTTTATCAAGAGGATAATTTCTAAATTCCACTGCTTTTTGCTTTGGAGTGCTACCTGCCTTTTCAAAATGGCCTTGAAGTGCTTTAGATGTATTTTTTACTTTTGCTTCACCATATCCGAGCTGGACGGAATCATAGCCATCAGTTTCGTTTGTCTTTACCTGAGTAACGACATTAGGTTGAGCTTCGATAACAGTGCAAGCAATATTCTTACCACTGGCATCGAAAATACTGGTCATACCAATCTTCTTTCCGATTAATCCGTTCATGATTAAATTTTTAAACTAAACCACTCAAAATGTTACTTTAGGTGATTCTATTATTTTCAGAATCTAAAAATAAAAATAAATCCAGCAATTATGTGAGCTTAACCTGGATATCAACACCACTCGGAAGCTCTAACTTAGATAGCGCATCTACTGTCTTCTGAGTTGGTGTAAAAATCTCGATTATGCGTTTGTGGGTCCTTAGCTGGAACTGCTCTCGAGATTTTTTGTTTACGTGCGGGGAACGCAATACCGTAAATACTTCCTTCTCTGTTGGCAGCGGAATCGGACCGGAAATAACAGCACCGCTGTTTTTAACCGTTTTTACAATCTTTTCAGTACTTTTATCTACCAAATTGTGATCGTAAGAACGGAGTTTTATCCTGATTTTTTGATTCATAACCTAATGTTAAAATTAACTCTATTTTTTAAGAGGGCGCAAAGATAACACTCTTATTAAATATTTAAAATAAAATTGAAAAAAAAATAAAAAAAATATTCATTTTCAATGGATTAGATCACCAAATCTTCATTTAGTGATCTTTCCATTTATATGTTAAGCTTTCGCTCCTTTTGCTTTTTCTATTACTGCGTCCGCAATACCTTTTGGTGCAGGTGC
The DNA here is from genome assembly GCA_016717105.1 of Saprospiraceae bacterium. GTDB lineage: Bacteria > Bacteroidota > Bacteroidia > Chitinophagales > Saprospiraceae > OLB9. The sequence goes on along the minus strand of JADKGF010000054.1, from coordinate 17,590 downwards.
AAAATGACTAAACTCCATACTGCTTGATGCACGTCCTGAAGTTATCGTTCTCAATTGCGTAACGTAACCAAACATCTCCGCTAATGGAACTTCTGCCTGAATACCAACAGCTCCACCTGAACGTGATTCCTGACCTTTAGGAAGTCCACGACGACGGTTAAGGTCTCCAATCACAGATCCTACATACTCATCAGGAGATACTACCTCAAGCTTCATAATAGGTTCTAATAAAACCGGATTACACAATCTAGCCGCTTCTTTAAATCCTTCCTTAGCACACAATTCGAATGCTAATGGTTTTGAGTCAACTGCGTGTGTTTGACCGTCATACAGTCTAACCTTCATACTATCAATATGGTAGCCTGCAAGTATTCCATTGTCCATCATAGAAGTAAATCCTTTTACAATAGAACCGAAATATTCTTTTGGTACAGATCCACCAAAAATATCGTTTACAAACTGAAGCTTTGTCTTCCCTGATTTGAAATCTTCAGAATCAAGAAACGCCTGATCAGCAGGTCCCAATTCGAAAGACATCTGCGCAAACAAACCCGATCCACCTGATTGCTTTTTAAGTCTTTCAGTGTGTTCTACGCTTGATGTCAGTGCTTCTTTATAATTAACTTGTGGTGCTCCTTCATTGACTTCCACTTTAAATTCACGTCTCAATCTATCTACAATGATCTCAAGGTGTAACTCACCCATACCACTAATGACAGTTTGATTGGTATCTTCGTCGTATTTAACTCTAAATGTTGGATCTTCTTCAGATAACTTATTCAAAGCCATACCTAATTTATCCAAATCTTTCTGAGTTTTAGGCTCTATAGCTAATCCAATTACTGGTTCAGGGAAAACCATACTCTCTAAAACAATAGGATGAGCTTCATCACATAATGTGTCACCTGTACGAATATCTTTAAAACCAACACCTGCTGCAATATCTCCCGCTTCTACACGTTCGATAGCATTTTGCTTATTGGCGTGCATTTGATAAAGTCTGGATATTCTCTCCTTGTTGTCTGATCTAGTATTCAATACATAAGAACCTGCATCAAGACCACCAGAATAAACTCTCATGAATGCAAGTCTTCCTACATATGGGTCAGTTGCAATTTTGAAAGCCAATGCGGCAAAAGGTTCAGATACTGATGGCTTACGAACTTCTTCTTTTTCAGTCTTTGGATTAACACCCGTGATACCTTCTACATCCAACGGACAAGGTAAAAATGCACATACTGCATCAAGTACAGCTTGCACTCCTTTATTTTTGAATGCTGATCCACACATTACTGGTGTAAATGCTAGGTCCATCACTGCAGCTCTAACTGCAGCATTGATCTCTGGCACAGTTATAGAATTAGGATCTTCAAAGAATTTCTCCATTAATTCTACATCATATTCAGCGACAGCTTCTATAAGTTTCGCTCTATATTCTGCTACTGTGTCTGCAATATCAGCAGGTATATCTATTACTTTATAAGTCATGCCTTGGTCTTCTTCATTCCATACCATGGCAATATTTGTAATAAGGTCAACAGCGCCTTTAAATTTCTCTTCAGCTCCGATAGGCACTTGTAACGGAATAGCATTAGCACCTAGTTTTTCCTTAATATCATTTACAACATTGAAGAAATCCGCTCCGGATCTATCCATTTTGTTTACAAATGCAATACTAGGAACTCGATATCTTTCTGCCAATCTCCAGTTTGTCTCAGACTGAGGTTCTACACCATCAACTGCACTAAAAAGGAAAACCAATCCATCCAAAACACGTAAAGAACGGTTTACTTCTACAGTAAAATCCACGTGACCCGGAGTATCAATTATATTAAAATGATATTGTTTTGTATCAGGAGTAGCCTGACCTTGAGTAGTTGGATAATTCCAATTACAAGTTGTAGCTGCGGAAGTGATTGTTATACCTCTTTCCTGCTCTTGCTCCATCCAGTCCATTGTCGCTGCACCATCGTGTACCTCACCGATTTTATGACTTATACCTGTGTAATACAGGATACGCTCCGTGGTGGTAGTTTTGCCGGCATCAATGTGCGCTGCAATACCAATATTTCTTGTATATTTAAGATCTTTTGCCATGATATATGGTTATAAAGATGATATTTCTTTAAATGAAAGTAAGTAAGTTATAATAATTAAGCCTTGAAGTGTGCAAAGGCTCTGTTGGCTTCTGCCATACGGTGAGTATCTTCTCTTCTTTTTACCGCAGCACCTTCACCTTTGCTTGCTGCAATGATTTCAGCTGAAAGTTTTTCTGCCATACCTTTACCGCTTCTAGCCCTTGAAAATCTGATCAGCCATTTCATGCCTATAGATAAACGTCTAGCAGGTCTGATTTCGGTAGGTATCTGAAAAGTGGCTCCACCTATTCTTTTACTTCTAACCTCTACAGCAGGCATCACATTCTCTAATGCTTTTTTCCACATCTCGTGCGGATTTTCATTAGTTCTTGATTCTACTTTGTCCATAGCATCATAAAATATAGAGTAGGCAACACTTTTTTTGCCTTCCCACATCATGTTATTGACAAACTGCGTCACTAAGGTATCTCCGTATCTTGGATCCTGAGCTATGACTCTCTTTTTTGGCTTTCTTTTTCTCATCTTACGATAAAATTATTATAGATCTGAATGATTTTTATTTTTTAGGGGCTTTAGCACCATACTTAGAACGACTCTGCAATCTTTTTGCTACACCAGCTGTATCTAAAGCTCCTCTAACTATGGTATATCTTACACCTGGTAAGTCCTTTACCCTACCACCAGCTACCAAAACGATAGAGTGTTCTTGCAAATTGTGACCTTCACCAGGGATATAGGCAATAACCTCTATACCATTAGTCATTCTGACCTTTGCTACTTTTCTAAGTGCAGAGTTTGGCTTCTTAGGTGTAGTGGTATAAACCCTAGTGCATACTCCTCTTTTCTGTGGGCATGATTCCAGTGCTTTTGATTTGCTGGTCATTACCACTTTTTCTCTACCTTTTCTTACTAACTGATTAATAGTTGGCATAACTGAAAATTTATAAAATTTTGATTTTTAATGAAGAAATCAGATGCTTCTTCAAAAAGAGACGCAAAGGTAAAATTATTTTATTTAAAGAGTATAAATTTTTGAAATATTTTTTTATTAAAATGTTGAAATCGAATACATTCCAAAATTTTAGGCCTTTATGTATTGCTAAATTAATTAATAAATAAGGGTAATTTATGTTTTTTAAAATATATAACTGATTTCATATTAAGGAAAAAGCCGAGTTGTTTAGGAATATGTATGATTCAAGTATGTGCAGTTATTTTAATATCTTGCACCACTTGAAATACATTCACAAAATTATATAAAAAGGATCATATTATGCTACAATTCAATATGATGTAAAGAATTAGATGCCATTGATAGTTAAAAGTGTCTAATTAGTTTCTAAAAACTACAATCTTTAATGTTAGTTAGTAACTTAATCAATTTACCTTCAGGATAACTGAGTATACCCTAATATTGGAAATTGAACATTTATTGAGTTATTCATTTCGAATCATCTGTAAATTTAAAATTAACTTATTGTGAAGTCCTTAGACAATTGTTAATTTTAGCTGGAACTTCAATTGCTTTTAGTATTCAAAATGATTGATTGTCCGACAACCAATTTTATTTTAAAAGATCAAGGTGGTATTTTAGAAGTTTGGTAATATACTTAAATTTGGAATGGTATCATTTGGAAAGAACATTCGATGTCTTATTATTAACACACGAATTCAAAACCATATGTACATTAACGATTTGAGATTGTCCATTTACTTTCCCAAAAGGTCTATTCAAATATAAATCACGGCATTAGCACAAACTTTTTCTATCTTTACGATTGATATCTAACAGTCTGATTTTGTATTGGTGTAATATAAAAATAGCATGAGGCTAGTCTTATTGATCATAATATTATGCTTCCAGTTTGCCGATGTGTATTGTTCTATTGATACATTGGTATTGCATAAAAATATGTTTAGGACCAAGGCGATGTTTAGGATATTGATGGACGAAGCATATCATTATAATGAAGCTCAGTCCAAACTCTTAGAAAAAAGACTACCAAGACCCAATAATTCCATCCAAACTATTAAGATCTTTTCCTGATTATTGGATGGCCATTTATGTTCAAAACAATACGGATAATTCAATAGAAATATTGGCCGAAGCTTATTTTGCAGAGGCTTGGTTGGATGGTCAAAAACAAGTAAGCTGTGGGTATGTTCCTTGCCAGCATCCTAGGAGTCTATTGGTAGATTCCTATTCTAATATGGCCTACTTTTTGGTAGCGCCAGGGACACATTTGATGATTGTAAAGATATCTGATTATCATCTTCCAGCTCATTTTTCACCATTGATAAGTACAGCATCAGATTACGAAGGTGTCACATATATAAGATCTATTGTAACGATTTTTATATTCTCATTTATTCTAGGTTCATTTTCACTTATTGCTATTCTTGGTTTCACGCTATTTTATAAGCTGGAAGAAAAATCTCTTTTTTGGTATGCACTATATAGTCTGGTAATTGTGATTAGCGGCTATTTTTCTTTGCAGTCCAAATACCAAACTTTTTATTGGAGTTACCAATATATTCCCTGGTTCTACCTGAAAATGTTTGTTGCGATGGGCTTGTACATTACCTATGTACAATTTGCCAAGCACTTTACAGATATAGGCCCTATAATGCTTCCATTCCAAAAAAAGGCAGATTTATATGTCAAAATTGGTTTGATTTTGATGATACCAGAAATTATTCTAATGGGCATGGGTGAAGAAAAGATCAGCTATTCCTATTACTACTTTGCGAGAATGGGCATGGCTATTTATGGTATTTACCTTATTTATGATTTGTGGAAATACAGATACAATGTTTATGCACAATTTATTTTGGCAGGCAGTGTTTTTCTTGTGGCTGGCGAGCTTATATCCAATTTTGCACCAAGGATATATTCCGCACATATTGCTACAGGTGGCGCGATTATAGAAAGTATTATTTTCACGATAGGGATTGGATATAAAATTCACAAGCACTATCAAAGAGAAAGGCTATTGGATGAAGAGCTATTGCTCAAGCAAGTAGAAATAAAATACCTCAGTGAAGAAAAAGACAATCTAAACCTGTCATTGCTTCAGTCTCAGATGAATCCACATTTCATGTTCAATGCGCTCAATTCTATCAATCGTTTTATCATAAAATCAGAAAAAGATAAAGCTTCATATTATTTATCTAGGTTTTCAAAACTTATGAGAGCTATTTTGGATCATTCTGAAATGCGAGAAGTTTCTCTTGCCGAAGAAATCGATACCATAAAATTATATTTGGAATTGGAAAACCTGCGATTCAACAATATGATAGAATACACATTCAATATTGATGCCGATATCTACCCAGAAAACGAAAAAATACCACCATTGATCGTGCAACCATTCATTGAAAATTCTATTTTGCATGGCTTTAATAAAATCAATTACCAAGGCAAAATTCAAATAAACATTAGCAAATTAAATAATCAACTAAAAATAGTCATTGAAGATAATGGTGTCGGACGGGCGAATGCTGAAAAAAAGAAACACAAACGTAAAGACACTCATAAATCAATGGGCTTACACATAACAAATGATCGTATCAAAAATTATGCAAAAATGAACAACACCATTGCAAGTGTAGAAATTGAAGATCTTTACTTATCAAATGGTGATGCCGCAGGGACAAAAGTGGTCATCATTCTTTAATAATAATAAATAGAATGTTGGGCACTAAGGCAACCTCAAAACTCTTACTGTTCCAATGATATCAAGAATATTTTGGTTATAAAGAGTGAATGTACCATTGCCAAAGTATAATTCTAACATCATATTTAGATCGACTTGCATTTCAGCGTTAGGATAAATATGTAGTGATCTCGCTACAGCATTGGTAATCCCTACGATGACAGTATCATTACTTGAAATAATAACATCATGACAATAGGTCGGCAATACGCCTGCACTCCAATTGGCAGGATCTGACCAGTCCGTACTACCAGCTACACCTACAAAAATATTGGTGAGAATATGCCCTTCATCAATGGAGCCATCACAATCTTCATCTGTTGAAGTTCCATCACAAATCTCTAAAACAAAAGGATGAATATTTGGATTGTTGTCATTGCAATCTCCCGTGGTAGAAAGCTCTGAAGTTACAAATGCCGATGGTGGTCTTGTACATTGAACAATTAATTCAGCACCATGGTCGTCTTGATCTAAATCTTCAAACCAAATTTGTCCTGGGAATTCAAGGCTGTCATTATCATTACAATCAGACCCATTCGTTACATAACCAGGCATTAAAAGACAAAGCGTATCTCTCGTTAAAGTATCTCCAAAACTATCTCCATCATTATCCATATAGAATACATAATTTGTAAAATCCCAATTTGTTGTATTGCCTATTTCTCTACTTTTGATCGCATGAGGTGCCAGTCCATTAATGATTTCATTGTCTTTAATATTCAGTTCCGAGAAGCAAAAAGAGGTTGCAGGCAAATCAATGAAGGCTTTAACTCCATCTATGCTTGCATTTATAATAATAGTATCATTTGGTGATGAATTTAAAATTAGATTGCCAATTATATTTTGTGTACTACCGCTTTCTAAAGTCAATGTACTTCCACCTTGAGCAATAATTTCATTATAACTATGGCTACCGTTGATCAAACCATTTTGATTAAATGTCACATTGTTAAACTGAACATTGTTTGAATTTACAATAGACATGTTCCCGACAACATTCGACCTATTACCTATAACATTGTAGTAAGTGAAATTTGACAACGGTATAAAATTTACATTTGATCCAGAAAAGTATAAGGTAGAAATACCCGCATTAAATGAAAGTCCTGTATTAGTGATCTCCCATGGTGTCCCGTCATTAAGGAGCTCAATCACTGATGAACCAAAATTTATTGATCTAGTATTTGTATTATTTGAAACAAATTTGTTCGCGGTTAATTTATGTCCGTTGGTATTCAATGTACCATTAAGATGAGAAATAATATTGTTGACGTGTATTGAATCAAGTAAATCCCATGTGCTACCAGCACCTAAAACATATAATGGACCATCTAGTGTGGCAGATTTAGATTTAAAAGATTGGGCACTACTTACCCCTTCAAGCTGCATATTCCCCATAAATGAACTTGTCATAAATGAGTCCAACTCTACGGAACCGTATATTTTTAAAAATTTTATGGGATTTCCTGATAGTATAGGCCTTTTATTTGACGTCCAAGTCATGTTTTTGCAGGAAGCATCGAGATTAATATCTACAGTTCGATTTAATATGTCAAATGAATTTTCATCAAAAATGACATCATTTGAAGGCGATGGAAGACAAGCTCCACCAGTACCTCCACTAGTATATGCCCAATGGCCTTCATCTCCCCAACTACCTTGATTTCCAACCCAATAAAGTGAAGCATTCGGGCCTGGAACAATAGTCCATCCAGGTGTATTTGTACCTGTCGAATTATATGCCTGAAATGTGGCACCACCTACACCATTTATATTTGTTAGGGTAGCATTCTGCACGTAAAACAATCCATTGGCCTTTGAAAATTTAGCCGCACTCGCTGCAGTACTTCCGCCGCTCTTAATAATAATTGGCACCGTACAAGAACCAGAAGCTATAATATTATTAATATAGTATATTTGATTTGAAGAGAAATTATAAGTCTTTCCTCCACTAAGTTCTAAATAATTCATCATGAATGAGCCCGAGAAATTTCCATTCCCAAATAACTTTAATGAATTGATAGTCGTATTACCAAAACCGCTGATAGTAGCGGTGGCCGTTGTGCTTAAAAATTCTACTTCATTATAGGTGATATTCGTTCCTCCCACAAAGCTGCCAACAGTACTAAATCTTATTTTTGATGTGCCACTATTAATTGATAAATTTGAAGGAGAAGCTACATTGAAACTACTTGTCATAACTATTGAACTACCTAAATTCAATATTGAATTTGTACCAGCAATAGTTGTGTTACCAATGAAATTACCAATATTCAATTGTTGGTCATTGCTATTGAATGTACCTTGGATCATATTTAAAGCAGAAATATTAAAAGCATCCATAGCATTCCATGTTCCTGTCCCATTGATATTAGAAGATGGAATGGTGTAGCCATTTGAATAAATCGAATTTGTACCACTTCCAGTAAATATTATAGGTTGTGAAATATTTGAAACAGTTAGACCAAGAATTGAAATATTTTGCTCAAATATTGCATTTCCATGGATATACATTGATTCATAAAATCTAAAATCTGATGATTTTACGCCTGATCCAGATCAATCCATGTCTTTGCAAAATGGTGTTGTATAGGCTGAGACCGTTTGATTATTACCAGTGAAAGATAGCTCATTGAAAAATATATTGTCATAATTATTAGGAGGACACTCTCCTCCAGTTCCGCCACTTTCCAAAGACCAATGTGATGCATCATACCAATTTCCAGTGCCAGCTACCCAATATAGATTTCTTGAAACTGGAGTAATAAAATCAATATCTACATTGTTTGTTAAATCAATGCAATTTGTACATGTAAATGGGACGACACCATCTGCGTCTATATTTCTAATTTTTGCTAAATTAAGATTAATTGATATTAATGAGTTAATTTTGGGTTTCACACCACTTATTGGTCCTAAAAGTTCAATATAAGATCCTGCAGATGAACAATTTCCATTAGCTTCAAATTTTTCGTTTACAGTACATACTATTGAGTTCTTAAAATTAAACCTGAACCCAGGGCTCAAAACCAAGGTGTCAACTGCAAAAGTGTAAAAAAATGTCCCATTACTGGAAATATTCAATTTGTTGAAAGTACATCCTGCGCATGTTAGGCTAAAGCCATCGTCAGGATAGGCTGGTAAAACTGTTGAATTTAGTACTTGCACATTGTGAAATGAAACCGAAGTCGCTGTCAACTGATAAATGCCACCATTTGAGAAATTAATCTCCGAATTGCTTGTTAGAAATGTGCAACTACTGTTTATCAAAAGCTTTGATTTTAAAGTAAGCTCAGAATATTCAATGTTAACCATTGATCCAGCATTTCCATTAAAAATTCTACAAGATATGGAGCCTGGAAAAGCAGTTAAATTACCACCACTATTCATAGTTATATCAAGTGTTGTATTAAAATTATCCATACAAATATAGTTTCCGAAAACTGACCAAGGAATATTAGAAATTTTATTATTAGATAGGATTGTTTGAGGGTTAGTGGATCTTAATTGAAATTCTGCACCACTTATCATTCCCATATTTTGACCAAGTACAACAGAACCATATATGTTGAGTGTATATCCTAGAGAAAAATTTGGACTGTTGGCTACATTTTCCCAATTCATGTTGTTACAAAATCCAATAGCTGACAATGAAAGCGTCTGATTCGATATCGTAAAAGAGCTAGCATTAAAAAATACGTTATCTACCGCAGTGGGAATACACTCACCTCCTGCACCACCACTGGTAGTGGACCAATGTGAAGCATCATTCCAATTACCAGAATTTCCAACCCAGTAAAGTGTTCTTGGGGTATTTCCAAATGTAATGTTTGTATTGTTGCCTAAATCAGTTGAATTCCCTGCAGTTAATAAGCCATTATCAATAATGTTTATATCCTGAATAGATGCATTGGTAACAGTAATTGCTTGCAATATTTTTAATTTTGCTTGTGTGCCAGCTGCAACAGACTTTATAAAAGTATTTCCTAATGCGCAAGAACTTGTTGAATTCCAATGCAATATTGTATCTGGTTCCGATCCTGTTGGACTAAATAAATATGTTTTTGCTGGAGCGAAATCTAATGTATCAAATTTAGTTCCTCTCCCATTTATAGTTGCTCCACCATTCAATTTCAATCTTTTAATATAAGAATCTAAATTTGTATTCGTTTCTGGTGATATTGATCCAAAAGTAAGATTTGAAGATCCTGTTGCAATTAATGTTCCAACTTCTATATATTCTACTTGCGATGCAGTCATGGATAACGTAACATTATTTTGATCAAATACCACTTTCCACAGGTTTCGATTGGCGCCAACGTTAAATGATGTTCCAATAATGTTAAAATAAGTGCGTATTGCTGACAAGTTTATTCCAGGTACCGAAATGCCAAATACTTCTACATATGAAGAATCTAAAATACACACAGTAGTGGCGTTTGAACCATTCAAAGAGTTTAGCTTTACTTTATTAGTATTACTATCAAATGTGCCGGCCGTTAAAGACAATGCACTTATATTTATACTATCTATTACATTAAAGATAAGAGTGCTGTCAATATTTATGGTTGAAATTTGACTTCCATTCTGTATGAAATTAGAAGATCCATTTGTTTTGTTGAAGGTTAAAGTTCCGAAACGTGAATTTGGCGAGCCTGTAAAATTACCTTTTATATTGAATTTAAAAGATGAAGAATACGTGTGGAATTTTATAACTGGTCCTACCGTATTTAAACAAATAACATCTTTACAGTATATTAAATTACTATTTAAAAATATGCTATCATTGCCTGTAATGAAGCCAGAATTGTTATCAAAAATGACAGTATCAAGTTGTGTTGGAATACATTCATTGGGTGATCCGCCACTACTATTTGACCAGTGCCAATCATCGATCCAATCTCCTTCACCATTTACCCAATATAATGTGCGAGAAGTGTTGTTTGTAAATTGTACATTTGTATTACCTCCAAAATTTGAACTGCTAATAGCTGTCATACTTCCTACACCAGCCAATTGTGAAAATTTAAATCCAGTTATTATACATCCACTTACATGTATAGCCTTAGACGATAATAATGCATTGACTGTAGGAGTGTTACCTTGCAAAAGAATTTGGCCCATGCCACAATTACTTTCGGCCCTCAATGAGTCAACAATTGTTAAATTATTTAATGTACATCTTGTAGCTGGATAAAGAATTAATGTGTCAATAAGTGTGGATTGTATATTCCTAAAATCATTGTAACACTCTACTTTTTTGAAGGTTGATGTGAGTGCGCCTATATTTAATTTGCCACTAACGCCAATTTGTTTTATATAATTTACCGTGTTGTTATTTCCATTAAAAGTACTGTTCTCACTGTAAAATATAAGGGTATCTAAAATTTGATTTTGGACATTTATTGAACCAGCCATGGTTGATTGGAATATAAAGTTACTGCCGGATTGAATCAAAGTCGATCCAGCGTTTTGAATAAATGAGTTTTGAATAGTAGCATTAGATGTGCTCATATTTAGTTCCGTCCCACTTGACATAGTGAATGAGCCAAGATTGAAGTCATGGGCATTAGTTTTGATCGAGCCTGAAATGAGCAAGATGTTATCTATTGAAATAAAATCACTAAGTAACTCATAATGACTACCAGGGCCATTTATTTCAGTTTTAATAGAAAAAATACAATTATTTGAATCTATAATCTTAGGATTTGCTGCCGTTGTATTTGCCTTTAAAATCAATTTGGATGTAGCATAAATAGGATTGAAATCAAAAATTGTTAAATTACTATTTGCTATTATGTCACCAAAATTTCGACAATACCAGTCGAATCAACTGAAATCATAACTAGATTATCATTATCTCCTGCATGTAGATTATTCATTTTGTAAATTATATTTGGCTCCTAATATTTATTGTTCCATTACTGGTAAATGAATTTTCATCAATGAAAACGTTGTCGTATTCTAAAGGTAAACATTCTCCACCAGGGCCACCTGAAGTTAATGACCAATGTGATGATTCCTTCCAACTTCCAGAGCCACCAACCCAGTATAAATTTCGACCATTTTGAATGTTCCACCCTAAATTATTGCCCAAATCGTTGGTATTATAGGATGTATAAGTTGCTCCACCGATTGCGTTGATATCTCGAATATTCATATGATCTAAGTCAACTGTTGTTCCCATGTTACTTATCGTTGCCCGTGTTCCTGCTAATGTAGATTGCAAAGTCGTAAATGAATACAAACAACTGCCATTTATGGAGAAATTATTAATATGTTGGGTATTATTTGCACCTAGGCTAAGTGTTTTCCCAGAGAAAATGGAAATTGTATCTATCATATGGTTGCCCAACACAAATCCATGATGATTGAATCTTATTTTCGCAAAAGTACAGTTGTCATTGGTGTTATCAACTTTTCCATAATTCGTGGCGACATTTGAGGTAGCTGTAAAATTGATCATATTAAAACTTACACCAATACATGATCTCAATTCTGAAATATTACTTGTAAAATTGATCACTGAGTTAGTACCAATAAAATTGAGGCTTGGAGAACCCGTAAAATATTGTGTTAAATTTAGTGTAGAATTAGTTATATCACGATTGTGCAATACATTTAGTACTGATTTATACTCCTTAGCTACAATCGTTTTATTATTTGCTATAAGAGTTCCGTTATTTTGTTCAATTATGTTATTTGAATTATTAATATTTGTAAGGAATGTCCAAGTCCCTGATCCTGAAAAAAGCAATCTTGCCGCTGTAGAATTTCCAACGTTGTTTAAGGTGATTGTATTGCCTGTATTTGAAGAAGCAAAATTGTAAGTTCCACCAAAGGTATGAGAAGTAGTAGCACCTATTTCTAAAGATCCCAAAACTGTAACAGTCACCGAGGCAGACCCAAATAAAACAAAATTATTTGAACCAGTAGACACCAGATTATTAAAAGTAGGGCTACCATCATAAGTAATAATAAATGATGATCCAGAAGCTGTATTAATTATGACATTGTCACTTGAAGTTGGGACGCTAGCGCCTCCAGCGCCTCCACTTGTCAAAGACCAATGAGCAGTTTGTGTCCAACTTCCTGTTCCTCCCACCCAATATCTATTGTCGGCAAAACAAGTGATAGTAAGAAATAAGCAAATTGCAAGCAATAGTGTTTGTAATAATCTTGAGCTCATCTTTGTTTAATTTATTGTAAAAACAAAAATAACTATTCGAGCTTCTTCAATTTTACTAGAAAAGTAATTAGTGAGTATTACTTAGTAAATTGCATAATTCAGAAATTAAAATTGCTTCTTTTCAAATTAGAAAGTCTGTCATTTTAATGAATATATCACAAATATAAATTCTGGTAGATCGCGTATTTTGTAGAACATCATTCCACCAAAAAAAAATCATTCATGATATCTTTTTAACACGTCTAATATCTCAGGTCTTTTGGTTCTGCTTATTGGAATCTTTTGAACCGTTTACAATGATTGACCCGCCATCACCTTTTACAACCATTTCTACAAAATTTAAATTTATAATGTAGCTATTGTGAATACGATAAAAGCCGTTACATTCTAATACTTGTTCGAATTCTTTCATGGTTTTGGATGTAATAATTTTTTTTCCATTTACTAAATAAAAAGTTGTGTAATTGCTTTCTGACTGACAATAGGTGATATCTTTGAGTGGAATAAAAATGATACCATCAGAATTTGTAACACATATCTTTTGATGTTTTTTACCCAAATTTTCATTTTCCTTTTTGTCACTTAATATAGAAGGAAGAACATTTAGCAAGCAGTCCTTCAGATCTTCTGCTGATATTGGTTTTAGTAGGTAATCCAATGCACCATATCTCAATGCTCGGATGGCATGATTATCATATGCCGTAGTAAAAACCACTTTGAAAGAGAATGGCATAAGTTTGTTAGGTACTTCAAAACCACTTAATTCTGGCATTGAAATATCACAAAAATAAGATGTCGATATCCAAAAATGGGATTTCTTTTACCGCTTCTATTGGATTTGTAAAAGATTTTACTGCGTTGATTTTGGGAAAATTGTTCTCGAGTAGTGTCTCTATGACATCTACACAATATATTTCATCATCTATAACTGCAACTTTTATCATTTCGATAATCCTAAGGTATATGACAACCAAAGTTAAGGATAAAATTTCAATCTAGCATAATAATTATTAAATTAATTTTGTGGATAAGTCCAATCCTAAAATAATAACTTATACACAATGATAAACATCAACATATCATCAATATTTAAGGTATAAAGTTCTATTGCTTATATTACTGTTAATATCTTTTAGCGTGATAATGTAAAACCCAGATAAATGATCATTAATATCAATTTCAACTATATTCTCTCCATTTTTCACGTCATATCCTCGTAAAAATATGGTTTGTCCAAGCATGTTCTTGATATCAACAATGTATGCAATATCATTATTTGCATGAAGTCTTATGAAAAATGTCCCATGTCCGGGATTCGGAAAAATGACCAGTGCGTTCTCTTCTACTTCATTCTGAACGATGCTCGTTAAAGTTTCACATGCTTGATCAATATTATTGCAATATGCCCTAGATATCAACGAACAATCAAGGACAAATGGATTTTCTTTTCCACCTTGATAGTGCGCAATTTTTTGATTTCGCTCCCATTCTTTTCTATCTACCGGATCATCATAGTGCCATTGGCAAATATCACTTTTCATTTGTTGGAAAAATGTTGGATCGGCTGCATCAGCCTGTGCTTTGTACATTGTGTAAAAATAAAATAACGATCTAGCTATATCGCCTTTTACGCTTTCTCTTGGTTCGAATTTGCCATTTGTACCTCTGATTCCTTCTGAATATGCATCCTTAAAATTTGTTGGTACACTAGTTCTTTCTGTATTTTTGTAATACCATATTTCCGTTTGTGCATCTGGTATATTTCCGAAAGGGAAATTGCCTCTATCCGAATTGGTTTTCACCCTAGAAGGATACAAATGATGCATGTCACTTTGGGCAGAACCTGTTGCTCCCAATCCTTGTGGCCATGTATGTTCAGTGTTGATACCGTTTGGTTGACCATCTAGATATACGTATTCTGTTGGATCTTGACCATCTGGCAAAGGAAGTTTCATCCCAGTATAAATACATTCTAATGAATCTGCGACGCGGTCAATCTTTAAAAACATGGTGTCTCTGACTGCACTATAGTCCAAAATAATAGATGGTTTGTACGATATGGTCAAATTGGTTATCAATGTATTGCCCGACATACCAGGTAAGACAGAAACATGACTGTATTGCCCAAAAAGTCGAATGGCAAAGCACAAAAAGATTATAAAAGAAAATAATTTGTTCAATTTCAGTAAATTACTTGGCGAAGGTATTAATTAATATTAACTAATTTTTAAAAAATATTTCTCATTCCAGATATATTACACATTTACAAAATATGTATTCATTATAATTTAATAAGCGTTATAAAAATTCACAAAAATCATCAAAAATATTCACAAAAAATTCATATAAAATGTAAGTATTAATCGAAAACAAACTAATAGATTTGTCGCATATTTTACAATTTACTCATTTAATTCAACCATTTAATAACAAAATTAACAGCTTATGAGAGTTTTTTTTTATGTAATTTTTTCATTATGCCAATTTTCTTGTTTTTCTCAATGGTCGACATTGAGTCCAGTTTCAACATTAATTCAGAATAATGCCGATGTAATTCTTCACAAACAGCTGCATATTTCTCCAACTAGTGTTTCTAATATAACAGACACTGAATGGGATGGTACAACTGAAATTGTATCGGTGACAATCTTTTACATCACCAAATAACTATTACATTTATTAAATGGCTATATGTTGAAGGCAGTGGCGCTTTTGTACAATCTTGGAATTATTCAGCATTGTCTACAACTGGTGATTAACTTCACTTGCGTTAACAGGTGCAGACTGAGCATCTGTAACAATATATGCCTTTTGATAATCCAGGTAGTGGTTCAATTGATATCGGGATCAGTGACAATGGAGATTTTGATAAGAGATGGAATACGCACATATTGCATATATTTCTACATTAAGCACAGGTACTGCTTGTTTAGTCTGCCAGTAGAATTTTCAAAGTTTTCTTTACAACAATTGAAAAATCTTCAATCATCTCCTTCTCTACCGCTTCCGAAACCAACAACGACTATTTCACAATCGAAAGATCTGGTGATGGCAAGTTTCGAAAGCATAGGGAGATCAAGGTGCCGGTAACAGCAATCAGGAGTTGAGTTACGAATTTGTAGATGAAAGTCCATTGGCTGGTATCAATTACTATCGTATCAAACAAACAGATTTTGATGGCGCATATAGCTACACCGAGATCCGTTCAGTCCGTCACCAGACCAAAAATGTCATAGTTTCACCGAACAGAACTGATGGAAAACTGAATGTAACTTCAGAGTTGGATAATTATGATGTGGTAATATATAATACTGGCGGTCAGGAAGTACAAAGACACATGGCACTATCAGGTGATCAGTCGCTATCCATCGAGACATTGCAAGCTGGTGTTTACTTCGTAAAAGTAATGGATCAAACTATCAGAATATTGAAGTTTTAATAGTATCGCCTTGATCAAGGCAAAATAATTAAATATTTTAAAAGCAGGTCAATGTCAAATTGGTCTGCTTTTTTTAATTGTGAAAATTGCCACAAATTAAGCTAAAAAGTGTGTCCCATTAATTTTATTTCGTCTTACATATAAATAGGCAAGTCATTATTTTGTTTTTTATTTAACATATAAAACGAAAACCATAAAAACGAACAACAAGCAATTGATTTTAATATTGTTACATATTCAATTTATTATAAAACGTACAATTGGTTGATTGTAGAATAAATATATTAACTTATTCTACCTTATGAGATATTTGATTTATAAACTGACAAGCTTAAGTCTGATTTTTGTTAAATAATTTATAATTTATTATGAAATATGAAGCTAATATCATGATTCATACGTCAAAACCAAATTTCACATGATTGGCATTATTTTTGAACAATAAACACGAAAATTGAAAATTTAAAATGAACAAAATTTATACTCAACTAGCAGTTTTTATCTTCATGCTTTTTAGATTGCCCTAAAAGGTCAAGATTGCCAAATCACAGGTGGAACAACAAATTTGATAAGTTCTAGCGGCGCATCTTGTACCTTTACAACTGTATTGAATTTCAGTGCATCAAATGCCAATGGTGCAAATACAATAACTATCTCTTCTAGTGCTGCGATGACGACCATCAATTCTGTAACCAACCCGGCTAATATAACTGACTCGACCTAACGATTTACTTTTAATTCGTCGTTTGTGGAAACTATACCATCACATATACTGTTCCTTACTGACCAACCAGCGGCCAATTTTGCTGACTTATGATGGACAGGGCAATGGTGACTGTACTGTTTTAACGTCCAACTTGTTCTTTGGCCCCACCACTTACAGTCAATTTTGTTGGAGTTTGAAATATCTGATTTGGGTAAAATGACCAAATTGTCTTTCGGAACTGAATCTGAAACCAACAATGGTATTTTTATGTAGAAAGATCATCAAATGGCAATAATTTCGAAACAATAGATGAAGTCAAGGTGCAAATAGCAATGAATACATTAGTTTATGACTTGTATGATAGAAATCCTTTGAATAGTTAAGGATTTATAGGATAAAACAAGTTGATTTTGATGGTAAATTTGAATATTCTGATACAAA
>JADKGF010000053.1 GCA_016717105.1 Saprospiraceae bacterium | reverse complement strand
AAATTGAAGATCTTTACTTATCAAATGGTGATGCCGCAGGGACAAAAGTGGTCATCATTCTTTAATAATAATAAATAGAATGTTGGGCACTAAGGGCAACTCAAAACTCTTACTGTTCCAATGATATCAAGAATATTTTGGTTATAAAGAGTGAATGTACCATTGCCAAAGTATAATTCTAACATCATATTTAGATCAGACTTGCATTTCAGCAAGTTAGGATAAATATGTAGTGATCTTGCCACAGCATTGGTAATCCCTACGATGACAGTATCATTATTTGAAATAATAACATCATGACAATAGGTTTGGCAATACGCCTGCACTCCAATTGGCAGGATCTGACCTGAAACCGCTTCACCAGTTTTCCTCTTCTTCTCTTCTTTCTCTGTTCTCCACGCCTTAACGCCTTCCTGCCACCTACAAAAATATTGGTGAGAATATGCTCTTCATCAATGGAGCCATCACAATCTTCATCTGTTGGGGTTCCATCACAAATCTCTAAACAAAAGGATGAATATTTGGATTGTTGTCATTGCAATCTCCTGCGGTAGAGTTTCAGTTACAAATGCCGATAAAATTCTACATTGAACAATTAATTCAGCACCATGGTCGTCTTGATCTAAATCTTCAAACCAAATTTGTCCGGGAATTCAAGGCTGTCATTACTTTCACACACAATCAGACCCATTCGTTATATCTGTGCATTAAAAGACAAAATGCATCTCTCAAGTTAAAGTATCCTCCAAACTATCTCCATCATTATCCAGTAGAATACATAATTTGTAAAATCCCACTTGTTGTATTGCTTATTTCTCTACTTTTGATCGCAATGAGGTGCCAGTCCATTAATGATTTCATTGTCTTTAATATTCAGTTCCGAGAAGCAAAAGTGGTTTCAGGCAAATCAATGAAGGCTTTAACTCCATCTATGCTTGCATTAATAATAATAGTATCATTTGGTGATGAATTTAAAATTGATTGCCAATTATATTTTGTGTACTACCGCTTTCTAAAGTCAATGTACTTCCACCTTGAGCAATAATTTCATTATAACTATGGCTACCGTTGATCAAACCATTTTGATTAAATGTCACATTGTTAAACTGAACATTGTTTGAATTTACAATAGACATATTCCCGACAACATTCGACCTATTACCATAACATTGTAGTAAGTGAAATTTGACAACGGTATAAATTTACATTGTGATCCAGAAAAGTATAAGGCAGATGTCCCCGCATAAATGAAAAGTCCTGTATTAGTGATCTCCATGGTGTCCCATCATTAAAGATTCTATCAATGATGAACCAAAATTTATTGATCTAGTATTTGTATTATTTTAAACAAATTTGTTCGCAGTTAATTTATGTCCGTTGGTATTCAATGTACCATTAAGATGAGAAATAATATTGTTGACGTGTGGCTGAATCAAGTAAAACAGCCCATGTACCAGCACCTAAAACATATAATGGACCATCTAGTGTGGCGATTTAGATTTAAAAGATGGGGCACTACTTACCGCTTCAAGCTGCATATTTCCCATAAATGAACTTGTCATAAATGAGTCAACTCTAAGGAACCGTATATTTTTAAAAATTTTATGGGATTTCCTCATAGTATAGGCCTTTTATTGACGTCCAAGTCATGTTTTTGCAGGAAGCATCGAGATTTAATATCTACAGTTCGATTTAATATGTCAAATGAATTTTCATCAAAATGACATCATTTGAAGGCGATGAGAAAGCTCCACCCCAGTATATCCACTATTATGCCCAATGGCCTTCATCTCCCTAACTACCTTGATTTCCAACCCAATAAAGTGAAGCATTCGGGCCTGGAATAATAGCCCATCCAGTGTATTTGTACCTGCTCGAATTATGCCTGCAAATGTGGCACCACCTACACCACTTATATTTGTTAGGTAGCATTCTGCACGTAAACAATCCATTGGCCTTTGAAAATTTAGCTGCACTCGCTGCAGTACTTCCGCCGCTCTTAATAATTGGCACCGTACAAGAACCAGAAGCTATAATATTATTAATATAGTATATTTGATTTGAAGAGAAATTATAAGTCTTTCCTCCACTAAGTTCTAAATAATTCATCATGAATGAGCCCGAGAAATTTCCATTCCCAAATAACTTTAATGAATTGATAGTCGTATTACCAAAACCGCTGATGGTAGCGGTGGCGGTTGTGATTCATAAAATCTAAAATCTGGTGATTTTACGCCTGATCCAGACCAATCCATGTCTTTGCAAAAGGTGTTGTTATAGGCTGAGACCGTTTGATTATTTCCAGTGAAAGATAGCGCATTGAAAAATATATTGTCATAATTATTAGGAGGACACTCTCTCCAGTTCCTCCACTTTCCAAAGACCAATGTGATGCATCATACCAATTTCCAAAGTGCCAGCTACCCAATATAGGATTTCTTGAAACTGGAGTAATAAAATCAATATCTACATTGTTTGTTAAATCAATGCAATTTGTACATATAAATGGGACGACACCATCTGCGTCTATATTTCTAATTTTTGCTAAATTAAGATTAATTGCTATTAATGAGTTAATTTTGGGTTTCCCACCACTTTGTTAGTCTAAAAGTTCAATATAGATCCTGTGATGAACAATTTCCATTAGCTTCAAATTTTTTTGTTTACAGTACATACTATTGATTTCTTAAATTAAACCTGAACCCAGGACTCAAAACCAGTGTCAACTGCAAAAGTGTAAAAAATGTCCCATTACTAAAATATTCAATTTGTTGAAAGTACATCCTGCGCATGTTAGGCTAAAGCCATCGTCAGGATAGGCTGGTAAAACTGTTGAATTTAGTACTTGCAATTTGAAGTAGGCCGAAGTGCTGTCAACTGATAAATGCCACCATTTGAGAAATTAATCTCCAATTGCTTGTTAAATGTAACATCCTGTTTTGTCAAAAGCTTTGATTTAAAGTAGCTCAGAATATTCAATGTTAACCATTGATCCAGCATTTCCATTAAAATTCTACAAGATATGGAGCCCGGAAAAGCAGTTAAATTACCACCACTATTAATGTTATATCAAGTGTTGTATTAAATTATCCATACAATATAGTTTCGAAAACTGACCAAGGAATATTAGAAATTTTATTATTAGATAGGATTGTTTGAGGGTTAGTGGATCTTAATTGAAATTCTGCACCACTTATCATTCCCATATTTTGACCTAGTACAACAGAACCATATATGTTGAGGGCATATCCTAGAGAAAAATTAGGACTGTTGGCTACATTTTCCCAATTCATGTTGTTACAAAATCCAATAGCTGGCAATGAAAGCGTCTGATTCGATATCGTAAAAGAACTAGCATTAAAAAATACATTATCTTACCGCAGTGGGAATACACTCACCTCCTGCACCACCACTGGTAGTGGACCAATGTGAAGCATCATTCCAATTACCAAATTTCCATCAGTAAAGTGTTCTTGGGGATTTCCAAATGTAATGTTTGTATTGTTGCCTAAATCAGTTGAATTCCCCGCAGTTAATAAGCCATTATCAATAATGTTTATCCTGAATAGATGCATTGTAACAGTAATTGCTTGCAATATTTTTAATTTTGCTTGTATACCAGCTGCAACAGACTTTATAAAAGTATTTCCTAATGCACAGAACTTGTTGAATTCAATGCAATATTGTATCTGGTTCCGATCCTGTTGGACTAAATAAATATGTTTTTGCTGGAGCGAAATCTAATGTATCAAATTTAGTTCTCTCCCATTTATAGTTGCTCACCATTCAATTTAATCTTTTAATATAAGAATCTAAATTTGCATTCGTTTCTGGTGATATTGATCCGAAAGTAAGATTTGAAGATCCTGTTGCAATTAATGTTCCAACTTCTATATATTCTACTTGCGATGCAGTCATGGATAACGTAACATTATTTTGTTCAAATACCACTTTCCACAGGTTTCGATTGGCGCCAACGTTAAATGATGTTCCAATTATGTTAAAATAAGTGGGTATTGCTGACAAGTTTATTCAGGTACCGAAATGCCAAATACTTCTACATATGAAGAATCTAAAATACACACAGTAGAAGCGTTTGAACCATTCAAAGAGTTTACTTTACTTTCTTAGTATTACTATCAAATGTGCCCGTAGGTAAAGACAATGCACTTATATTTATACTATCTATTGCATTAAAGATAAGAGTGCTGTAAATATTTATGGTTGAAATTTGACTTCCATTCTGTATGAAATTAGAAGATCCATTTGTTTTGTTGAAGGTTAAAGTTCCGAAACGTGAATTTGGCGAGCCAGTAAATTACCTTTTATATTGAATTTAAAGATGAAGAATAGTGTGGAATTTTATAACTGGTCCTACCGTATTTAAACAAATAACATCTTTACAGTATATTAAATTACTATTTAAAAATATTCTATCATTGCCTGTAATGAAGCCAGAATTGGTATCAAAAATGACGGTATCAAGTTGTGTTGATACATTCATTGGGTGATCCGCCACTACTATTTGACCAGTGCCAATCATCAATCCAATCTCCTTCACCATTACCCAATATAATGTGCGAGAAGTGTTGTTTGTAAATTGTACATTTGTATTACCTCAAAATTTGAACTGCTAATAGCTGTCATACTTCCTACACCAGCCAATTGTGAGAAATTTAAATCCAGTTATTATACATCCACTTACATGTATAGCCTTAGACGATAATAATGCATTGACTGTAGGAGTGTTACCTTGCAAAAGAATTTGGCCCATGCCACAATTACTGCCCTTAATGAGTCAACAATTGTTAAATTATTTAATGTACATCTGTCGCTGGATAAAGAATTAAAGTGTCAATAAGTTGTGGATTGTATATTCCTAAAATCATTGTAACACTCTACTTTTTTAAGGTTGATGTGAGTGCGCCTATATTTAATTTTGCCACTAACGCCAATTTGTTTTATATAATTTACCGTGTTGTTATTTCCATTAAAAGTACTGTTCTCACTGTAAAATATAAGGGTATCTAAAATTTGATTTGGACATTTATTGAACCAGCCAGGTTGATTGGAATATAAAGTTACTGCCGGATTGAATCAAAGTCGATCCAGCGTTTTTGAATAAATGAGTTTTTGAATAGTAGCATTAGATGTGCTCATATTGAGTTCCGTCCCACTTGACATAGTGAATGGGCCAAGATTGAAGTCATGGCATTAGTTTTGATCGAGCTGAAATGAGCGGATGTATCTATTGAAATAAAATCACTAAGTAACTCATAATGACTAAGGGCCATTTATTTCAGTTTTAATAGAAAAAATACAATTATTTGAATCTATAATCTTAGGATTTGCTGCCGTTGTATTTGCCTTTAAAATCAATTTGGATGTAGCATAAATAGGATTGAAATCAAAAATTGTTAAATTACTATTTGCTATTATGTCACCAAAAATTTCGACAATCCCAGTCGAATCAACTGAAATCATAACTAGATTATCATTATCTCCTGCATGTAGATTATTCATTTTGTAAATTATATTTGGCTCCCTAATATTTATTGTTCCATTACTGGTAAATGAATTTTCATCAATGAAAACGTTGTCGTATTCTAAAGGTAAACATTCTCCACCAGGGCCACCTGAAGTTAATGACCAATGTGATGATTCCTTCCAACTTCCAGAGCCACCAACCCAGTATAAATTTCGACCATTTTGAAATACCCCACCTAAATTGTGCCCAAATCGTTGGTATTATAGGATGTATAGTTGCTCCACCGATTGCGTTGATATCTCGAATATTCATATGATCTAAGTCAACTGATGTTCCCATGTTACTTATCGTTGCCCGTGTTCCTGCTAATGTAGATTGCAAAGTCGTAAATGAATACAAACAACTGCCATTTATGGAGAAATTATTAATATGTTGGGTATTATTTGCACCTAGGCTAAGTGTTTTCCCAGAGAAAATGGAAATTGAATCTATAGTATGGTTGCCCAACACAAATCCATGATGATTGAATCTTATTTTCGCAAAAGTACAATTGTCATTGGTGTTATCAACTTTTCCATAATTCGTGGGACATTTGAGAGTAGCTGTAAAATTGATCATATTAAAACTTACACCAATACATGATCTCAATTCTGAAATATTACTTGTAAAATTGATCACTGAGTTAGTACCAATAAAATTGAGGCTTGGAGAACCGTAAAATATTGTGTTAAATTTAGTGTAGAATTAGTTATATCAAGATTGTGCAAACATTTTAGTACTGATTTATACTCCTTAGCTACAATCGTTTTATTATTTGCTATGAGCGTTCCGTTATTTTGTTCAATTATGTTATTTGAATTATTAATATTTGTAAGGAATGTCCAAGTCCCTGATCCTGAAAAAAGCAATCTTGCCGCTGTAGAATTTCCAACGTTGTTTAGGTGATTTGTATTACCTGTATTTGAAGAAGCAAAATTGTAAGTTCCACAAAGGTATGAGAAGTTGGTAGCACCTATTTCTAAAGATCCCAAAACTGTAACAGTCACCGAGGCAGACCCAAATAAACAAAATTATTTGAACCAGTAGACACCAGATTATTAAAAGTAGGGCTACCATCATAAGTAATAATAAATGATGATCCAGAAGCTGTATTAATTATGACATTGTCACTTGAAGTTGGGACGCTAGCACCTCCAGCGCCTCCACTTGTCAAAGACCAATGAGCAGTTTGTGTCCAACTTCCTGTTCCTCCCACCCAATATCTATTGTCTGCAAAACAAGTGATAGTAAGAAATAAGCAAATTGCAAGCAATAGTGTTTGTAATAATCTTGCTCATCTTTGTTTAATTTATTGTAAAAACAAAAATAACTATTCGAGCTTCTTCAATTTTACTAGAAAGTAATTAGTGAGTATTACTTAGTAAATTGCATAATTCAGAAATTAAATTAAGCTTCTTTTCAAATTAGAAAGTCTGTCATTTTAATGAATATATCACAAATATAAATGCTGTTAGATCGCGTATTTTGTAGAACATCATTCCACCAAAAAAATCATTCGCGATATCTTTTTAACACGTCTAATATCTCAGGTCTTTTGGTTCTGCTTGTTGGAATCTTTGAACCGTTTACAATGATTGACCCGCCATCACCTTTTACAACCATTTCTACAAAATTTAAATTTATAATGAAACTATTGTGAATACGATAAAAGCCGTTACATTCTAATACTTGTTCGTATTCTTTCATGGTTTTGGATGTAATAATTTTTTTCCATTTAATAAATAAAAGTTGTGTAATTCCTTTTCTGACTGACAATAGGTGATATCTTTGAGTGGAATAAAAATGATACCATCAGAATTTGTACCACATATCTTTTGATGTTTTTACCCAAATTTTCATTTTCCTTTTTGTCTCTAATTATCGAAGGAAGAACATGTTAAAGCAGTCTTTCAGATCTTCTGCTGATATTGGTTTTAGTAGGTAATCCAATGCACCATATCTTTATGCTCGGATTGCATGATTATTATATGCCGTAGTAAAAACCACTTTGAAGGAGAATGGCATAAGTTGCCGAGAGTACTTCAAAACCACTTAACTCTGGCATTGAAATATCACAAAATAAGATGTCGATATCCAAAAACGGGATTTCTTTTACCGCTTCTATTGGATTTGTAAAAGATTTTACTGCGTTGATTTTGGGAAAATTGTTTCTCGAGTAGTGTCTCTATGACATCTACACAATATATTTCATCATCTATAACTGCAACTTTTATCATTTCGATAATCCTAAGGTATATGACAACCAAAGTTAAGGATAAAATTTCAATTTAGCATAATAATTATTAAATTAATTTTGTGGATAAGTTCAATCCTAAAAAATAACTTATACAGAATGATAAACATCAAATATCGTCAATATTTAAGGTATAAAGTTCTATTGCTTATATTACTGCTAATATCTTTTAGCGTGATAATGTAAAGCCAGATAAATGATCATTAATATCAATTTCAACTATATTCTCTCCATTTTCATCATATCCTCGTAAAATATGGTTTGTCCAAGCATGTTTCTTGATATCAACAATGTATTGCAATATCATTATTTGCATGAAGTCTTATGAAAAACGTCCCATGTCTGGGATTCGGAAAAATGAGCAGTGCGTTCTCTTCTGCCATTCTGAACGCGCTAATTAAAGGCCTTCACATGCTTGATCAATATTATTGCAATATGCCCTAGATATCAACGAACAATCAAGGACAAATGGATTTTCCTTTCCACCTTGATAGTGCGCAATTTTTGATTTCTCTCCCACTCTTTCTATCTACGGATCATCATAGTGCCATTGGCAAATATCACTTTTCATTTGTTGGAAAAATGTTGGATCGGCTGCATCAGCCTGTGCTTTGCACATTGTGTAAAATAAATAACGATCTAGCTATATCGCCTTTTACGCTTTCTCTTGGTTCGAATTTGCCATTTGTACACTCTGATTACTGAATAAGCATCCTAAAATTTGTTGGTACACTAGTTCTTTCTGTATTTTTGTAATACCATATTTCCGTTTGTGCATCAGGTATATTTCCGAAAGGGAAATTGCATCTATCCGAATTGATTTCACCTAGAAGGATACAAGTGATGCATATCCTTTGGGCAGAACCTGTTGCTCCCAATCCCTTTGGCCATGTATGTTCAGTGTTGATACCGTTTGGTTGACCATCGAGATATACGTATTCTGTTGGATCTTGACCATCTCTGGCAAAGGGGAAGTTTCATCCCAGTGTAAATACATTCTAATGAATCTGCGACGCGGTCAATCTTCAAAACATGGTGTCTGACGGCACTATAGTCCAATATTATGGATGGCTTGTGGCGATATGGTCAAATTGTTTATCAATGTATTGCCTGTCATACCTGGCAACACGGGAACATGACTATATTGACCCAATAGGCGAATGGCAAAGCACAAAAAGATTATAAAAGAAAATAATTTGTTCAATTTCAGTAAATTACTTGGCGAAGGTATTAATTAATATTAACTAATTTTAAAAAATATTTCTCAATCCAGATATATTACACATTTACAAAATATGTATTCATTACTATTTAATAAGCGTTATAAAAATTCACAAAAATCATCAAAAATATTCACAAAAAATTCATATAAAATGTAAGTATTAATCGAAAACAAACTAATAGATTTGTCGCATATTTTACAATTCACTCATTAAATTCAACCATTTAATAACAAAATTTAACAGCTTATGAGAGTTTTTTTTGTTAATATTAATGCATTCTTATCTATTCTTTACAGAACGGAAAGTGGACATTCCTGTAGTTTCAGTTTCAGGGATATTGGTCAAAATTCAGCGTCAATCTTGCTCAACTACAGCTTCCAGATTGTACAACTGGGGATCGGGTTGCAATGTAACAGGTGATACTGTACCGAACCCTGCTGTGTATTCCAAATTGTATCAGTGCCCTCTGTACAGCAACTACAATATCTATTAAACTATTACAAATGCAAATTTCTGCAGCAAGTCCTGGTGAGTTTGATACAAATGATTCGGATTTGTTAGGTTTAGCAAATGGGTGTATTGAACTTCAATGGAACTGCTGAAGAACTTACTAGACGGAGATCTCTTCTGTTTCCTAAACATGTGCTAATCCAGTGAGGTATGAAGTGATGCTGGAACAACTGTTGGGTTATAGAGCTAATTCTTCTATAAGAGATGAAGGTAGCTTCTGTCTGGTGCTGGTGCCAGAGACTGATCTTCTAATTCAGGCACAGGTGAACTGCTTAGGTTAGTGCTGCCGCAGTGTTTAGAAACTTCTATACAAAAATGGAAAATCATTTTCATACTTATCATTCCTTACCGCTTCCGAAATAGAAACAACGACTACTTTACCATCGAAAGATCTGGTGATGGCAGGTTTTGATGCCATAGGAGAAATCAAAGGTGCCGTAACAGCAATCAAGTTGAGTTAATGAATTTGTAGATGAAAGTCCATTAGCAGGCATAAACTACTATCGTATCAAACAAACAGATTATGATGGTGCATACAGCTACACAGAGATCCGATCAGTCCGTCACCAGACCAAAAATGTCATAGTTTCTCCCAATAGAACAGATGGAAAACTGAATGTAACTTCAGAGTTGGGATAATTTATGATGTGGTAATATATAATACTGGCGGTCAGGAAGTACAAAGACATATGGCACTTTCAGGTGATCAGTCGCTATCAATCGAGACATTGCAAGCCGGTGTTTACTTCGTAAAAGTAATGGATCAAACTATCAGAATATTGAAGTTTTAATAATATCGCCTTGATCAAGGCAAAATAATTAAATTTTTTAAAAGCAGGTCAATGTAAATTGGTCTGCTTTTTTAATTGTGAAAATTGCCACAAATTAAGCTAAAAAAGTGTGTCCCATTAATTTTATTTCGTCTTACATAAAAATAGGCAAGCCATTATTTTGTTTTTTATTTAATATATAAAACGAAAGCCACAAAAACGAACAACAAGCAATTGATTTTAATATTGTTACATATTCAATTTATTATAATGCGTACAATTGGTTGATTTGTAGAATAAATATAGTAACTTATTCTACCTTATGAAATATTGATTTATAAACTGATAATCTTTAAGTCTGATTTTGTTAAATAATTTATAATTTATTATGAAATATGAAGCTAATATCATGATTCATACGTCAGAACCAAATTTTACATGATTGGCATTATTTTTGAAACAATAAACACGAAAATTTAATTTAAAATGAACAAAATTTATACTCAACTAGCAGTTTTTATCTTCGTACTTTTCTGTGGATTTGCCCTAAAAGGTCAAGATTGCCAAATCACAGGTGGAACAACAAATTTGATAAGTTCTAGCGGCGCATCTTGTACCTTTACAACTGTATTGAATTTCAATGCATCAAATTCAAATGGTGCAAATACAATTACTATCTCTTCTAGTTCTGGGATGACGACCATTAATTCTGTAACCAACCCGGCTAATATCACTGACTCGACTTCACCGTTTACTTTTAATTCGTCGTTTGTGGGAAACTATACCATCACATATACTGTTCCTTGCAACCAACCAACGACCAATTTTACTTTCACTTATGATGGACCAGGCAATGGTGACTGTACTGTTTTAACGTCCAACATTTCTTTGTCACCACTTTCAGTCAATTTTGTAAATTTTGAAATATCTGATTTGGGTAAAATGACCAAATTGTCTTTCGGAACTGAATCTGAAACCAACAATGATTATTTTTCTATAGAAAGATCATCAAATGGCCAAAATTTCGAAACAATAGATGAAGTCAAAGGTGCTGGAAATAGCAATGAATACATTAGTTATGACTTGTATGATAGTCTGCTTTTTTTTATATTTGTAATAATATTTGAATAAAATAAATTTCTTAAAAAATAAGAAATTCAAATAAAATTTCAAATATAATGTATTATCACTTGATATTATATTTTACTAACTTCTTTAAAAAAATTTGCTATACGCAAAAAAGTGTAGTCTCGTTTTTTAATTATTCTGTTTATGTCCTATGCCAAACTTATACTTACAGTCAGGGACATACCTGTTGGTATAACCAAAGTTCCATCTGTAGAAGGAATCTCAAATTCAATCGAAAAACCGTCTCAAAGTGCTGTTATTCTAGATCCATCAATCAAACCATTACTGTCAACATTACTTATAAGGTCGGTCTCGACACGAAGGTATGGCATAAACTGGTACGGCGCATTTGTTAATTGCCCACTTGTTCCCCAAGGGTACACCAAAACATCCTAATATACCACAAGAACTGACTGAACATGGTGCAAGGCCGAATGGTACTACTTGCGTATGATCGTACCAATT
>JADKGF010000052.1 GCA_016717105.1 Saprospiraceae bacterium | reverse complement strand
AAATATTTTCTATTATGAACTCAGTCACCACCGCCTTATTTGGCAACTACCGCAACGGAGAGTATCTCCAGTTTATGAAAAATGTCCTAACCATTTACCAAAAATTTGATCTAGATGCCTTACATCTTACATCTAGGGTACAAGTGCTGACAGACTCGACCGCCAGTATGAATGAAGTCTTTATGTCCATTACCGCACACGAGCTAACACCAGAATTGCAGCTATTGGATCAACGTCGTGACAAGGCACTAATAGGCATTAGGTTGTATCTGGATTGTATGACCTATAAAGAAGAAGATACTGTGGTCAAAGCAGCACAGTTATTGCAAGCCAATTATTTCTCACATGGTGATCGAATAGAAAAACTAAGCTATCAACAAGAGACAGCCGTGACAGACGCCTTACTAAATGATTGGGCAACTAATCCTTCACTGGTGGCAGCTCAGACGACCATTAATATTACGGATTGGGTTGCATTACTCAAGGAGCTGAATACCCAGTTCAATCAGTTATATGTAAATAGAGCCCAAACCACACTCAAACCTGGTCAGATAGAAGAAAAAAGGACACAGATGCGTACGGCATATGATGAGTTGGCCTTGGATACCATGTCGTATGCACGCATAGCTGAGGATAAAACGAGTTACTTTGAAATCATTGATGATCTCAATGGTCTGATTGGAGATTACAATCAGTCCGTCACGCTTAGATTGAGTGGAAGGAGTACCGATTCTGAAGTGACTACTCCCACTGACGAAATTCAAGAATAATAATTATAGTTTTTTAAGTTAAGTTTTTGATGTAGGCCATTTGAAGCTTCTTACTGTAATGGTAAGGGGCTTTTTTTGATTTAAAAAATTCTGTCAATAAGTGGTTTTGTATTGAACCTGAATTATGCGTTAGGATTCGTAATAGATTTTCTAATGCATATCTAAAGGCACACTTTCGATGATTATCATTATTTCGATATTTTTCAATATGACAGAAGGGTAGAATTACCTTGATCTCTTCTTCTTTCTGAATAAAAATACGTTTTTCCCATTTGTATAAATGATTTCTAAATCAAATTTGGAAGTCATCCATTCCATGGTTTTTATATTGAAAATACTTACATGTGTAATATCTCTGATATAGTGCCAATTATTGAGTGATTCTATCTCAGACCACGTTTCAGTCATGAGTGCCAATATACCTTCTTCAACCAATAATTCAAGTATTTTTTCGATTTCTACCAAAGGTTTATGAAAATGTTCAAAGCACTCTGTTGCCGTAATGAATTGATATTTTTGTTGGGGCAATTCGGGATAAAAGAAAGGATCATAATACGCACATTCATATCCTTCTTTTCAATAAATCAACCAAAACTGGCGCAGGTCCGCAACCATAATTTTGATGATTTAAATATCGATTTTTTTCTGTTTGGGCGTCAGGCAATGCATCAGGACAGACGCTCAGCAAATGACATTCATCGCACCTATAAAAGTTTCTTCCCTTGAAGACAAAGTCAGCTTCATGCTTGATGGGACTAAGGCACAAGGGACAAAAGTGGTCATCTGATTCCATTGATCATCAAAATTTTATTTCACGTAAAAGTACTAATTTGTTAAACATTGTGGTATAATGGATTTGTTGATTATCTTGCATTCAAAATTTTATATAATGGATATTTATGTGGGTAGCATTCCCTTCAAGTGGAAAGATAAAAATTTGTTAGAACTGTTTTCTCCTTACGGCGAAGTAAATGAAGTGAAAATTGTAATCGATAAAATCACACGTCAAAACAAGGGCTTTGGCTTCGTGACCATGGAAGACGATTTACAAGCTAAAGCGGCTATTTTTGGATTGAACAATAGTGAACACGAAGGTCGAAACATAGTCGTGAATCAGTCATTGCCAAAATCTTCTTTACCATCAAAACAACGGCAATCAACCACGAAATCAAAGGCACCTGATTTTAAATCTGCAAAACATAAAAAAGCTTTGCCACCATGGTTGAGAAAAGAATATTGATCATAAGATGAAAATCTCCGTTATTCAATGTGATACAGTTTGGATGGATCCTGTCGCCAACCTTCGAAAGATAAACGATTGGTGTGATTTATCGACTAAAGATACAGATTTGTGGTTATTGCCAGAAATGTTTAATACTGGATATAACCTTGACCCGAGCAAAATGTCTGTTGAATGGCAAGAAACAACTATTGTCATGTTACAAGACTTTTCATTGAAGTATGGCGTTACATTTGGCGGCAGCATACCTATGTTCAGGTCTGGAAATTGGTACAATACTTTTATATTTGTGAATGGCGATGGTTTGGTGGCCCAATATGATAAAATCCAGCTTTTTTCTTTAGCAGGAGAGGATGAGTTTTATTCTAAAGGAAGACAAACTGTCCAAGTTGAGATATCAAATTGGAAAATTCGACCATTGGTTTGTTATGATCTCCGATTCGCAAGTCTGAATAATGGAGAGTTGGTCGATGTGATCATATATTCAGCCAATTGGCCTGTTCAAAGGATTTCGCATTGGAAATCATTGCTTATTGCTAGAGCTATTGAAAATCAATGTTTTGTAGTCGGTATCAATAGAGTAGGGCAGGACCAAAATGGCTATCTTTATCCTGGCAATTCTATGATTGTTGATTTTAATGGAGAAGTAATTTGCGAAATGAATGATAGTGAATCTATTTCTAGTTCGGTAATTGACAAGGCTGAAATGCTTGCATTCAGATCCAAACTGCCATTTTACAAAGATAGAATTGTATGAAATCTTAAAACTTGACTGTTTTTTGCAATAACCAATGGTCCACCAAAACCAAGGCAGCCATAGCTTCCACAATAGGTACAGCCCTAGGCACTACACAAGGATCATGCCTGCCTTTCCCTTGCATTTTGATCATATTTCCATCTTTATCGACCGTTTCTTGAGCTTGCATGATCGTAGAGACAGGTTTAAAAGCTACATTAAATGTGATAGGCATACCGTTGCTGATGCCACCTTGGATGCCACCAGAATGATTGGTTATTGTTGAGATTTTTCCATCCACGTTGGTGAAACGGTCATTATGTTCAGACCCACGCATGGACACACAGCGGAATCCCGATCCTATTTCGAAGCCTTTTACTGCATTGATACTCAGCATGGCTTTACCCAAATCCGCTTGCAATTTGTCAAAAACTGGTGCACCCAATCCTGCGGGACAATTGAGAATGTGACAACTGACCATGCCGCCAATCGTATCGCCTTCTTCTTTGATTTTGGTAATCAGATTTTCCATTTTAGCAGCCGTTTTTGATCAGGACAGCGTACGATGTTATCTTCTATAACGTTGTAATCTATGGCTGCATCACTACTCATAATGATATTTCCTACTTGACTTACAAAGGCAAAAATTTCTATACCTTCTGCCATGAGAATTTCTTTTGCGATAGCGCCAGCAGCTACACGTGCAGCAGTTTCTCTTGCAGATGACCGACCACCACCAGCATGGTCGAGCATGCCATATTTGCTTGCATACGTAAAATCAGCATGTGATGGTCGAAATACATCTGCTATATGGTCATAGTCAGTAGATTTTTGATCTGTATTGGCTATGAAGATGGAGATCGGCGCTCCAGTACTTATCCCATGAAGTACACCTGATTGTATTATAAATGTCTCATCTTCTTTACGTTGTGTAGTTACTTTGGATTGTCCTGGCTTTCTTCTTGCTAGTTCTGATTGTATAAAACTTTCATTGATAAGAATACCAGGTGGACATCCGTCGATGATCAGCCCGATGCCGGCACCGTGGCTTTCGCCAAATGTCGTGACCCTAAATATATTGCCAAAAGTATTCGCCGCCATTCCGCAAAGGTAAAAAAATCTCATATCTATCTAGAATAAAAATCCTATATGTGTATAAAACAAATTGCACAAATTTTATATTAAAAAAAAATTGAGTTATATTGCCTAAAATAAGTACCAAATTAAACTTCAAGGTAGAATGTTAAGCGGGCAGGCTGTTCCGGTACGCGGAGCGATTTATCGGAACTAGCGTTTTTTGTTTACTTTTTGGCAAGCAAAAGTAAAAGCCCGTCGCGGCTTGAGCGACAAAGCTTAACAGTTGCAAGTTAAGGTTTTAGTGAACTTATTAATAATGTTTTAAATCAAAGAAAATAAAATTTCAGATTTTGAAATATGCAATTTGTTATACATACACGCAATATCTGTAAACCATAACATCGTTTCTATCATTTATAGAATACAACAATCATGCGTTCATGACCATATTTTTAATAGGAATGCCGTGTAGTGGCAAATCTACTTTGGGCCTTCAACTTGCCGAACATCTTCAAATGCCGTTTTTCGATACGGATGCAATCATTGAAGATATGGAAGGAATGAAGGTAAGCGATATTTTTACTAAACATGGAGAAGCCCGATTCAGAGATTTGGAACATGAGCTGATGGCAAATTGGAAATTGTCCCATGTAGTAGTTGCGACTGGCGGCGGCCTAACATGTCATAATGATTTGATAGACATATTGAATTCCAAAGGTAAAACTATTTGGCTACAGGCAAGTATTGATGCGCTAACCGAAAGATTGTCCCAAAGTGAAGTAATACGGCCGCTTACTGATGGGAAATCAGACAAAGAAATCAAGTCTAAACTGAAGGAGTTACTAAAAAACAGAAAACCCATATATAGCAAAGCACAGATTAGGGTTAAAGTTGAATCTGATTCTGAAGTCACACTTAGGAAAATCTTACGTAAACTATATACTTAAATTATTGCAATGATGGTAGGTCGAAGGTAAATTTCTATTGATATATATATTTTTTTTTTCTATTTTTGCGTTTTTATAAATTTTAGCTATTCAGATTAATAATTATGTTTTACAGATTAATAAGTTTTGTTGGTATAGTATTTTTTAGTTGCCAACTATTTGCACAAAATGACCCGATACTCATGCGCGTTGGAAACAGCGAGGTAAAAGTGTCTGAATTCAAATACATTTATGAAAAAAATAACGGTGCTGATGCTGATTATTCAGAAAAAAGCATCAATGATTATTTAGATCTTTATACAAAATTCAAACTCAAAGTCGAAAAGGCCAAAGAACTTAGGTTGGATACCATATCTGCACTAAAGACCGAATTGGATGGTTACAGGAGACAATTAGCCAGCTCCTATCTGATCGATAAGGAAGTGACAGATTTTTTGCTTAAAGAGTTGTACAGCCGTATGGGAGAAGATGTCGAATTCGCTCACATTTTCATTCCTGTACCTGAGAATACAACCCATATTGTCAAAGAAGAAGCAAAAGATAAATTGCGTGAAGTGAAATCTAAACTGGTAGGAGGAATGAAATTTGAAGATGCCGCCAAGGAGTTTTCTCAGGACAAGTCGTCTGCTACAAAAGGAGGACAAATGGGATTCTTTACAGCCAAATTACCTTCTGGGTTTTATGCGCTAGAGACTGCGTTATACACTACACCAATTGGACAAGTTTCAGACATCATAGAGACGAGAATTGGTTTTCACATTATAAAAGTATTAAGCAAACGTCCAGCAAGAGGTACAATTGAAGTAGCTCATATTTTGATTGATCCCGAAAAAGCAAAACTTGCTGACAGTATCTACAATGCTGCAAATGCAGGTGCGGATTTTGATAAACTGGCGGCGCAATATTCTGTAGATAAAAATACATCAAAAAATGGTGGTAAGTTACCACCTTTTGGTATCAATATGTATGATAAAATCTTTGAAGATGCAGCATTTCGTATCACAACCAACGGACAGATAGCGCCACCGGTAATGACTAAGTCTGGATGGCATATCATCAAAAGGATAAATAAACCTGCTCAGGACTCCTATGATATATTTATCAGGAAAATGAAATCACAGATCAATAAAGATCAGCGGTTTGATGCAGCAAAAATTAAACTGGTCGAGGATATCAAAAAGGCGGCTGGATACAAACAAGATAAATTTGAATTATCTAAGTTTACCAATGGGCTTAATGAAGAGTTTTATTCCTATAAATGGTCTCCAAGCCCTGTGGCAGATGACAAAATGTTGTTTTCATTAGGAGGCGATCAAGTATATAAAATAAGCGATTTTGCCAATTTTTGTAAGAAAAACACAAAAACAAGACTCAAATATGATAAATCCAAGCCACTCTATGAAACAGTGGATGAGTTGTTTAATGAATACGTAAATGAGTCGGCAATGGCTTACGAAGAAAAAAATCTTGAGGTGAAATACCCTGATTTTAAATCTCTAATGCGTGAGTACGAAGAAGGAATTTTGCTCTTTGAAGCTACAAAAATTCATGTTTGGGATAAGGCCAATCAAGATACAACTGGCATTAAATCATTTTTTGAAAATGTAAAAAACAATTATATCTGGCCTGAGAAAGCCGGTGTCACCGAAGTGAAAATATCAGATGTAGATAAGGATACAGCTGAAAAGATTTATAAGTTTGTAGCAAAAGATGATTTTTCTAAATTGGATAAAAAATTCAATAAAAAGAAAAAGATAGTTGCCACTAATGAAGCACAGTACGAAAAGGGAAGCAAAGAACTAGCAAGTCTGGAATGGAAAGATGGCGCAATGTCTCCTTTACAAGCAGATCCTAGCAAAACAACTTATTCATTTCTAAAGATCAAAAACCTAATCCCAAGTAGGTCAAAAACACTGTCAGAAGCACGCGGATACGTTGTGGCTGATTATCAAGATTACCTAGAAAAGGAATGGATCAAGTCCCTGACAAAAGAAATTAATGTGGTCATCTACAAGGATGTAATCCACGCACTAAAGAAATAAGTCATATTGAGATATAGGTTTTTTATTATAATAGGCTTTGTGATATTTTTACATCCTGGATGTAAGGATGGACTCTTTAATGATAATGCAAAAGATCCAGTTGTTGCTAGAGTAGGTGAGCAATATCTTTTTAAGTCCCAGTTGGAGGAGCTAGTACATGATGGTACTTCACCTACAGATAGTGCCGCCATTGTAGATGGATATGTTCAAAACTGGATTGTTGAAAATTTGATGATTCGAGAAGCTGACAAAAATGTGGCAGCAGATATCAATCTCAATAAATTGGTGGAAGAATATAGAGCGTCTTTATTGGTATATAATTATGAGAAAAAACTCATAGACATGCGATTAGATACGTTGATCTCAATTGCAGAAAAGGTCGCTTTTTATGAAAAGAACAAAGCACAGTATCTGCTTTCACACCCAGTTTTAAAGTGCATTATTGCAAAAGTACCTGCCAAGTAGTGATATTAAGAATATTTATAAAGCATTAGGCAAATCTGACCTGACTGAGGCGATGTTTTTGATCAAGGACAAAGCCGTATATCATCATATCGATACAGCGATGTATATGACCATTGAAGATGTGGTATCTTTAGTTCCTACCAATATGATCGATCCCGAAAAAATATCAACAGGTCGCGTCTATCAAGAAAAGAACAAAGAATTTGAATATTTTGTTAAAATTCTGAAATATTACGACGAAAACAAAATTCCACCGTTTGATTATATTGATGCCAAGATTGCAAAAACAATTCTTAGTGAAAGGAAAATTGCATTATTGAAAAATTATAGACAACAATTGTATGAAAACGGAATTGCAGATAAGGATTTTGAAATTTATTAAATAAATTAAAATATTAAGATGATAATAAGAGGCGGAAATATAATATTAGTGGTTTGTTTTATGACTTGTTTTGTATTTCAAGGTTATACACAGTTGGTCGATAAGGTGATTGCTAAAGTCGGAAGTGAATACATCCTACTTTCAGAGATAGAGGAAGAATTTGCATATGCAAAATCAAAAGATCCAGGCGTGAGCGATGACATAAAGTGTGTTATCTTAGACAATATGATTGCACAAAAATTGGTGATCTATCATGCAAAAATTGACAGTGTAGAGATCACAGATGCAGAAGTGGAGACACAACTGGATTATAGGTTTGAATCCGTATTAAGACAAATGAATGGGGATGAAGCTTTTTTTGAGGAATATTATGGCGCTTCAGTTGCCGAAATGAAAGAACGATATCGTGATGATCAAAAACACAAAATCCTTGCAGAAAAAATGCAACATAAGCTCATTTCTGAAATCGAAATAACGCCGAAGGAAGTCGAAAAGTTCTTCAAGAATGTTCCATCGGACTCTTTACCTTATTTTAAGTCAGAAATGGAGATTTCTGAAATCGTTTCACTACCATTGGTCAATGATATAGAGAGACAAAAGGCCTTGGATAAAATAAAAATCCTAAGAGAAAAAGTAGTAAATGGCACTGAAACATTTGCTGATATAGCGACCAAAAATTCGCAAGATCCAGGATCAGCTGCACGTGGTGGAGATTTGGGTTTTGCAAAAAGAGGTGTCTATGTACCTGAATTCGAAGCCACAGTTTTCTCACTCGCAAAAGATGAAATTTCTGATATCATAGAGACAGAATTTGGATATCACTTTATACAACTTATAGAACGACGTGGCAACTCTGTTCGTGCCAGACACGTACTTATAAAGCCGGAGATAACTCAAGCCGATTTGGATAAAACCAAGGTATTGCTGGATTCTGTTCGTCAACTGATAACCATCGACTCTTTAAGTTTCGAAAATGCCGTTAAAAAATACTCTGTAAAGTCCGTACCTTCATATGCCAATGGTGGTCGAGTAAAAAACCAAAATAGCAACAATACATTTTTTGCTGCTGACGACTTGGATCCTGATACCTATTTTGCTATCTATGACCTCAAGCCTGGTGCTATTTCCAAACCAATGTTGATTACCATGCCTGATGGTAAAAAGCCTACAGGCTCATCCAGTTGAACAGTACATCAAAACCACACAAGGCCAATCTTAAAGAAGGATTTTGATAAAATATCAAATTTTGCAAAGGAAAGTAAGAAAAATGAGTATTTTCTGAATTGGCTGAAAACAAAAAGAACAGAGACATACATCTATACTGATCCATTATTTTCTTACTGCAAAACAGTGGAGAATAATTAATTTGGAAAGGGTCTAAATTAAACATCTACGTTATTCGTAATGGATAAATATTTGATTGTAAGTGTTTTGTGTGGATGTGGAGAATACCGGTCTCGAACCGGTGACCTCTACGCTGCCAGCGTAGCGCTCTAGCCAACTGAGCTAATTCCCCATATAAATTTGAGTAGGCATGCAAAAGTAAAAACAAATTTTATCTTTGTACCATTATCTATCAATTTTTTAACGGACTTCATTATTTTTCATGACTTTTGATCAGATCATTAAGGAAATAAAAGGCGGAAAGTACAGTCCTGTTTATTTTTTGCATGGCGAAGAACCTTTCTACATAGATAAGATTTGTGAATATATAGAAAAAAATGTCCTCACCGAAGCTGAACAATCATTTAATCAAGTTATTCTTTATGGAAAAGATGCCGAAGTCAAAATGATCGTTGATGAGGCTAGGCAATTTCCGATGATGTCATCTTACCGAGTGATAATCTTGCGTGAAGCCCAAGACATGAGAGGTATCCAGGATCTCAGCATTTACTTGGAAAATCCTTCGCATTCCACAATACTTGTGATTGCCCACAAGTACAAAAAGTTAGACAAAAGGACGACGTTTGCCAAATTATTGGATAAAAAAGCCATTGTTTTTGAATCTACAAAATTGAAGGATCATCAGATAGCAGGATGGATAAGTGAGCGTGTAAAAACCGAGGGATATAGCATCGACTCCAATGCGGCAAACATCTTAGCTGAGTATTTGGGTGCTGATCTTAGTAAGATAACTAACGAACTGGACAAGTTATGTCTCAATCTTGCGCCTGGCAAGAGCATTTCAGTTGATGATATTAAAGAGCAAATCGGGATATCCAAGGATTTTGATGTGTATGAATTGGCAAAAGTTGTAGGTCAGAAGAATTTTACAAAAGCCGCACTTATTTTCCAACATTATGCCCAAAATCCTGATGCCAATCCAACAATTTATACGATAACTACACTTTTTGGATTTTTTAACAAAGTCCTAATTACAAAATATCATGGAAAGTCGTCAGATACAGAATTAGCA
This sequence comes from Saprospiraceae bacterium, assembly GCA_016717105.1. GTDB lineage: Bacteria > Bacteroidota > Bacteroidia > Chitinophagales > Saprospiraceae > OLB9. The sequence continues at coordinate 106,408 of JADKGF010000052.1, read as the reverse complement.
AAATTAGTCGGTGTGCCAGCATTTTATCTAAAGGAATACAGGGACGCAGCTCAACTTTATTCTTTTGGTCAATTGCGACGCATTTTTCAGGCATTGACGAATGCAGACAAAAATATTAAAGGTGTTGGCAGCAGAAATCCTGATGATGCATCCATTCTTGAAGACTTACTAATTTCATTTATGTACTAATTTCCTACAAGTAGAAGATCAAAAATTCTTTTTCAAGTGGGTTTAGTGCCGAAATAAGCGTTTTGTTCAATTCAGGCCCTTCAGTTACAAGAAATTGTAAGTATGAATCTGTCCTTTCTTGCAAACCGTGATTAGGGAAAAGCTTGGCTTTAATCGTTCTGATTTGTTGGATATTGGTTTCTTCTTTTTGTTTCAATACCCGTTTCAATCGGCTTTCAATGCCTTCAAGAATTTTGGCAACTTTATGACCTTCACCTTTGACAGTCATCTCTAATGTCGGGTCGATGCTTTTGGCAGTTTCGGATATTGCATCAAATATTTTTGATGTCTGCTTGATCTCGCTATTCAAGTGAAAGTTGTGGCCAGTATTTTTTTCAAGATAAAGTGTTATTAATTTATCATCATCCAATAGAATGTCTTCTTCTGTTAAATGGAGTTTTTCCATCAACTTTTGGATTGATTTAGGGATTATCATGACGGAGTTGCGTCTTATAAGCACAGGATAAAATACCCCAAAATAAGCAAATTGGCTTTTCCTTTCCAACCAATAGGCCAATTCTCCGCCTCCACCGATATAGGCGATATTGGGAAGTATATATTCCTGATAAAGCGGTCGAAGTATTACATTCGGAGAGAATCTCTCTGGAAATTGATGCAAATGGTCAATGATCTCCTGTTCTGTAAATGTAATGTCTTGATTGTTAATCTTATAAATACTGTTTTCGTAAATGATTCTTTCGCGAGAAGCGCCATTTATGTAAAATAAATTGATGTCTCTAGCAAATGCTTGTGGTTTGAATCCAAATTGTAGTAGTTGTTCTTGTGTTTTTTGGACATGTGACTCGCTGATTTTATGGATGATTTCTTTCTCCATTATCGGTATGAATGCCTTTTTCAGATCTGCATGATCCATATTGAAAACAAGCACGCCATACTCGCTAAAAAAATCATTGACCCAACTCAAGACAAAGTCATTATAAGATGAAGCGTTTTTAGCTGCCTTATCAAATATAGAAAAAATCTGATTTGCTTGTGGACTGTCACCTAATATTTCCTTTATTTGCAGTAATGTTTCACTCAACTGCAGGGTAGAAAAGCGACCTACGGGCCCTGATTGGTCAGTATCCCATGTGATTGTCTTGCCAAAAAGATTCACAGATTTTATTTCATCGAAGTCATGATCTTCAGCGCCATTGATAAAAACAGGTACAAAATTACAATTAGGATGCTGTTGGTTAAGTTGGTTCGCCAGATTGATTGTAGAAAATATTTTGTAGAAGTAGTAAGCAGGTCCACCAACTAATGCAGGCTGGTGCGCGGTGATGACCGTGAAAGTATTTTCGTCTTTTAGCTTGTATATATTCTGATATTGAATTTCAGAGGTATCTAAATTGGCATATTGACTTGCCAATGTGTTTACCAACAGCGTCCTATCTATTGGATGATGCCCACGCGCTTCGATGGCTTCAGAAAGCCCATCTAAAGTAGGTGCAAATTGGATAAATTCACGGAGTTGGTGGCTGTTATGTTGATAAAAGACATCTTTGTAAGCAAGTGCTTGTATTTTATCAAACGAAACCTTCGAAATGTTCATATATTGGGCTTGGGTTTATAAACCATATCCACTAACAAACTTACATTCTAGCAAGATTGTTTAAAAAGTGATAACTTCTATCAAAATTATCTGAGATCCAAAGTTTATAAAAGATTGTAAACTAAAAAGTGCCAATCTAAATTTTCAGTATGAAAAAATAGATTGACACTTTTTATTATATGCAGTTCAAATGACTTATCTTACAAATAAAAGTTCTCTATACTTGGTCAATGGCCACAACTCATCATCTATCAGAAGCTCCAATTTATCGCATGCATACCTTATTTTGTCAAAGAGTGGTTTTACATTTTTGCAATAGGCATCTGCTTTTTTGTCTGCATGGTCTATTTTATTGGCCTTCTTACGTTCGTCTGTCATTTTATCTACCGTAGATATAATAGTGGAGATATGACCCGAAATTTCTCTGATCAGGTTTATTTGTTCAGATGCATATTTCTCGAATTCATTTCCGAAAATATCTTTTAAACCCTTAACATTTGCAATAAGCGTGTTTTGATATGTTATGGCTGTAGGGATCACATGATTTCTTGCGATATCACCCAATATTCGACCTTCTATCTGAATTTTTTTGATATATTCTTCAAGTTCAATTTCATATCTAGCTTCGACTTCCACCTTATTCATGATACTGTGTTTCTCGTACAAGCTAAGCGTGCTTTTACTTATTTGAGCTTTGAGTGCCTCCGGTGTTGATTTGAAATTATTCAGGCCTCTCTTTTTTGCTTCATTGACCCAGTCTTCGCTATATCCATCACCTTCAAAGCGTATTTTTTTAGAAGATTTTATCAATTCTCTCAAGACATTAAAAAGGGCATCATCTTTTTTCATCCCTTTCTCGATCAAGATATCTACTTCTATCTTGAAATTGCGAAGTTGTTCTGAAACTATCATGTTTAAGATTGTCATCGCCTTTGCACAATTGGCTGATGATCCTACAGCTCGGAATTCAAATTTATTTCCTGTAAATGCAAATGGCGAAGTTCTATTTCTGTCGGTATTGTCTAGAAGAATTTCAGGAATTTTGCCAACTACATTCAGTTTAAGTTCCGTTTTTTCCTCGGGAGACAAGCTACCATCAGAGACATTTTCGAGTTCGTCCAGCACTTCTGTGAGATGCTTTCCTATAAATACAGATATAATAGCTGGTGGTGCCTCATTCGCACCCAATCTATGGTCATTATTGGCAGATGCTATAGATGCCCGCAACAAGTCAGCATGGTCGTGGACTGCTTTAATCGTATTGATAAAAAATGTTAAAAATTGCAGATTGCTTTTTGGTGTTTTTCCTGGACTAAGCAGATTTACACCCGTGTCCGTTGCCAAAGACCAGTTATTGTGTTTACCTGATCCATTTACACCGGCAAATGGCTTTTCATGGAAGAGTACTTTGAAATTGTGTCTTATGGCTATTTTACTCATCAAGTCCATCAGCAACGAATTGTGATCTACAGCTAGATTTGCTTCTTCGTATAATGGTGCCAATTCGAATTGATTAGGTGCAACTTCGTTATGTCTTGTTTTGACTGGTATTCCCAATTTGATACATTCGATTTCAAGTTCTCTCATAAATGAAAGTGCTCGCTCGGGTATAGATCCAAAATAATGATCTTCTAGTTGCTGTCCTTTGGCTGCTTCATGGCCCAATAGTAGCCTGCCAGCCATCATGAGATCCGGTCTGGATGCAGCTAGGGCACTATCCACTAGGAAATATTCCTGTTCCCATCCAAGTGTAGAAATGACTTTGTTTACATTTTTGTCAAAATACCTAGCAACTTCAGTAGCTGAATGGTCGATACTTTGCAATGCCCTTAGTAAAGGAACCTTATTGTCAAGTGCTTCTCCTGTGTATGACACGAATATTGTCGGAATGCACAAAGTCGTACCGATCATAAATGCTGGTGATGATGGATCCCATGCGGTATATCCTCTAGCTTCAAAGGTATTTCGTATTCCACCATTAGGGAAGCTAGATGCGTCTGGCTCTTGTTGTACTAACTGTCCACCATCAAATTTATCTACAGCAGTACCATCACCTTTGGGTTCAAAGAAGGCATCATGCTTTTCAGCAGTACCACCAGTTAATGGCTGAAACCAATGTGTATAATGGGTTGCTCCCTTAGAAATAGCCCAAGATTTCATGCCATTTGCAACTTGATCTGCTGCTTTTCTATCTATTTTTTTTCCATGGTTGATCGCATCCATCACAGCATTGTAAGCATCTTTAGTCATGAAATGACTCATTGCTGCATCATTAAAGACATTTGTACTGTAAATTTCTGATCGCCTTTCTGCAGGCTCTGTGATAGTAACAGGTTTCCTGTCTTGTGTGATTTTGAGTGCCTCGCTTCTGATATAACCCATAATATAATGATTTATGATAAAAGTTGAATAATTTTTGCAAAGGTATTATATTTTGGGGTATTTGTATAAAAAATGTGTTAAAAATATTTTCATACCCCATGATTTTATGGGGTGTAGTATTGAAATTGTATTTTTTTATGTCTAAAACCTGATTGAAGTATCAGCCTTGTAAGTCGATAATGAATCGAAAAAAATAAATTGAAACAGATATTGATTCGTATTTTAATTTGACCAAAGAAATACCTAACTTTGCTTTTATATTCGGGACGTAGCGCAGCCTGGTAGCGCACTAGCATGGGGTGCTAGGGGTCGCTGGTTCGAATCCAGTCGTCCCGACTTTTAGTTTGATAAGAACATACATATTATGTAAAAAAATATATAAATAAATATCCACATTGCCTATATCTCAAAATTCTGATAATTAAAAAAAAGCAGCACTAAAAGTGGTTTGCGATGGTCGTTTTTTTAAAATTAATTATATATTAGAATAATAACTAATATAATTCTTGAGAAATTTCCATTCAATATAGTTTCCAATACATTATCAAAAATTTATATGTCAAAAGAGTATTTATTTTTAATCTATATTAGAATTTCTTTTGAATTTCAGAAATGAGTTGTCATTGGCAAAAAAAGGTTTTCCACACATTTACGACTTTATTAACAGGTTATCCACATAGTGTATGTTTGTTGAAATTGCATCAAATACGAAAACTTATTATACCTTTGTCATTATATTTTTTCATAATACGTTTTATTTAATACTGCTTAATGCCAGACTTTCCTAACACATTAAAAGCAATTAGCAATAGACTGACCACTACAAAAGGTGACCCTGAACTCCTTTATGGTCGGGTACAGCCGCAGGCTATTCCATTGGAAGAGGCAGTACTCGGAGCCATTATGATAGATAAAGATGGTTTCCCATCTATTATTGAGATATTGCGCAAAGAAAGCTTTTATGTTGAGAAGAACCAGACTATTTTTCAGGTAATGTCTGAGCTTTTTGGTAAGTCGCAGCCTATAGATTTACTGACTGTACACGAATCTTTGAAGAAGGCAGCATTACTCGAAAATATAGGCGGAATTAGTTATTTGATGGACCTGACCAATAAAGTCGGATCTGCTGCAAATATTGAATTTCATGCTCGAATCATTGCGCAAAAATTTATCCAGCGCGAATTGATCCGTGTAAGTACCCAAATCATCCATGATTCATTTGAAGATACGAAGGATGTACTGGAGTTGCTCGATGAAGCCGAAAGAGGACTCTATGACATTACGGACCAAAATCTAAATACTGGTTACGAATCCCTCGCTTCATTGGCTGTTAAAGCCCAAAAGGAAATCGAAGCGGTCAGTCAGAAAGGATCTGATATGACAGGTGTCACAACGGGTTTCTCCGAACTAGACAAAATGACCAATGGATGGCAGCCTTCGGATCTCATCATTATGGCGGCAAGACCGGGTATGGGAAAGACAGCTTTTACGCTTTCTTTGGCAAAAAATGCAGCAGAAACAGGCAAAGGTATCGCTTTTTTCTCCCTAGAGATGGCCAATGTACAGCTCGTGCAGAGATTGATTTCTATGGAAGCAGAGATAAATTCCAGTAAATTGAGAAATGGGCAATTGGAAGAATATGAATGGCGCAAATTGCACGCGGCTGTGGATAAACTATCTCAGGTGCCTATTTATATTGATGATACGCCAGGTATAAATATTTTTGAATTGCGTGCTAAATGCCGACGATTAAAACAAAATCACAATATCAGCATGATCATAATTGATTACCTTCAGCTGATGGCAGGCCCACCAAATGGCAAAAATGGTAATCGAGAACAAGAAATTTCAGCAATATCGCGTGCACTTAAAGGTTTGGCTAAGGAATTGCACGTTCCGGTGATAGCACTTTCACAATTGTCAAGGGCTGTAGAAAGTCGCGGTGGAGAAAAACGCCCGCAACTATCAGACTTAAGGGAATCTGGAGCTATCGAGCAGGATGCCGATATTGTTACTTTTATCTATAGACCAGGATATTATGGTGTAAATGATGAAAATCCAGGTGTACCCAATGATTTGACAGAAATCATCCTTGCAAAACATAGAAATGGTGGTTTAGGTACCGTAAATCTAAGATTTGTGCCTCATTTTGTAAAATTTGAAGATCCAGGTTCAGGTGGTTTTGACAATGATATGAATGATGTATTTAATGTAAATCCTTTCGGTCAAGGTGGCATCATAACGCGGCCATCTAAAATGAATATTGATGTGAATGAAGGCAAAGATACTCCAGACATGGATCCTGAATTGATACCTTTTTAAACATAAATAATGGAAGAATTGAACCAACCGTGGCGTTTAAATAAGTTTTTGGCACATGCCGGACTTGGCACTAGAAAACAAGCCGTGGATCATGTCAAAAAAGGTGAAATAAAAATCAATGACATAGTAGAGCTAAATCCATTTTACGAAGTAAAAGATGGAGATATAGTGACGTATAAAGGAAAGATTCTCCAACCTAAAAGACACAATGTATATGTATTGATCAATAAAGGAAAAAGTTGCCCAATATATAGGAATGAAGTACAAGTCGGACCATCGGTTCAGGATTTGATCAAGAAATTTTCTGATGTCTCAGCCAAACCTGTCGTTGACTTTGATGACAATATGAGTGGTCTGATGGTATGGACCAATGATGATGATTTGGTAGTGAAACTATCTGCTGAGCACAAGTTAAAATCTGTGTATGAAATCGAAACAGAAATCGGTTTAACTCAGGAAGATATCAATGATTTACAAGTAAAATTATCTTCAGAAACTATCTTAGTAAAGGCTTTTGGCTTTGTGGATACGAATGATTTTCGCAGGATAGGTATAGAAGTTATAGGTGGAAAGCCAACAGATATTGCCCATGTTTTTTATAATAAAGGTATAAAATTGGTTAAGTTCGATTGTACATTTTTTAGTGGCCTTACTAAAAAAGATCTCAAGCGTGGCTGGTCTAGATTTCTCACCGAGAAGGAGACGATTTTTCTAAAACACTTTAGCTAATCCTTGTCAATATATTCATACCATAAAATAGAGTAAACCAAAGCCATATCAATCTTCAAAAATATCCTCTAGCTTACCTGTTTTTTTCAATTTTATAAAGCAACGAGCTGCAGCGATCACATCTGCACGCGCATTATTTGCCGGTCCATAGGTCTGGCCAAAACAACTTGCATGCAATTCTGGTAAAGTAGGATATTTATAGCCTCCACCTTTTGCAGGTATTTTACAATAATAGGTACCTTCTTCCATCAAACAATATCTTTTTTTAGAAAACATGTTGATACTTTTCTTGTTTCGAACATACTCGGCACCCAAGATATTTTCATTATAATTGAGATTGTGAGAAAAGATATATTCTGCTTTTGCTGCCGAATCACTGAACTTGTCAAGGATATCTACTAGAAGTGTCTTTTTCTTTTTGATGTCTTCATCATCTATCTTGGCTTTGGTTTTAGATTTATCGTCAATCACTAGATTTTCGTCAGAAGGGATACAATCGAAATCTTCAATTGGTTTGTAATTTTCATCCAATAAAATCCAGCTTATATGAATTAGCCTAGGCCATGCAGCAGTTTCTGTAAAATTCGCCTTAAAATTAGTGGTTCCCGCGATGGCTGAACAATCAAATATCAAATACATCTTCTAAATTTTCTATTTATATGGTTAATGTTTTTATTGCGAGCTGAGCCAGATTGGCAGAAGTTGATTGAGAAAATGTTTGTTTTACAAGTTCTTGGGTCTTCATGGCAATTATTAGGTGATAAAAATGTTTCAAATCTGTATAGCAGTAGGCACAAATATCATTAATACCTTGCTCACTAGACAATTTTAATGCCGTTCTTTCTATATTGGTTGCCAAAGCAGTCTCCTTGTTATGAATTTTATTTAACAACCTTTTTAGTTCAATGTTTTCACTATGTGTGATCCAAGCTATCACACCACTTCCTGCTTGTGGAATGATCTCTCTAGGATGAAGATGAACCAATTGTAAATGGTTGTATTCTTTACTTATTTCTATACCATCTAATTGTGACACAACCATTGCATCTGCTTCACAATCAATAAATTGTTGAAACGAATCATTATGTCCTTTGCCTGATTGGATGACATGCAGTGTAGGGTTTATCGATGTCAACTGAGCTGCCACTAAGCTGTTGTTTGCCAATATTTTACTGCCATTCTTAAGCCTGAAATCAGCAACTTTATCAACAGAATCTTCTTTTATCAATAGATTGTAACCAGGAAGTTTCCGTTCAGAAAGCCCGGCGATGGTTATACTTTCTTTGTCATATACAATAGGAAATTCTTCTAGTGGAACAATGACAATATCTACTTCATTTTCACTAAGTAAAATTTCTGTATTAGGATATGAAGTGGAAATAAGCGATGAATCCACATTGTGACCTTGCAACATAGTGCTTAATTCTTCAGCACCTGTTTGGCTTTGAAATGTAGGATTATGCGCTATTCTGACCTTATTCATGATTAGGTATGATTAATTAATGCACTGTATATCAATGGTATAGTGTGCATACTATGAAAGAAAAACATCACGCAACCATAGATTTGGGTATTCGTAATGAGCAGCAAATATATAGATAAAAAACAGTAGTTTATCTTAATTTGAGAATTCTTGCTATAAATCTAAATACCAAAACAAAATTTTAAATTACCTTTGCACGATGCAGTTTAAAGCCAAACAAATAGCGGACTTAATAGGCGGATCCATCATAGGAGATCCGGATATTTTGATATCTGGACCAAGCAAAATAGAAGAAGGAGGAGCTGGCACCATTTCATTTTTAGCCAATGCTAAATATACAGATTTCATTTATACTACTACTGCATCTGTGGTATTGGTTAGCAAGGATTTTGTCCCCGAAAGGCCAATAACTTGTACTATGATTGTTGTAGAAAATGTTTATGTGGCTTTAGCTTTTTTGATGGAGAATTTCAATTCAGGAATCTCTATTGAAAGTACTGTTTCTGTTCTTACTTCGATACATTCTTCAGTAGTCATTGGAGACAATCCAGCTATTGACGATTACGTTATCATAAAAAAAGGCGTAACAATAGGTAAAAATTGTAAAATCTATGGTCAGGTTTTCATAGGTGACAATGTTGAAATTGGTGATGATGTTGTCTTGTATCCGGGTGTCAAAGTGTACCATAATTGTAAGATTGGTGACCGATCGGTAATCCATGCAAATGCAGTTATCGGTAGTGATGGATTCGGTTTTGCAAAGGATGAGACAGGTAAATTCAAAAAAATACCACAGACAGGCAACGTAGTGATAGAAAGTGACGTTGAGATAGGAAGTAATACAGTGATAGATAGGGCATCAATGGGTTCAACGACAATCAAAAGTGGGGCTAAACTGGACAATCTCATTCAGGTTGCGCATAATGTGACCGTCGGATCCAATACAGCTATTGCGGCATTGACTGGTATTGCGGGTAGTGTGGAAATAGGGCAGGGCTGTCTTATTGGTGGTCAAGTAGGTATAGCAGGGCATCTTTCCATTGCAGACGGTACCATGATACAAGCACAATCTGGGATATCAGCATCAGTAAAAGGGAAACTATATGGATCTCCAGCTATAGATTACAATAACTATTTGAAATCTTATGCGCATTTTCGTAGATTACCTGAATTGGCTGCGCAAATTAGGGCATTACAAGCTGAATTGGACAAATTGTCTCAGATTAAAAGTTAAAAAAAACGGTTCAATATATAGATTGGGATGAGATTTAAAAGTAGGTTAAAACAAGTAGTACATATTTCGGGAATTGGTTTGCATACAGGAAAGTCTGTTAATGTCAACATTTCTCAAGCAGAAGATGGTCACGGCATTAAGTTTATTAGGACTGATTTTGATCCGCCTGTTGCGATTCCAGCTGATGTAGCCTATGTATTTACTACTCAGAGAGGCACAACACTTAAATCAGGAGAAGCCACCATTTCTACCATTGAACATTTGTTGGCAGCTCTAAATGCTTTGGATATTGAAGATGTTAATGTTTCTGTTGATGGACCTGAAATCCCAATCCTTGACGGAAGTTCAGATATTTTTATCAAGAAGTTATTAGAAGCAGGACTCGAAAAAGTAGAATCGACCAAAGAAGAATATATTATCACCGAATCTTTTAACTACGTCGATCCAACTACAGGCTCTGAATTTGCAGTATATCCATCCGATAAATTTGAGGTAAATGTAATCCTCAATTTTCCTGAAAATACTTTGGGAGACATGGTTGCTGTATTAAAGGATAAATCTCAATTTACTAAAGAAATCGCAAATGCCAGAACATTTGTATTTTTGACAGATATTGCAGCACTTTTTGATGCAGGTCTTATCAAAGGCGGAGATTTGGACAATGCTGTAGTTATTGTAGATAAGCAATTGGATGACAGTGAGTTGATGGCGTTAAAAGCCAAAATAGGTAAGCCGAATGCTAGTATTGAAAATGGTTTGATAAGTAGTACACCACTCAGACATCAAAACGAACCTGCAAGACATAAGATCTTGGATATTTTGGGTGATTTTGCATTAATAGGAAGAGATATCAGAGCAAAAATTGTGGCTACAAAACCCGGTCACACCGCAAACATAGCCCTAGCCAAAATATTAAAAAATAAATACTTAGAACATAAAAAAAATGCAGGAAGACCGATTTATGATCCTACTGTAGAACCAGTATTAAATACGGAGCAAATTAAAAATTATCTGCCACACAGATATCCGTTTTTGATGGTAGATAAAGTCATAGAGATTACACCTACATACATTGTAGGCGTTAAAAACGTGACATTTAATGATAATTATTTTATGGGCCATTTTCCAGGAAATCCTATTTTTCCAGGAGTTCTTCAAATGGAAGCTTTGGCTCAGACAGGTGGAATATTGGCACTTACTACGCTTAGTGACGGACAGGAACAATGGGATACCTATTTTTTGAAGATGGATAATGTTAAATTTAAGGCTAAGGTAGTGCCAGGTGATACATTAATACTTAAAATGGAATTGATGTCCCCGATCAGAAGAGGAATTATCCAAATGATGGGTACAGCATATGTAGGAAGTAAGATCGTATCTGAAGGTGAGCTTACGGCTCAAATTGTAAAAAGACAGAATGATTAGTAACTTGAGTTTTGTACATTCTACCGCAAAATTGGGTGAGAATGTTACCGTGGAGCCATTCGCGTATATTGGTGAAAATGTTGAAATTGGAGAAGGATCATGGATTGGACCGCATGCAACCGTCTTAGAAGGATCATTTGTTGGCAAAAATTGTAAAATATTTCCAGGCGCAGTGGTTGGTGCTATTCCTCAGGATCTTAAATATAAGGGCGAAAAATCTACGCTTGTCATAGAAGACAATGTAACCGTGCGCGAATGTTGTACACTCAATCGTGGTACAGAAGCAAGCATGACTACCAGAATCGGCAAAGGCACTTTGCTCATGGCGTACGTTCATGTGGCGCATGACTCATATGTTGGTAGCAATTGTATTTTAGCCAATAATGTAAATCTAGCAGGGCATATAGAAATCGGCAATCAAGTCATCATCGGTGGTATGTCTGCTGTACATCAGTTTGTCAAAATCGGGGATCACGTTATGATTGGTGGTGGCTCTTTGGTACGTAAAGATGTACCTCCATTTGTGAAAGCTGCTAGGGAACCTTTATCTTACGTAGGTGTAAATTCAATTGGTCTGCGAAGAAGAGGATATACCAATGAACAAATAAATCACATACAGGATATTTACCGAATACTTTTTGTAAAAGGTAATAATGTCAAAAAAGCAATCGAAATCATTGAAGCTACTATCAAAGAGACAAACGAAAAGGAGATAATTCTTCAGTTTCTTGGTCAAGCTGATAGAGGATTAATGAAAGGATTCAAACAATAATGACCGAAATATTTGTCAAGCAATTATCAAAAAGATATGGCTATCAATGGGTTGTAAAGGATTTTGATTCTCATTTTCAATCTGATAAAATCTATGGTATTGCGGGCAAAAATGGGAGTGGAAAATCTACCTTGATTAAGATGATTTCCGGTTATCTTACACCTACCACAGGTGAAATTCAATATATTTTGGACAATAAAAGGATAGGAGTAGATAATATTTACAAGTATGTATCATTGGCTGCTCCATATACAGATTTGATAAATGAATTTACCTTGTCGGAAATGTTTTATTTTCATTGTAAGTTCAAAAAGCTACATAAACCTTTGACATTCAAAGAATTTGAAAGTGTCATTCATCTGCCAAATCAAAAAGAAAAAACACTTCAGCATTTCTCATCAGGAATGAAACAAAAAATTCAATTGGCTCTAGCCATTTTGAGTGATACACCGATAATTTTACTTGATGAGCCGACTTCTTTTTTGGATCAATTTAATAAAGAATGGTTTTCGGAATTGTTGAATAACTTTAAGCACAACCGCATAGTAATCATTGCATCCAATGATCCTTATGATTTAGCGATCTGCGAAGATGTCAAATTTGTCGATACTGCCTTTTGACAATGACATTTTTTCGTAAATTTATTGTCTTTTTATTTCAATTATTTTGAAGTTATATAACGGACAGTAACTTTTGTTACTGATTTCTGGCGATTTTGATCTTACCTTTGTCAAAAATATAATTTATGCAGTCATTTTTACTTATTATAAGTTTGTTTTATGTCATCGGATGCAGTCCGAAAGAAGTTAACTCTGCCAATATTCAGACGGCGTCACCTTCAATCACAGAATCAATTGCAGTTCAAGGCCCAGATATTACAATTGCGAAAGCAAAACAAATGATGGAAACATCAAAAGACATCATTCTCATTGATGTGCGTACCCAAGGCGAAGTAGATAATGGCATCATTGGCAATCCATTACATATCGATATTAGCAAACCCGACTTCAAACAAAAGATCGAAGCATTAGACAAATCAAAGGAATATATAGTTTATTGCGCAGTCGGTGGTCGAAGTGGAACAGCAGTGAAGTATATGAGACAAGCTGGATTTGATAAATCCTACAATATGATGGGTGGATATAATGAATGGTCAAGGAAATAATTATTATGGGCGAGTTATTAAAAACTTTTCTTAATGGATATGGCGGATATGCGTCTTACGTTTGGCATGAGATCACGCATCCTTCATTTCATAATTATTTCTATTGGCTGATCATAGTGTCTGCTTTCTTTTTTGGATTAGAAATTATAAAACCGTGGCGTGCAAACCAACCATTATTTCGTAAAGATTTTTGGCTGGATTTTTTCTACATGTTTTTCAATTTTTTCCTATTCTCACTGGTGATATACAATGCTGCATCAGATGTTGTAGTTAATATCTTTAACTCAGCCATAAAATCAGTATTTAATTTTGATTTACAGGCTTCCAATCCACTGCATACATGGCCACTGTGGGCAGTTTGTTGGTTGGATTTTTGGTTCGTGATTTTGTTCAATGGTGGGTACATCGATTGTTGCATAGGGTAGAGTGGTTGTGGCAATTTCACAAAGTACATCACTCTGTCGAAGAAATGGGCTTTGCGGCGCACTTGAGGTATCATTGGATGGAAACGATTGTGTACAGAAGTATTGAGTACATTCCATTGGCACTTTTGGGTATTGGTTTATATGACTTTTTCATTATTCACATCTTCACGCTTAGTATTGGTCATTACAATCATAGCAATATTACCGTAAGTGGAAAAGTTTCAGGTGGTGTTTTGGGCTTTTTAGTTGGAATGATGATGGTTTTTGGGGTAGCTGATATTACCTTTTTGGAAGATGCATCTTGGCTTGTCAAAATAGCTGTTTGGGCAGGCACTACTTTGATTGGCGCATTTGTTTTGGGACCATTCATGAAAAAGTTATTTAATAGCCCGGAAATGCATATCTGGCACCATGCATATGAATTGCCCGAAAACAGAAAATATGGAATCAATTTTGGGATTTCATTAGCAATCTGGGATTATATCTTTGGCACTGCTGAGATTCCACATGATGGCAGAGATATAAGGTTAGGATTTCCTGGAGATGAAAATTTTCCGCATGATTTCAAAAACCAAGCACTGTACGGTATAAAATAGGACGGATTTCAAGGCTTATGAGCCGAATACTTTCTTCAAGAGGTCACTTGTACGTTGATTGACATCTGTCCTAATACCTTTTTCTTTGACAGCTATCAGTGAAAACAAACCATCAAGTGCTTTATTGTTGACGTGGTCATCAAGAGCGGGATTCATTTTTTTACAAAAGGTAGCTTATTGTACGCATCTACTACAGTTTTCCAATAACTTCTAGCATTGACTTCATCAAGACTTGATTGAATAATAGGCAAAAACTCGTTATATAGTGGTGCTCTTGAAGTCGATGACAAATAAGTAGTTGCTGCATTTTCTGGTCCGGTAAGGATAGATTTTGCATCATTGAAACTCATACTTGTTATGGCGTTGACGAAAATAGGTGTTGCTTTTTTAGCTGCTATTTCGGCCGCTTTATTCATTTGGTTTACCAATTTTGTTTCTACATCTTGAAACCCTGGAACCAATTTTACCTTGTCGATCACTTTTTGAGCATCGGCAGGGATTAAAATTTTATAAGGACTCTCGATATAGCCATTCGTTGCACTCAATTGATTTACTGCTGATTCTACACCTTTGTTGAGCGCTTCTTTGAGACCACCAGCTATATCGGTATCTTCACCTTTTAAAACAGAAACGGACTCCTTAGCTTTATTCAAGATGTCTTTGAATTGTGCTTGTGATGTCGAGATGTTTATAAGGAAAATTGCAATGGCAAAAACGATTGATTTGTTCATGGATTTTGATTTTATATAACTGAAAACGAGAAGTTGATTCCAATAGTTTTATAAATTTTGTTAAACTTATCCTAAGAGAAGAATTTTATGACAAATAAATAATTTGTTCCAGTGTGCTAATTGTTAAACATGAAGATACCATCTGAGATTTTTGAGTTTTGTGCATCATGAATGGTATAATAAAATGTTTTTCGAAATGGACTACCTAGTAATTCATCATCAAGATATTCTAAAGAAATATTTATTCTGTCATCATTAGTAGTGTTTTGTATAATGAATTTTCCATCGTTAGTATAAAACGTGATGGTGTGTTTTTCATTATTGGGATTGTCAAAAAGAACATAAGCTGTATGAACTGCTGGATTTGGAATTACCTTTGACGCTTTTCCATCCAAAGAAATAAACTTGACAAAGAGTGGTGGATCAGTTATTCCGCTAGCCCCAAGTTCTAGCACATAATAATTGGCATGATTGGGCGATTCATCTATGAATGTATAATTTGTTTCAGATTCATTGTCGCCACATATACCTTGAATTTCACCTATTTTGGTGTAATTAATGTCATTTTCAGATCTTAAGATTCCGATACCAACACAAGAATTACCTTTTTTTATAGACCAGTTAAGGATAATTCTGTTTTTATCTTTGTATGCGTCAAACCTTTTGATTAGGTAATGGCTTTGACCAAAACACAGACATGTTGTAATCATCAAACATAAAACCATAAAAAGTCTTGAATTCATTTTGCCATTTTTATATATAACGAAAACCCAATTCTATATATTGTCAATCACACTCAATTGTCTTAAGTCAATGACCTTAAACTAAGAACAAAATGTATTAGACTATAGTTCTGTTGGGTTTTTCAAAGTAAAGTATATTCCGATCTTCTGGTTTGAAGGTCGGAATATACTTTATACTTTAAGTGCACTTCGGTAGTGGTTTGGGTTGAAAATACATTGTTATGTATTACCTCATTAATGTTACATCACCTTTGATAGTTTGGAGACAGCCAAGACCGATCTGGTAAGTCATAGAGAAATAATATACTTCAGCTGGTGCAAACTGTCCATTGATTTTACCATCCCAAGGCTTATCTGAGGAATATACTTCTTTGCCCCATCTATTCAGAATTTTTAAATTGATGATATTTATTTCTTCAGAAATAGGTATCTTTAATACAGGTCGAAATATATCATTCATTTGATCGTCATTAGGAGAAAAGAAATTTGGAATTTCCACTTCACCAATTTCTAAATTATAGACGTTAATGGTCTTTTGACATGAATTTTCATTGTACTTGATTGACTTGAGTTGTCCATCTAATTCTTGTAATAGCAAAGGTGAATCACACGTTGTACAGGATAAAAACCCTTCGGGTAGTTCACCACCGTTGAATGTCCAAACTAAACTGTCACCAACTGATAAATGCTGAGTTAGATCGATCGCATTGAGATCGTTGCATAAGACATAGTTTAGTATGTTGTTATTGTCTTCATACAGATTGTGCTGAATATCTACTGTTTTTGATATTACACAACCATTATCAGCCTTGACAAGAATTGATAAGGAATTATCTTTGTTATCATGGATATACAGTTTATTATTAGAAATCGTTCCGACATTTTGTGGAGTGAAAGTATATGTATAGGATGGATTGATTGTGGTGCTATATATCTGATTTTCACAAAGCTGGATTTGGTTTGGTAAATTGATTTGTGGATTTTGTAGGAAAGTGACATTTTTAGTTATCGTGTCATTACATCCGGACTTGCTGTCATGAATGATGAGTTGAATAGGATAAGTACCTGATGATTGAGGTATTATCCAAGGATCATGGTCTTTGGATATAATCTTATTATTTTCCTTCCAAATAAATTGGTCTGCACCTAGTGACAAGTTCACAATTTTTAAAGAATCGTTGCATGTAGAGTCAGCCGTAAAGCCTGCAACGACCTGAAAAATTCCCACTGGAAGCGTTAAAACTGTCTCGCATCCTGTCTCTGATGATTCCAAAACAATAGATGCAAAGGTTTTACCAGAGTCGGGTACAAAATCGTATTGGTAAGTTGCTGGCGTTTTGTTGCTATCAGTTTTACCTTGACCAAAATCCCAGAAAAAAGAAGTGAGATCTTTTGGATTGACTAATGTAAAGGTGATATCTTCTCCTTTACATACCGTATCTTTATCGGCTACTATTTGACCTTCTGGGCCAATTAATTTTAGATTTTTATAGGTGGTATCTGCACATCCTAGTTTTGATTGAACGATGAGCCTGATCGTGTAATTTCCTTTTGTATAAGTAATCAATGGGTTCACTTTGGTAGATACAATATTATTGCCAAAATTCCATTGATAACTGACTTTGTCAAGGGCATGTATTTTGGAGCTATCACCAGATAATACCAGTGTTTTTGGGTAACAAAAAACTGAATCTTTAATACCGCCAATGATCGCTTGTGGATTATCAATGACATGAACATTGAAGTTATAGTAATTTTTGCAGTGCGTGGACTTTTCAATAATTTTAAGTTGGACATTATACGTTCCTGGATTCAATGGTGGGAATACCAATTTATTTTGTGATGGCATATCCTTACCGTCTAGTTTCCAAAAATAATCTAAATTGGACCCATATAAAGTAAAGTCACCTGCTTCGATCGTTTTGAGATTAGATTGGCAAAGGATAGAGTCGTAGCTAAGGTAGGATGTTGGCTTGTATGTATTAAGAATCTTTGTGAAACTGCTTACACAACCATAACTATCCTTAACGGTTAATATTATGTTGATGTCTTCTTGCGGCAAGTCCCCAAATATGTGATTGATATTAGGTGTATTTTTTGTAGGGTCAACATTCCATGAATAAGTTTTTATGACATTATCGGTAAAAGATTGATCTGTAAGCTCTATAGTTGCAGAATCGCATACAGCTGTCAAATCTGAAGTGAAATCAGCAGTCAATGTATGTACGATCACATCTACAAAACTAGTGTCTTTACATCCATTAACGTCCCTGACTTCAAGCTGGATCTTATGATTGCCACCTGGCAGTGATGTATATATCGAATCACTGTCTGTAATGATTGGTGGCTTTTTTAGGTATTTAGGAAAACTCCATGTATAACCAATTTTACAACCTACTATTTCTTGCTCACAGGGAACAGAAGATAATAATGTAGCACTACCATCGCACCAGTGGTCTTGAGTTGCAATTTTTGATAGTATATTTCTTATGGGTACATATACTTCAGTAGTGTCGGGTTTACAACCATCAATATCATTTTCAGCTATCAATGTTACTTTGTAATCTCCAGTATCTTTAAACTTATATGTAAATGTATCTGCGCTAAATGTTTTTCCTTCTATGATCCAATAGTGATTCAAGTCCTGAATGCTATTATTTTCGAAAAAAGACACTTTTGGGATCCTTGCAATTTGTTTGGTAATTGATTTTGGATTTTGCTCCTCCTATTTTTATAATGACATCCTTAGTGTTTTCATAAAATACGCCTCCATTTTCCAGTGTATATCCAAGTTTTTGTTCGTCAGGATCTTCGAGAAGAGGAACTTGTACAAACTTAGTATCTTCACAATGCGAAATAGTGTTACCTAATTTAATATGAAAGGCATCAAATTCCTTTGGAACACCTGTTAATGTAATCAAAATTGAGTCTTTATAACATATTACACCACCACCACTACCGCTACCACTTCCAGAACCACTACAAGTGGGAAGATCGCTTAATGTAGGTTTTTGGTGTATTTGTATCCAAGCTCCATAATATAAGTCACTACAGCCATTTTCAGTAAATATTGATAGATTGACATAGTAGGATCTTGGCGTTTCATAAAGGTGCATGGCATCTTGAATATTTCCAGCGTTGTATTCGTCACTAGTACCGTCTCCCCAATCGTAGATCCACTTGACAATAGGATAAAAAGACTCTGATTTATCAAAAACCTTGAGTAGAAATGGTGCTTCACCTTCAAAGGCACTCAATGAAAACTGTGCATTGGGCAATTGGTAATAAAAATTAATAGTATCTGATGCCGCGCATCCTATATCATCGGTCACTTTCAATATCATAGGAATACTATCGAGTTTGTTATAATAAAAGGAGTCTCTCTGTATATTTTTCAAGGAAATAATGTGTTGTGATGCTCCTTGTTGATTATTCCATTCGTATTTTTCATAAGTTGTATGGTTGGCTATAAATTTTATATCTACAGGAAGCGAACATCCAAATAAAGGATCAGCAGTAAAAGTAGCATCAGGCTGGCTGATATTAATGACAAATGAGGTATCTACCTTACAGCCAAAAATAGAATACATTGTCAATTTTACTTTTTGTTCTGTACCTTGTATAAATTTGATGGTGTCAGGTGATTTTACATTTGATATTTGAGGTAATGCGTTGGGGCCGAAATCCCAACTAAATGTCTTGGCATCTGTTTCATTGATGATGGGTATGACTTGATTTAAACAAAACGTGCTAGGAATCTTTAACTTGATTTTTGGGTAAAATATCAAATTTACAGGCTTTGTGATTTTAGATCTACACCCTTTTTTATTATCCACTTCAAGACTCACTTGGTACACCTTCGATTCCGAAAAGGAAACAACATCTGGGTTTGGTTTTGTAGAATTGGTGCCATTATCAAAATTCCATAGGTAAGTATAATCTGGATTGGTGACGCCTGTATTTTTGAAAGTAACCATAGTAGGGTATGAGCAAGTAGGATCTATTTTTGTAAAAGTAAAATCAACATCTTGCTTATCTTGTACATTGATAAAATCTTCAAAAGTATGGGCAGTATTGCATTGAGGTATTTTTGTTTTGACAGAAAGCGTCACGCTAAAAATTCCAGGCTCAGTATAATTAGTAAGTGGATTTGCCAAGGTACTGCCTTTGCCATCTCCAAAATCCCATAAATATTCCAAAGGTAACAGAGCATTTGGATAGGAAGTGATATCTGTAAAATTTATAGATATTGGCGCACATCCTTGATAGTTGTCAGCTGTAATTTTCAGGGATAATTCTGGTAATATTCTTATGTTTACTGTTGCCACTAAGGTATCCGCATTTTTTAAAGTAACCTTGTATAATCCTGCCTTTGTATATACATGATTTGGATTTAGAAGGTTGGATGAAGCACCGTCATTGAAATCCCAAACGACTTTGTTTAAACTGGGATTTGGGCTTTTAAAACGTACTAGCAACGGAACACAACCTACCGTGTCGCTTGCTATCTGACTGGATGCAAGATGTGTGATATGTAAAAACCCAATGATGAAAATGAAGTATTTTATTTGTTTCATGGTTACCAAAGTTTAATAGGTGCATTTAAAAAATTACTGGCCATTTTTTCATATTGTTCAGTAGTGAAAAAACAATGGGCACAAAAGTAGTGAGACATAAAATTGCCTAATTCCATCTTGTAGTAATCACCATTTACGTCAATAGTGTTGCCATAGTATTCACATGTTTTTTTGTCATGAAAAACATCTATTGCAGCTGGTGTATCACAAATCATATCACCAGTGGTAGCACAGTCAGTACCATCTACTTTTTCAAAGCCAAACTTTTTTTCAAAAATATGGTAAAGCCCAAAAGTATGACCTAATTCATGCACTAATCCAACACCACTTTTAGGTAGGAATATGGCCGCGGAGTCTATACTGGAAATACCGTTGAAAAAAGAAAAGGAATTGGTTTGTTCGCTGATTACCAAATCTGAATAATAAATATTTATTCTTCGTTTTTTCTGAAACCTTGTGAATAATAGCTCGATTTCGTCTTTTTCATTTATTTCATTGAATGAATAATCTCTTACCGTATCAGTTTTGCAATAATCAAAAGATATGCACAATGGTTCGAATGCCTTATTTGCCTCCCTAGATGGGCTTTGATTTTTACATCCGAAATCCCTGGCTGTCGCAAGGAGTCTAAAATGATGTGGACATACACATAAAATTTCCTTTCTATGCAGGGCAAATTTCTATCTCTGGTGTATAGTACTTCTTGGGCATGCATACTTGCGCATCCTAAGATGGTTGTAATTAGTAAACTTAAGACTATTTTCATAATGATTTAATTATTAAAGGCTTGGACAAAAGATGATGGGCTTGGTTTTAGGGATGATGGTTTTATGAATAATGTAATATGCACCTAGTTCCATGGCTCCTGGGTTTTTCAAAATGGATGCAGATACATCAGTCAGGAAGTCAAAACAAAAACTTACATATAGTTTGTCAGTTTTGTACCCCAAAATGAGATTTGCCGATTCTTTCCATCTATATGCTAATCCTGTGACAAAATTCCATGATTGATCTGGAGCAATTTTCCAATCTGTCATCATTTGGGTGTTGATATTTGATTGACCTTCTGACTTAGAATAGTAAATGCTGGGTGCCAATGTTATCAACGGATGGATGACTTGTCTATATCCTGTAGAAAGATTAAATCGACTTCCATTTTATATTTTGTAGGTTACCTGCAGAAGTAAACTTAGGCGCATTGATCCTTAACATAGCAATTCCGATATTGAATTGTTGTTTTTTTGATATTATGGAATTTAAATAGATTCCTGCACTTTGATATAAAGCTTTCGAATTCAAGTCGGCAAAGCTCTTTTTGTCTGGATCAGCAATACCTAAGATTGTTGCTTCACTCTTATATTTATTTGGGTCTGAGAAAAGTGATGCATAGCCCAAACTTCCACCTAAACTAATGGTGTTTTTTTGTTTTTTTCCTAATGGCATGTGGTAACCCAGCATTAGATCTCCATTTACAGCATTGAGTGATAAACTTCCCGATTTATCATAAATAAAATTAACGCCTACACCTATCCAGTGTTTTTTATTCAATGGAGAATTGATGTTTGTTTGAATTCCCGTTAAAGCTTGTTCATAAGTTCTTTCGTATTGTGTCCTGACAGAAAGTTGAATTTTGTAGTGGCCTAAAAACTGCCCAGTCATAGCGGGATTAAAGAAGTTGCTCGTAGTCCTGTAATCGGTCATGTGTATATCTTGGCCAGTTAAACACATTATAGACATTAGCCAAAATAAAAGCGGTAGAGAATAGGATGTCTTCATGTAAAAATTTCTTTTATAAGGTAAAGCTAATAATTATTCTTTATCTATAAAAGAAATCTTACAATAATTGTGAATAATGTAATTTATGGAGACATTTTAGGAAGATCATGACCAATCCGAAAATAACCAATTGACCATCCAAAAATGGACATAGTATCAATTGGTTATTATATTATCAAATATCTTGATCAATTATATTTGCCATAAATGGCCGTAACAAATGGACCATTCAAAAACTCCTGAGTAGAGAGTTTACTTTGTAATATGGTACCTTTCCACTTATTTTTTAAGAGCATATGCGCAACCTCGCAAAGTGGCGCTGCTGTCGTAGTTTGGATGGCTCTTAGACGCTGATTTCCTACAAAAGAAGGCTTTATTTTATATGATTTCTCCTTTCTACGAAGTCTGCCATTGCTGTCTTTGCCTTCTACAGAAGCATAAACGACAACGACATCATCCTCCACACTCGGTATATTTTCCAGCATGATATTTTCTAATGCCTTGATTCTATTTTCAGAATTGATGATTGTGGACATGGTGTTTTTAACCCATTGATAGTGACCAGGATATCTCAATGTTTTATAATCAAGATCCTTTACCTTGCCAGCAAATGCATCAGGGAAATCTGCAGCGCCACCAGATGTGAAATTGTCTTCATATTCGTCGCCATCGATAATGATTCTCTCTAGACCCGATAGGGCAGGGACATTCATTTTTTTGAAATTTCTGACTATCTCAGCGTCTTTTAGATATTCTGTGGCAACACCAATCGGACTCCAAGTAAATGCATAGTAATGTGGTGAAGGAGCGTTTTTACTTATTGCTCCAACTTTCATGTGCATGCTATTCACAATATCTACACTGAAATCATTACAAAATTCTTCATATAATCTATGTGCCAATATATTGATAAATCCTGGAGCCAATCCCGTTTGCAATACAAAAGCGGTATCAGCATCTTTGGAGATAGAAATCACATCTTTGGTTTCTTGAACATACTCTGTAAGATTTGCATAGTGACAGTGATGTTTTTTTGCTAAAGCAGCCATTCTAGGCGCCTGACTACCAGGTAAGCAATCCAAGATTATATCACATTGTGTTAAAACTTCATCCAATTGTTCATTACTGCCTTCTAATGGCATCAAGACACCAACTAGGCTAGCTTGACCCGTACAACCTTTCTCTACAAAGTGTATGGCCTGATCTAGTGCAGATTGAGAGATATCCCCGAAATATATACTGCTTTCCATGACTTTTGATTCGGATAATATCAAACCAGCTGCCTGACCGATGCCTCCGCTACCGGCTATAAAAATCTTTGCGTTCATACTTTATTTGTGTTTCTTATTAATTTGGTTAAGGTATCATTTTTGGAGTGACAAAGATATTAAATTTTGTTCTGCCAGCGATATTATGTGATTTTTATCATGTTTTTTTTTGGTACTTTGGGTATTCCTAAATGAATGATTTTCAATAACATGTTAAATTGATTTCATATAACAACAATATGTAAATTATATAAAATTGATTTTTATTTAAAAATACATTACAATAATTTGTAATATGTAAAAATCGTTGCTATCTTTGCAGGGCAATTATGCAGCACAAATCCAATATGACATCCGTAAGGACGCGTCATGAAGTAATTGGACGATTGTACTATCGAATGTGAATCATTTCACATCGATCGTCAGCCAACCAAAAACGTGATTGTATGGATTGTAGAAAGCGTATTTATTTTCTAAACCGATTTTTTTGAAATATGGGTGTCAAAAAACAAAAACCGAAAGATCCCGCCAGATCCCGATTCAACTGGCGCGATGAAAGATTGCCAAAAATTGCTGGAGTCATTTTGATTCTCGCGGCGATTTATCTTGCTATTGCCTTTGTATCAGACTTATATACGTGGAAGATGGACCAAGATAAGGTCTTGAAATTTTCATGGGGAATGTTGATTCAAGGTGACCTTAGTGTTCAGAACTGGCTAGTAGGCTAGGAGCTATTATTTCTAATATGTTTTTCTACTGGGGATTTGGGTTGCTATCGATGATCGTAGTCGTACTTTTGATAAGATTAGGACTAGATTTAATTAGGCAAAAATCACTCGTGCCATTTATGATCTTTGCTAGAAACTCTTTTGTGATCATGGCATTTTTCTCTCTATTATTGGAATTTACATTTCGAAGGTCAGAATTTACTTGGGGCGGCGCTTTTGGCGAAAGTACTTGTTTTTGGCTGACTAACTTTATCGGACAGATCGGACTGTTTTTCTTGCTTATATTTACGATGGGCGCATACTTTATGTGGCGTTTCAATCCAAGTTTTGAGCACGTTACATTTAGTAATCCTTTGGCTAACATAAATTTGAGTATGCCGAGTGTTGATTTTTTTAAAGGAATGGAAGATGGCGACATCAAACCAAAGAAACAAAAATCGACCGTCGAAAATCTTACTGATGAAATAGAAGGATTATTCGTTCAAAAATCAAAACCATCAGAGAATAAAGAACATCAAGCGCCTGGCGTTGTGATAAACAGAGACTTTGATGCAGAAAAAGCACCAAATGGTCATGAATTGGAATTTGAATTGCCAGCTGTATCAAAGGCTGCGCCAGTTTCTTCAATGACTGACCTTGAGCTTGATTTTGATGAAGTAGCTCCAAAAGATGATTTTAAAGAATTCGGACCTATGCCTGATGGATTGGCCAAAGTTCCTGTAGCACCGGAATCCCATATCGAAGCCATCAAGTTGGAAGATGAAATGGAGCCTTATGATCCTACCTTGGATTTGTCAAGATATAAATTCCCTACGCTAGATCTTTTATTGGAATACGCAGATCAAAAAGTGGAAGTGGACAGAGCAGAACTTGAAGCCAATAAGGATCAAATCATTGCTACGCTATTAAATTATAAGATAGAAATAACAAAAATACGCGCTACTATCGGGCCTACTGTTACATTGTACGAAATCGTACCTGCTCCAGGAGTCAAGATTTCAAAAATCAAAAACCTTGAAGATGATATCGCTTTGAGTCTTTCGGCTCTTGGTATTAGGATCATCGCACCGATTCCCGGCAAGGGTACAATCGGTATCGAGGTACCAAATAAAAACAAACAAACTGTTTCACTAAAAGAAGTATTATTATCAGAGAAATTTACACAGTCTAAAATGGCTTTACCTATCGCATTAGGTAAAACGATCTCAAATGAAGTATTTGTCGCTGACCTTGCAAAAATGCCGCATTTGCTGGTAGCTGGAGCAACAGGACAAGGTAAATCTGTAGGTATCAATACCATTTTGATGTCATTATTGTATAAGAAACATCCATCGCAAGTAAAATTGGTTTTGATTGACCCTAAGAAAGTAGAACTTTCCCTTATGGGCACTTGGATCAGCACTTTTTGGCCTTCTTACCTGATCAAGACGAACCGATCATTACAGAGACAAGCAAGGTGATCAATACCTTGAACTCTCTTTGTATAGAAATGGATAATAGATACGATTTGCTAAAAAAAGCCAGAGTTCGTAACTTAAATGAGTATAATGAGAAGTTTACAGAGCGTAAGCTAAGCCCTAAAGATGGACATAAGTTTTTGCCTTATATCGTGCTTGTGATTGATGAGTTTGCAGACTTGATCATGACTGCAGGTAAGGAAGTAGAATTGCCTATAGCTAGATTGGCGCAGTTGGCCAGAGCTATTGGTATTCACTTGATAATCGCTACGCAAAGACCTTCTGTAAATATCATAACGGGTATCATCAAAGCCAACTTCCCTGCGAGATTAGCATTTAAAGTGACATCAAAAATCGATTCACGTACTATTCTTGACGGTGGTGGCGCTGACCAATTGATCGGAGCAGGAGATATGTTATTGTCCATCGGAAGTAATAATGTGCGCTTACAATGTGCATTCGTAGATACACCTGAAGTAGAAAATGTGATCAAGCACATCGCAGATCAGCAGGGATTTGCTGAGCCATTCTACTTACCTGAATATAAAAGTGATGATGAAGGTGGCGTAGGGACTTCAGATCTGAAAGCATCAGATTTGGATGAAAATTTTGACGATGCAGCGAGATTGATTATTGGTGCACAACATGGATCTACTTCACTTATCCAGCGCAAGATGCAACTTGGATATAATAGAGCTGGACGTATCATGGACCAGATGGAGCAACTCGGTATCGTAGGACCTGCACAAGGTAGCAAGCCTAGAGAAGTATTGTTTTACTCGATAGATGAATTGAATAATTTCCTTACATCGATAAGGAATAGATAAATTATTTTTGTTTTGACCCAGAAATGCCCGGAATGATGTATGTTGTTTCGGGTGTTTTTTTTTGGAATGCGGTAATCACACTTACCATTTGCCAGTATAATCTACCTTAAGCGGCTTGCTGACATACGCATTGTTTTTGATATAAAATCTCCAAGGCCAATGTGCAAAACTTCCTACATGATGACTCATGCCTACACGAGGACCTGAGATGATTTCATGTTCTTGTACTTTTAAACCTTGATCATAAAGTTTGATGGCTTGATCTTCATTATACAAAACTGCGCCATCAAATGATTTCGAAATACCTAACGCTACTGCTAGTTTTGCAGGACCATTTGTAACATTGGGTTTTAAAGTTTCGAACTGTCTTCTAGCACACATAGTATCAATGCCATCAATAGGTTGGATTGCCCTGATAAGCACAGCATGTGGCACACCTTTCGGAGCTGTGACGACATTCATCATAGGATGCATACCATAGCAAATATACACATACGCACTTCCACCATTTTCGAACATCGTTTTTGTTCTATCGGTACATCGTCCGCCATATGCATGACAAGCTTTATCATCAGGTCCGCGATATGCTTCTGTTTCTACTATGATGCCCGATGTGGTAATACCGTTTATGTTAGTTGTTATGACTTTGCCTAAAAGCTGTTTTGCAACAGAAACTACATCTTCTGTTAGATAAAAATCTTCTGGCAACAATATTGATGTTGAGTGCACTAGGTTTAATTAAGATGTGTAAAATTAGGATAATTTTTTAAATGTCACTATTTTATACAGAATCCAAGCTTTTTATATATTTTTGTTGTAGGACTTGGTTATAAATAAATTGATTCTCTATGTATAAAGTAAAAGTAACTATTATTTTGATGTGCATTTTGACATCACTGTCAGCACAGAACAAAAAATTAAAAGTTCGGTTAGATGCGCCACTTGAATGTATTTCGAAGATTATAAGTTGGTATTTCATGACGAATTTGATGGCGATCATTTAGATACTTCGAAATGGTATACTTATTATCCTTATGGCCCAAAAACAAAGTTGGATTCATGTGGTTTTTGCCGTACCCATACTTCCGTTAATATTTACCGTGATGAAAATTGCATCGTACAGGATGGGAAATTACTCGTCAAATCTGACAAAGAAAAAGGTGAATGGTTTGGGAAATCGTATGATTATACATCAGGAATAATTAATTCCAAGCAAACATTTAATACCTATGGAAAATATGAAATAAAATGCAAACTTCCCAAAGGTAAACAGCAATGGCCAGCATTTTGGGTATTTGGGTGGAATACAGAGATCGATATTTTTGAATTTATTTGTCGTGGTCCTTCCAAACCTGAATTTTCTATTCATAATTGGTTGACACCAGTATGCCCTGATAGAAAAAGAGCAGAAAGTGGTGCACCATGTTATAGCAGCCGGTCAGGAATTGTTGATTTTGGAATTGATTTTTCGGCTGATTTTCATACATTTACCTTAGAGTATGAGCCACATATGATCAAGTATTATATTGATGGCATTATGATTCGTTATGTACCTAAATATTACGATTTAAAGGGACGACCGATCAATACTTGCAAGATTCCTGCGGGTGAATATTTGGCGGATCCAGCTTTCCCGAATTATGGAGAACCAGTAATGGTGATCGCTGGTGAGTCTATTTGTAGAAAACACAAGGAAAAGAAACCAATATTCCCCAATTTTATGGAAATCGACTATATTCGGGTATTTCAGAAAGTTATTCAAGATGGACTAAAACCACTGGTTTTAATAAGTTGCCATGATGTTCGGGATAATGCTGATAGGTTTTATTCTGGTATGTACAGGCGTAATTGTAAAACTATTTTTAAGTGATAAGCTACGCTGGGCTTTGATTATTACCTTGATATTAGGCTTGGGATTGCGTGTATACTTTGCATCGAATGGCAGACTTCATGATTGGGATGAGCGATATCACGCTTTGGTGGCAAAGAATATAGTAGAAGAGCCATTTAAACCCATGTTATACAAACATCCGGTTTTGCCATATGATTACAAAAGCTGGGATATGAATCATATTTGGCTTCATAAGCAACCTTTGTCACTTTGGATGATGGCGCTTAGCATTAAAATATTTGGTAATAATATTTGGGCAGTAAGGCTAGTTTCATTGTTGATGTCGATGATTTTGATTTATATTGTACATCTGATAGGTAAAACTTTATTCAATCAAAAAATAGGATGAATTTCTGCATATCTATTTGCAATCAATGGCTTTGTTCTAGAAATTGGATCGGGTCGTGCGAGTACTGACCATGTGGATTTGGCCTTTTTGTTTTATACAAGCCTGGCTACTTTATTCGCGATTTTAGGAGCAGCCAAAAGATCATGGATTTATACCAGTTTGGTAGGTATGTGCATTGGTTTTGCAATATTGACCAAATGGTTACCGGCTTTGATAGTCTTGCCAATTTGGATTCTTGCTTGTTTACATTATAAACGTGAATGGCCATTTATTTTTCAGTCCAGTATTGTGATCCTTTTATTGGCGATTTTCATTGCTTTGCCTTGGCAATTATATATTTTTGACAAGTTTCCTACCGAAGCAAAGTTTGAATCTGAATATAATAGAAGACATATTTATGAGTCATTGGGTACAGAAAATAGTTATCTTTGGTATAATATTAAGCACCTGCGCATTAAGTTTGGAGACTTAATTTATATCCCACTTTCGATTTTTACATTTTTTGTATTTAGAAAACAGTTATCTTCTATTAGAAATAAATATTTGCTACTCTGGATTTGGATTTTTATTCCATTAATTTTTTTTACATTTGTAAAGACCAAGATGCCTGGGTATATTTTATTTTGTGCACCAGCTTTATTTATTGTAACATCTTACGTTTGGTATGTTTTTGCTTTTAAATTTCGAAGAAATATTTATTATAAAGTGCTGGCATTCATTGTATTGGTAGTGCTTCCTGTCAGATATACTATTGAGCGAGCCAAACCTTTTGAGCTAAGATTTTTGGAACATTATGAAGAAACATATTCTAAAAATCAAATTATTTTCAATGATCGATTTTATGCTGAAACTATGTTTTTTACGGATTGTTACGCATCATATCCAACACTACCGACTGCAACTATTATAGATTCTTTGACTAAGTCCGGTTTTGAAGTTGTTGTCAAGTAATGTATTGTATTGTTAAATTCAAGTCAATTTTCTGTCTGCCCATCTCTAAATGGACTTCTGATGATGTAGGCTTCAGATGGCTTTACAAAACCTAAAATATGTTCCACAGTTTTGTTTATTATTGGGTTTTGATGTTTCAGGTATAAATACATTTCATGTGGTACAGCGCCTACTGTAGATTTGATTTCGATTGCTGTGCGTGACAAATCTACTTGACTTACTTGTTGTGATATGCCTTCCCGTATGAGATCATAAAGCATGTTGAGATACAACTGATGAGCTGCGTTTTCTTCAGGATCGTAACCCAAAAAGTGTGCATCCAACACATCATAATTTTTGATTGATGTATAAAATGCAATCATCTTATCTTGAATCCAATAGGTCGTAAATTTCATGTTTTTTTCCTAGGGCTAGCTGCAAGTTTTCGAAGTAATTTGGATGAAGTATAAATGCATTAAAATCTGCTTGGTCTGATATATTCTTATACAATGCATGGATTTGATCTGCATGTTGAGCAATATCTTCAGCTGCAAAAACTCTTTTGTTGATAAGTTTTGATTTGTCCAAGGCTTTTCGAGCTCTGACTCTGTATTTCGATTTCATCGATTCCATATAATCATCAAAATTTTTCCATGCCGGATTTAATTCTAAGATCATCTTGGGTTGGACCGAAAATTTGGTAAACCCAGTATGATATTCGCCATTTTTCGGAGTATCGTCTGCAAAAAAATCTTTTAACAATACCATATTGGATTCGGTTCCAATGGATTTTAAATATTGATTCAATTTTTCACTAGCTTTTATTACTATATAAAATTGTTCATCGCGTGATATTGCTTCCTTGAAATAAAATCCATATCCACCTGTCAAAAGCAAATTGCCACAGACAATAGTTTGTAGATTTATCGAATTTACAACACCATGCTTGATAGGTTCCATGAGTTTTTGAACAAAAGTGGTAGATTCTGCACCTGGCTTACGCAGATTTTCTTTCAATCGCACATATTTTGATTGGAAATACACGATACCTACTGCTTTACCCGTATCTCGTATGATGCAATAATAAGGCGTAATACCTGACGCAGGGCATTTTTCTATACATCTCAGAAAATCAGGATGAAAGAATATATCATGTACTGAAGATACTTCTGACCATTCTTCTTCTATTTGCTCTATGCTATCATAGATTGTAATCGAATATTTCGAATAATCTGCATATAAATTATCGTGATGTTTTTTGCAAAATCCTTTAGTAATGGTCGTCATGTATTGTTTGCGGTTGGCAAAGTTTCATTTAATGTAGGAATAAAATGCAATAATGTGAAATTTGTTTTAACAACAATACTTTTTATTGTAGCATCTCGACAAATAAAGTGTTTTTATCATCAAATAGTCATATCCAATAATGAATCAACCAATTCAGTCACGCCATCAGTTGCTGTCTTTTTGATAATGGTAGGCTTCAACTTTCGCTGAAATTCATAAGAACTTTTTGGATTCGGGTCGATATAATACATTTCGCAATCATCAGGCGCATAAGATACCAAGCCAGCTGCCGGATATACGTGCATGGAAGTTCCTATAATAATCAAAATATCTGCCGACATACAATGTTGTATAGCGATGTCCATCATAGGTACACTTTCGCCAAACCAGACAATGTGTGGTCGCAACTGGTGGCCTTCATCGCATAGATCACCCAAATGTAGGTCATCAGTCCAGCTATAAACTAATTTATGGGATTCTACACTACATTTTACTTTGTTGAGTTGACCATGAAGATGTATGATTTTGCTAGATCCAGCGCATTCGTGCAAGTCATCCACATTTTGTGTGATGATCACCACTTCGTACTTTTCTTCCAATCTTTTAAGCGCGAAATGTGCCAAATTTGGATTCACTTCCTTGAGTTGTTTCCTCCTTTGATTATAGAAATCCAACACGATTTTAGGATATTTATGCCAACCTTCAGGTGACGCTACGATATTGATATCATGGCCTTCCCAAAGCCCGTCACTATCTCTGAATGTTTTTATTCCGCTCTCGGCGCTTATCCCTGCACCTGTCAATATTACTACTTTTTGCATCTAATTACTGACTATTTATAATTTTTAATTATCAAAACGATTTTTAAGCTTTTATAAAACTTAATAACCATATTTGTCTTTCCAAATTTTATGTAGTAACTCCGCATTTTTTACCTCAGCGGCGTTATTGCCAGGTATATATAGCTTGGTGCCAATGACTTCTTGTGGCATACATTCTAGACTAGAAAATCCACCGTCAAAATCATGAGCATACTCATAACCACTGCCATAGCCAATGTTTTTCATAAGATTTGTAGGTGCATTCCGCAAATGTAAAGGAACTGGAAGATTACCTGTCATTTTGACCAATTCCTGTGCGCGTTTTATAGCCATATAGGTAGCATTGCTTTTGGGACTACAAGCGAGATAAACTGCTGTTTGTGACATGATTATACGACCTTCAGGCATACCGATATGATGGACAGCTTGAAAACAATTATTAGCCAATAATAATGCATTTGGATTGGCCAAACCTATATCTTCTGACGCAAGAATGATCATTCTCCTGCATATAAATAGAGCATCTTCGCCGCCTTCGATCATTCGAGCCATGTAGTAAACTGCTGCATTTGGGTCAGAAGCGCGCATAGACTTTATAAAAGCAGATATCAGGTCATAATGTTGTTCACCAGACTTGTCGTAAATTGCTAGATTTTGCTGGATGACCGTTGTGACCAATTCGTCGGTAATTGTTATTTTTTGCCCTTTAGAAAATTGATTGATGACCAATTCCAAGCAGTTGTATAATTTGCGGCCATCACCACCTGATAAAGAAATTATGGCATCATACGATACAACTTCAATGTCCAGAGTCTTGAGATATTCATCATGATGAATGGCTTTGTCTATCATCGAAATGAGATGATGTTTTTCCAAAGGCTTCAGAATGTACACCTGACATCTGGATAGCAAGGCAGAGATGACTTCAAATGAAGGATTTTCTGTTGTGGCGCCGATCAAAGTTACAATACCTTTCTCTACAGCACCAAGTAACGAGTCTTGTTGCGATTTGCTGAAACGGTGAATCTCGTCGATGAATAAGACAGGATTAGGCCTAGAAAAAAACTTTTGTGACTTAGCTAGGTCTATGGTTTCCCTGATATCTTTTACACCACTGTTTATAGCTGACAAACTGTGAAATGGTCGATCCTGACTGTTGGCGATGACCGAAGCTAAGGTAGTTTTACCAACACCTGGAGGTCCCCAAAGGATAAAAGATGGCAACATACCAGATTCTATCACTTTTCTCAAAATAGCGCCTTCACCGACCAGATGCTCCTGACCTACATAATCATCCAATGTCTTGGGTCTCATTCTTTCAGCCAATGGTTGGTTGGGCATCATGGTGATAATCGAATATTATATTTGATCACAAACATACATGTTTGAAGGCATTATTTTATACTCATGTGTAATAAATCAAGGATGACAAGACCATTTTTATTAATGAAAAAATATTTTGCCATTATTTTTGTTAAATTTACCTTTCAAAATCAAAATGAAAAAGTATGTTCAATAATATTATACATTGGTTCGAAAGTATAGATCCTATATTAGCTGCATTTTATGCTACCATATTTACTTGGGCTTTGACAGCCTTGGGTGCTTCATTTGTTTTCTTATTCCGCACCATGAATCGGATTGTATTAGATGGTATGTTGGGATTTACTGGTGGCGTCATGATAGCAGCGAGTTTTTGGAGCCTATTATCTCCGGCTATAGACATGAGTACTGGAACAGGATTTATTAAAGTTATTCCTGCGGCATTTGGATTTTTATTAGGTGCTATGTTCATCTTTGGATTGGATAAATTATTACCACATTTACATATAAATTTTCAAGAAACTGAAGGAACAAAGACACCATGGCAACGAACAACCTTATTGGTTCTCGCTATCACCTTGCACAATATACCTGAAGGGCTTGCGGTTGGTGTGCTTTTCGGTGGCGTAGCAGCTGGCATACCGGAAGCTTCGATCACTGGAGCAGTTATTTTGGCCATCGGTATAGGCATACAAAATTTTCCGGAAGGTATAGCCGTAGCCATGCCACTAAAGAGAATGGGCATGAGCAATAAGAAAAGTTTTCTTTATGGTCAAGCTTCTGCTTTAGTAGAGCCAGTAGCTGGAGTAGCTGGTGCATTAGCAGTCAATTTTTTTACACCCATTTTGCCTTATGCCCTTGCATTTGCAGCTGGCGCTATGATATTTGTAGTGGTTGAAGAAGTTATTCCCGAAACCCAACAAGATAAAAATACCGATATTGCAACTCTTGGATTTATTGGCGGATTTATTGTTATGATGGTACTTGATGTAGCGCTTGGTGGCTAGAGTTAAAATAAATGCTGTAACTTTATACCTTCACATAGGTTTTATCATTATATTTGAATTTAATTTCAATTTGTATTTATTCATTCACCAAAATATCAATTATCATGACAAAAAATATGGGTAACACCGACAAACTCATCCGATTGGTTATTGCTGCCATAATCGCAGTTTTATATTACACAGGCACCATAAGTGGTACATTAGCCTTGGTTTTAGGCATCTTTGCAGTCATATTTACTTTAACTAGTTTAGTCAATTTTTGTCCGCTTTATACTTTAATGGGTGTCAATACATGTGAGACAAAAAAATAAGCAATCATTAGAAATGTAAAGTTTAGCATTTTATTAAGATTTATTTTAATCTAACATGCAACTTTTCTTCAATTGTTAGTGTTCATTTTGTCATAGTTTTTTTAAAATAAAGTAATTAAAACAAATATGGCATTAGAATTTACAGACAGCAACTTTCAGGAAAAGGCATTGTCAGGTGGTGTATCAGTCGTGGACTTTTGGGCAGAATGGTGTGGACCATGCCGCTTGATTGGACCAATTATTGACGATCTTTCAGTAACTTATGCCGGAAGGGTAGCAATCGGTAAGGTAAATGTGGATGACAATCCAGAAATCTCCACTAAATACTCCATCAGAAGTATTCCGACTATCCTTGTTATAAAAGATGGTGAAGTTGTTGACAAACAAGTAGGTGTCACCACAAAAGCTGCATTGGAAGCTAAAATATTAGCCCATTTGGCATAATTTATTTGATAGTCACTTACAATCAAAGCTCCTGTTCCGTTATTGTAGCAGGAGTTTTTTTATTATCTTTGCGTTTCTAATGAAAGACAATGAGTTTTTTTGATAATTTTGATGTCAGGCAGATTGAAAACATTGAACTTTTAGCACAACAAGTAGTTGAAGGTTTTATTATCGGTCTCCACAAAAGTCCGTTTCACGGGTTTTCTGTGGAGTTTGCAGAGCATAGATTGTATAATCCGGGTGAGTCCACCAAAGATATTGATTGGAAAGTCTATGCACGTTCTGACAAGATGTTTACCAAAAAATTTGAAGAAGAAACCAACCTTCGTTGTCAGATTATTATAGATACTTCATCTTCAATGTATTTTCCTGAGTCAGATAACGGTAAGGGAATCAACAAATTGCAATTTTCTGCACTTGCTGGTGCATCCATCATGAACTTGTTGAAAAAACAAAGAGATGCTTTTGGATTGAGTGTATTTGATAATGATGTGCGCATTCATACCAAATGCAGGTCGGCAACTTCACATTACAGATTGCTTTTATCCTATCTTGATGGATTGATCAAGGATACGCAAATACAAAAAACAACATCCACAGCAAAAGCCTTGCATCAGCTTGCAGACAGTATTCATAGACGATCATTGGTTATCATATTTAGTGATATGTTTGATAGCGGTGACGATACCGATGACTTGTTTGCTGCATTACAACATTTGAAATATGCAAAACATGAAGTTTTGTTGTTTCATGTGACTGATCGAAAACACGAATTGGCTTTTGAATATGAAAATAGACCGTATCTTTTTGTGGATATGGAGTCAGGGGAAGAGATTAAATTACAACACAACCAAGTAAAAGATTTGTATGTGGAAAAAGTCATGCAATATAAAAATGAACTGAAAATGAAATGTCTTCAATATAAAATCGAATTTATTGAAGCTGATATCCAAGATGGTTTTATACCTGTCCTTCAAAACTATATGGTCAAAAGGAATCGTCTAAAATAACATAATCAACAAATATTTAAATAATCGACAATAAAGTATGTCTGTAAAATTAGCGCAAATCTCAACTTTACCACCAGAGGATTTTAAGAAAAAGAAAATAGAAGCAAAGACCATCGATATGGTCATTAAAATCGGTGAACTGCAACACAAATTATATGCTGAAGGCAAACAAAGTCTGCTCGTCATCTTGCAAGGTATGGACGCCAGCGGTAAAGATGGCACCATAAAAACCGTATTTGCTGATTGTAATCCTTCGGGCATCGATACATTTGCTTTCAAGAAGCCTACTGAAGAAGAATTTGCCCATGATTTTCTTTGGAGAATAAGCCGCAAAACACCGTTAAAAGGAAATATCATGATCTTCAATAGGTCGCAATACGAGGATATTCTCATACAACGCGTGCATAAATGGATTGATGATGAAAAGGCAGAGAAAAGAATGAAATCTATCAATGCCTTCGAAGAATTGTTGCAATATGACAATAATACAAGAGTTCTTAAATTTTATATGCATATTTCGCCAGAAAGACAGCAAGAAAAATTGCAAGAAAGAATAGATGATCCTGCAAAAAACTGGAAGCACAAAGCGGCGGATTGGGAAGAAAATGATCATTGGGATGAGTATATGAGATGTTATGAATATGCCATAAATAATAGTTCCATACCTTGGCATATCGCTCCGAGTGACAAGCGTTGGTATAGAAATTATTTTATTGCCAAAGTGGTCTTGGATACACTCGAAAATATAAATCCAAAATTGCCACTGCTCGAAAAATCCAATGGGTGACCTAAATAAAGTAAGATTGGACAAATGGCTTTGGGCTGTGAGACTTTTTAAGTCCAGAACCATGGCCACGGATGCTTGTAAAGCTGGAAAAATCAAACTGAATGGTCATTCACTCAAGCCTTCTTACCTGATCATAGTTGGAGAGACCATAGAAGTGAAAAAAAATGGTTTTAATCTTATATTCAAGGTAAATCAATTGCTTGAAAAACGGGTTTCGGCTGTCTTGGCAGCACCTTGTTTCGACGATTTGACGCCTGCTGATGAACTCAATAAATACAGAGACTGGTTTGCAGGAAAAGCAGGAGCTGAATTCAGAGATAGGGGAGAAGGCCGACCTACCAAAAAGGACAGACGTGAGATTGACGAATTCAAAGACATGTATTTTGACGAAGATGATGAAGGTTTGTAATTTGACCAGAAAATTTGCTTAATCTGAAGTTATGAAGCTCCTTACCGGAAAACAAATCAAAGAATGGGATCAATTTACAATCAAAAATGAACCTATATTGTCAATCGATTTGATGGAAAGAGCTTCATTAAGCTTTGTGCAATGGTTTGTCTCTAATTACAAGGATACCAGCATTCCAATTTTAATATTTTGTGGTAATGGCAACAATGGTGGAGACGGCCTCGCTATAGCAAGACTGCTGAGAGATCGTTTTTATGAAGTGCATGTGTTTATTTTTAAATTTGCCAACAGTGATACCACCGATTTTACCGAGAATCTACACAGATTAGAAGGACTGGGAGATGTAGAAGTTAATTTTATTGAAAATTTAATGCCCAAAATTCAGCCTTCAGGAATTATTGTTGATGCACTTTTGGGTACAGGTATTAATAAACCAGTCGATGGATTTCTGAAATATATTATTATGGAAATCAATCAGTTAATGAATACAAAAATCTCCATAGACATTCCATCAGGGCTTCCTTCTGAAGGCGAAGCAATTGGATCTTCTATTTGTGCAGATGTCACATTTACTTTTCAGATTCCCAAACAAAGTTTCTTTTTACGTTCGAATTATATGTATTGTCCTAAATGGATTGTGGGTGATATTGGCTTATTGCCAAAATATCTAGATGAACTTGAAACTGAAATATTTTATATAGATTCGAAAGAAATTTCAAATATTTACAAGTATCGAACGAAATATCAACATAAAGGTAATTTTGGACATGCAGCCATTATTTCTGGAAGCAAAGGGAAAATAGGTGCGAGTTTACTAACAACAAAATCATGTTTAAGATCTGGTGTTGGTCTTGTTACGGCATATATTCCAGCTATTGGACAGAATGCCTTAATCAACTTCGTTCCCGAAGCCATGAGCTGCTTATCTGGTGATGATTGTTTTGATGTGCTAGATTTGGATTTATCTACTTTTACAATAGGAATTGGCCCTGGGCTCGGAATGGCAGAAAAGACCATCGAGGCATTTGAAAACTTATTAAAAAATAATAAGCAACCGATGGTCATCGATGCAGATGCCATTAATATCATTGCATTGAATAGAGATTTGTTGGAAGTAATGCCACCATATAGTATCATTACACCGCATCCGAAGGAATTTGAACGATTATTTGGAAGGACAGAAACTGATATAGCCAAATTTGACTTGGCCAGAACTATGGCAATAAAACATAAACTACACATTGTTCTGAAAGGCGCGCATACGAGAATATATACAGCTTGTGGCAAAGAATATATCAATTCAACAGGAAATCCAGGTATGGCTACCGCAGGCTCTGGTGACGTGCTCACAGGTATTATTACAGCATTATTGGCACAAGGGTATGATCCGAAAAATGCTGCCATTCTAGGTGTTTATGTACATGGATTGGCTGGAGATGTAGCTTTAGATAAGCAAAGTCATGAAAGCCTTTGCGCAAGCGATATCATCGATAATCTTGGCGCTGCCTTTAAATCGGTTGCTGGGTTTGCTTAAACTTATTAAGCCTTTTTCTGGAGTATATATATAATAGAACTGGCGTGATCGACATTTAAATAGCCTTTGATCAGTGCTATCAAACCTGTAAATAATCCTGAAATAAACTGTAAAATGCCAGCCTTATACTTCTCGCTTAATAACGAATTGTAAAATGGATCAAAAGGCATTAATTCCTTTTTGATCAGTTTGAATCCATTTCTTTCAGCAAATACTTCAAGCGACTTAGGACTAAAATGCCACAAATGTCTCGGAACATCATATGCTGCCCAAAAATCCTTGTAGGTTTTTGCATCATGACTTTGGTGGTTTGGTACAGCGATGATCAGATATCCATTAGCATCCAACAATTCGCTGAAAAGACTCATATATTCATCTGGATTGTACAAATGTTCCAAAACGTGCCAAAGCGTAATAAACCCAAAAGTTGATTTTATTTCTTTGTTTTTGAGTTGATTAGGACTTAATACATTTAGACCAAACTTTGAGATACTGTAATTTCTAGCTGTATCATCTACTTCTATGCCTATCACATTATAACCTTTTTTCTGCATGAAGTCTGGAAAATACCCAGTTCCTGATCCTACATCGAGCAAATTTCTGTTGGCATCCAGTGATTGGAGCAAGTGATATTTTCGGCCCAGCATGACATTTCTCACCCAATGGTAAACTTTGGAGATTGTGCCAGTCTTTGTATCTGAGTGCGATATGTAATTTTCACTTTGGTAATACTTCCCGCATGCTATCTCTTCTGGTGGATTTGAAGTAAACCTAAACCCGCAGTTGTTACATTCATTAATTATAAAATCTTCACCAGAAATAGAATGATCTTTGATATTTAAATAAAAATTAGTATCACTTGAAAGACAAGCTGTGCAATGATTTGTATGGATTTCGGACATGAAGGCCTTTGTTTTGTTTATTGAACTGCAAAGATAGTTTTTGTCTATCGAGTAATGAAATCAAAGGACAAAATACTCAACTTCCTTCTTCGAGCAAGCTATCCAAATAGTGTTTTTCTTCCCTGATCTGATCAAATTTTTTAAAATTATAATCTGCGGATTTGTTTTTTGGAATCGAAAGGCTTATCCAGTTTTCTTCCGCCAACTGCTTACATTTGAATACAATTTGCCCGCAATGATAACTATAATGACACATTTGTCGTAAGATAGCGTCACTGACAGTCATCCCTTCATTGCGAATGTAAATGATCCGATCCAAATCAGATTCCTGCAAAGATCCAAGTGTATCGAACAAAATTTTCCATCCTGATTCCCACACCAAGATACATTCATCTTTTGTTTTGAACGATGACTCAAATTCTGAATCTCGATTTCTCCATGGTTTTTCGCCATCTTCTGTGAAAATATTTGTCCATCTTGATTTCATATTTCCAGCCATATGCTTCATAATAATGGCGATACTATTGTCATTATTATGAAATTGGTGGAAGAGTCCTTCTTCTTTGATTTGATTGATGGCTTTATCTGACAATTGTTTGTAATAAGTAAATTGTTTGATAGCAGAAACTAGCATATTGACTATATTTTTTGTAAATATAAAATAATTTTAAAAAATATCTAAAAAAATTTGGAGACATATTATAAAAATATTTAATTTGTGTATAAATTTTCACATGTGAAGCTTTCTGACTTATTTACATCATTTATCTCATACCTGAAGGTAGAGAAGAAATACAGCCACCACACTTGTATTTCTTATGAAAATGATATTTCGGGATTTTTGAACTATTGCGAGAATGATTTTGAGATCTTTGAAGTGGCCAATATCCAAAGTACGCATATTCGCAGTTGGATTGTTTCACTCATGACGCAGGGTATAAGTAATGTATCTGTAAATAGAAAAATTTCGGCATTGAGGTCATTCTATAAATGGATGTTAAGGAAGTCCTTTGTTTCTATAAATCCAATGTTGAAGATTCTTGCGCCCAAAAACCCAAACGCTTGCCTGTAACTGTACAAGATGCGAATATAGGAAGGCTATTGGAACCAAATTTGATTTCTGATGAATCTGATAATCCTTTTGTTGAAATCAGAGATACTTTCATTATTACATTGCTATATAGTACAGGTATTCGTCGTGGGGAGCTTGTTAATCTTAAGGTTGATGATTTTAATTTGTTTCGGAAAGAAATGCGAGTAGTAGGAAAAGGAAACAAAGTAAGAAGTATTCCATTGACAGAAGAAATGATAGATACCTATAACACCTATTTGACTGGAAGAACAGAAGCTGGATTTGGAAGTAATCCGACTCTTTTGC
This sequence comes from Saprospiraceae bacterium, assembly GCA_016717105.1. Classification (GTDB taxonomy): domain Bacteria; phylum Bacteroidota; class Bacteroidia; order Chitinophagales; family Saprospiraceae; genus OLB9. The sequence continues at coordinate 65,602 of JADKGF010000052.1, read as the reverse complement.
TAACCGCCAAAGGTATGCCGATTTATCCGAGACTTGTTCACCAGATTGTAAGTCGAAAATTGGCGCCAGTAACATCACTCACCAAAAAAAGTCCCCATGTTTTGCGACATTCATTTGCAACACATATGCTGGACAGAGGTGCAGATTTGAATGCAATAAAAGAAATCCTTGGGCATGTAAATCTTGCAGCTACCCAAGTATATACACATAATAGTATTACTAAGCTGAAAGAGGCATATCGGAAAGCACACCCAAAATCTGAAAATAAAACCCATTAAATAAAAACCAAATGATTTGTTAATTCGTTATAATAGTATAAAAAAATAAATATTAAAAAATATTCAGTAATCATAAAATTTTTGAATTATGCATGTAACATTTCAGGCAGTTCATTTTGCTGCAGATAACAAGTTGAAGGAGTATATCAATGAAAAACTTCAAAAATTGATAAAATTTCACCCCAAAATCCTCCAGACCACTGTATATATGAAATTGGAAAATTCAGGTACTGTTAAGGACAAAGTGATAGAGGTAAAAATGAATGTTCCAGGTAGTACATTGATTGCGTCCAATAGCGACAAAACATTTGAATCTTCGTTTGATGATGCCTTAGAAGTAATAAAAAGACAATTAAAAAGAATAAACACAAAGGCAAAAGAGGCGAGATAGAGAAAAAAAAGTTAAATTTAATTAAGGGGATTCACGAAAAGGTGGATTCCCTTTTTTTTGTCCATGGCCTGTCAAATACCACTCAATATTAATAATTTAAATAGTAAGAATAATTATATGTGTTTTAAATTTTCATTTTTGGCAGCGTTCTTTGTTAAGTAAACGTTAAACAATTATTAATAAAATGTTTAAAAACATAAACTAAGAGTTTATATTTGCAATTTCAAGTGCTTTAAGCATTTATTATTTATTAACTTATTATCTAACAAAACAATTTTTAGTATGAAACAAGTCTTATTTATGTTGCTTGTACTCTTTGGAAGTATAAGTTTAACTTATGGACAAAGGACCGTTTCCGGCAAAGTGACGGACGCTGCCGGAGAAGCGGTCATCGGAGCAAATGTTGTCGTAAAGGAAGCCACCGGTGTGGGTACAATTACGGATGTTGACGGAATGTTCCAATTGTCAGTTCCTGCGGAAGGAACGACATTAATTTTTAGCTATACTGGATATGAAACGCAGGAGATTGCCATAGGTGATCAAAGTGTTGTCAATATTCAAATGGCAGAAGGTAAGCTTTTAGATGAGGTGGTAATCACCGGGCTTGGAACCAACAGGAATGCACGAAGTGTTGCATATGCAAATCAAACTGTAAAGTCAGACGATTTGATGGCCTTGCCGAATAAGAATACTTTGGAAGCACTTAGGGGTAAAACTGCGGGTGTAAGAATTACCACAGGTTCGGGTTCTGTAGGAGCATCGAGCAAAATAGTTCTAAGAGCTGAAGCATCATTAACCGGAAATAACAATGCATTAATTGTTGTAGATGGAATTCCTATTGACAACAATTCATCTATAGGAGGAATTGGCTCAAGTGAAGGTGGATATTCTGATGATGGAAATAGATCTAATGACCTAAATCCAAATGATATCGAGTCCGTAACAGTACTTAAAGGCCCATCAGCAACATCGCTTTACGGATCTAGAGGCGCATCTGGAGTGGTACTTTATACTACTAAAAAGGGAGCGAAAGGTAAACCAAAAATTACTTTCAGTACTTCTTCATCAATGGAAAAAGCATACGTATTGATGCAAAGACAAGACAAATTTGGTCAAGGTCTTATTAATCCTGATGGCACAACTAATTACGATTCAGGTGAAAATTTTTCTTGGGGACCTGCATTTGATGGAGTAGTGAGGCCATGGACAAGCCCAATTGATACTGATAATGATGGTAAATTGGAATATCTTTCTCGTCCTTATTCTGCTGTGCCAAATCAGCTAGAAAATTTATTCAGAACTGGACGTACTAACACAAATAATATTGCACTATCTGGAGGAAATGAAGGATTTACATATTATGCATCTTATGGTAATACCTTTCAAAAAAGGTATTTTAGATAATACAGATTATAATAGAAATAACGTAACATTAAGAGCAACTGCCAAATTCACTGAAAAACTAAGTTCAGAGTTTGGTATAACTTATGCCAATATTAATCAAAATACAACACAAGAAGGTTCACGAGCATTTGAAGGTCAAAATGCGTATGCAAGTGCTCTTCAAAGTCCTGTAAACATACCTTATAATGAGCTTCGTGATTATAATAATCCGTTCCATAGCTTTGGTGGATATTACGGTACTTACACAGTGAATCCATATTTCATCGCTAATGAATACACAAATAATGGTAAGATAAATAACCTTTTAGGTAATTTTTCTTTGAATTATAAATTATTCAAAGGGTTTAACATAAATACTAGATTAGGTGCAAATATAGTGGGTACTGAAATTAATCAAACCACTCCACAGTTTAAATACGAAAATCATTTGATCTGGGAAGACAATCTTAGACTTGTTGAGAGGGAAAATAGACAAAAGAGTTCTGGAGCGTATCTTAGAAGAGATCTGAATACAAGAAATTTAGACTTGACAGCTACCGCTTCATATGAAACGGCATTGGATTCAGATGGGAAATGGAATCTAAATACAACACTTGGATACAATTTTTTTGATAGAACAACTTCTCAACTTACAGCTGAAACGCAAGGTGGATTAGTGGTTCCTGGAATATATAATTTAGGAAATTCCCTTAATCAGCCCAAAGCTTCCCAAAATGATAGTAAATATAGAATAATGGGATTTTTAGGAAATGCAGGATTGAATTATGAAAACAAAGTTTTTCTTGAATATTCAGCAAGAAAGGATTATTCATCTACTTTGCCTGTTGCCAATCAGTCTTTCTTTTATCAAGCTATAGGAGCTTCGGCAGTTTTATCTGAAATACTTAATCTTGATAATACAAATTTGAATTACTTAAACGCGAGAGCCAGTTATGGAACTACAGGTAAAGATGCAGGAAATTATTTATTGCAATCTGTTTACCAAGGTAACCCTGTTGCAGTGGCTAATGGTGATATTTATGATATTAACTTTCCTCTAAACGGCCAAACAGGTTTTCAAAAGGAAATCAAATTGGTAATCCGAATCTTAAACCAGAATTAACCACAACATTGGAATTGGGTGTTGATGCAGGATTTTTTAGTGATAAATTGACACTTGCCTACACGTATTATTCATCTAACCACAATAATCAAATAGTTGTTGTTAGCTTACCTTCTTCTTCTGGTTTTGGTAATACACCTAAAAATGTGGGACAAATCACCAACAAAGGACTTGAAGTAAGTTTGAATTATAAGCCTTTTACATCACCAACTGGCTTTAGATTTGACATTGGGGTATCTTTTGCGAAAATACAAACAAAGTTGTCAAAATATCTGATGAAACAGATGAATTAGTAATGTTCGATACTGGAAGAGGTGTGACATTAGTAGCTGAAGAAGGTAAGCCATATGGTACTTGGAAAGGTCAGATAGCTACTTTTGACCCTAATGGCAACCCAATCGTTGCAGGTGGATTACCCGTATATTCATCCACATTAGGTGCAATAGGCAACGTTCAACCAGATTGGATGGGTGGTTTGACTTCTAAAATTGGTTACAAAAACTTCAGTATTAATGTATTGTTTGATGTTAGAAAAGGTGGCCAAATATATTCAACTACCAAGTTTTACAAGAGTTTAACGGAACAGCTGTAACTACTTTAATTGGTGATAGAAAGCCATTTATCATACCTAATAGTGTTGTGGCCGTAACTGATGCAAATGGTGTAGTCACTTATGCCCCAAACACAATTCCTACAATTGCTAATGCTTACTTAGATGATGGTAATTCTGGTAGAAATGTGCTTGATGGCGGTTTTGTCAAATTAAGAGATGTTGGATTGACATATGATATTCCAACTTCATTTACCAATAGTTTGAGAATTGGTCGTGCCTCATTAGGATTATATGCAAGAAATCTTAAGTTTTGGCTTGATAAAAACAATACTTTTGGAGATCCAGAGGTAAATGGACCTGTACTGTAGCACAAAATATTATTGGAGTAGAATCATCTCAAACACCTCCTTCAAGAAGTTTTGGGTTTAACCTTAATATTCAATTTTAAATTTAAACAATATGAAAATATATAAATTTTTTATCCTAGTTTCATTTATGGCCTTTATCTCCTCCTGTGGAGATAGTTTGGCTGAAATAAATGTAGATCCTAATAATTCACCTTCTGCCAGACCTCAAGAAGTGCTTACTTCAGGTATTGGGTATTATGCAACAGCATTGGACGATAATATTAATGAGCAATGTGCCTTGATGGCTCAATATTGGGCAGGTGGACCAGGTGTGGCCATCCTAGACCATGAACGTTACTTTTTTGAGCCTAGTGACTTTAACGCCGAATGGACAAGATCATACCAACAATCTTTATCCGATCTAAGTTTTGTGATAAAAAATGGTACTCCAGCTCAATCAGGAGCAGCTCAAATATTGACAGCAAATATTTTTCAAACTTTTGTTGATTTGTATGGTGATATTCCATATTCTGAAGCATTGAAAGGTGCTATCGATGATGGGGCTATCTTAACGCCAAAGTATGACGATGCAAAATCTATTTATGATGATTTGTTAGTAAAAATTGATGGTGCTTTAGCAAATTTAGCTAAAGGTGGTGCATTAGGAAGTGAAGACTTAATTTACGGCGGAGATTTAGCAAAATGGGCAAAATTTGGTAACTCATTAAAGTTGAAAATATTAGTTCGTCAATCAAACTTAGGAGATGCAAGTATCGCTGCTAAAATAAAAGCATTGGTATCAAGTGCTTCATTCATAGAAAGTCAAAATGAAATGGCTAAAGTACCATTTTCAGGAGGCGCAGCTAATAATTGGAATCCACAGTATGGTGCTGCAGAATCAGGAATAGGAATGTTTTATGTGGCCAGTAAATCATTTACTACGGTTTTAACTAAGCTTAATGATAAAAGGGACGCTGTTTTATTTAAGTTAGCACCCGCTACTAACACCATCGTAGGCATGGCACAAGGTAACGTCAATGATCTCGTTTCACCAAAGCCGGAGGACTTTAGTAAGCCCTCAGCTGTAGCTTATGGTCCGACAAACGATGTTATCCTTATGAGCCATTGGGAAGTGATGTTCCTACGAGCTGAAGCAGCATTAAGGTATGGAACAGCCGATAATGATAAAACAATGTATGACAATGCAGTAACTGCGCATTTTTCATATATAGGTGCTCCAGGAGCTAGTGCTTATTTAGCAGCAGATGGCATTTATGACCAGAGTTTTACTTTTGATGCTAAAATTGGCTCGATTGCTGTTCAAAAATGGATATCTATGTGTGGCCTTCAAGAAGCAGAAGGTTGGATAGAATCAAGAAGATTTGATATACCAAGCACTAAAATTTTCACAAGTGCAGGAAATGGTATATTTACAACACCTACACGAACTGTATTGGAGAATAATGTGTTTCCAACTATAAGATTGTATCCACAGTCAGAATTGAGTTTCAACCCTAATTCACCAAAAGGTAGAAAAATAACAGATAAAGTTTTCTGGGATAATTAATAAAATAAAATAATAAAAATAATGAAGAATTTAATATTAAAATTAATTCTGCCTGTATTTACTATCTTTTTAATCGCATCTTGTGGTAAAGAAGACTTTGTAGAATATCAGACAGGACTTTCACAAAAGATTACCGATCCAGCGCTTGAGATAGAAACACAAGTTGTGCAATTTCAAGGTGGTACGCCAGATTACGATTTTAAGTTTGCTTTAATTAATGGCGTTAGAAAAGTGACTAAGATAAATGTGTATAGCGTATTTACTGACGCAAAAAGTAAATTAGTTTCGAGCAAGGTCTTACTAAAAAGTTACAATGTTGGTAATGACGCAAAGACTTATTTTTCTGAAAAATTGACGTATGCAGATCTCAAAAATGGCATTACTATTAATGGCGCTGCTTTGCCTGCTGATGATAAAACACTTGCAGTAGGTTCAGGCTGGAAATTAAGTTTCGAAGGTGAAACAGCTCAAGGCCCAGTAAATTTGCAGGTGTTGTTAATGTTGGAGTATTAAGTATTTATGCAGGAATTTATACTGTAATTGAATCAAAGTATTATAGAATAAATGTGTTGACAGCAGATTGGACAGGCGAGAAAAGATTTATAGGTTCGGTAGATGAGACCACTTTTTCTCATCCTGATTATTGGGGTAATTTTGAGTGGGGAGGAAAAGCATTTAATTTTAAAGTAGATTTTACTAATAATAGTATTGATGTACCAATTTTAATTGATGATGCAATATTTTCGGGTTTAAATGCAATTGATTGTAAAACAACAGCTTCTGCATTTGCAAATGTACCTTGTGATGGGTCTAATGTTTTGATTCCTGATCCAGTTAATGGTAAACATATTATAAAATTGACATATGGTTATCATGCTGCAAATGGGGAAAGAGAATTTTACGAAGTTCTACAAAAGAAATAGGATTTAATCATCTATAAATTAATCAAAAAATGAAATTAAGATTTAATAAAATCACATACATGACAATTATAGCTGGTTGTTTTGTGATGTCTTGCTCAAAAGAAGCAGTTGACATTTCTACTGTTACCAAGTTTGAAGAGTTTAGTATTTTAGGGTTGCCTGATAAAATAGAATTACCTGAAAAGGACTCTGTTTATACGTTTAATTTTACTTTTGACGATAAACAAATTGTTGAATTTGATTTGGCAATTAGTCATGATGCGAAATCTAGTGCAACTGAAGATTTGGATTATGCATTTCCATCACATACTGTCAGTGTTGCAACTTTGGATAAAGCAGGCTCTTTCCAGTTACAAATTAATTCTGACTTATTTTTAGAAAGTGATGAGTCTATCTTCGTAACGCTTACTTCAAACTACCCAATTGGCCTGCCAACCACTAAAACAATGGAGGTAGTTATTAAAAATGTTGGTGGATGTCCTGAATATGTTCATTCAGATTATGTAGGTACTTATACTGTGGTAAGTGATGCATGGCAAGACTGGACAGCTGGTACTGAACTTACTGTTGAAGATGCTGGTGCTAATACTTTATCATTTAAATATAATTGTGGGGCAGATGCTTACCTATATTGCTAAAGGTCGATCCTAGCACTTTGGTATCTCTGTGAAAAGCAAGCATATTGCAGCTATAACCTGCCTCCACTTCTGCTTTCTTTTTTGGTGTGTGGAGAAGCTTTTCTAGTCGTGAATACTTACAAAAGAGCTTAATGTCACAATTACACATTCAGATGCAAATGGTACAAATTATGGCCCAGGTGCAATAGTTTTGAAAAAGAAATAAATTTTTCTTTGCGAATAATACTTGAAAGGAAATTTAGGAGATTTCTTTATAAAATACAAATGGCTGTCTTAACTTCTAAGGCAGCCATTTGTATTTTAATACATATTTAATAAACTTAAATGAAAAACTAATTTAAAAGGACAAACAAATGTCCAATGGAATAACTACTTAATTCTACAAGTTTATATTGTTGAAATTAGCAATCTCCACTATATTTATTGTGTCCCGCGTGAATCCATGAATCATCTTCTTTTTCGGCACAATTTTAGCAGTATCTTTACATTAATTGGGTCAATTAAAATTATTGCGTTTATGGCACGGAATTTATTGTTTTTGTTCATACTGCTTTTTCCTATCTCCAACAATGCTCAGGAGTTAAAATGGATATATAAGATCGGAGGCACCACTGCTGAATACGGCAATGGATTGGCTGTTGATGTCGACCAAAATATTTATGATATTACCAATTTTATGGGTACAGTTTCAGTTGCACCTATGGTGTCGTATTCATCCCGTGGAGAGGAAGATATTTTGGTTAGAAAAAGTACAGGACTCGGTATCCTACAGTGGGTGCGACAAATCGGAGGACTTAAGCAAGACTTGGCGTATGATGTAGCTGTAGATAATGATAAAAATGTTTTTGTAATTGGTACATTCTCAGACACCCTTTATTTAGGGAATGAAGTCTTATTGACGAGCTTACCAAATAATCAGCAATCCTTTATCCTTAAGCTCAACAGTGATGGTAACAAACTTTGGGTAAAATCATTGACATCAAATATTGCCATTCAAGCCAAAAGTATCACGGCTGGTAGTCCAACAGAATTATTAATAACAGGTACATTTGAAGGCACTGCGCAGTTTGGGTTAGGATTTGCTTCTATCAGTCATGGTGCTAATGATGTTTTTGTGCTTAAATTAAATGGCACCACAGGCGAGACATTGTTTATAAGGCAAATAGGCGGAACTGACCAGGAATTTGTTTACCAACATTGTAGGGACAAGGATAATAATATATATCTTACTGGTGATTTTAGGGCAGATCTCGATTTAGATCCAGGAAGTGGCAATTATAATGTATCTACTCGAGGATTAACAGATATTTTTTTAGTAAAGCTTAATTCAGAAGGTGTATTTTTATGGGGCAGAACTTATGGCTCTATTGGGTTAGATTATGGACATTCTGTTGCGACAAATCAGCTCAATGAAGTGTTACTGACGGGCCGATTTTCTGATAATATTTCATTCGGCAGTACAAGTCAAGCCTTGGTTTCACGAGGTGGAACCGATATTTTTTTAGCGAAAATCAATAATGCGGGTACTACATCATGGATAAAAGGCTATGGTGGAATGCAAAATGACATAGGAAATCGCGTTATTGCAAATAAAAACAACATAATATTTCTTGCGGGTATGTTCAGAGATCAGGTCGATTTTGATCCGTCAACGACATACAACAACTCTGCTGTATCAGGTGGTGGATCAGATGCTTTTATTGCAGTTTATAATCAAGATGGCAGTTATAATGACCATTTTTCACTTGGAGGTATTGCTAATGAGCAGTTAGGTGATATTGCTTTGAAAACTAATGGTGACCTTATTTCAACTGGTGGTTTTGGGGCTATTGCTGATTTCGATCCCACATCATCTGAAGTCAATATATTTTCAAATGGTGGCTTGGATGCATTTCTGTGGAATACTTTCGTTTGTATAAACCCATATTTGAAGGAATTTCATGCAGATAAAACTACCTTATGCCCTGGTGAAGATGTTTTCATAAGGATTGATGAAGGTTACCTCAATGATGCCACTCAATGGTCTTGGCAAAGGGATAGTTGTAACAGCATCACATTTGCCAGTGGCAGTTTTCTAAATATTCCAGTCCCGCGTAATACTACTTTTCTGATAAAAGGATATGGTGGCTGTGTCGTAAATGACCCATGCAAAAAAATTGATATCAAGCTGTTTAAAGATAGCTTAGTTTATCAAGAAGTCCCATTGTGTGAAGGTGACACCTTAAATGTAGGTAGCAATGCTTATACTAGAGCTGGTGTTTATATCGATTCACTTCAATCTACATCGGGCTGCGATAGTGTGCTCGTGACAGAAATAACGCTATATAAAAGTTATCAAATGCATCAGTCTGTCCAAATCTGTAATGGCGATACTGTTAAAGTTGGATCTTTTTCTTATACACTACCAGGTGTCTATACATCACCACTTACTACGATTGCTGGTTGTGACAGTATCATTACCACAGAGGTTACAGTGTTACCATCAGTTATTGATTATGCAGACGCAATTATTTGTAAAGGTGATTCTGTAACGGTTGGTGGCATTACCTACAACACCAGTGGGACATTTATTCAGACTTCTATTGGAGCAAATGGATGTGAATATCAATTAATTATAAATTTGACTGTACTCGAGACAGAATTTGATCGCAATGTGACAATTTGTGCTGGTGATAGCATAAAAGTAGGTAATAATATTTATAAAAGTGGAGGACAGTACGTTGATCGTTTAGTTTCTGGGTATGGATGCGACAGTATTATTACGACGCATTTAACGGTTTTCGATAACTCGAGCCTTGGTCAAGAAATTTTTCTATGTCTAGGTGACAGTATAAAAGTTGGAGCGCATACATATTTCGTTTCGGGAAATTATATTGATACTTTACAAAACGCAAAAGGTTGTGATAGTCTCGTATTTACAAAACTAAAAGTGGTTCCACTTCCTGCACCAACGAATAAGAAAATATCTTTGTGTGAAGGACAGTCTGTTAGTGTCGGTACACATATGTACACCACGACTGGTTTGTATAGGGACACACTTGCTGGCATCCATGGCTGCGACAGTATTGTTATTACAGATTTAACCGTATTTCCTAAAAACTATTTGCAATCCAAACAGATTTGTCAAGGAGAAGAATACAAAGTTGGAAATATGAAGTTTAATAAAACTGGTAGTTATACTATTGGTTTGAAAAATTATTTTGGTTGTGATAGTATTATTATGCTGGACTTGACTGTTCGACCTGTATATGCCAGAAGGCTAGATTATTTGATTTGCCCTGGCGATTCTATTTTCATTGGCAATTACGCACATACCCATGCGGGAATATTTTTGGATACATTACAAAGTGTCTTTGGTTGTGACAGTATAATTACAGCTGATATCAAATTGAACACAGTACAAACAGCGCTTGACTTTTCGTTGTGTAGTGGCGAATCTGTTACCGTAAATAATAAATCTTATAATGTTGCAGGGATCTTTCGTGATACATTGACCAAGACTGATTTTTGTGATAGCATCTTGATATTGAACATTAAAATTTTCCCAAGATACGAAATGGATACGCTTTTTGAAATCTGCAAAGGTGGCAGTGTGACAATAGGCAGCAGTACATATTTCAATGCTGGTCAATATACCGAATATCTACAGACCAAGGCTGGATGTGATAGTATCATACGTTTTGAAATAAAGATAGTAAATTTTGCACCGACTTTTTCCATTTCTAAAGATACGCTGAAGACTTTTAACATTGCTGGAGCATTGTACCAGTGGTATGAATGCAAGGCAAACGAATTTGTACCATTTTTTGGGGCAACAAACAATACTTTTGTAATCGTTAAATCGGGTAAATATGCCTTGGGCATTACTTATAAAGGATGTACTTATATTAGTGATTGTATTGAAATAATGCTTTCTGATGTATTTGATTTACAAGAAGATGGATTTTATTTTTATCCTAATCCTGTCGTTGATTTTTTAACTATTGAGTCGAAACAGCAGGGTAGGATTCAAATTATGACATCCTTGGGTCATGTGGTCAGAGATTCAGAGATATTTGAAGGCCGACAAGAGATAAGTTTATCAGAAGTGCCAGCTGGAATTTATGCTATAAAATGGATTGCCCAAAACAAAATAAAATACTTTGGCGTTATAAAGTTGTAGATTTTACACGGCGGAAAAACCCAAAAGATGGAAGATGTTTTCAAACTCAAGCAGTTTGATGTCAGACAGGATAAATGTGCAATGAAAGTAAATACCGACGGACTGATCTTAGGAGCTTGGTCGGATATTAGTGGTAAAAAACGTTCATTAGATATTGGCGCAGGAACTGGAATAATAGCGTTGATGTTGGCACAAAGGAATCTGAAACTTGAATCTCATGCAATAGAAGTTGACGATCAAGCTTTTGAGCAATGTACACAAAACATCAGGAATAGCCCTTTTTCGGATCGTTTGACATGTATTCATGATTCGATCCAATCATATGCAGCTGATGCTCAATTGAAGTATGATCTAATAGTTAGCAATCCTCCATTTTTTTCAGGTGGTACATTTTCACTCAATGAAAATAAAGCGAATGTCCGCCATACCATTAAACTGTCTCATGTAGATTTACTAAGAGCAGTAAAAAATCTTTTAAATGATAATGGGCATTTTGATGTAATCTTGCCATATCTCGAAGGATTGAGATTTATTGAGATGGCATCTATGTACGATCTTGGTTGTGTTCGAATCGTAGAAGTACGCCCGAGAGCAGAAAAAAATATAGAGCGCTTACTCATCCGATTTGAAAAAAAATATGATGGTCTTGCCCAAACAGAAAGTTTGGTAATTCATAAAAGTGATCAAGTAAATGACTACACAAATGAAATGATTGCTATGACCAGAGAATTTTATTTGTTTATGGAATAAGTGGGCAAAAAAGCAGATTTTAATCAATGAAACTGACCGAAATGCCATAGAATACCACTTGGGTCGTGCACAAAAAACTCATCGCCCCAAGTATCGTGTTTTATGTTGCTAACTCTGGTCGATGGATATTTTATGGTAATTTCTAACGATGAAATTTCTTGGTGAAATTCAACCACATTAGCTACTTGTACGAAAATCATTGTATTATCTATCCAATCTTTTACATAAGCCTTTTGTAAGTAAAAACTGATGTTTCTGAGTGTGAATACTGATAATTCTGCCGATAATTTCGTTTCAGCAAAGCCAAAATCAGTGTAAAACTTCCTTGAGATGTCGAAATCTTTTGCACCTATAAATGGCCTGATGGATATGATATTGGATTGCATGATATTTGAATTATTGTTTAATCCTTATGCTTTAAGAAAGCTTTAAAATATGCTGATAGCTGATTTATGGATTTAGACAAAAAAAAAGAGACCGGTCTAATTCCCCTTGAACCGGTCTCGAGTAACAATTTGCTTAAGTATTCCTTAAATAAATCTGAACTGCTATCATTAAGTCCAATACCATGCCAAAAATGAAGACTAACCTTGCTTATTCAGATAATATTTCATATTAATTATTTTTATACTTTATAGATATTCTACATATCAGTAGTTATTACATGAAATTAATTGATATATTAAAAATAAAAATATCTGAAACCTTTTTCAATATCCAAAATAGGAATCAAAATTTGTAATTTTTGCTATTTTTTTCAGCTATGGATAGTATCAATTATACTTTTGCAGGCCACAAAAATGATTTCTCTGCCTACGGGTGTAACTATATTATCTTCATCTTGCTGGATACTGTCTTCTACCAATGCCAGTAAATCTTCCTGTGGATAATCTTTGAAAAATGAATCAAGTTTATTGAAAAAGCTCTTTGCCGTGATTTCGTTAAATGTATTCCAATTATCTTCTTCTGCAGCTTCTAGGCTTTTTCCCTGGATTTGAATTGTTTTTTCGATCATCTTCATTGAAGAAAAATAAATAACCAAGGTGAGATATTCCAATAATGCAATTTCATCATTGGTAAGTAAGCTATAATTTTCTTGATCGATGAAGGCGATTAAATCAGGCTGCTCACTAGACAATTGTTTCAAATCAGTGAGGTATTTTTGCTCATCTTGATATTGGTCGATAATGTCGTTGATAATTGACTCGGGTATTGTAACCATTTATTTCTGTATTATTTTTGTTTCTAATTACAAAAGTATAATTTTTACTATTAACTTTGAGTTTAATTACAGTAAATTAAAATAGAGTAGGGCATGGCCAGAACGGTAATAATTGGGTCGGGATGTTTTATACCTGATGAGGTAAAGACTAACAGAGACTTTACTGTGCATGATTTTTATGGTGAAGACCATTGTAGAGTAGCAACTCCACCTGATATTATTACACAGAAATTCAAAGAAATCACAGGGATCGAAGAACGAAGGTATGCAAAACAAGATCAAACATCGTCTGACTTAGCTTATTTGGCTGCAAAGGTTGCACTCGAAGATGCCAATATCGATCCAGAGACGCTAGACCAAATTATTTATGCGCACAATTATGGAGATGTAACGAAGCATCACATACAAACAGATGCTGTACCGTCTTTGGCATCTCGTCTGAAACAGAAGTTAAAAATCAATAATCCTTCTTGTATAGCCTATGATATATTATTTGGTTGCCCTGGATGGTTGCAAGGAGTGATACATAGCGATGCATTTTTCAAAGCGGGCATAGCAAAGCGAATTTTAGTCGTAGGTTCGGAGACACTATCCAGAGTGATTGATCCGTACGATCGCGATAGTATGATATTTAGTGATGGTGCAGGAGCAACAATATTGGAGTACAAAGATTCAGATTCGGGTATTATGGCTTGTAGTGCACAATCTCACTGTGTAGATGAGGCTGGATATATAAACTTCGGTAAGTCATATTTCCCTGATTCAGATCCACGCATTCGGTACATCAAGATGAAAGGCCGCAAGGTGTACGAATATGCCATAAAAAATGTACCATTGGCTATGAAGCAATGTCTCGATATTGCTGGTGTAGATATTCATGATGTTAAAAAAGTTTTTATTCATCAAGCCAATGAGAAAATGGATGAAGGTATTATCAAGGTCTTATTCAAACTTTATGGTGTTTCGGAAATGCCACCACATATTATGCCTATGAGCATCCACAAATTGGGCAATAGCTCAGTTGCGACCATACCTACGCTTTATGATTTGGTGATCAAAAATCAAATGCCAGAACATAAATTAGAAAAAGGAGATATTGTATTATTTGCTTCTGTGGGCGCTGGTATGAATATTAATGCTGTTTGCTATCGCATATAGTAGTCATTCCTTGGACCAATCGAAACTGGTTCCACCATTGGCATAGTGCATTACTAAAAAAATAATGGCAGGTATAGCTGCCAATCCTACCATAAGGTAAAAATAATCCTTGGTAATCTTGGACTTTTCTATACGCTCAGCAATCAACGATACAATCAGAATACTTCCAAATACAGGCACCGCTATAAACGTCAGCATAGTTGCAAGATATTCATCATTGAGCCAAAATAAAATAAAAATTATGGCTTCGAGCAATAATATTTCTTTGAGGTACTTCATTTTACTTATAAATCTTGACTTCTCTTTGACCTTCTTTTGCCCAACCTCGATACATGCCTGATGTATTGAATGGCATTTCTATATTTCCATTTTTATCTATAGCAATCATTCCGCCTTCACCACCTTTTTTGACTAGTTTGTTATACACTATTTCGTTACAAGCTTCATTGAGCGTGATGCCTTTATATTCCATCATGGCAGCAATATCTCTAGCAACTGTAAACCTTATGAAAAACTCACCATGCCCGGTGCATGATACACCACAAGTGCTATTGTCCGCATATGTACCTGCGCCTATAATCGGTGCATCGCCCACACGGTTGTACCTTTTGTTTGTCATACCGCCAGTAGATGTGCCAGCTACGATATTTCCATCCATATCCAAGGCAACACAGCCTACGGTTCCATGTTTTTTATTACCTTTTTCGTCTTCTGATAGTTGAGTTTTGACTGAATCATGCTTTAATATATCTTGTAATGATTTCCACCTTTTCTCTGTGTAAAAATAGCCTGGATCTACAATTTCTAAGTCACAAGTGGCAGCAAAAGCCTCTGCACCTTTGCCTACCATCATCACATGATCAGAGCGTTCCATGATGGCTCTGGCCAATAATATGGGATTCTTAACTGTGGTGACACCGCCAACAGCACCAGCCATTTGGTTGTCGCCACGCATGATAGATGCATCGAGTTCATTTTTGCCTTCATGGGTAAAGACAGCACCTTTGCCAGCATTAAATAATGGATTATCTTCCATGATTTTGATGGCCGCAACAACTGCATCAATGCTTTTTCCACCTGTAGCCAATATTTGCTCACCAGCATCAAGGGCTTCATTCAGTGCCGTATAGTACGCATCTTCGGTTGCTTTATCCATATTTTTTTTATTAATAGTACCTGCGCCGCCATGTATAACTATGGCATAAGGAGTTTTTTTAGATACATTTTCAGCATTTTTAGCCATCTTATTTTCAGATTGGTTACATCCGGATAAAATTATTAAAATCAGCAGAATGATGCCTTTCATGATTTCTGGTTTAAACTATTTACAAGATTTTGGGCGATTTTTTGGCTATCTTGTAATCCTTTTTTACCTTTGAAAATGGTCTGTGTATATATCGTATAACAAAGTCTGAGCGACAATCCTGATACCAAGATTATTGGCAACCATATCCATGATATACTGGTGAAAATAATTACTAAAATCAGAATAACATACATAATAAGCGTTAGCACTAAGGTAGAAACCATCAGGATTGAAGCCTTAAATTCCGTTTGTCGGACTTTCGATTTTGTAAAATTATATCCACCCATGATCGGTAGCCCGTGAAAAACCAATCCAATCAATGCAGGTATCAAGGTTATAATTAAAAGTAGGGATTTATAAAGATTTAATGGCGATTTGAGCAAATCATTCCATTTAAGTCCTTGGTTTTTAAGGGTTAACTTAAGGTTTTTTATTTCATCGTTTAAGCTGTTGTATTCTGGTTCTTTAAGTTGATCAATATATGATGCTAGGTTTTTCTCTATGTCTAGTTGCTGTGTGTTGTTATTTAAAACAGGTAAAACCGATGCATTTTTGAGGTGAATTCTTGAAGCTACGACCACATCTTCAAAAGTCCCTAATCTGGATTGATCTTCCAAGTGAATGATATTCTCTTTCATGCGCGCGTACAGATCATTCAGTAATGTTTCAGTGGCTTTGTTCTTGTCTTGCAGGTACAACTCAAAATAAGGCCTAACTTGTAGTGGTGTGCTTACCCGCAGCATCACTTCTTTGTTGAATCGTGTAGGATAGGTGAAGTTAATTCCTACAGGCAAAATTTCAAGATCAGTTTGGGGTGATTTTTCCATGGTTTGAAATGCAATTCTTGCGATTCCTTTTTGCAATGGTCTCAAAAACTTAATGCTTTGGGTTCCGCCTTCTGCAAATATCAACAAATTTTTATTTTCGAGTAATACCTGCATCCCTTCATCCATTTTTTGACTGTTTTCACGCAATTTCGAAAATCCGTCTCTAAATCTGAAGATCGGAATTTGATGGGTTGATGTCAATATAGGTTTTAGAAATGGATTGTCAAAAACATCGCCCCGGACTAAGAAATGCAAGTCTTTAGGAAAATAACATGCCATAATTAATGGTTCCAAAAATCCATTCGGATGGTTACTCGCGACCAATTGGGCTTTCCCTTTTTTAACATGTTCGGTTCCTGTGATATAAATCTTTCGATAAAATATCCTTAACGTAAATCCAACCAGAATTTTTAAAAATTGGTAAAACATGTTTGTTTGATTATTTTTGCGGTGTAAAGCTAATAAAAGCTGGATGTCAAATACCCATTATATCAAAAATAAATTTGTTGTATTGATTGCAGGACCTACTGCGGTCGGCAAAAGTCATGTAGCGATACACCTAGCATCTCTTTTGAATGCAGAAATATTTTCAGCAGATAGTCGGCAGATTTTTAAAGAAATGGATATTGGTACAGCAAAGCCATCAATAGAAGAACTGGCATCAGTGAAGCACCATTTTATAAATAACATAAGTATAGAAGATAACTACAGTGTCGGGAGATATGAAAGTGAAATCAGACAGGCTTTAGAATTGTATTTTGTCGATCACGATATTGCCATAGTTTGTGGTGGTACTGGATTGTATATCAAAGCGTTAACTGATGGGATCGACTATTTTCCAGATATTCCACTACAAGTTGTCGAAGATTACGATTTGAAATTGGAAAACGAAGGTCTTGGTGCATTGCTCGCTGAACTTGAAATGCTAGACCCGAAGTATTATGCCATTGTGGATAAACATAATTCTAGACGGATAATAAGGGCCTTATCAGTCATCAAAGTTTCGGGTACTTCATACACTGCGTTTTTGGTAAAAGAATCGAAACAAGAAAGCCCTTATAATTTTATACCCATTTTACTTGAACTACCACGTAATATTTTATACGATCGGATAAATCAAAGGGTAGATTTGATGCTAGGACTAGGTCTTGAAGACGAAGCCAAACACCTTTATCCGAAACGTCATTTGCGCGCCTTGGATACTGTAGGATATAGAGAATTTTTTGATTATTTCGAGCACAAAACAGACTACAATACAGCTTTAGAAATGATAAAACAAAATAGTAGAAGATACGCCAAAAGACAAATGACATGGTTTAGAAAGTATGGCGATTGGACTATTTTTTCTCCTGATGATTTGGATGCTATGCTGCAATTTATTCTAGAAAAGCGGCAATAAATCGATAACAAGGTGTATTTTAGTTAATTTTTCTTAAATGTGGGATGATAAAGTAAAATCCGAACTTCATACACGTATATTTGTTGCAACAAATGTTAATTTAATTTTTACAAATAAAATCAAGTATTATGAAATTTTTAGTTTTATCATTATCGTTCTTATTGTCGACATCATTGTCTTTTGCGAATGGTGTTCTTCCAGCATCTAAGGCAATCAATACCGCTACTTCAAATGTAAATTGGAAAGGGTATAAGGTTACTGGTTCTCACGAAGGAAATATCAAGTTTAAATCAGGCAGTTTGGCTTTTAATGAAATGACGCTTACTGGTGGAGAACTTATAGTAGATATGAATAGTCTAGATTGTACAGATTTGCAAGGTGGAGGCAAAGGTAAGTTAGAAGGACACTTAAAATCAGATGATTTCTTTGGAGTTGCTGCTCATCCGAATGCAACTATTAAGTTTACAAAAGTGGTATCAAGAGGTGTAGCTGGTGAGTATAAAATTACTGCAAACATCACCATCAAAAATATCACAAAAGAAATAAAATTTAATGCAACTGCTAAAGATGGAACTGCAAATGCTACCATCAAATTGGACAGATCAGATTTTGATATAAAGTATGGTTCAGGTTCATTTTTCGACAATTTGGGAGACAAAACCATCTATGACGAATTTGATTTAGCTATTACATTAAATTATTAAAAAAAAAATTTAATAATATTTGTTATAACAAAAATAAAGTTATAATTTTGCACTGTTAAATTCTGTATAATAATAGTTTTAAGTAGAATGTTCAGAATTTTTATCCGAAAGTCGGATTAAGATTTATAAAAATATTATGACTTCGGTCAAAATGAGACAGTAGTTTTTTTCATAGTTAGAGGGTCGGGTCGCCGGACTCGGCCCCTTTCAAAAAAAAAATCTAACGTCTGAGAACTTTTTCTCGAGGTCAATTGTTTAAGGTTTGAATATAAAGATATTCTAAAACCAAATAAAATAAAATATCAAGCTGATATAAAGAGACAGTAGTTTTTTTCATAGTTAGAGGGTCGGGTCGCCGGACTCGGCCCCTTTCAAAAGAAAATCAACAAACGTCTAAGATTTTTAATAGCTATAACATAATAGATGTTTTCTAAAGAGACAGTAGTTTTTTTCATAGTTAGAGGGTCGGGTCGCCGGACTCGGCCCCTTTCAAAAGAAAAACAACCAACGTCTAAGAATTAGAAAAATAAAGTATAAGGTTTTTTACCTAAACGAGACAGTAGTTTTTTTCATAGTTAGAGGGTCGGGTCGCCGGACTCGGCCCCTTTCAAAGAAAACCAACAAACGTCTAAGAAGTTTAGATACGAACAAAGAGCAAAAGGGTTAGTTGAATTTTCAGCTAACCCTTTTTTTATAACTTATGTTTTATGCTAAATTATGACATTCAACGAGATTATTATAAAAGGTTATTCCTAGAAGTGATTTTTGTATTTAGAATATGTTTTAAAAAATCATAGTGGCTAATCCATAGGTTATGGTTCTGACAATAAAAGAATTAAAAAGGTTAGTGAACTAAACAATTAGCTTATTTTGCAGCTTAGTTCATAAGATGTTGGATATAAGGCAATAAAATTTTAAACATACACTTAATGCCTTTATACTTGAGATTGAGCTATTAAGATTTTATTTCGAAAACAAATCATAATATCTTACCTATCTGAATGAGATTTTGCTTTTAGTGTATTAAACCCAAATTATGCATTAAGATTCGTGGTGCTTTGTAATAGATTTTCTAATGTATATTTCGTATTAAAAGTAAAATCAACATAATGTATGAAATGTACTTGACTTCAATATGAAATCAAGTACAAAACAACATCGTAATATTTACAGCTAATTCAGCTCGAATCCTACTAAATTATTGTTTGAACTGTAGGGCTGATTACCAAAAGACTATATAGATTGCGGCAACTATTCCGATAACGGTCATTGCCATTAAATTAAATGCCGTACTGGTTTTGAAATAATTAGTATCAAAATAAATTGCTTTAGGATCATCGTTTTTATTTTCTCGCAAAGAGATTATGATCATAATAAGTGATACTAGGATAAAACTAAATCCCATCCTGTCTAGAAACGGAATTTCATAAACACCACTTTCAGCCAAAGCAGAAAAACCAAACGGTGCTAAGCCAGAAAGATCAACAAATTTAGGTAAAAACTTAAACAACATAGAAAGTGGTAATGAGACCACTACACCCCAAAATGCTGCATTTGTTGATGTCTTTCGCCAAAATAATCCTAAAACAAAGATAGCCAAAATACCGGGACTAATGAAACCTGTATATTCTTGGATAAACTGGAATGCTTCTCCGAGTGATCCTAATGATGGTGCGATCAATACGCCAATAATGATAAATATTAAAGAAGACCACTTACCGATACGAACCAATTGATTTTCTTCTTTTACAGTCAGCTGACTGCTATTATTTTCGAGTGGTGTTAGGATTTGATTTCGCTCAGCATCTTGTTTCATGAAGAGCGGGCGATATACATCCAATGTAAATATTGTGGATGCACTATTAACGATTGATGCCACAGATGAACCAATAGCTGCGATCAAAGCAGCAAGCGCTATCCCTTTGAAACCCGATCCTACATAATTGCTAATGACCCAAGGATATGCCTGATCAGGTTTTTCAATTTCTGCGGCCAATACATAAGCAGCTATTCCTGGAATAACGACGATTAGTGGAAGTAGAATTTTGACCAAGGCAGCCGCAGCGGTACCATCTTGTGCTTCTTCCAAACTCTTACATGCCAGAGATCTTTGTATGATGTACTGATTGGTTCCCCAATAATATAGATTTGCGATCCACATACCACCGACCAATACTGTGATACCTGGTAAGTCTATATATTTTGGATTGGATTTATCAAGGATCATATCGAATTTTTCAGGTGCTTTTTCGACTAAGGTACTTAGACCTGATAAAACGCCTCCACCGACTGCATCCAATACCATATAGCTAGCTACCAATCCGCCAAAGATCAATGCCACAACTTGGACCACATCTGTCAAGGCGACAGCTTTTAGTCCACCAGTGACCGAAAAAGATGCCGAATAAATGGCTAATCCAATGATAGCATATAGTAATGGAATACCCATGATTTGTTCTAATGCTAGTGATCCAAGGTATAAAACTGTTGTTATATTGACAAAGACAAATAATCCTACCCAAAAAATAGCTAACCCAATACGTACCCTATTGTCAAATCTCCTTTCGAGAAATTGAGGCATGGTGTATATTTCTTTTTTGATAAATATGGGCAAAAAATATTTTGCGACGATGATCAAAGTAATGGCAGCCATAAGCTCATAGGCTGCAATAGCAAACCCAACGGCATATCCAGAACCTGACATTCCGATAAATTGTTCGGCAGAGATATTGGCTGCTATGAGTGATCCACCTACGGCCCACCAAGGCAAGGATTTTGAAGCTAAAAAGTAATCATTTGCTGTTTTTTTTGCTTGTGTAGGAAATCCAAATACCAAATATCATCATAAAGCTGATCCAGGCAACTACGATTCCAATGTCTAGAGAAGATAAATTAGTCATATTAAATTGTTTATCAGTGTTTTGTTTTAATTAATTTTTGTTGCTGTTAATATATATTGATAATCAAGGGAAGTATCATCTGACTGTGCGATATGGTATCCAGCTGATTCCAAAATATCTTCCAATTTGTCCAAGTAAATCCTTTCATCTTTGGGTGGCGCATTGATTGGAAGCTTTTTCATCTTATAATCAATAATGATAAGTCTTCCATTTTTTTTCAAACCTTTTTTGACGGTTTTAAGGTATTCGTCTAATTTGTCAATATAGGCTATTGTATTGATAATCAGTATTATGTCTGCTTCTTCTGGCTTGAGCAATGGGTCATTGATTTTGGCTAGTCTAGTCTCTAAATTATTCTGTTGGTCTTTGGGTAATCTCAATCTCAGTGAATCTAGATATCTTATTATAGCAGGCTCGATTTCGATGGCGATCACTTTTTTGGCCCTTGGTGCCAATCTCAGTGAAAAATATCCTGTACCTGCTCCGATGTCTGCGATCACTTTGTCTGAAATATCACCTAGCTTTTCAATTACTAAACCTGGTTTTTGCCAAATAGCCCTTCCAATATTTACGCTGGATTCTTCTTCCAATTCACTATTGAAATTGTTAGATCGATCAGAGACGTCCAATACTTCATTTTTGTGAATAGTATCGTCGCAACCTTGATAAAATCCAGATAAAAGAAGTAGAATAATAATTTTGATTTTGACCATTTCTACAAATAAAACTTAATTTCGCCCGAAGTTAAGAAAATCTATAAATTGTATCTATGATTTTTTCCAATTCTGTTTTATTTTCTTTAAATGTTTTGGCTTGACTGTTATTTAAGAATACAGCAAACGTAATTAAACGGCCAGAAGCAGCTCGTGCGTAGCCTGCATAACAAAGGATTTTTTCCATTGAACCAGACTTTATCCACATACGACCTTTTGCAGGTGAATTACCAAGCATATTTTTTACCGTACCTGATTCGCCAACTGTTGGCAGGATATTTTTGAAATCGACATCACCTAAATATTGGCTTTGTTTTGCAAGAAATGATGCCATCAGATCTGGACTTATCAAATTACGTGGTGAGAGACCACTTCCGTCTTCCATATTGAAAGGATATGTATCCAAACCCATCGACTGGAGATTATCAAGCATTATTTGTACGTTTTCCGTAATATCTTTTCCACCTAAGGCCTTCAAAGTAGCTTCTGCATAGAGGTTGTTACTTTGGTCGTTTGTGATTTTTATAATATCCTTAAGTGGTGGCGAACTATGTTCAAAAATACATGTCAGCCCGTCTTTTTTTGTTGATTCTGTATTATAATTATCGACACTAATGCCCATGTGGTGCAGTAAAGCATAGAGTCTATAGGCAAAAAACAACGGAGGATTGGGGATCGAACCTTTGATTTTGAACAATCCTTTCCCTTGTGGAATCGTACCTTTTATAAAACGATCGTATGTAAATGGTGCACCAAAAATATAAGCATTATCTGCAGTGTGTGCACTATCGGTGATTACATGACTCTCTATCATAAGCCGTGGTATGTACGGCTCGATGTACGAAATTTGCGCTTTCTCGCCCGGCTCCATGTCGTGGTTGTAGTAAATATTGTATAAATTTTCGTTCACATTAATAGACCATGCACCAGTCGCATAGTAATTGCCCAAATCGTTCCACTGCCAAGAGTCACCGATTGGTGGCTGCATGTTTTCCTTTGCTATTGCAATCACTTCTCCTTCGATGCATCGAATTCCAGCTTGTGTTATTCTTTCTGCAAAAATATGGAGGATCATCTCCATCGTAGGATTGCCTGATATTCTACTACTTCCTAATGTGGGATCTCCATTTCCAATGATATAGATATTGCCTTGTAATGTACCTTCATCCGTTATAGTGCCATCATAATATAATCCTGTAGTAAATCGATAATTCTCGCCCAAGAGATGCCGTGCTGAAAGTGTAGTTATCAATTTTATGGTAGATGCAGGTATAAAAAGCTTGTCTTTGTTGATGTCTGCGATTACTTTTCGATCAGTAACGTCTTGTACGGCAATGCCTAGATTCGCATGTAAGTAAAATGGGCTTTTGGCCATTTCTGTCAGTATATCTTGTAGTGTTCCTTGACCGAAAGCCAGATAGGGCAGCGCATAAAACAAAAGAAAAAGATAAAATCTCATCTGTATATTTTTAATTATTATGTGGATTTTATGAGTGTATAACCAATTGAATATTTATAAGTATGTGTAAAGTATGATAACAAAATTTACAAAAAAATCCGGCTTCGATTCGATTTTGGAATAAAATTCAATTTTTAATTCAACTATTTTTATATTACTTTATATGGAAAAGTGGATTAAAAGCCATAGGCATCGTACTCTTAGGCGCCTTGATATTAGTGTGGGGAGATGAGTGATGAGATGTTTTAGAAAGTGATAATTGTGTAATAAGTTTGATCTTTTAGAGAAGAGTGCCTATATTTGGATGTTTTTTTATGTTTATAAAAATGTAGAAGATGTCCAAATGTAGTATTTTTTTTGGAGTGGATTGATAGAACTAACGTTGAAAATTAGTAATAAGAATAAATTATTCTAGTTTTAATAATAAAAGTGATTATTTGTAGTTTTATGTTGGGAAATTTTAATAAATTCCTACCTTTGTTAAGAATTAATTAGTATGTATAATGTGCAGAATTTAAGAGTTCTATCTCAAATTTTTTCACCGCCCATGTTTCAAAAGATAGTGCGAGAGAACAATACTTTACTCTTTGAAAGACAAACAACCAAGTATTTCAATGCTTCTTCTTACGAAACAAATTTAGACATAATCAAATCTTTGTACAAAACTTTGCAACAGCAATACAGATGTGAATATGTCTATAAAAATAATTTGGTGCAAAGTCTAATCAAAGAACATAGTTTAAAAACAACACTCATTTTAAATGAGCTAAAAATTAGTGCTTCAAAAGCCGACTTGGTTATGTTGAATGGTTCTGTACGAATTTTTGAAATCAAAACAGAACTTGACGATTTTTCCAAGCTATCAAAACAGTTAGCTGATTATCAAAAATTTGCCGATGAAGTTAATATTGTAACAGATAAAAAATGCAGAAAAATTAAAAAAGTTGAGTATGAAAATACAAGTATTGGAATTATTGTACTTGATACAAAGAATAAATTGCAAACGATAAAAGAAGCAAGCAGCAATACAGCGTTATTTGAATTTGATACTATCTTCAAAATTCTACGTAAGCAAGAATATCTTGATTTGGTTGCTGATAATTTCGGGTATATTCCCGATGTTCCTAATACGTTAATCTTTAGGGCTTGTTATGAATTGCTTGCATGTATTGATATAATTGTATTCCAAAAACAAGTTTTGAATAAGTTAAAAAAACGTAAACTACATAAGCCCGACCTACTCAAATCGTCAAATACACCAAGAGAGTTAAAACACATCTGTAATACTTTGGACTTTAACGAACAGGAGTATCATAAATTGTATAATTTTTTAGCAACTGAAAGAGTATGTACCAACCGTATATAAGAGGTAAGCAGTTTGAATTGATTGGAATTAGGGAATTAACACCTAACGTCCTTACTCCAAACAAGACAAAAGTGTCGCCTATTATTGAACCTGTAAAGGATTCATCAACACTTAAAACTACCTTAAAAACATTGGTTGATAGCGATATTAACTTTACAATTATTGCAAATCCGCAAGTTGGAACGTTTACTGATACTGATGCTATTTTCAATGCAATTAAAAGTTCAGTTGGCCAAAGTAAAAACTACCAAGTCGGTATAATTTTTCACAACAGAAGTAACCACATCCAAGAGATAGAAGTTTTACAAAAATACGCTGATATTGTTCCTGCATTAACCATTGTACACAATGCAGCTTTTGACAACATTGCAGACATCCTAGCATTATATCAGGAGCATTTTTCGATTAAATACAATGTGATCAATCTATCCGCTACAAGTAAACGATACCACAGAAATTTTGAAGTAAGTACCCGTGTTGAACTTGATGATTATTTCAAAGCTCAAACTAAAAATTCAGATTATTTACAGGTAGATGAAGTAGTTTTTCAGAAGAACATATTTACTATCAGGAAGATGGATTTACAGGTTTTTCCGATTATCTTTCTATAGGAGAGGAATATTTCCGAAACAGGATTTTTGCCTTTATGCAGTTGCCATTCATTTGTCTTATAATGAGAAACAAACAAGAAAAATAAAAAGTTAAACACTTCGTTTCCGATTCCAATGACGACACTCAGATATTGCAGGAAAATTTGCAGAAGCATTAAATAAACTGATTGCATGGTGCGATCAAACTGGCTATAATTCTGTTGCTATCCCTATATTTAGAGAGTATCATAATAATGGACACTTTCCGGGATTAGGAACGTTAAAGAAACTTTCCCTAATGAACCACATTGACTTAGTTTTGAAATTGATTTGATATGAATTGTTGTATAAATTGCTTTGAGAGCCAATACATAAGTTCTATCATTCTTAATAACAAAATGATAGGAGATTGTGATTATTGTAACTACAAAAATGTTTCCATTTATGAGGCTTCCGAATTAAATCGCTTTTTTGTAGGCATCATGGATTTGTATGAGGTTGATATCGAAAATGGTAAGCCATTGGAAATTCAAATCATTAACGACTTTCATAAAAGGTTTTACTCAAAATTTGATTGATACAAACAATGTCAAACAGCTCATTTCAGAAATTATTAGAGATGATATTGCCGATTATCAAAACCTTTTAAACAATCCTGTACAATTAAAATTTCATAATTCAGGTGTTGAAGAAGATTTGAACCAAACACTTTTCCTCTCTTGGGACAAGTTTTCGGAAGAAATAAAAACGGTAAACAGATTTCATTTGAAAAATCCATTGGATTTAGAAAAACTAAAATCCTTATTCAAACATTTTCAAAAAGACTTACCAAAAGGGAAGAAATTTTACCGTGCAAGGATTACTGATAATTCCAAAGGTTATGAGATTGCACAAATGGGTAATCCACCAAACACATCAGCAAAAAGCGGTAGAGCAAACCCTAATGGAATTTCGTATCTATATTTGGCAAACGATATAACAACAACATTATACGAAGTTAGAGCGAGTTTATTTGATTATGTTACAGTTGGAACATTTAGGCTTGAAGAAAATATAAGTGTAGTAAATCTAAGTCGCTTTACTTATGATGTTTTTAGACTTGCAGAATTGGAATCTTTGGAAGAAGTAATGATACACGGTTCTTTCATTGACAAATTAGAACAAGAACTTTCAAAACCACGAAGAAGAAGCGACAGCGAATTAGATTATTTGCCAACACAATATCTTTCAGAGTTAATAAAATCAATGGGATTTGACGGAATTGAGTTTAAAAGTTCATTATACCAAAACGGGGTAAATCTTGCAATTTTCAATCCGCATAAATTCAAAGGAATAGATGTTAGTGTTTACGATATTGAGAATATTAAACTTGATTTTACAGAACTAGATTCGGACGAAACAAGTGTTGAAAAAGAGTGATTCGAATATTCTAACTATACGTGCATTTTCAAATTATTGGCAATAACACAGCTTTACTGCCGATTTATAGTTTTTTAAATCCATAAAAACCTTAACCCCAGTTATCTAAATACTTTTGTTTGCCACCTTTAGCGCTGACAAGTAGTTTATTTTTTAACATTATTGGGTGGAAATTGATATATTTTCAGTCTATGTACATGACAAAAATTTGATGGCTCGTCAAAATCTCTACTATTATTGGTATATAGAGCCCTCATTATGAATTCGAGTCCTGCTTTGAAAACACTTTTGATGGCCTTCCATGCGCTTTGCAGATGAAAATTTCAGGATTTTTTTCTTAATCATCAATCCTGTTATCAGCATCCTGAATAGCTTAATGCGATCAATCCAATCAAGTTTCTATTCTGAATCTTTTTGCAAGTGTGTATCCTCCAGAAACCATCATATTTTTAAACATACTTTCTTCTGCCATCTCTGGCCGTAAACTACTGTCACATCCGTTATCTTTTCTTGTGACAAAATGATCAGGTATTCCGATTTATTTTTATCATTTTAAACCTAAATCCACTAACTAAACTTCCAATTTACCATATTTATATTTTTATTATTGGAATGTTTGCCTTTTCTGGAGTTTGATTTTACTATATTTCTTTGGATATCTTTTGACTATCATGGTACACTTTGATTTTCTTTTATTCGAATGACGAAGGTTATACCATTATCGTTCAAATAGTTATACCAACAGACACCGCCAAATTCCCTGTCGCCAATGATATACTTTATTTTACCCGCCCTACCTTGTCAATGATTTTATTCAGTAAATCCCATCGATCACCTTGATTGCTATTACCTTTTTTATTCAACAGTGACCAACCCAATGGAACACTATATCCTTCGTATAAAACTGATATCATCAGGATATTAATTTTCTTCTTCCCAAACTCCCAATTGGTACGATCTATCAGTAAGGTATATGGCCCGTCGTCCAGTTTTAACCACTTTAAAATCATCTGTATCAGAGATGTGTTGGTCCAGTTTATCTCTTTAATAAATCGCTGCAATCGTCGGTAATTGCTTCCCGTTTTACTTTTCGTATCCATCGCCAAGGCTATCTTGGCGAGGTTTACAATAAGTAACTTGTACAATGGCAAGAATAAATAATCCTATAAGATCTATCCTTGGTTTTGTTAATGTGCTTAGGTTCTTCATCAGTTCTCCGGTAAGTTCTTTAACTTTACCCTGAGTAGCCATGATGTTTTGGTTTTATTTATCACATAATCAAACGTTTATCATTGGCTACTTGTTTTTTTGTCATGTACATAGATTTTCAGTAATAGAATTCATATTTGTTGTTTTATTGGATGCGTGGGTAAATTATAAATCAAAAACCACCTTATGAAGCATTTCGTTTTCTTAATATTCATATTGCATATATTTTCTTGTACGCAGGATAATGTAGGTGCTAGGTTTAAAATTGGTTTTTCGCAATGCTGTGAGGATGAGTGGCGCAAGACTATGAATGACGAAATGCTTAGAGAACTGGCCTTCCACCCTGAGCTGGATCTCATCATAGTAAATGCTCAAAATAATAGTAGCAAGCAGATAGATGATATTAATTCTCTGCTGGACCAAGGAGTGGATCTACTCATCGTGTCTCCTAATGAGGCAAAACCATTAACAAAAACCATTGATAGCATATTTGCAATGGGCATTCCTGTGCTCTTAGTGGATAGGAAGACAGAATCTGAAAAATTTAACGCTTTCGTCGGGGGCGACAATCTGGAGATCGGAAAAACTGCCGCTAATTATCTACAAGACATGCACCAAGAGGGATTGAATGTAGTGGAGCTGCAACTCGGTATGACGATGACACCTGCTAAGGAGCGGAGTAAGGGCTTTCAAGACCAATTTCAAAATATTTCAAAACATAAAATAGTAAGTACCATAGAAGACAAAAATGGTATAGATGAAACTAAGAAGAGCTTTCTACTGGAACTAAAAAATCATCCTGAAATAAATGCAGTCTATGCACACAATGATGGGCTCGCAAAGTCTGCACGCGAATGGCTCACGGAGGCTGGTATCCAGAAGGAAATTACTATCGTAGGTGTAGATGGACTGATGGGAGAGGGCAATGGTATCGACCTCGTCGAACACAATCTCATCAACGCTTCTCTACTATATCCTACTGGCGGGTCGGAAGCCATCTCTATAGCGCTGAGTATCCTGCATAAGCTCCCGTATGAAAAGATCAATAAACTGAGTACGATCATCATCAATAGCTCCAATGCTAGGACCATCAATCTGCAGATGAAAAAAATCGAGGGCCTACAGCAAAGCATTGATAATCAACAATCTCTGGTAGATTCGCTAAAGAAGATTTTTAAAACACAAAGAAATTATATCCTGCTGCTTGCGGTATCATTGTTGGCAGCTTTTATACTGGGTTGGTTTTTGTGGCAGTCGCTGAAGAAGAAGGAAATTGCCAATAATGAGCTCACGGAGAAGCAAATCCAAATACTCAAGATGTCTGAAGAATTGACGCTGGCTACCAATGCAAAA
Organism: Saprospiraceae bacterium; assembly: GCA_016717105.1. Taxonomy (GTDB): domain Bacteria; phylum Bacteroidota; class Bacteroidia; order Chitinophagales; family Saprospiraceae; genus OLB9. Next base: position 35,862 of record JADKGF010000052.1, on the reverse strand, counting down.
GTCAACTTTTTTACGAATATTTCCCACGATCTGCGTACGCCATTGTCATTAATCCTAGGGCTGAGTGATGAATTGATAGCTGAAAATCAAAAAGATAAAAGCATTTCTTCTAAGCTCCGACAGGTCCAACAAAATTCCCTGCGATTACTCAGGCTCATCAACCAATTGATGGATTTTAGGAAAATAGAAAGTGGGCAAATCAAGCTCGTGGTGGCGGAATATGATATCATAGAATTCATCAGTGCCATCGCGCAGTCATTCAAATTTGTAGCCAATCAGCGGAATATAAAATTTGAAATTTTGCACCAAAAAGGTCCACTTCTTGTGTGGTTTGACCCTGATAAGATGGATAAGGTAGTATTTAATTTATTTTCAAATGCCTTCAAATTTACGCCAGATAGTGGCAGTATAACGATCAGCATCTTGCAGGATTCTTTTCATGATATTGTAAAAATAAATATTGAAGACTCTGGCATTGGCATTCCTGAGGAGAGTTATGAGCATATATTTGAGCCATTTTACCAAGTGCAAAATACCTATAATGCAGGCACAGGATTGGGATTGTCCTTGGTAAAAACATTTATAGAATTGCACAAAGGATCCATTGCTGTGAGTAGTATCAAAGGCAAGGGATCTAGGTTTACGATCGAATTACCACTGGGCAATAAGCATTTTTCGGAAGATCAGATAGGAGAGGGACAAGGCTATGCAGTGTCCTCAGACGCTATTTACGACGAATCTATTAATTATCAATTGGGATTAGAGAATGATCGCGAGATCAAGCCATTGTCGGGCTACCACGTATTGATCATCGAGGATAATCTAGAGCTTCAGGATTTTCTGAAAAGAAATTTAAATCCATTGTTCCAAATATCGCAGTCTATGACGGGCGATGAGGGCCTTGCTGCAGCTACTACGCTCTTGCCCGATATCATCATTTGTGACCTTTCGCTGCCAGGATTGGATGGTATGGAGATCATCAAGGCGCTGAAGAGTGACCTTAGGACCTCACACATTCCGACGATAGTCCTGACGGCGCGCGCATCTATACACCAGCAGATAGAAAGCTCCATGGCTGGCGTCGATGCCTTTCTTACTAAGCCATTCAATATTCACCTGCTCGCTGCCACTATTGAAAATTTGATACACAATAGGAAATTACTGCTAGACAATGATTCTAAGCAAAAAATCACCTTACTCGACCAAAAAGCGGTCAACCCGATGGATGAAGAATTCATTGAAAAAGTGAATGCATTTATACAAAATCACTTCAAGGATTCACAGTTTCAGATTACGGACCTATGCCGAGAGGTCAATCTGTCGAGATCTCAATTGTATAGAAAGACCAAAGGCACTCTTAGGAGAAAACATTGGAGATTATTTGCAAAACAAGCGATTAGCCCATGCAGAAGAACTATTGCAAAAAAGCGAATTGTCCATATCTGAGATAGCCTACGCTTCTGGATTTTCGTCACCACATTATTTTGCTACCGTATTTAAGCAAAAATACAATATGTCTCCGAGTCAGTTTAGGACTTTGGATAAGTAGGACTATTTCGCAAGTATCTAATATTTCCACCATACTTATATTTTAGTCTCATTTTGTATGACACAAATTTGAACATGTGGCATAAATTTATTATTATTCACTTCACATTTGATTGATATAGAGCTACTTATGTTTTTATAGTAAAATGCATCAAAATTGAATTAATTAGATTTTATTTTTAACGCCTACTTGTATTTCAAATCTCAAATTTGTCACTATAAAATATCAAGTAGGTGGAAAATAGTAAAATATTCGTTTGGTCTATTATTGTGTCATTAGCAGGATTTCTCTTTGGATTTGATACAGTAGTGATTTCTGGTGCTGACCTTTCATTACAGCAACTTTGGGATAAAGGTGAGTTTTATCACGGCTTTGTGGTCATGGCATCGGCACTGTGGGGTACCGTCGTAGGAGCTATTTTTGGTGCCTATCCTACTGATATATTTGGAAGGAGAAAAACACTTATCATCATAGGCGTACTATTCTTACTATCAGCTATAGGTTCTGCCATGGCGCAAGGACCAGAAATGTTTGCAATATTTAGATTCATCGGTGGCTTGGGTATCGGCGCATCCACAATAGCAGCACCAGCCTTCATATCTGAGGTCGCCCCTGAGAAAAATAGAGGCAAGCTTGTAGCCTTATACCAATTCAATATAGTTTTTGGGATACTCATGGCTATGCTGTCCAACTATCTCCTTCAAAATATCGGGGCAGATGCATGGCGATGGATGCTAGGTGTGATGGCGATTCCATCTGTGATTTACTTGGTTTTAGTATTTTTCATACCAGAGAGTCCACGATGTCTTATCGCCAAAAAAAGAGACGAAAAGGCTGCGACCGCTGTATTGCAAACGATCTATGCTAAAGATGATGTATCAGCAGAATTACGTGCGATCACAGAAGATAATGCTACAGCAAATAAGACAGATTCTATCTTTAGTGAAAAATATAGGTATCCCCTGGTTTTGGCTTTTCTTGTTGCGTTGTTCAATCAATTTTCAGGGATCAATGCCTTTTTATATTATGCACCTAGAATATTTGAAATAGCAGGTCTAGAAAAAAGTGGTGCGTTATTAAGCAGTGTAGGGATAGGAATAGTCAATCTTATCTTTACACTCATTGGATTATCACTGATCGATAAGTGGGGCAGAAAACAGCTCATGTACATCGGTTCTATCGGATATATTTTGTCACTTTCATTAGTGGCTATTGCTTTTTATCTTAAGTGGCAGGGTGTGGCAGTGCCCTTGTTTTTGTTCCTATTCATAGCGTCTCATGCGATCGGTCAGGGAGCCGTTATTTGGGTATTTATCTCAGAAATATTTCCAAATCATCTCCGTGCAAATGGCCAAGCATTCGGTAGTTCAGTGCATTGGGTATTAGCGGCTATCATTCCATCTTTGGTTCCATATTTATTCAATGCGGTAGGCCCTGGGTCAGTCTTTGCATTTTTTGCATTCATGATGGTGCTACAGTTGATATTTGTATGGAAGATGATGCCAGAGACCAAGGGTATTTCCCTAGAAGAACTCGACAAGCAGATGGTTAATAGAAAAGCATGGTAATCAATCATTTAAATCGTAAGTTAAGCTCAAAATTAATAAATAGTATTGAATCAAAGATCATAAAATAGAATAATGAAAAAGGTATTAGTTTTATTATTTGTACTAAAAATCTCCTTTGCTTTTGCACAATCAAAAGTAGAAGGAATAGTACTCGACAAGGAAACCAAACTTCCATTGATAGGCGCATCTATATTAGTACCTAATACTTCCACAGGTGCAATAACAGATTATGATGGGAAATTTGAACTTGTACTCCCAGAAGGCACTCAACGTATAGAAGTGAGTTATATCGGCTACATGACGAAGGTAATCAATGACTTTTCAGTAAAGTCAGGTCTTGAGATATTACTAGAATCAAGCAATGTAATAGATGAGGTAGTGGTAGTAGGATATACCACACAACTCAAAAAAGATCTCACAGGTTCCGTCAGTGTGGTAAACATAAATGAGGTAGGAAAAGTGCCTTATGCAAATGCGCTGCAAGCTATGCAAGGCCGTGTATCTGGGGTGAATTTTACCCAAGACGGTCAGCCTGGCTCTGGTAGAACGCAAGTAAGAGTAAGAGGATTTACCTCATTTAACAATAGTGATCCATTGCTAGTAGTAGATGGCATCCCGACTCAAGAGCCATTGGATAATATAAATCCTAACGATATCGAATCTATTCAAATATTAAAAGATGCATCTGCCTCTATCTACGGATCTAGATCGGCAGCTGGGGTCATCATCGTCACTACCAAAAAAGGTAAAAAAGGCAAGCTTAGCATAGATGCAGGTACCAGCATAGGATATAATACGATTGCAAATAAAATAGATCTTCTAAATGCACAGCAATGGGGCGAAGTATATTGGAAGGCTTCAAAAAATTCTGATCCAAACAAAAGCCTCAATTTACATCCTATTTTGACTTAAATGGCAAGCCGCAAGTGGTGCTCGATCCTCAATATTATGATTTGTCGGTAAAGGATCAAGTTTATGCCTATACTCCACAAGGTACTGACTGGTACAAAGAGGTATATAACAATGCAACTACCCAAGATTATCACATCAATATTTCAAATGCTAATGATAAAGGTAGTGTCATGTTTGGTGCTTCTTATCTGAATCAACCAGGGATTATTAAGACAAGCTTCTACGAAAGATATACAGCTAGACTCAATTCTAATTACAATCTTTCAAAATTATTCAATGTATATGAAAATCTGAGTGTTTCAAAATCAACTAGGCTTGGTGTCTCTTCTCAAACTGACCAGGGCGGGATACCTTTTGATGTGATAAGACAGCACCCAGCCCATCCTGTGAGAGACACTTCTGGCAATTTTGCTGGTAGAGTGGGTAATTTTCCTGATGTGAGGAATACTGTGAGTAGATTGGAGAAGGGTAAGAATAATACCACAGATAGCTGGCGAATCTTTGGTAACGTAGGTATCACGGCAGATATATTCAAAGGTTTAAAGCTGTTGGATGATCGCCATTCTCTAAAATTCACCGTAAATTATGGAATTGATTTTAGTAATTACTTTGTAAATAATTTTTCGCCTGCAATATTAGAAGGTGTATATCAGATTACACAAAATAGCTATTATAATTCCTATGGTGAAGGCACCACCAATACCCTGAACAATCTGCTTGAGTATAGCTTCGTATCTGATGATCATAAAATCAAAGTCAATGGTGGTGTAGAATCAGTAAGCTATAAATTCAGAGATCTGAGTGGCGGACGTACGGATTATGTAGTGGAGGTGCCATCTTATGTCACGATCAGCTCAGGTGGTGCACTGGCAGGCGTCAATGGCACGAGAAACAATTGGGGATTATTTTCTGAATTTGGTCGATTGGATTATGGGTACAAGGATAGATATTTATTGACAGGTATCGTGAGGCATGACAGGACATCTAGGTTTAAAAATGGTGGTACATTCCCTACGGTTATGGCTGCATGGAGGATTTCACAAGAGTCATTTTTTAAATCTATGTTGAATGGTTCGCAGACAGTAAACGACTTAAAAATAAGAGCTAGCTGGGGTAAATTAGGTAACCAAAATACCACTGACAATCCATACGCAGCCTATTCAACCTACGGACCGCAAGATCTAAATTCTAACTATGACATATACAGTACCAATACAACCGTAGATCAAGGATTTTCAGTAATTAATCGTGGCAATCCATTCCTGAAATGGGAGACAACAACACAGATGAATCTCGGTTTTGATGCTACTTTATTCAGTGATAAATTGACATTGAGCTTAGATGTTTACAATAAAGATACAAAAGATTTATTGGACAATCCTCCAGGCATCCTAGCGATAGGAGAGGGCACTGCCCCGTATGTGAATCTTGCAAAGGTAAATAACAAAGGTCTTGATGTATCGCTCACTTACGCTATTGGCAATACAGATTCTGATTTTTCAGTGAGCAATAGTTTTAATTTCTCTATTTATAAAAATAAAATTGTAGAATTAAAAGATATCTACCCATTAGGAAACGATGGCGAAAGATATACGAATAAGGAAGTAAGAATAGCCGAAGGGAGACAACTAGGAGAATTCTATGGATGGATCAATGACGGCATCTTCCAGAATCAAGCTGAAGTAGATGCTCATGCCACTCAGATAGGCAAAGGTATAGGAAGATTGAGATATAGAGATGTGAATGGTGATGGTGTCATCAACGAGGGCGATCGTACGTACATAGGTAGTCCGCACCCAGATTTTACACTGGGATTGAATAATTCTTTTAGGTATAAAAAATTATATCTAGATCTATTCTGGTATGCTTCTATTGGCAATAAAATATTCAATACAACTAAATGGGTAACAGATTTTGCACAGAATGGTACCTACAATAGACGCACAGAAATATTAAATGCATGGTCAGAAGAAAACACCTCTGCAACAATACCAAAATTGACCTTGGATGATGGTGGTAACGATGAGGGAAGAAGCTCTTCATATTATGTGGAAGATGGCAGTTTCCTGAAGTTGCGTACATTCAGATTGGGATATGAATTTGCTGCTTCATGGCTAGGTGGCAATACACTCAGTATGTACGGTGAAGTGCAAAATGCATTCAGAATTACAAAATACAGCGGAGTAGATCCAGAATTACCGCAGACTTTTCGAAATGCAATAGGTATAGATGCCGCAGCCTATCCATTGCCTAGAATTTTCATTTTTGGAGTAAATATTAAAATATAATTGTCATGCGCACACAGATAAACATATTTGTAATTGTGATATTAGCATCATGCTTGACATACTCATGCACTGATGTATTAGATGTAGAGCCTCAAGGTGCACTGGTAGAAGGTGTCGAAGTGGATGCTCAAATCATGGATAAACTCATCACCTCTGTTTATGCTGGATTGACCAGTAGATTTATCAACCTTCACCATGTGACCTTCCAAGGACCAACTTCGAATTGGATTGCAGATGTAAGATCAGACGATGCATACAAAGGTGGCGGTGGGATAGTAGATCAAGTACCTATCCACCAATGTGAGACCTATACACTCAATGCATCTAACGACATCGCCTACAATAAATGGCTGAATCTCACTTGGGCAATATCAAGGGTAAACAATGCCCTACGAACACTAGATGCTTACCAAAATCCTAATTATCCAAAGGCCACTAGGTCAGCAGAATTGCGGTTCTTGAGAGGGCATTTTATGTTTGACTTACTTAGGAATTATAATCATGTTCCTTGGCTCGATGATAAAACATTGGCAACCGACGCCAGCAATAGACAATATCAGCCTAGTGAAGTATTAGCTAAAATAATTGAAGATTTCAAAGCAGCTTACGACGTCTTACCAACCACTCAGCCAGAGTCTGCCAGAGTAAATAAATTGACTGCGGCAGCTTATTTGGCGAAAGCCTATACAGAAAATAAGCAATGGGATGAGGCTATAAAGTATGCGGATGAGGTGATAAATTCTGGTAAGTTTGGATTGATTAAGGAGTTTGAAGATCTAGCCACGCTCGAAGAAGAGAATGGTAGAGAGATGGTGTTTACTGTACAATTTGCCTATACACAGAATCCAGATCTTGGACACAATATTGGTAATATATTGAATGTAACCTATAGTAATGTATATCCTGGCGGAGACGATTTCTACCTAGGAAGCCAGAATCTCATCAATGCATTTAAGACTGATCAGAATGGCTTACCACTATTCGATACTTTCAATGAAGGAAATGATATCACGGATAGCTCATATAGCAACAATATAGACCCTAGATTAGACTTTACATTTGGAAGACCTGGTGTTCCTTGGAAGAAGACAGGCGTGTACACTTACCCAGAATGGAGGAGAAGTCTAGATTATGAGAGAAATTATTCATCCAAAAAACATATCATAGATGCTGGAGATCCTAGGATACATAATGGCTTGCCTTGGGGTGCGTCGGGCTTGAATTTTTGCATCATCCGATATGCAGAAGTCTTACTTTGGAAAGCAGAAGCTCTGATAGAGAGTGGAAAAGCAAATGAGGCATTACCATTAATCAATGAGGTGAGAAATCGTGCAAAAGGCAGCACTTATGTAAGGTCTGTGGACGGCACTAAGCCAGCTGGTAATTATAATATTGGCCTTTATCCCTTGCAAAATTGGAGTCAAGACTATGCACGTAAAGCCCTAAGGATGGAGAGAAGATTAGAATTAGCAATGGAGGGACATAGGCTTTATGATCTTAATCGATGGGGTATTACAGCGCAGACCATTAACAAATATTTGGTAGAAGAAGCCAGTAAAACTCCATACCTAAACGGTGTTACATTTACAGAAGGTAAGCACGAGTATTTACCAATACCTCAGTCTGAGATAGATAAAGCACCTTCACTTTACAAGCAAAATAACGGATATTAATTAATAATTTTTTTTAACACTAAAACATTTATTCAATGAATTTAAAACAATTTTTAATTTTGGTTTCAATTGCATTCCTTTTTGTGGGATGTAGTAAAGATGATACTGATGAAGTCAATGCAAATATGTCCATTACTACCTTTAAACTGACTTCTCCAGCAGCTAGAACAGGTGTAATTGACAATACAGCTAAGACTGTATCTTTTCAACCTTTTGAACCAAAAACTGACTTAACAAAAGTCGTAGTAGAAATCACACTTGCTTCTGGTGCTACTATTAGTCCTGCATCAAAATCTACAGTTGACTTTAGCAAAGGACCTGTTAATTTTACGGTTAAGAATGGTAGCACTACTGCTGTATATGCGGTAACGGTTACTTCTGAATTTGCGCCTGCTATCGCTTTCATAGGTGAGCCAAATGCTGCGGGTAGTATTACAGAGCCAGATACAAAAGCAGCTTATGAGTATCTTTCAGGATTTTTTAAAGAAAATATGAAATACTTACCTTTCTCACAAGTAAATGCGGATGCTATTAAGTATGTAGATGTGATCGTTTATTATACAGATTCTGAAGCTGGTAAAAATCCTAGTCTTCTTGATGCTATCCCTGCTGTAGCCAAAAATGCAAGTGTAATCACAGCGTTGAAAGCTTGGCATGCTGCAGGTGGTCATTTTGTATTAGGTGGTCATGCTACTCAATACCTCAATGACCTAGGAAGAATACCTTCTTACAATGGCGTTAGTTATGAAAATAATCCATACAGAGCAGGTATTTACGGGTCAGGTGATGGATTTTGGAACTGGGATCAATGGGGCGTAAATGCCAACTTGAATGTAAATAATCTCGCTACTGGATCTGCTAGTAATTGGAACAGAACAACGCACCCAATTTATCAAAATTGCAAGCAAGATTCTCTTTCAAAAGTGGGTGTAAATGCTGAAAATCCTAATAAAGGTTCTTATGGACATTTGGTAGTACCTACAGATTCTTATGGTTACAAAGAAGACCACAATTCTATGTGGGATATTAATCATTTGAGAGGTATTCCTGCCTATAGCAATCTAGATGCATTCCAACTAGCAGATAAATTTGAGCAAGACATGTCTTGTAAAATATTAGGTACATGGGGCCACGTGATAGATCTTTGCTGTGGTGCAGTATTGGAGTTGAATGCTAGACCTAGCAATGCAGCTGAAGGAAGTATCATCGCGATAGGCCATGCTGCCTACGATTGGGATCAAAAACCTCAAGCAACTGCAGAAGCAGCACCCAATTGGTACCTTGGTAATCTTACTAATACCAACATAGAAAATACAAGATATAGGACTTCTAACGCAGTCACATATTTATTGTCAAAATAATAATAATAAAATTGGCGGAGGGTAATCTTCTCCGCCAATTTTTTCCTAAATTCCTTATTGATTTATTTTGAAAATTTTATCAATTCTTATATTCTTCATGTCTTTGAGTCCGTGTTTTGGGCAGGAGATATTGCATTTTGATTTTAATGAAGATCAATATGCAACCATGGCATTAGATAAAATTTCTAATAAATCAATCTCTATCAACAACCATTTTAATCGACCAGAGAGAATAAATGCTAGTTTTGGAAAAGCATTGAGACTGGACGGCTGGTCCACCTACGCTACTTTTAATGAAATAACACTCAGCGGCATCACAAATGAATTCACCTTTGAAACTTGGTATGCTACAGAATCCTTCAATCAAAAAGAAGCTGCCTTACTGGATTATACAGAGAATAGTAATGATCTGTATATCGCTATAGGCCCTTACGGGAATGTGATTTTTACTTCTAAAATCAATGGACAAAGAAAACAACTAAAAAGCAAGTCTAATATCAAAGCATACACTTGGAATCACATTGTGTGCACCATAGACCCCAAAAATAATACAATCAATATCTATATAAATGGCCAGCTAGACGCCACCGAATCTTTCGAAAATATCACAAGCATTAGTGTATATCCATCTAAACTGATGATAGGCAAGCGAAACATCAATGAGCAAAGCGCAGGATTCAATATAAATACGATGAATGGTGCCATCGATGAAATTTCAATTTATAAAAATGCCATGACAGCGCTAGCAGTAGCTAATAAATATAACGAAAATACCTCGTCAAAAATAGCTGCGCTGGACATAGATCCCAATATCAGACATCAAGGCGACTACCTGAGACCAAGGTACCACGTGATGCCAAATACCTCATGGGCCAATGAATCTTATGGCCTCATATATTATAACAATAAGTACCACATGTTTTTTCAGAAAAACCCTAATGCGCCAAGCCTTTTCTTCATGCATTGGGGACATTTTACGAGCGAGGATCTGGTCAATTGGAAAGAAGAAATCATTTCCCTGAGGCCTGAAGAAGGATTTGCAAGCTTTGGTGTGTGGTCGGGAACTACTTTTTTTGACCAAAACTCAAAACCTGTCATCGCTTATACTGGTGTGAATGGAGCAAAAGCCGCCATCGGTCTTTCTTATCCTTTGGATGATGATTTGCTGAATTGGACGACACAAGCAACCAAACCCATCATTACAGGCGCACCAATCAATATTCCCAACAAAGATTTCAGAGATCCATACGTGTGGAAAGAAGGTGATAAATATTATATGGTAGTAGGCTCTGGCGTCGCGAATAATGGTGGCATGCTTGCATCTTATACTTCTACCGATTTAGTTACTTGGACGAATATAGTGCCCATTTATAAAAATAATAACATAAATAGCGCTGGTGTCTTCTGGGAAATGCCTTTTTTCAATAAGTTAAATGACAAGGATTATTTACTCGTGGTGACCCCGATTTATAATGGTGCACCTGCTAGATGTATTTATTGGCTAGGCTCGTTTGATGGTACAGAATTTAAACCTTATGACAATAATCCAAAGGAATTTGAGCATATTGCTGGACGCTTACTGTCGCCATCTATCGGTATCGACGCGGATAATAAATTCACTTACATAGGCATCATACCCGAGGATAGGAATGTACAAGACCAAGTAAAAGCAGGATGGAGACAGACTTTTTCTATACCTAGAATCATGGAATCTACTGGATCAAAATTGATACACAGACCTCATCCAAATCTTTGTAAAGCTAGGGCAAACGAAGTAAGCATTCATAACAAAATCGTCCAACACAGCACATCCAATAATCTTCCAGAGTACAAGGGTAACCAATCTGAAATGGAATTTTATTTGAATACAAAAAATTCAAATCAGTTTATAATCCAAGTATATAAAAATGATGCACAGAATGAATTTACAAGCATCATCTTCGATAGAAACACCCAAAAGATAGGCATCAATCGATTCCTATCATCACCCTATAGTACAGCAAAAGACTACAAAGCTGAAAGCTATACTATGCGCGACACCATGCACGTGCGTATATTCCTAGATCACAGTATCTTAGAAGTATTTGTGAATGATGAGATCGTAATATCGTCCAGGATATATCCAAGTGAAAACAGTAGAAATATCGACCTTATACCTACGGATGGATCTGTGGAGATTTTATCTTTTAAAGCATGGGATATCGTGAGCAAAGAAGAAGTATCTTCGTCCGATTTTTGTGGCACTAGCAGTAGTGTCGAAAGTGTGCTGGACGATGCCATCATCCAAGTATATCCCAATCCATTGACGAGCGACACATTTATCATCACAACACCTGCCATTGAATCCAATTCAGATTATGCATTATCCCTATATACTTTGGCAGGCATTCCGATCGACTATGAGGCGCACTACATTGGCAACGATTCTTTGCAAATAAAAATTTTGCGAAAGCAGGATACAGATCTTATTTTAGGTAAATTAAAGGTCAAAAATTCAGTGCAGACTTTCAAAATGATGTTAATTAAGTAAAACGAAAACCATTTATGCATTTATTCAAAATCACAGCTGCGATTATACTTTTTACATGTTTGTTTTCATGTAAAAATGAATCTCCAACCATGCTTGATATGAAAAGCCACGAAGCATTCAGGCCAAAGTATCACTTCACGCCCGACTCCATGTGGATGAATGACCCGAATGGTATGGTCTATTATAATGGAGAATATCATTTGTTTTACCAATATTTTCCGGATAGTACTGTGTGGGGACCGATGCATTGGGGCCACGCGGTGAGTAAGGATATGGTCACTTGGGATGATCTGCCTATTGCATTATATCCCGATTCCCTTGGCTTGATTTTCAGCGGAAGCGCAGTCATAGATTGGAAAAATACGAGTGGTTTTGGTGTGAATGGAAATCCACCAATGGTTGCAATATTCACACATCACAATATGGATGGCGAGAGAGCAAAACGCTTAGATTTCCAGACACAAAGCATCGCATATTCTAATGATAATGGCCGCACTTGGACTAAATATGAGCAGAATCCAGTCATCAAAAATCCAGGTATTAAGGATTTTAGAGATCCGAAGGTCATTTGGCATGAAGCCACACAAAAATGGGTTTTAGTCTTAGCCGCGAAAGATCGTGTCAAATTTTATTCATCTCCAGACTTAAAATCCTGGACTTATGCATCAGATTTCGGAATTGAAAATGACGCTCGCCTCTGGGAATGTCCCGATATATTTCCAATGAAAGTAGCTGGTAGCAATACAGAGAAATGGGTGCTCATCACTTCCATGCAGAGCGGCGCTCCTAATGGCGGCACGGGCACTAGCTATTGGGTGGGAGATTTTGATGGCAATACTTTTACTTGTAATAATGCAGCGGCTAGCCAGAAATGGTTGGACAGCGGTAAAGATAATTATGCATTCGTCACTTGGTCCGATATTCCAGCATCTGATGGTCGTCGATTGGGTCTAGGTTGGATGAGCAATTGGCAATATGCGCAAGTGGTTCCTTCCGTAAAGTGGCGCAGTGCCATGACGATGGCTAGAGAATTGAGCTTACATCAGGTAGCTAGCGACTTTATACTTAAGTCAAAGCCAGTAGATGAGTTTAAAAAATTAGAAAAAAATACTAAAACAATAGATGCTAAGGCAAGCAAAGAGCCTATTGTCATCATGGAAAATATGACTACGGCCAAGCTTACGCTTTCATTTAAGAAGCCAAGCCAAGGCGCGGTCATCGTTCGATTTTCTGACTCACAGGGGAATCATACAGATGTAGGCTACGATGTGGCACTACAGAAATATTTTATAGATAGGAGCCATTCTGGTATCACTGACTTTAGCCCAGAATTCAAAGGAAAACACTTGTCATCAAATCCTTACATGTCCACACAGCTTGATGTTATGATCTATCTTGATCATTCGTCGATTGAATTATTTGCGGAGGATGGCGCTTGTGCTATGACGGACATTTATTTTTCTACGGAATCATATTCAAAAGCTGAGATAATCACCAGTGGCGATGTGGTAGAATTGCTAGGCGGTTCGGTGACTGAATTGGCGAAGTAGTAATTTTTATGGGTACATGTCCTTGCAAAAGTTCAAATGATAACGCTGCTTGTCAGACTTATTTCAACACACAGGATCAGAATTGATTTTTAACCTGAATTATGTGTTAGGATTCGTAATAGATTTTCTAATGCATATTTCAGGTTCAAAAGACTACCACTAAAATCCAAATCATCTTGTGTACATAAACCATGATGTAACATGAAATAACCGTCAACAACAATAAAACTCCTGTCAGTAAGTACAGAATTAGCCTTAGCAAGTATAAATCTTCTGTTAGCAAGTATGAAATTAGCGTTAGCAAGTATAAAACTCTTGTTAGCGAGTTCGGAATTAGCGTTAGCGAGTATAAATCTTCAGTTAGCGAGCATGGAATTTGCGTTAGCGAGTATAAAACTTCTGTTAGCGAGTTCGGAATTAGCGTTAGCGAGTATAAAACTTCTGTTAGCGAGTTCGGAATTAGCGTTAGCAAGTATAAATCTTCTGTTAGCGAGTATGGAATTTGCGTTAACAAGTATAAATCTTCTGTTCGCAAGTTCGGAATTAGGCATAGCTAGAATAAAACGCACTTTGCAGGATTGGGTTGTGATATCAGCTAATAACATTGTAGGTTTCCTTAATAAAAAAATCCACTTCCCAATTTGACTCAGGAAGTGGATTTTTTATAATTTGTTGTTCAGCTTTTAAAGCTGAGCTTTCTTACTCAACAATGATCATTTTCTTAGTAGCTGTGAAGTCACCGCTTACTAAGGTGTAGTACAATACTCCACTTACGCCCAATTGATCTTTAGTGAAGATCTCACTGTTCAATCCTTTGATTGCATTGATGTTTCTTACTGTTACTACCTTACCAGTTACGTCATATACACTCAATGTTGCTGTCGCTGCCTCTGGCATTTCGAAGCTCACTGTTGTCATACCTTTGAATGGGTTTGGTTCGTTTTGGAACAATTCGATACCTGCTACAGGTGCTGTTCTTACTCCTAAACTTACTTTTCCTACTTTAAGGTCACTGTTATATGACTCTGCTCTCGTTACTTCTGAGTTCAAGCTGATCATTTCACTTACTTTCATCGCTTTGTCTGCTTTTACTGTAAGTGTGAATAATACTGCGCCTTCATTTGCATTTACTGCTTCTGTTGATGCATAACTCATTGTTACTACATTGTCAGAGATTACTCCTACGTTGTTTGCATTTACTTCTAACACTCCACTTTGAACACCTACGAAGCTTGCTCCGTTCAAGTTCATTGTGTATTGGAAGCCTGATACTTCACTGAAGTTTGCTGCTGTTACTGGTATTTCTACCACTTCGCCTGCTGCAATTGCTGCTTCTGCTACACTCATTTCTACATTTGCATTGCTTCTGCTTTCTACTTCTGGTGAATTTACACTTGTGCTTACATTACCGTTTACATCTCCGATCTTAACTGCTACAAAGTTTTGATTTGCCTTGTCTGCACTTAGATTTTCGATTTCAATCAATTCTACACAAGTGATTGGTGATGTACCTACTGATGTTCCAGCTACAGGGAACTTCCAGCTTGTATTATTTGGCAATGCTGTTGTTACACCCAAGATCAATTTTCTTAGATCTGTAAGGTCACTTGCTGTTACTTTACCGTCATTGTTAGCATCTGCTGCTATCAACTTGTAATTGCTGTCTAACGCTTGTAAGCCTAAGATATGTCTCTGGATCATTACAAGGTCTAATGTACTTACACCATTCAAGTAATCGCCGCCTTTCTCAGCTGTGATTTCGTATGTCAAGCCATTGTAGTTTGACATGTCAAATGTTCCATTAGCTGTTGTCTGTACTGTCTTAGGATATTCTGACATATTGGCATCAAATGTTACTTTTACATCATTCACTCCTTGACCAGTTACGGTTGCAACTGTTCCTGATACTCTTGATGATGGAGTTGATCCGTTACCACCTCTTACGCTTAGTATTACTGTACAGTAATCTGTATTCCATGCCTCATCCCATACACTCACTTGTACATTGTAATCTCCAGCTGCTGTCCATACAAAGCCTGCGCTTCTTGATGTTGGCAACCATCTGTATGCTTTACCTTGTGCATATTCTGCTGCTGTTGCATTTACACTCACTCCACCTACTACTTTATAATAATGCTCATCATTTACTCTTGAGTAAATTGGTGCTGCTCCATCAAATGTGAAGTACAACTTGCTTTGTGGTGTACAGTTGTCAAATGCGCCTTTGTCGAAATCTCTTGCCCACAACTCTACCATCTGTGGATTTGTTTGCATCAATGCTGTACTTACACTTACACAGTATGGTGTCGGTGCTTTCTTATCTACTACCATTACAGTACTTTCACACTGATCTACGTTTCCACAACCATCTGTTACTTTCCACAATACTTTGTGGCTGATATTCTCTGCATTCAAGATAAATGCTGTTGCGCCTGTTCCTACTGGTAATTTCGCTGTGCCTCCACTTGCTGCTGTTGGCTTGATGTACGTTACATACACTAAGTCTGCCAATGGTAAGTTTGGATGTTGATCTTGTAATGCTACCCATGTTGGGTTCAATACATTAGCGATATACTTAGCCTGTGGTACCCAGATGCCGTTCCATGATTTGTTCACAAAACTTGATCCTAATCTATCTACTGTTCCATCATTCCAGCCATCAAAGAACATCTGCCACTTGATCCAGCTCTCTTCTGCACAGATCAATTTGTCGCTAGCTGATGCTTCCAACGCTACTGCTGCCTCACATCCGCCATTTGGATTCTGTGAATTTGGATTCGCTGCAAACATTTGGTTGGTACAGCTCAATACTGGTGCTGTTACATCTTTGAATGCATACCAGTGTACGATTGGTTGACCTGCGATTGTGTTGATCTCCTCGCCTGTACACCAGTTCTTATAGCTATATTTTACTCTCCATTTCTTACATGCTCCATCTTCGAACAAGAAGGTATCTATCGTGATGTTTTCGCCCACGATATCACACTGACCATAGTTCACGATTGGACGCTTGATAGACGCATTCGCTGCATCTCTCGCATCGTCTAATGTAAAGCTACATTTATCCCATTCTGTTGTTTGGTTCTGATTAGGGAATGTTACGGTAAATGGTGCTGTCAATGTTGCTACTGTAATGAATTGTGCACATGTTACTACTACTGCGCCTTTTGTAACTTTGAATGTTCTTCTTACTGTTCCTGACTTACAAACTGGATCATGCGTTCCTACCCATTGATCTTTGTATGTCACTTGTAGGTTTGAACACAAGTCATAGGCTTGTGGGTAACCTGTCATGGTAAGATTTACATCATTTACATTCGTCTCTGCATCTAAGCTTAGATTCAATTCCATATCACAAGTGATAGTTACATCTGGTGGACATACCAATGCTGGTGGCAATTTGTTCTCTACTCGGATTGTTACCCATGTAGTGTTATAATTGTCCTTCATACCATTGATGATATCATTATCTCCAATCACACCATTCATGTTGCCATCATCCCATACTCTCAACTCTACATCATGTAAGCCATAGTCTGCTCCGGCAGGGATATCCTCACAACAGAATTTAACAAACTCACCGCCATCTGTATCTTGTGCGTTATCTTGTGGGTGGAACCATACTGCGCCTGGCACCTCACTTGGGTAACCATTGTTGTCATTGTAAGTGCTGTTGTTATTGTGTGTACCGTTTGCTCCTACGTTACCGCATGAACCTCCATCTACTCTTCTTACTTCAAATCTTACATCTGAACAGTGGTCATATGAACCATTGTCTATCTGCCAGCCATAGATCTTGCCTGCTCCATCTGCTCCTGTTCCTGATCCTGTCAAGCTCATTACTATGTTCTGCTTAGCTACTGCTACTGGTGCACTTGCATCGATTACTGTTACTGTTGCTGTCTTTTCTGACACGTTGCCACAACAGTCGCTTGCCCAATATGTAATGGTATGTACGCCTTTTGTAAGACCTGTGATTCTGTAATTAGGGAAAGTTCCACTCAAGGTTACTCCTGAAGGTACTTTTACGCCCCACTTGATCTCCTCTGCTTTCGCACAGTTGTCTGCCAATTCCCATGGCTGACCTACATTCCAGTTTGCTGCACATCCCCATGGATCTACACCCACTGTTGCATTCTTAACATTGAAAGTTGGTGCTTTCTCGTCTGTCGCTTTGATTACTTGCGTATATGTGAATACTTCACCTGTACACCAGTCTAACAACTTCCAGTTTCTGATAACTTTCATGTTACCACTACAACCGATTCCACATGCTGGAATTACGTCATCTGTATATGTTGTATATAGATTACATACGTTGTTATCTACTTTCTGTGCATGGAGTTTTCCATCATATCCTATCTGGTTATAAGTGAAATATCCATTTGCATAACCTTCATGTAATTCTACTACTGAACCTGTCTGTGCATAATCGTCTGCATAAGCGCCGATGTTGGTTGCATTAGCTGGTTGTGTTCTTGAATCTACATCTAAATATCCTGCGATTGCCGCTGGTGTTGCATCCAAGCCACATGTCAAATGTACTTCACGCACTGGTGGGATTAGGTCTGTTACACTTATTGGCTCAAACGCAAATCGTTGGGTACAATATGATTTATTGCCCGACGCATCCTCAAACGTCCAACTCCTTACCAATTCTCTCGTGTCACATTGGTCGCCACCATTTATCGCATCCGTGAATGTTGCACTTACCGGACCACAGCCGTCTGTTGCTGTTGGTGGTGTCGTCAATACTGACTTGTTTGGACTCACACCATATAACATTGGTACTGTCTCATTTTGGATCACAGCTAGGTCGTAGCAATTGAATGTACAGTCCTCTGACGGTACTGAACAATTACATTCTACTACTGGTGCTAATTTGTCCTCGAAGATTACTTGGCCCCAACATCTATTGCCATTACAAATATCGGTAACTTCGGCTATTAATACTTCCCCAATATGCAATGTGACATTACTTTTGTCTATAATTTCTCCTGTGCTCGTTTTGATAACTACATTATAAAAATATTCATTATATGATCCTTCTAATATAAAATCGCCACTCATATTAAATTCACAATTCTCATCCAAGCTTACATGTACTCTGTCATTGCACACAATGGATATCTCTTGGTGTATAGATATTATAAATGAGATTGGTTGTCCCTTACAACTGCCATCTGGCCCTGTAAATACTGGGGTTACAATGATAAATGCCGTACATGGTTGGGTTGCTATGAATGAAATATTGCCTGTACCACTAGCTGCTAAGCCTATTGATGTGTTGTTATTTGTCCACTGATATTGAATCGATGCGTTGCCATAACAACTTAATATTTCGGTAAGGCTGCTAAAGGTTACATTCACTGGTGACATATCGCACATAAATACATCTGCCACTGGCTCTACTACAGGAACTGGATATACATTTGTGTTTACCATATTGCTTGCACCACAACTTCCAGTACCCGCTATACCCGCAAGTGTAGCTCCACATGCTGTTTCTAAAACATATCTTGCTTGTATAGAATAACAGCCTGGAACCATGCTTGTCATTGGATTTGCTGTCCATGCACCACCATTGATACTATACTGAATACTAAATCCTGCTACAGGTGGAACTGCTGGAAGAATAAAATCCGACATACAAGATGCTCTTGGCATTGTAATAACCGGAGCAGAAGGAAAAATAACGACACTTACCATTGCACTCGCATCACATCCTGCTATCGTGCTTGGTGTCAAAGCTGCCGTCAAGCCACAAGCTGAGGTATTTACATATCTAGCAGCAATCGTATGGCAACCTGGTGTTGTTGGGATTGCAGGTGCTGTAGCCCATGCTCCACCATTAATACTATATTGTACAGTAAAACCTACAACAGGTGTGACAACGGGAAGCACAAATGCAGCATTACATGTATTCGTTGGTGCAGTAAGTACTGGTTCTGATGGGTAGATCAATACACTTACATCCGCACTTGCATCGCATCCTGCTATCGCACTTGGTGTCAAAGCTGCCGTCAAGCCACAAGCTGCCGTATTTACATATCTAGCTGCAATCGTATGGCAACCAGGTGTTGTTGGAATTGTTGGCGCTGTTGCCCATGCTCCACCATTGATACTATATTGTACGGTAAAGCCTACAACTGGTGTGACTGCTGGTAATACAAATGCTGTATTACAAGTATTTGCTGGTGCAGTGAGTACTGGTTCTGATGGGTAGATCAATACACTTACATCTGCACTCGCATCGCATCCTGCTATCGCACTTGGTGTCAAAGCTGCCGTCAAGCCACATGCTGCCGTATTTACATATCTTGCTGCAATAGTATGGCAACCAGGTGTTGTTGGGATCGCAGGCGCTGTTGCCCATGCGCCACCATTGATACTATATTGTACGGTAAAACCTACAACTGGTGTGACTGCTGGTAATACAAATGCTGCATTACAAGTATTTGCTGGTGCAGTGAGTACTGGTTCTGAAGGATAGATTAGTACAGTTACATCTGCACTTGCATCGCATCCTGCTATCGCACTTGGTGTCAAAGCAGCCGTCAAACCACAAGCTGCTGTGTTTACATATCTAGCTGCAATCGTATGGCAACCTGGTGTTGTTGGGATTGTTGGCGCTGTAGCCCATGCACCACCATTAATACTATATTGTACAGTAAAGCCTACAACAGGTGTGACTGCTGGAAGCACAAATGCTGCATTACATGTATTCGCTGGTGCAGTGAGTACTGGCTCTGATGGGTAGATTAGTACACTTACATCTGCACTTGCATCGCATCCTGCTATCGCACTTGGTGTCAAAGCAGCCGTCAAGCCACATGCTGCTGTGTTTACATATCTAGCTGCGATCGTATGGCAGCCTGGTGTTGTTGGAATTGTTGGCGCTGTAGCCCATGCTCCACCATTGATACTATATTGTACGGTAAAACCTACCACTGGTGTTACTGCTGGTAATACAAATGCTGCATTACAAGTATTCGCTGGTGCAGTGAGTACTGGTTCTGATGGGTAGATTAGTACACTTACATCTGCACTTGCATCGCATCCTGCTATCGCACTTGGTGTCAAAGCAGCCGTCAGTCCACATGTTACAGTATTTACATATCTAGCTGCAATCGTATGGCAACCAGGTGTTGTTGGGATCGTAGGTGCTGTAGCCCATGCCCCACCATTGATACTATATTCTACAGTAAAACCTATAACTGGTGTGACTGCTGGTAATACAAATGCTGCATTACAAGTATTCGCTGGTGCAGTGAGCACTGGTTCTGATGGGTAGATTAGTACACTTACATCTGCACTTGCATCGCATCCTGCTATCGCACTTGGTGTCAAAGCTGCCGTCAAGCCACAAGCTGCCGTATTTACATATCTAGCTGCAATCGTATGGCAACCTGGTGTTGTTGGGATAGCAGGCGCTGTTGCCCATGCGCCACCATTGATACTATATTGTACGGTAAAGCCTACTACTGGTGTGACTGCTGGTAATACAAATGCAGCATTACATGAATTCGTTGGGGCAGTGAGTACTGGCTCTGATGGATAGATCAATACACTTACATCCGCACTTGCATCGCATCCTGCTATCGCACTTGGTGTCAAAGCTGCCGTCAAACCACAAGCTGCTGTGTTTACATATCTAGCGGCAATCGTATGGCAACCAGGTGTTGTTGGGATTGTTGGCGCTGTGGCCCATGCTCCACCATTTATACTATATTGTACAGTAAAACCTACAACTGGTGTGACTGATGGTAATACAAATGCAGCATTACAGGTATTCGTTGGTGCAGTAAGTACTGGCTCTGATGGGTAAATCAGTGCACTTACAGTATTGCTCACTCCACAGAGTCCACTTCCAATTGCCCCAGCTAACGTAGTTCCACAATCCGCAGAAAGTACATATCTCGCTGTTATACTGTAACAACCTGGTGTAGAAGGTAAAATTGGAGTTGCTGTAAATGTAGCTCCATTGATACTAAATTCAGTCGTAAATCCACTTACTGAAGTTACTATAGGTAGTGCAAAAGCTGTATTACAAGTATTTATAGGGTCGAGTAGTACTGGCGAAGCAGGGAAGACTACAAAAGTGTCTGTATCTTGACATGATCCATTATTTGTAATAAATGTAGCAGTAAAGCAACCAGCAGTAGTTGGTGTGAACTCACCTGTTAAAGGATTAATTGTACCACCACCAGAAACTGACCATATACCATCTGTATTTCCAGTGTTGGTGAAAAGGACACTTGAAGTACCTATACACACATCTATTGCATCTATTTGTGGCAATTCCACAATTTCAAATGTTGTGCACCCAGATGGCCTACATGCGACATCAAAACCTGTAACGTCGCTCAAAATAGCACAGAGCGTGTAGATGCCTGAACTCAGCGTGTTTGATGTATTAATTAAAATTGCTTCTGTATTATTATTCAATAAATTAACATAAGGTACAGAACCTAAAACTGTTCCTCCTATATAAGGGTTTGATGGTGGTGTTGATCCAGAGAAGTACATGAAATTTATTCCAACATCTGCAACTCCATTTTCTGTTCCAGACATAAACTGCAAATTTGTGCTAGAAACAAGCAAAATATCACTACCTTCACACGTGAATGGTGTAATATTAACGCTGCTTAATATAGGACAAACACTACATAAGGCAGGATCCACAGTTATTAATATTTGTGCAATAGTTTGGCATCCCGAAGGATCTGTATATTGAACATAAATGGTTGTATTACTTGTAAAACCACTTTGCAAAGGATCTAATTCGAAAGATGATAGAAAAGCCGGTGGAATGCTATTTGGGTCAGCACTATAAAAAGTATGCGTAGATACGTTGTATGCCGGGGACATATCGATAGTTGATAAATCTATTTCAATCGTACCATCATTACAGATTGCAGCAGGTTGTGTATTAATTATTATTGGCACACCACTTGGCACGTTTAATACCTCGACATTTGAAACTACATCCATTTCGCAACCGAATTCATCAGAAGCATTAATAATGTCATAACTTCCTGGACATACATTTTCTAAAACATAAGGCAACATAGCCCCAGCAATTGAAAATATCGTACCATTATATTCATATTCTATATCGAAAATATTGGTTGATGTTCCCGATACTAGATCAAATGTTACGGTACCATTACATGGTGTACAAGTAGTTGGCTGAGTTGAACCCGAAATAGTGATTGCTAAAGTTGGTCTGATGTTTATTAAAACTTCACCATTATTTACAGTACCAGTACATTCACCCACATCTTGAATACCATTATTATTGATATCATTGAAAACTGAGACCAATGTGATTGAGACTTGTCCATTTGTTGGGGAAGGAATGGTAATTGTACCCAGTGATGTACCTCCTGAATATGTTATTGGTGTCTGTGCTACACCATTAATTGCATAAATTATATAATAATTGCCACTTCCAGTTAAAATTCCACTTAAAGTAAGTGCTATTTGATTCTCAGTTGTCAAATCGGAAGCGCAAACATCAATAATGGTGGTAGGAATCATAACGTCTGGACAAGTCATTGTAAATTCTAAAGCAGATGTTGGTGGTGTAGAAGTACCTGTACATTGAGTTGGCGCGATGGGTTGAGGAGCAATTATTGCCCTAAAGAAATTAT
Source organism: Saprospiraceae bacterium (assembly GCA_016717105.1). Lineage (GTDB taxonomy): Bacteria > Bacteroidota > Bacteroidia > Chitinophagales > Saprospiraceae > OLB9. Next base: position 12,775 of record JADKGF010000052.1, on the reverse strand, counting down.
CTGAAGAATTATTACACGATGTTTCATCCAATGTAAGCGTAATACAAATGGGTTCTGCAGGACTCACTATCATAGGACCAGCACAGCCTCCTGCTGCTGAAGATGAATTGTTTGGATTTGGAGTACCTAAAGTAGTTCCAGCAGTAGTGACGCCAGGATTGTCAGGTCCAGCAAATGAAATATATGTACCATCTCCACTTCCAATTTGCGGAGTCGTGTAAGAATAACTATTACTAACACATGGACCAGCTCCATCATCATAATTAAAAACAGTGGATCTACCTGCGGAATTACTAAATGCTCCTGTGGATCCTGTACATTCATTTATTAAAATGTAAACTGTACCTAGACCACATAAGCTACTAAAATCATATAATTGGGTTACACGATTTGAAGTAAAGAAGATAACTACCGAATTTGCGGGTATCGTTGCACCGTCGTCAATAATTTGAAGTAGTGTAGGGCAACCAGGAGGCTGCATGCTTGCCAATGACAAAGAACCAGCAATAAAATTACTGAAGAAATCATCCGAGTCCCCTGTTGTCACATCACCATTTGCACAAGAATTTGGGAGATCCAAATTCAAGTTATCTATCATAATTGGATTGTCACCAGTGCCGAAAACTACAAATTCATTATCAGCTTCTATTCCTGGACTAGGACCATTGCATGCGTCAGCCATAATACCTGAAATATATGGACAATCAGAATCGATACCCGCGCCACCAGGTGCTCCTGTGGGTGGAAGACATGGGATTGTTGCAGAACCAATTAGATTACCTTCGCCAGCATAAGGGTTAAAAGATGCAGATGGACCATTGTAAAATTCTATTACTGTACCACATGTTGCATTCGTACTAACACATAAATTTAACATGTCGCCTGGACATTTAGCACCTACAGCAGTGGTGCTTGCGTCCCACACTATAGTAGGACATGGTGGAGGCGGTAATTCGCAATCATCACTTATAGTAATTTCTATTGGTGGTGAACATGCTGGAACACATCCATCCGTTACCATTACCGTATATGTTTGAGTGCCAGCCGTAGTAGGAAGAAAAAACGAACCTGAAGTATTCGGGCTTCCCGTTGGAACACCATCTATATTTAATTGGTATGAAGGTGTACATCCGCCAGTGATACCAGCTAATACACCAACGTTAATCTGCCCAGGTGTGTTTGGTGGACAAATAATGGATGTGGTCGTAGCTAATAATGGTGTGCCAACTGTGATAGTGAATGCAGCTGTTTCATAACATTCATTGCCAAAACTTACCGAAGAACCACAGCAATTGGTAAAATCATCCCATACTAAATTAAAAGTATATTCTCCAGAACTTGGCCATGAACTAACAGTATAGGTCATAGTGGTTGTTTCACCAGATACGGAATATGTAGTCCAAGGCTCATTCATCCCTGTTATTGGATTTTGAACCAAAGAACCTAATTGTAAATTGTCTGTACCTGATCCAGTATCCATGGCATCAGAAACATGCTGATAATTATAAACCTCTACTGTAAAAGTTACAGGTGTCGACAAACCACAAACTGAAGTGGTAGATGTATAAAATACAAACGTTGGATCATTATTAGGCTGACCAGGAGTCGGATGATCTGTATATCCCCATTCATTTTCTAAATCAGATTGTGTAGCACATGAAGATGGATTATAGTTGTTTGGTGTCCAAGGATCACCTGTGGTTCCTAATGACGCGCCACCACCGTTATCGATGTTTTGACCATTCATTTGTGTGGATGATGTGATTTCTCCATCAGTATGCGAAGGATTATTGTGCGATCCACCAGTGGTTCCTATACGCCCAAAGGAAGAATTACATCCTATATAGGTATCGCTTAAGGTATTCATATTGAACCAAAAATCTGTATCACTTAATGAAGGCATAGTAAAAGTTCCAGGTGATGTTGGTGTATTACAAGGACAACTTGTATGAGTAGGTAAAATTGCAATAGCAGTTGCATTATCGTTATCACCTCGACCCATTAAGACACTCATTGGATTGTTGTTTACAATTCCATCGCCGTCATTGTCGCCAAGTGTATAAGTTTGGCCAGAAACTTGAATAGTAACATGGTCTGGGCCTCCAGAAGCACCTCCAAATGTGGTTGTGCCACCTGGTGTAACTGATGCATTGCCCCAATAAATTCCATCATGTGGAGTACCATCTGGTCTGAAAATCATCACTTGGTCTCCATCATTGGCATTGCTATTATCAATAGTAAATCCACTGGCCGCAGGCCAATAATATTGAGCATTAGCAGCAGCACAAACATCAAAATCTATTTCCCCTATAAGTCCAGAATTATAATCTCCTTCACCATTTGCTATCAATCCATTCATATTTCCATTGATACCTGTACCACAACCATATCCAGAACAATCTGTTGTAGAACATCCAATAAGAAAGACTCCATCTGCTGGAATCATAGTGCCTGGTGGAATCAAAACAGCCCATTCTGAATTGGTAACAACCATGCAGCCAATTACTGTCAAAGGTGGACCGACAATCTCTACAATACCATCATTGCTTCCATCTGATTGTCCAGAATCACCTGATACTTCACCTATGACTACATGGTCATATTGTCCAGTTGTCATCGTACAAGTTGCGTTCGATGAAGTAGGGCATTGTGCAATTAGTCCTACAGCTCCGAAAACAAAAACTATTGCCATAAATGCGGACCAAAATAATCCTTTACACATAAAAGAAGTTTTGAATATTAAAAAAATCTAATAAATAGTTAGGTTATTTAGGGGTTGAAATTTATAGGGGTCTGTTAATTTCTGATACAAAGATATACATACAAATAATGGAGTGTATACCATCCAAATAGCATAAATTCAAATATAATGAATAATTATTAATATAATATATAATTAGTTAATTTTATATTATTATACATATAATGTATTAGTTTAATGTATTTTGAATTAATATAAAATTAATCTTTATCTTGTCAATAATTCTGCTACAAATGGCGAAAATTATAATTAATTATAACTAGTTTTGATCAAAAAAAAGGGATAACCTACCTTAATAAGTTATCCCTTTTCGCAATATGTTTAAAACCAAATTTAGCTTGGTCTGAAATTTATTTTTCTCATACGAAGACTCAAAGGCGTCACTTCTAAATATTCGTCATCTCTGATGTATTCCATGGCTTCTTCCAATGAAAATTGGATTTTAGGTGCAATCTTCATATTCTCATCAGAACCAGAAGCACGCATATTTGTCAATTTTTTACCTTTTATTACATTGATTTCCAAGTCATTGTCTCTTGAGTGCTCGCCTAATACCTGACCTATATATACTTGTTCACCAGGATCAACAAAAAACTTACCTCTATCTTGCAATCTATCTATGGCGAAGGGTAGGGCTTGGCCCATTTCCATTGATACCATGGAGCCTTTCAGTCTGGCAGGCAAATCACCTTTGAATGGTTCGAATTGATGAAATCTATGTGTCATCACTGCTTCACCTGCTGTAGCGGTCAACACGTTATTTCTCAATCCGATTATACCTCTAGATGGAATTTCGAATTCAAGGTGCTGAACATCACCTTTGGGTTCCATCACCTTAAGCAAACCTTTACGCTGTGTAATGAGTTCTATCACTTTGCCAGATGAAACCTCAGGTACATCTACTACTAGGATTTCTACAGGTTCGCACTTTACACCATCTATTTCTTTGATTATGACCTGTGGCTTACCTACTTGTATTTCGTACCCTTCTCGTCGCATAGTTTCTATTAAGACACTTAAGTGCAATACACCACGACCGAAGACATTAAATTTGTCCTCAGATTCGCCGTCTTCTACTCTTAGTGCCAGATTTTTTTCCAATTCTTTGTACAATCTTTCTCTTAGGTGTCGAGATGTAACATACTTACCTTCTTTACCGAAAAATGGCGAGTTATTTATCGTAAATAACATACTCATCGTAGGCTCATCTACTTCAATACGTGGTAATGCCTCTGGTTCATTGAGATCGACAATAGAGTCTCCAATATCGAAATCATCAATTCCTACAACGGCACATAAGTCACCACTACGCACTTTTGATACCTTTGCTTTGCCTAAGCCTTCAAATACAAAAAGCTCCTTTACCCGTACTTTTTTCATCACGTCGTTTTTCTTACAGATATAGTAATCTTTATTTTCTTCAAGATCACCTCTGAAAACACGGCCGATGGCTATTCTTCCTTGGAAAGCATTAAAATCTAATGATGTTATGCCCATCTGAACAGCACCTGCTTTATATGGTGCTTCTGGAATGACATCGATAACCGCTTGTAGTAATGGTTTGATATCTTTAGTTCGGATATCGTGCTCGAAACTCATCCATCCATCTCTACTTGAACCGAACAAGGTCACAAAATCCAATTGTTCTTCTGTAGCACCGAGATTGTACATCAGGTCGAAAACATCACTTTGTACTTCTTCAGGTCTGCAGTTTTCTTTATCTACTTTATTGACCACCAATATTGGCTTTAAGCCCAATTCAATGGCTTTATTTAATACAAATCTGGTCTGTGGCATCGGTCCTTCGAATGCATCTACGAGCAGTAAAACACCATCAGCAAGATTGAGTACACGTTCTACTTCACCACCGAAGTCCGAGTGACCTGGTGTGTCGATGATATTTATCTTAACGCCTTCATACATGACGGAAACATTTTTAGATAAAATGGTGATACCGCGTTCGCGCTCTAGATCATTATTGTCGAGGATCAATTCGCCTGTGTCTTTGCGTTGATCCATGGCTTTACATTCGTGAATTATTTTATCCACAAGTGTGGTCTTGCCATGATCTACGTGTGCAATGATGGCGATATTTCTGATTGATTCCATAAATTTTTTTGTGAATTTGGATTTACTGAAATAGTAAAATTAATTATTAAAGTCTTCCTTTTTAATTGTGATTCTTCTGCCTCTGTACTTAAGTATTTTACCATTATCTACCATCTTAGAAACCTTTTTGTCGATTTCAACGATACAATGACGCTTTTGAATGTCGATATTACCTATTTGTTTTTTATTGAGACCGGCATGACTTGCCAAAATATCTATCAATATACCAGGATGTATGTTGTCAATTTTGCCAATATTTACAAAATATGGTTCCATGTGCGGATTCGATTGATATCCACGTGTATTCCGCTCTTCTCTAGGGCCTCTGTCTTCCCAAGGGCGACTTTCGCGGCTGCCGTCTCTTCTACCTTCATCTCGGCGTCCGTCTCTACGTCCATCTCTTCTGCCTTCATCTCTTCTGCCTTCATCTCTTCTATTTCCTCCACGATCATCTCTGCGCTCACTAAGTGATATATTGAGATCATCTTTTTCAACTTTTTTGTACAACTTATTGAATTCCAAAGCAAGAATTTTTTCCATCAACTCTTGTTTAGATAATGCTTCGAACATTTCTGATGCTTTGGCTTTCATCTCGTCGTTCAGCTCTATGGTATCGGTATTGAGTACCTTTTCAGTCCATTTCTCGAGCTTTTTATTATACATTTGAGATTGGAGTGGCACTTTTATATGCTTGATATCCACGCCGATCGTGAGTTCGAAAAATCGGATACGTCCGATGTCCTGTGGTGTCACAATAGCCAAGGAAGTACCTTTTTCCAGCTCTGGCCGTACGTCCACTTCTGTGTGTGTAATATTCAGGATTTTCCGGCAAAGAATAATGCACCACGTGCGTCAATGAATCCACATCTATGCCTCTAGCAGCCACATCTGTTGCTACAAGGATCGAAGTTGACTTATTTCTAAACTTGGCCATGACGGCATCTCTCTGAGATTGTGACATATCGCCGTGAAGTGGCTCAGCTCGATACCCTTCTTTTTCGAGGTATTCAGCCAATTCCTGTGTATCCATCTTGGTTTTACAAAATATTACACCATAGAAGTCGGTAAGATAATCCAATACACGTTTCAAGGCTGCTTCCTTGTCGTGTTTGTTGACATAGATATATTTATGGTCTATGTTTTCATTGGTTTTGCTTTCGGAATGGATCTTACCCTCGAAAGGTTTTTCCATGTATGTACCTACAATTCTACGAATTTCAGGTGGCATTGTAGCCGAAAACAACCAAATGACCTTTTCATCAGGTGTACCGATAAGGATCTTGTCGATATCTTCCTGAAATCCCATATTAAGCATTTCGTCAGCTTCATCCAAGACCAAAAACTCTATCTGATCGAGTTTTACCGCTTTTCGGTCTATCAAATCCTGTAATCTACCAGGTGTTGCTACCAGTATATGCGGCGGATTTTTTTTGATATCTCTTATTTGTGTAGTAATTGGTGTACCACCATAAACTACTTGAGTACGTAATCCTTTTTTGTATTTACCAAAATTTTCTAACTCCTTTGATATCTGTTGTGCCAATTCTCTTGTAGGCGCAAGGATGAGTCCGTATATGTAATTTATATTGGTATCCAAAGTGTAAAAGTGGAAGCCCGAAAGCTGCTGTTTTTCCTGTTCCTGTCTGAGCAAGACCGATAAAATCCGGTTTGTTTTCCAATAATGCTGGAATAGCTTTACTTTGTATTTCTGTAGGTGTTACAAAACCTATTTCCTCAAGTGACTTTAATAAATCGTCACTCAGGCCTAATTCTTTGAAAGTTTGCAATGGTATATTTTATTTGAAGCCGCAAAGGTAATCAAAAATTTCGTTTTTAGTTTTTTTAAACCGTATAAGATCAATTATCTTTTGTTAATCAATTGATAATACCAATTATTAAGTGTATTTTCCGCGAGGTTTGCATATTATTCATTCACTCGACTACTACCTACTACAGCACCTGCAAATCCTAAAATAGCTGTTGCAACCGTGTCTGAAATAACAAACCAAACAGGGAAATTATAGGTAAATAAATAAATCATGACTACCATAAAAATAATACTCATGGCAATCATCCCTGTGGACATTCTGCTTCTACCTGCTACCAACCCTGCGATTAGACCGGCCGCAAAAGATCCGATACCATGACTTATGGCTATAATGATAAATGCATTGTCAGGAAGTGATGATGTCCAAGCAATCTTTTCCGATCTGTTTTTCAGATCGATATCTGCAGGTTGAGGATACAGTCCTTCCCTAATCATTTGTGCCATGATGATAATGAGCGCAGCTGTCACCAACGCGGTAAATATTCCGAATACATTTCTCACTTCAATAAATTGAAACGGTAAAACTACAAATATTTTTTATAATCTTTCTATTACAAGAAATCAACATCAACAGCATAATTGTCATTCATCAAAAAATCCAAACCACGCTGTATATCCAGATCTTCATAAATCACCTTATTCAATACTGTAACAATAGGTAGATTGAGTTTGTCGTTTTTGGCTAATTGGTTGATTATCTTTAGTGTTCTTACACCTTCGACAACTTCGGTAGATGTAGCCATGATGTGATTAAAGTCTTCACCACTTGCAAACCGTTTTCCAAATGTATAATTGCGGCTATCTTCACTCGTAGCGGTGGCTATAAGGTCGCCAATACCCGCGACTCCAAGGTATGCTGCCCCACTTGTGCCCATAGCTGTACCAAAGTAGATCATTTCACGCAATCCACGGGTGATAAGCAATGATTGCATATTTTTGCCCATACCCATGCCAGCAAGGATACCAGATGCGACAGCAATTATATTTTTAAATGCACCAGCTATCTCTGCTGCCTTGAGATCATGAGAACCAAAGGCGAAAAACTTCTTACTACTCAGTACTGTTTGTCCCAGTTTTATTACTTCATCAAATTCAGATGCAATTACTGTGGCCGCAGGCTGACCTGAAAGAATTTCTCTTGCCAAGTTAGGACCTGATAGACAGCCCACTCTCACCACATTGCTTTCTTGTCTGATTACTTCCGTCATAGTGCAAACATCAGCCTTTGAAAAGTTATAATTTTGCCAATCTTCATCATTGATTTTACTTACATCTAGCCCTTTTGTTCCTTGAATAATTATATGCGAAGGCTTTAGATAAGGACAAAAATCTCTCATCATCTGTCTGAATGCTGAAGATGGCACTACAGCAAAAAGTAATTCACATTTAGATGTAATCAGCTTGATATCTGTTGTTGCTTTTACATTGGGTCGCAACTCTTGGCCCAGATGGAGATGGTCTTTGTTGATAGAAGTTACAGTGTCTTCATTGCGACTATACACTATCACATTGACATTGCGAGACAAGATTTTAACTAAAGTGATGCCAAAACTTCCGGCACCTATGATACCGACTGTTTTCATTTCTTTGGATTAAATTATCGGTACTTATTTCTTCTTTTTCTGCTCTTGGATGGCTTGCTGCTGTTTCATTGCTTCTTCAAGCTTGGCCTGAAATCCCGATTTTTTCTTTGGTTTCTCCTTCTCCTTCATTAATTCGGCCCGGATCTTATTTTCATCAAATATGTAGTTTTTAGTAACTACAGTTTGAAGAATATTGATCAAGTTACTAAAGAACATGTAACACGTGAGGGCCCGATGCGTAATTATTGAAAAAGGCAAGGAACATTATTGGCATCAAATATTGGACATACTTCATTGCAGGATTTGCAGAAAGGTCCATATTTTGCATATTATAATAAGTGTACACTATGGTTGATACTGCCCATAATAGAGTAAATAAACTGACGTGTGCACCGAAAAAAGGAATTTCAAAACCAAGATTAAATAATACGTCATATGAAGATAGGTCTGTCGCCCACAAGAATGGTTCTTGTCTAAATGTGATAGATGCAGGGAAAAATCTAAACAACGCATACCAAATAGGCATTTGCAACAACATAGGCAGACAGCCACCCAATGGACTGACACCATATTCCCTGTATATCTTCATGGTTTCCATTTGTTGCTTCTGCATGTCATCTTTATATTTCTCTTTAAGATGTGCCAATTCCGGTTTTAGTGCACCCATTTTAGCTTGCGAATACAACATTTTATACATCAATGGATATAATGCCATTTTGATTAAAAATATCAACAAAATAATCACGATACCCTTGGATCCAATATAATTGGACAAAAAGTCAAAGAATGGACGAATTGCCCATCGGTTTATTGTGCCAAATATGCTTGAGCCAAATGGGATGATTTCCTCTAAATTTTTACCGAATGCTTTGAGTCGACTAAATTCATTTGGACCTGTGTATATAGTCATGTCAAATTTGCCATCATTAAAATTTGCAAGAGGTATCCCGAAATCCGATTCTACAATTTTGACGTAGTTGCTATTCTTGAAATCAGTCATCTTGGTGGACATCACACCTTGGACAAATTGCCCTGAATTTGCGATAAGCGAGGTATTAAAAAACTGATTGGTATGTGCAATCCAGTCAAGTTTTTTATCTTTTAATTCTTGGGTGTCATCAGAAACGCAGCTACAGTAGTCTGTTTTTTCATTACTTTCTTTATAATATACTGTAGAATAATTTTGCTCGAACTGAACACCTTTTTCATACTTTTTAAGGTGGTTTTGCCATGTCAAAGGCAATGTTTTTGATTTTCCGTCAAGGATATTTCCTAACCCAACAGTATGTACAGTATAATCTATGGTATAATTGTCTGGAGATAAGGTGTATTTTTGTTCGAAATAAGCACCATTACCTGCAGATGCTTTGAAGGATACTTCATTACCTTTCTTCTCATCAGCGAAATAAAGGTCGGCAGTATTGATGGTTTTAGATTCTGCACCGGATAATGGAAGTGTGTAACTAAATTTATTTTCAGGGCTATCCAACATGGTGATCAATTCCTTGGTCTCGTTGCCGGCACTATCTGTGATGGTTTTGTAATGTTTTTTAAGTAAAACTTGCTTGATTATACCACCTTTTGAAGAAAAAGTATCTCGAATCAAGTCATTTTCTACTATAACATCTTTTTCTTTACCAACTGTTGCTGCTCCAAATTGACCGAATTTTTTCTGATTTGCTAACATCGCAATGCTATCATTGCCTGCGACTGGTGCAAGTGTGTCATTTACGAAAGCAGATTCTATTTTTCTCAGGTAAAGTCTGATTTACTAGAGCCAAAGAATCTTGCGTCCTTTTGATTTCTTTAATTCTTCGTCGCTTGGCGCTGATGTGATAGTCCAAAGCATGAAGGTAGCCATGATCAAAACAATACCTATAATCTGATTGCGTTCCATTATCTCTTTTCTGAAAATTTCGGCAAATGTACGATTTGAAAATGAATTAAGCCCACTTTAATAGATGAAATGATGTAATGGAAGGAACAATAGATTGAAAAGGATACATCAATGGATTTTCAACTCACCAAAAGATTGTCATGATAATTTACAAGTCATTTATTCAAAAGTTATTGGTCAAAATCGAGAAAGTACACATCCTGCGCATTGCGTCTTATGTTTGATACTTGAAAACCATTAAATTGTGGAATAATTTCTATGAGGTCAAAAACCCGACAAGTTTTAGGTAATCCAGTAAATACAAGAGTAAATGTAAGACTTGATCTGGCCTTTACTTCAGTCCAAGCTGGGAAAGCTGAGATTTTTTCAAAATAAACTAAATGACTCTTGTGGGTAGAATGTAAATCAAACAGAAATGTGGTAGGCCAGATTCTAATGAATACCGATTCTTCTTCTGCTGTAATAGAACCATGAATGACGACTTGACCTTGCTCATTTACTGCTGATTGCAACTGGTCAAACAAAGAATGACTAACAGAAATCTTGGGTTCGTTTTTAACAGTTGGCATATTTTATTTTAAAATTTCATTGCTTTTATAGTGTAAAAGTACAAAAATATGGAAAATTAATAAAAAACTTAATAAAAAACATTCTTTCAAATTAGAAATTTCTTACTTTTGTGGTCATTTTTAAAATAATAAATTTATTCACAATGATTGCAATCGTAACTATAGCTGGTCAGCAATTTAAAGTGACAGAAGGTCAAGAGCTTTTCGTCCACCAGTTAGAAGCCACCGCAGGATCATCTGTGTCTTTCGATCAAGTATTGATGACGGACAACAATGGAACTGTGCGAGTAGGCACTCCGGTATTGAGCAATGCCAAAGTAAATGCAACCGTCATCGGCAACCAAAAGGGTGACAAAGTTATCGTCTTTAAAAAGAAAAGACGTAAAGGATACCAAAAGAAAAACGGTCACAGACAAAGTTTTACTAAAATCAAAATAGACTCTATCTCTGCGTAACTTTAGTTGGCAGTTAATTAACTAATCTAAAAAAAGAAAAGCAAAATGGCTCATAAAAAGGGTGTCGGTAGTTCAGACAACGGACGGGATAGTAAAAGTAAAAGACTTGGTGTGAAACTATTTGGAGGACAAGTAGCTAAAGCCGGTAATATCCTAGTAAGACAAAGAGGTACTAAATTTCATGCTGGAGAGAATACTTACTTAGGTAAGGATTTTACCGTGCATGCACAAGTAGCAGGTACAGTTGCCTTCAAAAGAGGTAAAGATGATCGTACATGGATTAGTATCATTCCTTCGTTAGATGAAGTAAAAGAAACAGTAGCTCAGGTAGCTAAAGCAAAACCAGTAGTTGCTGCACCAGTGGTACCACCGGTTGTTTCTTCAGAAGAAGAATAATATCAAAAGAAGCATAATTATTGGATTATCTTGCAAAAATCGATTTTAAGTAAGACTCATTCAAATAATTAAATTAGCAAGTAAAGGGGACAAATTCGATGGATTTGTCCCTTTTTTGTAAAACGAATTTTCCATTGGTCATCTATCAATCGCCATCAAATGAAAACTCTTTTTGACAAAATTGAAGAAAGTGCAGGTTATATCCGATCACTTATAAATACGGGCGCAGATCAAGCCTTGGTGTTAGGGACAGGATTGGGTGCTTATGGAGATACGATCAAGGATCAATTGGTTTTACCGTATAAAGAAATACCACACTTTCCAGTATCTACTGTAGAAAGCCATGAAGGAAAGGTGATTTTTGGTTATAAAGGTGATGTGCCTATAGTAGCGATGTCTGGCCGATTTCATTATTATGAAGGATATTCTGCAACAGACCTCACATTTCCGATCAGAGTACTCAAAGCTATAGGAATAAAAAAACTTATAATTACTAATGCTGCTGGTGGTGTAAACCCACATTTTCGAGAAGGTGATATTGTAATGATAAATGACCATATCAATATGATGCCTGACCATCCACTACGTGGACCAAATGATAGTCGTTTGGGATTGCGTTTTCCAGACATGATGCATGCTTATGATGGTGAAATGCGCATAATTTTGTCGAAAATAGCGGAAGATATTCAAATCCCAATAAGACAAGGTGTTTATCTTGGATTGCAAGGGCCAAGCCTAGAGACTCCAGCAGAATATAGGATGGCACATATATTGGGTGCTGACCTAGTCGGAATGTCCACCATACCTGAGGTGATTGTAGCACAACATTGCCAGATAAAAGTAGCTGCATTTTCCATTGTATCTAATGTTTGTTTTCCACCTTCAACACTAACTGTAACTACAGTAGAACAAGTCATTGCTGTCGTAAATAGTGCATCCCAAAAACTAAATAGAATTTTGGACAGGTACTTTGAGAAATCATAACTAGATCCAAAACCAAATTATTGATACTTTTCATTAAACCCCAAAAACAGCTTAGGTATTCGTGCGAAATGATATTTGGCAAACTGAGCGATGCTTAGTTTTGGAATTAACAAAATTTGATTGAATGCCCATCGCCTTGAAAAACAAATGCCAAACAAGAATTGTATCTTATTTGGCATTCATAAAGTGATCC
>JADKGF010000051.1 GCA_016717105.1 Saprospiraceae bacterium | reverse complement strand
TTCCTCCTGTTCCTGTTAGTGTTATGCTACTTCCAGCACAAGCCGTAAATGTACCAGTGATACCTGCAATTGGTAAAGGATTAACAGTAATCGTTGTTAAACCTGAATTTGAACATCCATTTGCATCAGAAATAGTAACAGTATAGGTAGTTGTGCTAGTTGGTGCAACATTTAAAGCTGCTGTTGTCGCACCTGAACTCCACAAATATGTTGTTCCGCCAGAAGCAGTAAGAGAAACTGAAGCACCAATACAAATGATTCCATCATCATTTGTAACTCCGCTAGTTTCTACCACTGCAATTACTGGTACTGGCAAAGGATTGGCAGTTATATTTACCGACGTAGATGACGTACAACCTAAAGATGTTACAGTTACAGTGTAGATGCCAGTTGTTCCTGTGGATATACCTGCTGTGGTCGCACCAGTACTCCATAAATAAGTGCCTCCGCCCGTAGCAGTAAGGCTAGCAGTTGCCCCATTACAAATAATTCCATCATTATTTGTAGAACCAGATGTTTCAACAATATCAATTATTGGTGTTGGCAAAGGATTAACTGTAATCACTACCGAAGTCGAAGTAGCGCATCCTCCAGCATCTGTAACGGTAACTGTGTACGTTCCTGTTGAATTTGCAGAAATAGCTGTTGTGGTTTCTGCTGTACTCCAAAGATAGGTTGTACCTCCTGAAGCTGTCAAAGTTGCAGATGATCCGGCACACAATATACCGTCATTATTTGTTGTGCCTGAAGTTTCTGTAATAGCTATCGAAGCTGGTATTGCTACTGGCACTTCATCCGCTCCTATGGTTGGTGTGACTTTTTTAGATTCACAATCAATATCATTAGTAACATTTGGAATGTTGGCACCACCACATAATAAGGAGCATTAGTCGATGCTGATGTTAAATGTAAATCTGTATTAGATACAAAGACAGGACATAACAATATTGATTGAGCATCTTGAGTCGTAGCAGTTTGCCAAGCTGCAAGTGTCGTAATATTTGAAGCATTGTAAAAACCCAAAATTCCTTCATTACCACTAACACAGTAAGCATTATTATTGATCATAGCAAAAGGTGATGAAGTAGCATCGGTTGCAATGGCATAAGATGTTGATACACCAGTTGTGTTTTCTAAAGAATTTACAAAACTATTGTTGCGAACATCATTTCCAACAGAAGTATTCTGAATATACAAACATGCATTCTTGTCTGCAGTTGCCCCCAGACCTTGCTATTGAACCAAATAAATTTACTGTATTATTCCAAATATTAACTCCACCTGTAACTGAAATTGAAGTGCTTAAAACTCTAATGCCCACTATAGCATCGCTACTTAAAGTACTCCATCCATCACCAGATATATCAGAAATAGTATTTTCTACAATATTTAAATTACTGGCTGCAATGGTGGTATTTATATCGATGCCTTTACCTCCATATCCATTTGTACTATAATATCTTACCCCAGTTATGTTGTTAAGATTGACCGTTGAGTTGGTTACCGCACTTTGAACATCTATACCTTTGGGGTTAATTAAATTCGCAATACTCTGACCTATTCCAACAATTGAGTTTTTTGAAACAAATGAATTCATAATTCCTCTAACCTGAATACCGAATTGGCCTACTGACGAAGCTATTGAAGTACTGCCAATATCGCATAATCGAATAAGATTATTATCAAAAGCAGTTCCAGCATTATTGCCGAAAACACCAATTCCAACTGTGGTGGTTTGTACTCCATTATTCTCTATGGTGATGTTATCATTGTCAAATCCAGTAAATCCGACAGCTCCACCATTAAATATACCATAGCTTGTGGTTGTACTATTCGTTCCACCTATTACATTTACATTTTTTATCGTAATGTTAGTTGCGGATTTGCTGACGCTAAACTTGAACCCAAAGTTGAAATAGCAATGACAGCATTAGGAGTTGTAGTACTAGTATTTGTCACTGTCAAATCCCTAGAAGCTTTAACCATCGGACATACTGAATTGACAGTGGTTCCAATTGATCCATCAATAATTACATAGTCCCCACCCAAAATTTGGATGATTGACTGAGCAGAGCCAGTTATAGTTGTAGTCACTGTTGGCTTGATTGTTAAAGTATTGGTCGAAGACGCTGCTGGAATACTATTAATGATTATTGGAAATGTTTCTCCTGTTGAATAAGAACTATTTATAAGGTTAAAAGTTACAGGACCAGTCACACATCCTGTATTGTAAGCAGCGACAGCAGAAGTCAATGTTGAGAAATTGCCCCCTGGACCTACAGTATAGACACCATTTAAAGGCATTTGGATGATTAATATATTAACTGTTGGCGGTGGACTTGTCACATTATTAACATCAGTTGCCACAGCACCTGCTGGACTTGATGTTATATTTGAAGGAGATGCTAAGTCTTGCGCAATAATATAATAATTAATCACATCACCAAATACAACACCACCTACCAAACTAAAGTCAAAAGTAAATGACCATTGGCCATTGATACCAGTCCCACTTAGCAAAACGCCAGATTGAGAAACATAAGACCCACCATTTTTATTGTAATAAATTCTAGGCATAAAACTTCCAGAAGTTGGTACGCCAGTTAAATCAGTTATAGTAACTGGAGTTAAGGTGTAGGTGCTTGATTCTGAACATAAAGCCAGTAAAGGTGTATATGTTATATTTGGCCCAACAATGTCTAGTATTACACCATCAAATTCATCAGCTCCAATATCTGGTAGAAATCCTCCACCATTAACTGAACCAGCAGGTCCTGGTCTAACATCTCCATCAATATCTGTAGTAACTCCTACGTTCATACCACCCGACTCTAATAGTGTAGGCGTTGTGCCTGTATTAATATGCAAATTTGTTGAAGAAACAAATGGTGCAGCAGCTGTGGTCGCAAAGAAGAATTGTCATTAGTTCCAGCTGATGACAAAGTACTTATGTATGCTCTTGAATTCTGTGGCAGGTGTCGTTAAAGCCGAATTAAAATTTGCTGCTAAATATGTAGTAGGTAACGTTGTAGCTAATATATAATTAGTAGCACCAGTACCCTGATAATACGCATTGTTATTTAGTGTAAGATTCATTGTACTTGTAGCACCTGAAGGCAATTGGACACAACTATGGATGAATGTGCCTGCACCACCAGACATCGTATTTGAGAATATATTATTTTTACTGAAATTCCAGTATAGGAAGTTGAACTTATTCCTAATGCTGCTGTAACATCTACTCCTGAACCGCCAGATAACAAAGCCCCATATAAAGAAACTGTATTATTTAGTATGGAATGATTTGTACCCCCAGAAATTTGAATTCACTCTTGCACCAAATGTTGTACCTGTGTTACTGTTATTTCCGACAGCATTTATATCCCAAATCATATTATTTGTAATTGAGATAGCTGTACCAGAGCTTATTAAAATTCCTCTAGCAGCATATCCTGAAGTACTTCTTGCATACACAGTTGAGACTTTATTTCCTGATATTGTACCAGAGGGACTTGCTGCGCTTGAAGAAACAGAAATCCCAGCAATGCTTGCAGAACCTAAGTCTTGAACATTTGAAATATTGTTATTTGCTATCGTAAATGGTGCTGCAGAAGAACTGAAAATAATTCCATTGCAACCAGAAGTTCCATTATTTGTTATGGAAGACAATGTGTTATTTGATACACTAATAGCTCCACCCGCTACTCCTCCAGCTGTTGTAATTTCTATTCCATTAATAACAGTTCCTACATAACTAATAATATTTTGAATGGTATTACCTGAAACGTTCAGTGATGTAAATCCCTGGACAATAATACCCTTTGTATATACAGTGTTACTAGGGGAAGTAAATGGTGGTATAGAAGGTGTTACAGCACCTGCTGTTCCTACGGTATTATTTGTAGCAGTTACAGAAGTAGATGATGCAGCAACAGTACCTAAGAAAGCAAAACCTCGTGCAACTTGGTTGATAACGCAATTGTTTAAAACAAAAGCATTTGCAGTCGCACCTGTAGTCATAGCTCCAGTTACTGATGTGATTGCTGTAGGTGTGGTTGTACTTCCATTCGGGCCTACTATAACACCAAAAGTAGTGTTTTCGCTACCAGTGGTAGATGTCGCTGTGCTTAAATTCCTTCCAGTAGCATTACCGTTTAAAATTAAATTGGAAAGTGTTACATTATCAGCCGTTAAGTTTCCTGTTCCAGTTGCTACACGAATAACAGATGTATAAGTTATAGTATTTGTAGCAGTATTAACTATTGTAAGGTTTCGATTAGTTCCGCCAGTATTTGGATTATCACCATCAATAGTTATATTGTCTGTCCCATTGAGTTCGACTAATCCTCTTCCGGTTGCTGTCGCACCTGATATGCTGACACCATCATTAATGGGCCGTAACAACACAGATGTATAAGAAGCTGACCCAATACCCGTACTATTAAGAACTGCGGGAGCAGTTTCTGCTGTATTCGCCACGATATCTATAGTAATTGCGCCTGTATGTGTTCCTGCATTAATTGCATCAAAGGCACCTTTTAATGTAGCATAAGACACTGCGCCTGGGTTGACGGTAACATTTTGAGAAAAGGCTGAATTAGATATAAACAAAAGTGCTAAGACCTTCGAATAATTCAGCAATTTAGAGATTGAGTTTAAATGAATCATGATTAATGATTGAGATGTTTTGGAAAATTCGTGAATTATTGGTTATAGGGTTAACATAATAGGTTATAGGGTTAATACTTCTAATATTTTTTTAATACCTTCATTAAACTCATCAGGATTTGCATTGGTATATTGTAAAAAAGGCCTTGTCTCTTCAAAGGCTTTTTCAAATGATAATTTTACATCTGGACTTGAAGCTATATTACTTTTTAAAATTTTAATAAATTGAGTAAAATAATCACTGTAATTTGAAGCCACCTGCACTGAAATATTCGACGTAGGTAAAATATTATCTTCGTAATTATTCAATGCTATTTCAGCTTCCTTAGATGATTTCCAAGTAACTTTATTCGTATCTGGCAGTGTTTGACAATTAGAACTATATCCAAGTAAAAGCATCGCAAACAGACACAGAACAAATTTATATGTAATTAATTTAGTTCTCATAAACTTAATTTTATTGAAATAATGAGTTAAAAATGTATTGAATTCTATATTCGTAAAATGCAAAAAAAAATAGATAATTTCGGGTGGATTTTAGTAATGATTTTTCAATATATGCAGTCGCAAAAACATAATAAAAATTGCTATTAGAAAGTTGCGTCTTCATTTCTTAAAGTTGATTAATATTAACTAATCATTCAAAAATTAATGCAAATGTAATCGCAACTATTGAATAAAAAAATTAAACATTAATATTTTTATTATAATAATTAAATTAATTTATAATAATATGATTTACAGATATTTATGTAATTTTATTTAATAATCATTTTGATTTAATCCTAAATAATTAGTTAATTTTAATTAAATGTTTTTAATCCTGAATTTTACTTTTGATGTGGATCAAAAGATATTTTTTATTGAAACTACATGATGGAAAATCTCAATTAAATAATGCTTTATTTGATCAAGTTCGAAAATTATTTCAAGTAATTTAATGTAAACTTAACATTCTTGGGGCATGAAAAATAAATAACTATAGATTTTCCATACTATGTCTTCCTTTTTTTCTTCTCGTCTGCCGGAAACAATATATTATTAAGTATCAACCGATAACCAGCACTCTTCGGATGCAAGTTTAGGTCAGTCTCAGGATCACCTACATAATGCCGATAATCTTCTGGATCATGGCCTCCGTAAAATGTCCATGTACCGAAGCCATAACTACCGTGAAGATAGCGCACTTCGCCTGCTGATTTAGTCTCGCCAAGGATTAAAACATCAGATTTTACCAATGATTTTTGAAAGCTGTAGCTTGCCCCATAAAACCTTTGATCGTCTGAGTATGATTTTGGCAAAGCATGGATGGTATCGGGTCCCACTTGGCAGAAAACTCAAATAAATTAAAATAATCTACTTCTGGTGTGACTGAGCGACTTTTGTTGTCTATGTCCGAGTGCTCATATTGTAATGGATTGAGCACCAACTCAAAATCTTTAAATGCAAATGTCTTGGTATAATCCAACTTACTCTGCGCAGCATTGTCATAACCGTCACCATCATACATCTCTCCACATATATCGATTCCTTCAGCGGCTAATGCTATGTCATAAGTATCAGTAGCCGAACACATGGCGAACATAAATCCTCCACTCTCAACGTATTCCTTGATTTTTTTGGCTACAGCCAACTTGAGTGCGGACACTTTGCTATAGCCGAGACTTGCAGCTAATTCTTCTGTTTTGGCTTGATTTAATTTATACCATGGCGTGCCTCCTTGACTAGCATAGAATTTACCATATTGGCCAGTAAAATCTTCATGATGCAGGTGTAGCCAATCGTATTGGGCCAACTTTCCTTCAAGGACTTCCCTATCATATACTTTATCAAATGGAATTTCAGCATACGCAAGTACCAATGTAACAGCATCGTCCCAAGGCTGTATCCTGTTGCCGCGTGGATTAAAATCAGGTGTATATACGGCAATTTTGGAGCCTTCTCTAGTTTTACAGCTTCTTGATTTAATTCAGGATCACTGATTTCAGATCTGATGGCAATCCATTGGGCATCGGAAATAACTTGGTAAGAAACGCCTCTGACCTTCAACTCATTTTCCAGTCCTTTTGTATGTGGAAATGCAAAACTACCGCCTCTATAATTTAACAACCAATAGGCTTCGATACCTTGATTAATCACCCAATATGTAATACCATATGCCTTCAAGTGATTCGTCTGTTTGTCGTGCTCCATCGGTATGAGGATGTAACTCGCCGAAAGAGACAAAGTAAAAACATGGCCGCTATGAAGATTATTATCTTTTGCATTTAATCTTTTTGTTATAAAAAACGTTTTAAAACTTCAATCAGTGCAAATTTGTTTAAAAATTTCTTAATCTCCATACAATTTATGAATGAATGAGTGAATTTTTTAATATTTGCATCATAATTAAAATAAACAAGTGATTAATACAATAAGTTTCTCGTATCCGTGGTGGTATATCATATTTTGTGTAGTTCTAGGTGTCGGATATGCCTTCCTCATGTATTTTAGAGATAAAAGATTCGCGGAATATTCACATTGGTTTACAAAATTTCTGGCTTTACTCAGATGTTTGAGTGTTTTTATCATTGCACTTTTACTTCTCTCTCCGTTTGTGAAAACCATTAAGGAAGACACTAAACGACCACTTATTATTATAGCATCTGACAAATCAGAATCCATAGCTGAAGGCGAAAAAAAGGAAAATTTAGATAGTTATAACCAAGCCCTTGATAACTTAGGAAACGATTTGAATTCAAAATTTGATGTGAAGTATCTAACATTCGGTAGTAATGTACACGATATCAAAAAGGATAGTTTTTAGACAAGAGCACCAACTTAAATCAACTTTTCAAATCAGTAAGCGATAATTACGGGGATCAGAGATCTAGGTGCATTAATTGTAGGTTCAGATGGTATTTTTAATGAAGGTAGCAATCCACTATATACAACATACAATATTCATGCGCCTATATATACGATAGCAATGGGCGACACTTTACAGAAAAAAGATTTGTATTTTCAGAATATTTTGCATAATAAAATAGCTTTTCTGGGTGATAAATTTCCAGTGCAAGCAGACGTTTTGGCGTTTAATTGCGTAGGATCAAATACAAAGATCACCCTAGAAATGATATCCGGATCTACAGTCAAAAAATTGGCCGAAGAAACCATAAACGTTAACAGTCTATCATTCTTCACAACCAAAACTTTCAATATTGACGCCAACCAAAGTGGTGTAATAAGATACAGGCTCAGTCTTACAGGTATTGCAGGAGAACAAAATCTTAAGAATAATGTAAAGGAGTTTTTTGTCGAAGTATTGGATGCCCGTCAAAAAATTCTATTGCTGGCGAATGCACCACATCCTGATTTATCTGCATTAAAATCTATAATTTCTGAAAATAAAAATTATGATGCAGAAATAGCATATATCAATGATTTCAAAGGAAATATTTCAAAATATAATCTGGTCATTTTACACAATCTGCCATCTGAAAATGGAGACATTACTGCATTAGTCACCCAATTAAACAAAAATAATATACCCAAAATATTTATCGTCGGTTTACAAACATCTTTACCGAAATTTAATACTGTTCAAGATGTATTGCGCATCAATGGCACAATCAAAAATACAGAAGAAATTCAAGCAGAAGTAAATCCAGGCTTCACAATGTTTACCACTTCTGACCAATTGAAAAATAAGTTAAAAACTTTTCCTCCATTACTCACACCTTTCGGAGAGTATAAGTTGGCTGGCGCAGGTAGTGTGTATTTGTACCAAAATATAAAAAAAGTAAAAACAAATTATCCATTGATTGCATTCGATGAAAAGGAAGGAATCAAAACTTGTGTCATTAATGGGGAAGGCATCTGGAAGTGGAGACTATTTGACAAATTGCAGCATAATAACTACGATCTAGTACAAGAATTGGTAGGTAAGACCTTGTTACTCACCTCTGTGAAAGCTGATAAAAGAAAGTTTAGGGCAAATACTTCAAAGAACTTATATAAGGATAATGAGCCTATTGTGTTTGATGCCCAACTCTATAATGACAGTTACGAACTCGTAAATGAATCTGATGTAAAACTTGTAATAAAGGATGAAAATGGTAAGGAATATGCCTTTACTTTCAATAAAACTCATAATTATTACACCTTAAATGCTGGTACTTTTGCCAAAGGAACTTATAGCTTTACAGCCAATACTACATTGCAAGGGAAATCTCACTCTGTAAGTGGACGATTCAACGTGGAAGCCATACAATTGGAGCATTATGACGACAGCGAGACATGGATTGCTAAGAGGAATTAGCGAAAAATATAACGGAAAAATGGTCTATCCATCAGAAATTAGTTCATTAAAAGATTTGTTATTGAATAATGTCAATATCAAACCGGTCATGTATCAAACCAATTCTACAAAGGCAATAATTAATCTGAAATGGTTGTTTTCTTATTGATTTTCCTATTGGGAATTGAGTGGTTTTAAGAAGATATTTTGGAAATTATTAATCATGCGAATTTATTTTGACAATGCATCTACCACACCACTACATCCGGATGTATTAGAAACTATGCGTAGCGTTTTGGCTGAAGATTCTGGCAATCCATCTTCCATTCACCAACATGGACGTAAAGCACGTTCTATCATAGAGCAAGCCCGAAAAAGTGTAGCATCCATCATTCAAGCTTCTATAAGTGAAATATTTTTTACATCCTGTGCAACGGAAGCTAATAACATGATTATTAAAAATTGTGTTCAGGATTTGGGTATCAAACGGATTATAAGTACACCTACTGAACATCATTGTATCCTACACAGCTTGGATTATCTTAGTAAAAAAGGCAGATGTGAAGTCATTATCCTTGATGTAGATGCATTCGGATTAGTAAATATAAATCAGCTGGAAACAGTATTACAAGCATCGTCGGTTCCTACATTGGTCACAATCATGCATGGCAATAATGAAATAGGCACAATGGCTCCTATAAGAATTATTGGTGGCATTTCAGGCAATATGGGCGCTTTTCCATTGTGACACTGTACAAACCATTGGTAAGTATCCGATTAATGCAAGATGACCATATCGATTTTCTTTCGGGCTCTGCTCATAAATTTCACGGTCCCCAAAGGTGCAGGATTTGCATTTATCAGCAATGAGCATATTATTTCACCTTACATTCATGGTGGTGCCCAAGAGAGAAATATGAGAGCTGGCACCGAAAATGTAGCTGGAATTGCAGGTTTGGCTAAGGCATTAGAGATTTCTACCGCCAACATGGAGACCAATTATGCTAAAATTTTAGACCTTAGAAACAAATTCAAAACTGGTTTGAGTACAACTTTGGATGATATAAGTATAATGGAAATCAGGATGATAACTTTATGGCCCATGTGTTGAGTGTATCATTTCCTCCAGGCCCTCAAGCAGAAATGTTGGTTATGAATTTGGATCTTGCAGGCATTTCAGCATCATCTGGAAGCGCGTGTACATCTGGAATAGAAGAAGATTCACATGTTTTACAAGCAATTGGCCACCAAAAGATAGAAAAACCATAAGATTTTCTTTTCACCTTTCAATACAGAAGAAGAAGTAATTATGACTGTAGAAAAGTTGAAATCAATGACAAAATATCATTGATAGCTGATTAAACAGCTTCTTCGAGTGGTTCAGCATCTGATTTTTTAATGTCAAAGCAAGCCAAGATATCCGTCAGCTTGTTTTTCAAGTCATTGCGATGGACTATAAAATCTAAAAATCCGTGTTCTAAAAGATATTCTGATGTTTGGAATCCTTCTGGCAAATCCCTTTTTATTGTTTCTTTGATGACACGTGGACCAGCAAATCCAATAAGTGCGCCTGGCTCAGAAAAATTGATGTCTCCGAGCATAGCAAATGAAGCCGTCACACCGCCAGTGGTCGGATCAGTCATCATCGAAAGGTAAGGAATTCCATTTTTTGCAAGTAAGGTCAGTTTTGCTGAAGATTTTGCCATCTGCATAAGCGAAAATGCAGATTCCATCATACAGGCACCACCAGATTTAGAAATAATCATAAGTGGCGTCCTGTGCACTATAGCATAGTCGATAGCTCTAGAAATCTTTTCACCCACAACAGATCCCATAGATCCACCAATAAAACCAAAATCCATACAGGCTATGATCAATGGATATTTATTGACCTTACCTGCAGCTACAGCCATCGAATCTTTAAGGTTGGTCTTCTTATATAGCCAGCAAGTCTGTCTTCATATGACTTGACATCTTTAAATCAAGCATATCGACAGACACTATTTCGTCAAAAAGTCTGGTGTATTTACCATCAAACAAAATATCAAAATAATCAGCTGAACTGATTCGTGTATGATAATCACATTTGGGGCAGATATATAGATGTTCCCTCAAGTCTTTTACCGTAGTAAGCATATTGCACCTTGTGCATTTGTGCCAAAGGCCATCCGGTGTTTCCTTTTTATTCTTTGTTGCGGTCTGAATACCTTCTTTGAGTCTTTTGAACCAGCTCATATTTGCTATTTAAGGTATGTGATGAGTTTCAGGATTAACTTTAAAGGCACAAAAATAGGAATATACACCCACCAAAGGTAATCATTTCAATTAAAATATTATATAATTAATTAACATATACGTATTGTATTGGCAATATTGCTTTAATTAATAATTTCTTGCACCTATTTTTCTATTCCCCATGGACCACGATTTACTAACATTTTTATAAACTAAAGAGATGTGCTGCAATAAATTTTAATTGATATTTAAAATTTTACTTTTCGGGTATATTTTATGACATTTGCACTTCAATGTCCAAAGCCATAAAAATCAAGCAATGTCAACAGCAAAAAATGATATAAAAAGGATAACAACTCATGTACTTCACGCCATGAAGGAAAAGGGTGAAAAAATATCTATGCTTACTGCTTACGATTATAGTATGGCAAAAATCCTAGACGAAGCTGGTATAGACATTCTTTTAGTTGGAGACTCTGCTTCTAATGTAATGGCAGGACACGAGACTACCCTTCCGATTACACTGGAGCAAATGGTATATCACGCACAATCCGTTATCAGGGGCGTTAATAGATCTTTTGTGGTAGTGGATTTACCTTTTGGATCTTATCAAGGCAATAGTACCAAAGCACTAAATTCGGCCATCACAATCATGAAAGAGTCAGGTGCTCACGCTGTGAAGCTGGAAGGAGGCGCTGAAATAGAAGAATCAGTGAGACGTATTCTTTCAGCCGGTGTTCCAGTCATGGGCCACCTTGGGCTTACGCCGCAGAGCATTTACAAATTTGGAACTTATTCTGTACGCGCCAAAGAGGAAGCTGAAGCGCAAAAACTAATAGAAGATGCTAAACTTCTTGAAGAAATAGGATGCTTTGCTTTAGTATTAGAAAAAATACCAGCTACATTGGGCAAAAAAGTATCAGAATCTTTGCATATTCCCGTAATTGGCATCGGTGCTGGTAATGGAACAGATGGACAAGTGCTAGTAGTACACGATGTCCTTGGCATTACTAAGGATTTTCATCCAAGATTTTTGAGAAGATACTTGAATCTATATGATACTATCAAAACTGCAGTAGGTCAATATATCTCGGATGTAAAATCTGGTGATTTCCCAAGTGAGGAGGAACAATATTAAACAAAATATATGTCAAAAAAAGTAATAATCGGATTGATCATTTTATTGGTCATCGGCGTAGGGAGGCTATTTTCTAATAGGCAAAATGTTGTGGGATCCCAATGTAAAATCTTCTGGTAACAAGACGGTGGTTTATATCCCAACCAATGCATCACTAGAAGATGTCATGGATAACCAAGATGCAGCGGATGTATTGAAAGATATGTCATCGTTTCGAACAGTGGCAAAATTAAAGTCATTTAAATAAAGCAAAACCAGGAAGATATGAATTTGATGAAGGTATGTCAATACAAAGATAATCAATAAATTGCGTTCAGAGTGATCAAGATGCAGAACAAGTAGTAATCAATAATATCCGTTTGTTAAGTGATTTGGCAGGTAAAACGTCCGATTACTTGGAATCAGACTCTTTAGCCTTCCTAAATTATCAGGCAAGAATCCGAAGTTTGCAACAAGGGGTGGCTTTACAACAATTTTTTGTCTATGTTCATCCCGAATACGTACGAGATGTTTTGGACAGCTACACCAGAAAAATTTGCAAACAGGATGCAAAGAGTATGATACATTCTGGACTGAGGATCGAATAGCAAAAATAGCCAAAAACAACAAATAAGACAGAAGCATATACATTAGCATCAATTGTCGAGAAGGAAAGTAATTATGATCCCGAAAGGGCTACCATAGCGGTGTGTTGTTTAAATCGCCAAAGGCTGGCGAAAAACTCAAGCCGATCAATAGTTGAAGTATTTGTCACAGGTGATTTCTCTTTGCAACGCGTCTTGTACAGTCGTCGAAAACCGAATCACCATATAACACTTACATGAATCATGGCTTACACCGCCTGGCCCTATTTGTATGCCTTCGTTTGGCAAGTCTCGAAATCAATCAATGCTGAAGATCACAGGTATATGTTTTTGTGCCAAAGCAGATAACAGCGGTATCCACGCATTTGCAGGATCCTATGATGATCATCTCTAAAAATGCAGATGCTTTTGCAGCTTGGATGAATAGTTTGAATATAAAATAGGATTCAAGCTATTCAGCAGGGCAATGAGAAAGGTTTTAGTAATTCTAAAATTTGATCTTAGAATACCACACCTGCGCGGAATCCCTATCGGAATTCCGTTCGTCCAGTGCATTATTATATGATTTTTTATTTTTTTCTATTGGTTGTTCAAATTGTAAGTTCTTGAAAGAATGATTAGTTAATAAATGTAAATTTGAATTTATGAGTAACTTTCTGAGTTTCGCAAATTGATATAATTGACTGTATTACCAGGAATAAGTTCATTCAAATTCAATTTTGATAATTTTATATTGAACACTATTAAATACCCAACAAAAGGGTTTACTGAGAAACTGACGTGATTCATAACTAACTCCTAAGCGGTATACTAATCCTCAAATTTCAATTTGTTGAATTTGTTTTCTTGTTTCTTTTAACCTAATTGAAAATTTATACTTGGTTCTTTTCTTTGGTATTTATTCCATTTATATTCGTTTCTGAAAATAGTTCGTATCTCAAATATTTTCTATCATCCATCTGTTTCTTAAGAATAGCTTTGAATGACTTCAAGTTTGTGGAGCTTATACCAATCTCATATGAATTTAAATTTATTAGACTCTTTTTTTCAGTTTTTCTATTTAGGAAGAATACAACTTTCAAGTTGAAAATTACTATTAAGAGCTTTTTTATTCCTAACTCTTTAATCCACAATTTAATTCGTTGTTTAATAATCCCATAGTTATAATGAGCAAAAATTTTAAATTTGTTGTACCCAATTGAAACGCCAGTCAACATTCCAACATCAAATGTTCTATCAAATCACCTTACTCTTATTTAATAAAACATATTATTAAACCCGCCATAAAAACCTACAAATTCAATAAACCCATAGGTCAATAAATGAATTCCATCAATATACTTAAAAGTCTGTTTATCGCCATTTGAATCTTCTGTACTCCAACCTTTGTTGGAAAAATTGAATTTTCTGAACGAAAGTTTCTATTTTGCTATGATTTAAAAATACATTTCTAAGACCAACAAAATAATCAGATTTTGTGTTGCCATCCAGATTCAACAAAAATTTGTCCAAACCAAATTCCATATCTTTAACTTCCCAAAACTCAGGGTTATCTGTTTTTGAGTATAAAGTTGTTCTGACATCATCAGAAAATTGAGGGCTAATAAAACTATTTTAATTCCTTTCATACATTTTTTTATTTAATATCATATAACTTATTCATCTCCGTCACAAATATATATCAACTTTAGCTTTTTTTAGCATTTGTATAAAAAAATGATCTACTGTTATCATCATTAAGTGGAACATATAACGGCAAACATCACGCACCTTGATTGCTATCAAAAGAACAAAATTATATTCTCCCCAAACGGAGCATCAAATATTATTTGGTATTATCTTAGCTCCTAACCGGAGAAGTGTTTAAATATTGTTTTGTTGGT
>JADKGF010000050.1 GCA_016717105.1 Saprospiraceae bacterium | reverse complement strand
TGTATCATCTATTTGATTTACTTGCTCATTGATGGACAATATATATGAGATAGTAATCCAACCTGTTCCTGTTCCTAATGTATATATACCATCTGTTGTCATTGTACCAGGATCATTGGTAGAACCAGGGTCAGGAAGAAACGCAGATATACCAAATGCTCCAACCACTTCAGGGGCCTAAGGTGCCGACATTTGCATGGGAAATATTTACACCATCTGGTTTTGCAATAACAATATATTTGGAAAAATCAAATGTATCTTGGAATGGCTCAAAACAAACCTCCGGCACATCTAAATCTAATTTAAAGACATCTAAGAAATCAATCACATTAAATACTGCTTTGCAGTAACTTATATTTCCGCTACCATCTATAACTTTAAGTAAAATTACGTTTTGTCCTTTTTCAGAACAATCAAAATTTAATGAAGGTGTAAAAGTTGTATTGTCTTTTGAAATTGTTAATTCGGCAATACTACAATTATCTAAGCTACCTCCATCTAAATATATTTGGTTAGCCATCTCGGCTGCAAAAACTGTTCCTTCCCCAAAATTATTCAAATGTAGATCTACATCCAAACACTTTGCGTCAGGCAATTGATCGTCTTCTACTATTATGTTAAAGTCACAGGTTTGATTTTCATTAGGATCTCCGTAATCACCATCACCATTAATATCTATCAACATATTGTAAGTAATTGTGGTAGTACCCAATTCAAATTCAATACCATCTGGTATATTGTGCGTTCCTATAGTGGTTGAATTGGTTTCAAAAACCGTATTTGTAACAGGCGATGTAAATGAATAATTTATGATACTCGCACATCCCAATCCTTGATAAGGAGCCAATCCATTTACCACTCTAGTACAAACATCAATGTCAGCGGATACAATAAGGTCATCCGGACATTCCAAAATTGGGTTTCCAGCTGTTACGGTGACATTAAATTCACATAAGCTAGGCAACCCGTTACATGAAACTGCCGTATAGGCTACTGGATATACTCCTGGTTGTAAAACAGAGCCAGGTACTGGACCAGCTGTTTGGTACACTCCTGGAGATGACAAATTGACAACTACAGGTGGATTTGCACCTGCATAGTTGGTCAAATTTGCTCCTGATGTAGGTCCCATATAAGCTAATGGTAAGTCACTACAACCATCTATTGCTGTAGGAATGGACCAATTACTTGGGATTGTACAATCTAATGTCTGTGCAAATACGTAACCTGCTGGATTACAATTAAGAAATTCAGGTACACTATTATTTATAACTTTTACCGATTCAGTACTTTCTTGTGATAGGCTACATCAATACCACAGTTAGCCGCATTCAAAATAGCTTCAACTACAGCTCCAACGATAGGGATTGCCCCAATTGGGAGTCTATCCAAAATATTTAGAGGTTCGATGTCAAAATTTCCACAAACTGAAGATGGTTTATTGACCCATCCGCTTACTGCCCTTACTGTAACGAATCCATTACCTTTCACTCTATTTGGCAATGTAAATGTACCTGTACCAGGAAATGCAGACCCATCACCAGCACTATTTTTAATAATATAATCAAATCCGCCATCTCCATCAGTATCTGCCATCACAAGGTAACCTCCGCCTGTGCCACCTGCTACTACTGCTATAAAGTCAAATATAGCTTGTACTAAACTTTTTCCACATCCCAATATATTATACAAAGCCCCTAAAGGCCTCCACCCTAAGACTTTGAAATTCAAGACACTGCATACAACATCCAATCCTGGTAATGACCCTAACGTAGGTCCTCCACTAGCTGAACCAGCGTCTAAGCCAATAAATGATACATTGTAAGAGCCAGTAATGGTTTTATCATCACAGTTATATACTCCTTGATCAAATGTAACACTTGATTCTAAAACATCTGGAGTAGAAATATTGAAAGAACACCCAATATTAATACGGCGTAGGAAACGCTGGACAAACATCTACTCTATCATCAGAACATACAGAAGTAAATAATGCATTGGCCCCACAATCAGATTTATCTCTGTACAATGTGAAATTTTGCAATTGCTAGCCGAACAAGCTGGTTGTGCAGGCAAGTCCCCACAAATTGGTGTCGCATTATTACTCTCATTAAGGCAAATCGTATATTTCACCGATTGTCCTATGGCTGGTGCTTGTAAATTTGCGGTATTTCCTGATATTGAGCCACTATATGAAGGGTTATTAGAAGTAATGGTATAGGTAGGGTTTGCTCCAGTACTACTTCTTACTAAGTCAATAGATAGATTTGTTCTGGTACAAACTGGTGAAATTGGCGAACCAGCAGCAAAATTAAAACTTGGATTTGGCTTTAATGAGACTTGAAGGCTTTTAGTGTCTGACTTTACAAGCCCACAACTGTCTGTGATAGAATAGGTCACCATGGTACAAATCGGACTCGAAATGCCAAGTTTGCCATCTTTCACTTCCATACCATTTATATAAAATTTACCTCCACCAGTATTTGTGGAGTCTAACATAGTACTCAAATACAACGTATCGTTAAGCTTAGTAGCCCTACAATTTATTGCGGTATTAACCAAGGTTGGCACTGTTGCCTTGAACATTTTAAATTCTTCATAAGATGAAACACTACATCCAGACACTTGCTTTATCAGAAAAATTTCCATGGTTGGGTCATTCTCTGTTTCGTCAAGCAAACTATTATCTATACTTAAACTACCAGTCCCTGTCTGACTAAAACCAACATTGAGCATTGGATTTGTATAGGAATAATTAGTTGAATATACACCTCCGTCTGAGCTAAAAGTATTTATCCCTTCACTCAAGCAGTTTACAGCATTAAATGGAATTACAGGTAGTGGAGGATACGTAGTACTACAAGATGTGGCTGCCAAAAGTCAAATCAGCGACTGCATCTACATCTGGTCCATCCACCGTGGCAGAACTAAGAATTGCCTGATTGCACTTGTACTAACAAATAATACTCACCATTCATGATTCTGGAGGACATCACTCCATTACATAATGTAAAGGTAGGATTTCCTATTGGTCCACCAGAAACATTATTCAGACCTGTGGAAGATACCAATTTATAAATCAATCCTGGAGCCATGGCTTGTGGCGGATTATAATTTATTCGCAGTGCAGTATTATAAGTTCCGTTTACCATATTTGGTGTCTGATCATTATTACACACGCAATCAGTAGCTAAAATTTGTGCTGGCGGCGGCTGTACTAAAGTAATATCATCTATTACAACCCAAAAATCACCTGAATTTCTAGTCATAGCAATTCTCATAAAAATTGGAGATCCAGTCGTTGGAAAAAAATTAGTTGATAGAAAAGGTGTACAGGCTGTAGAAGATATATTTTGAAAAGTTTCTCTTGTCCATGGTCCTGCTGCAGCTGTTGCCCACTGTATATTAAAAAGTACATGAATTGGCCGCTGTTGCTACTGCTGTCGTGTAATTAATAACTTTATAAGAAAATCCAAAATTTGCATATTCCCCAGACGAAGTGCCTAAAAGATACCGTACTAGATAAATTGCCTGATGTAACAGAACTGGAAAGGTTGGCCCTTGCAGCAGGATCAGCAACGGCACATGGTGAATAACCTGTAGCTGTTATAGCAGTAATATTGCCTGATGCAATGCTCCAATCCCAATTATTACATGGGTCACTGTTGCAACCGTCAAATGGCTGAGCGTAATTAATCTGGCTGTTACCTATCTGGATTATATTGATAATTAGAGCTAGTAAGAGTAATGGTTTCGTCAAAAAATTCATATTAAACTGATTTAAATACTTGTATTTTTAAAAGGCTAATTTTGGGTTTATAAAAGGAAAGAGTCGGAATATCTCGTCTTTAGATTTTGACCCTATATTTATATATTTCCATGATTTACCGCGATCCTCTGAAATAGCAATTAACTTTTGCATTTCATTTTTTTCTTCTCCGCTGATGTCGTAAGTGACTATTTGGAAATGACGGCCTGTATCGACCCATCCATTTGTTGAATGTCTAATACATCGCCAAGGCGAACATCTTTATTTTTGTATCTTGGTTGATAAAGCTTTGATTTGTAGCATTCAATAGCTCAAGCGTTTTTTGTCTGCCACCAAAACTTTGAATCATAGTTGGATGCATAAAGCTAACAAAATCATCATACTTTCCTTTTTCAAAAGCATGGCTCATTGAAGCAACACTTGTGGTAATTGCAACCTTAATTTCATCATCAGCAATATTTTCCGTATTTTTTAGAAGAAAATAACATCCAACACAGGCAACAAAGAGTAAGATGGTTACCCAAACTGGTGATTTTGAACTAAATGATTTTTCAATATTGCCATTCAACTTTTTGAAAATAAAAGGTGATGTAAAACTAAATAGCGCTGATATGCCCAAACCTAGCCCAGCTATTCCTAGTATATAAGCCCTATACCCTCATGAAACCCAGCTGTAGCTAAGGCAATCAAAGGATTTTCAGTTGAAAACTCTAATTTTTCAATTTTAATATTGATAATTTTGGAATAGGCAATAAATGCAAGAAAAAACCAGAAAGCCCAATTAAAATATTTGGAATTTTTGCAGCAGTATTTTGTTTGATTGTAAAAAGAAGATACACCAACCAAATAAAAAACACAAGACCAGTAACCAAACCGTCTCCAATATAACCATAGAAGACAGCATCACCCTTAGGGTAATGTAGCCAAGGCATAAATGTGGCTGTAATGCCTAATACGGCAAAAATAATCATCAAATGTTTAACTGTCATGGGTCTTACCAATTTTAAATTGATAATTCACAAAGGTAAATTCAAGATATTATTTAGACAATAGTTAAATTTGACTATAAATAGATGAAAATAATTGAATTTTCTATAAATTCTTAGAAAAGAATGTGAAGAAAACAGAATGAAGTAATGCTTTGATCGCAAATTGATAGGTTAACTATAAAAAGGAAACACAATACCCAACGTTGAGGATATTGTGTTCCTTGAGCAAAATTTATATGCTATAAAACCAAAAACTTACTCTATAACTGTAGTGCTGCCAGAAATTAAAACTTGCCCGCCACCTTCAAAAAAGCTTTTGGCTGTGATGGATTTATAACTTTAAGATCTACATTATGTAATTGTAATGTTTTATTTTTGGCTAATATTTAATCCATTGCTTAGCATTTCAAAATCAACTCCAATAATTGGCTTTTGGGATGAGCTTAAGCCAATAATTTGGATATTTTATTTATAATAAGTTGATTTGTAAGTGTTGTGTAATTATTTAATGGTTGGTCATAATAAATATTTCCACCATCAATCACACATTCAAGTACATTTCGCAAGGTTCCACACTCCGCTATCTTCTGGTGATGTCACTACTGTACCTTCTACAATTACTATTGCATTGGTATCAATTGTGCAACCTGCGCCTGATGAAATTGATACGTTATATGCAGTCGTAATGCTTGGATTAACCTGGATACTGGAAGTCGTCTCTCCATTTTCCCATAAAAAGGACGTTGGACCATCCAATGTAATCATAGCACTAGATCCACTACAAACAACACCGTCATTTGGCACACCTGAATTTTCTAAGATATTAATATTCAAGGCTATACCCAAAACAAGTGGATCATTATCGTTGCAATCTGTTCCAATTAGCACCCAACCACTCTCAGGTTGACTACATGCAAATATAACATTAGAGGGACTTCCGCTTCCATCACCATCTCCATCATAATAATATGGCTGTAATTCACTGGAATCAGGTACAATACAATATGATGCAATAGCTTGATCATAAAAATACTTATCCTGATCATTATCTCACATTGCCATTTACATCTATAACAGGTTCCAACGGACTAAAGTCAAAATAATAGGCGCATCGGCATTGCCAATAACATTATGTGGAGCCAATTATAATCTGTCAATAAAGAAAAAACTTTTGCAACGCTCCACTATAAAATCTCAATTCCATTTTTCTGTTTCCCAATTAGATCCACCCACAGTACAAAATATAAAACTTTTCCATTGTGTTCATTAGGAAAGCCTACTGCTCTCAAAGAATCGCCAACAAAAAAGGCCAATCTATCATTTACATGATCAAAGGTGGTGTTTGGGTGTATATTGGCAAGCTAATGTCAACGTCATGTTGGTCTGTAAAACCCGATATAAACTCCACGTAGGAATAGTATCTCCATTCGGAAATGGCGTTAAAATCGGCTCATAATCAGAAATTCAAACAAGGTTCATCATATTGGTTTTCATATTCATTCAGATCAAAAATCAATAAAAGACTGACCCAATCTCTATACCTTGATTAAAGATGCCATATAACAGAGGTTGTGCATATGCTTCCACCACTTGAAACACAATTGTTTTTTCGGCATATAATTGATTTGCAGACACTTCTGTTGCTCTTACTGTAAGGTAACTCGTACCGAAATAAGCAGTGTCTGGAGTCACAATCAAACTGCTGCCATTAAGCACTACATTGAAATTCGGATCAGGTGTATGTGTCCAGATGACTTGATTTTGTGTCAGGTTGATTTAAAATTCTGCTAATTCTATGGTATCAAATGCTTCTGCTTGTAAGGGACGTAAGTGATGGGATATCGTCAATAGAAATTGGAGCATCATATGTTGTATAGCCTAATGCGTTGTATGGGGCATCTAAACTACCCAATTGACTTTGAACTTCAAAAGTGACATCATCAATTGCATTGTACACAATTCCTGTTTGGTTATGATAGATCTTTACGTCCATATTTTCTGCAACATTGGAGTATAAAGTGACAAAATGGAATAATTACCATTACCCACATGAATTGGTGTACCAAACCTCTAATTCTGTCCCTACAAAAAATGCTATCTATCGTCTGGATTATTAGTTCGTATATCATCAACAAATAAGGCACAAATTGCATTTGCTGAATAGCTATATTGACTTGGATTTGGTTTTACCCAACAGGACGATTGTGCAATCAATATTACATTTCCAAAACACAAAAAAAAATGCTAGAAGTAAGATGTTGTGATGAAAAAATTTATGTATTACCATATTTATTTAAATTTTAATGTACTTTAAAATTGCCTTCAGCTAAATGGATATTATGTCCCTAAACATTAATGCTGAAGGCAAAAGAAAACTATTCTCAAACTAAAAGTACTATCGTAATAACTCGGTAAGTTGGCTGTAACAATGGTCTTGTGTCCTTAATGTGATCTTATATAACCCATTCGGCAAGCTTGCTTCAGGTTTCCATTCGATAAGATTTTGCCCTTGTTGCATTTTGTTTACAGAAGTCATCATCACTCGACCCAAAAGGTCCGTTATTGTCAATGAAACCTCTTCATCTTTCTTGGATGCATACTTAATGTAAACATGATATGAAGCTGGATTCGGATAAATTATCAATGCATTATTTTTGCGCATCATTATATTCATGTGTGCCAATCGTGGTCTCAACCATAAGCGGAATTGGCGCTTCGATCTTACCCCAGATTGCATTGATGGTAAATCCTTTACTTTGGACAATTGGGTATTCTTTGGATTCAAGATTATTGAAATACTTAAAGCTTACCAACTCTCCTTCTTTATTATTGGCATACATAGTCATAAATAAAAATATCTATCAAAACAACTACATATA
This sequence comes from Saprospiraceae bacterium, assembly GCA_016717105.1. GTDB lineage: Bacteria > Bacteroidota > Bacteroidia > Chitinophagales > Saprospiraceae > OLB9. Next base: position 148 of record JADKGF010000050.1, on the reverse strand, counting down.
TTGCCTTGCCGACACCACGCACTTCATTATTCAAAAAAGCGGCTACTTCGTCTCCATCTTTCAATAGATTATTAGAACTATTATTTACAACAATGGCTATTGCATTCATACTAAACTCAAAATTTAGTGGGTTAACAGTCCAGTGGCT
>JADKGF010000049.1 GCA_016717105.1 Saprospiraceae bacterium | reverse complement strand
GATAGTCGTGGTCGGAGTATTTAATTGACTAATGTTGGGCGCAGTAATAGCGCTTTGTTTTCCATCAAATGAGAATGCACTTTTGGCCCATCCAAATCTATCAGCAGCCAAGGACGCACCATTGACTGTGGCGTGATTGGATAAGGAAGTACCATCCTTGGCGTTTCCTGAAAATGTGTAAGATGCTACAGGCGACTGAGCATGCAATCCGAAGACGCTTGCAAAAATCAAGAGCAATAAATGTACATGACGTTTCATATCCTGTGATTTAATGATTAAAAAAATTGACTAAATTGTTAACTACTTATATTTTTAAAAACTGAATACTTTTTGAATAACTACCTTGCCTTATTGTCAGAAAATATATACCCGATTTTAGTTGACTTACGTCCAATGGATTTTCTATGTTCCAATTATACAATGATTGAATATTTTTTCCTGAAAGGTCGGCAATTACGATCTCTGAAAATTGGTTAAATTCCGTACTTTTTATGGTCAAAAACTGATTCGCAGGATTTGGTAAGATTTGAATATCGTCCCAATGCTGTGTGTCTGCCAGATCCGATACACCTTGATTATATAAAGTAGCCACTACATTCGGACTTAAAGCAAAATTATAAATGCGGACGTCATCGATGACACCTTTAAAATTGTATTGGGCATCGGTGGGCAACATTTGACCAATCAACATAGGAAGGCTTGTTGTCTTGATGGCTCCCGTTTGATTTGTAAAAGATTCGAGTTTGCCATTCACGTATATCAGCATATTTTTACCATCATAACTTGCGACAATATGATACGCACTATCTGAAATTAATGGCCTTGTAACATCTAAATCGACTATTCTAGTGCTTGTATTGACAGTCCATCTTACATTTCGGGTAGGCGTGATAGATAGTTTCCACCTATTCTGCCAGCTGCCATGAGATAATAAAAATATTTCTTTTTCTTCGCCAAATGCTGGCTTACACCAAAGGCTGACAGATATCGCTTCTGTGGTGTTTAATTTGGTCGTACTTGTGACTTCGATATGTTGGCTTCCACCATTAAAATAGTAGGCATTATTGGCATTGCCATTAAAATCTGTGGTCAAAAGTCCACCTTTATTCGTACCATGATGATTATTGCCACTTAAGTCTTGTGTATTGCCAGAGAATGGATACCAAGCAATAAGATCTCCATTTCCATCAAAATTTTTAACCAAAATGGAGATGGTTTTTTCTACGCTGAGGCCTTGATTATCAGCAACTCGAACTTTGATTTCATATACTCCTTCACTTTGTGGTGCTGTCCATTGCACTTGTGCTCCTTGACCAGAGATAAGGCCTTGGGCAGCCGTCCATGTGTAAGTAATCGCATCACCATTTGGATCAGAAGCATCACATACCACTTGAAGGCTTGCATCAGAAGACACTACATTTGTATTGGCCGAAAGGCTATGGATAATTGGCGCTCTATTTATTACATTTACAATATCCAACATTATAGACAAACTATCCGAATTTCCCTCAGGATCAGAAACAATAACTTTTACTTCGGTTTGTCCAATATTTTGTGGTGCTGTTAGTTCTACTTCATCACTGTTGCCAGTAATGATGCCGTGGTCCGAATACCAAGTGTAATTCAAAACATCCGAATCCTTATCTTCAGCCGTACAAAATATAGTGGTCTTTGTACCTTTTTCGATGATGTAAGTAATTGGTTCCAAAGCTTTTATCCTTGGTCCATACGTAAAGGAATTTTTACTTTGGTTATAATCGACAATCACATTATTGACCAGCATTTTATTTTTATCGTAGGTGACTATTCCATTTGCAGGTGTTACAACCACAAGTATGGCTTGTTTGGCTGGAATGGATATTGTGACGTTTCCAGATACATCTTGGTGGATGAAAGATTCAGTGATGGACTCATAAATATCATGTACTCCTTCGCCTGAATTGAGTGTTATGGTTTTGGGTATGTCATAAGGATTATAGTATAAATAACTTGGATAAGCTGTATCACTATAAAAATCTGTAGCATTCAAATCAAGCTGTAAAATTTTTGGGTCACTGGTTTTTTCTATCAAAGCACCGAGAAAACCAACCGCAGAGCTACCGTAGATCGCGAGATTGGTTGCAGCCCATCCACCACCGACAGCATCACCAGTTGCAAAAGGTGAAAGATTGCCTACTTTTTGCTTCATGGCTTCATGCGATATCACGGCTTTAGAATCATTGGTTTGTGACCATGCAGCGCCATCTTGCAACGTTGCTGGTAAATATCCAGGATACAATAATCTAGATGCGTTGCTAAGATTCAACATCCATTTTCCAATGGCTTTGGCAAATCTTTTGTCGTATCTAACCATAGGCACCAAAGCGGCTGCTTGCTGCATGCCATTCATCAAAAAAGCGTAATCATTGCCACCATCATTGGCCTCACCGACAAGTCCTGACACATCAAAACTTCCCCATTTACCTACGATAGTGCCCCATCCACGCAACGGGCCTCGATCAAAACACCAGTTGACCATTTTATTTGATATCGTAATCAGTTCCGACTTCTGCATTCATTTTGGCTGCGATGTACGTACCATATGGCAATTGAAGTTCGTAAGATGGATTTGAAGTCAATGAATTGAGATATTCCATCGACCATTCAGCACTTTGCAAGTAGGATTTGTTTCCTGTCTTTTTATAGGCATGATATAGTAACCATCCGAAAGTTCCCGCTGTTTCAGGTTCTTTCACGCCACTGGCATTACCTTCCATGGTTTTAAAATTCCAAGCACGATAATTCATCGATGCAGACGTCCACGGTGTGGCATTTCCACCCATTTTTTGTGTTGCTGTCAAAAACTTTTCCGCTATGGTGTTAAATTGAAAATCAGCTTCCGCATTAAATTCGGGATATAGATCGTACAACTGATAAAAGTACACATTGGGCATCACATCATACCACCAGTCTCCACCACTTCCTGCACTAGCATTATTGAGATAGATGTTCTCCCCATTTTTTTTATTGAAAAAGTCCTGTGCCATGACCAATCGATCCTGTCCATATACCGTTCTGATATCTTGACCAACCAAAGCAGCGCCCACTAATGATTGGAGGACGTTGATACCTTCTGAGTTGTTGGGAGAATTCGTGCCTACGTAGGTATGAAGGCGAATTTGCTTTTGGGTTGGATAATTTATTCCATTATTGTTATAATTTACCAATGGAAGATATTGTCCAGTTTTATTTTTGTCGTAAATAAAAGAATCATATTGGATAGCTACATTTTTCCAATCTCTCATGCTGAATGGCGATGGTTGATCAGGCATAAGATCTACCCTTGGAACCGCTATTTGACCTGACTGTGCACCAAGAAATCTTGCCAGTAAAAGACAAACTAAAAGCAGGAAATATCTATGAATTCGATGCATCAATAACCGTTATTTTGGCTCAAAAATGGATTAAGATCTATCTCCGTCTGCGGCAATGGAAATACCTCATGTTTACCAACTTGAAATCCTGGCAACAAATCGTCCGCAATGCCCCATCGCACTAAATCAAAAAATCGATGCAATTCATAACCAAGCTCTACTTTTCTTTCTTTACGTATGGCATCACGAACAGTATTTTGGTCGGTAGATGTAATTTCAGGTAGCACATTCGTACCTGTAGCCTGCGCTCTTGCTCTTGCGCGCACCGCTTCTAATGGAACAAGTGCCTCCTGCGTTCTTCCTAATTCTACCAGTGCTTCTGCTTCCCAAAGTAATACCTCGGCATATCGAATGGCAGGATAGTTGATATCGCCATCCGCTTTTTGTGATAATTCGGCATCAGATTGGATAAACTTGCGTGGGCTGACAAAGGTAGATGAAAACGAATTTTTATAAATCAATCCGAAATATGGTTCGTTATTTCTGGCTACTGTAAATTTGAGTCGTGGATCATTGGCTTCAAAAGACTGTACAAATTCAGGTGTAGTCTCTGCAAAACCATACCCCAAAAATTTCTTGGAAGCCCACCACTGATTGAGAAAATTACCAACTCCGAGTTCTAGATTTGTATGTTGGATTTCCCAAACGGACTCACTATTATTTTGTGTCGCTTTTTGGAAAAGACTGTTGTAATCAGCCACTAAAGCATAAACGCCTAAACTTTTTATTTGCTGGATATAAGTCAGTGTTTTGGTATAATCTTTACTGTAAAGGCTTGTTTTTGCTGCCAAAGCGAGGGCAGCACCTTTGGTCGCTCTACCTATATTGGCTGCTGATTGAGTAACTGGAAGAAGCAAAGCCGCCGCATCGCAATCTGTCAAAATTTGTTGATATATCTGACTTTTTGCAGTGCGAGGTATCTTCAGCTGATCTGGTGCTGTGACTTTAAGATATAAAGGCACATCACCAAATACTTGTATCAGCTGAAAATAAAAATAAGCGCGAAGAAAAAGAGCTTCCCCTTTTATACGATCTCGGACAGTAGCGTCCATTTCTATATTATCTATATGGTCCAGCACCAAATTGGATTGTGTGATGCCTTTATATTGGAGCTTCAAAAATCATTAAGTTCCTGTGTACGCGGTGTATAGGTAAATGTTTCCATCTCTACGATACCTGGTCGCGATCCGTCACCACCTGGAATTGCCTCATCACCTGTAATGACAGCCATCGCCCAATAAAAATTATTATTGGCATTATTAAACAAAAGCGGATTGTAAGCGGCATTTATCGCTTGAACAGCATCAGCTTCTGTTTGGAAATAAGATCCTGCATCGAGGATAGCTATCGGATCTTTGTCAAGGATACCCTCACACGACATGAATGGTAACAATGAGATGAAAAAAAGCTATTTTTAATGTGGATTGCATACTAATGATTTAGTGATTGACCAATTTTATTTTTTACCCATCATAAATCCTTCTTTTAAAAAAAGGACTACAAATGGCACTTTTAAAAATCTATTTTAATACCAGCTACATACGTTCTAGGTGCCGGCACTGTTCCCCAGTCTATACCTACAGCCAAATCTGATGAAAGCCCCAAACCACGTGTATCATTGGCATTGGCTTGGATTTCAGGATCGAGGCCCGGATATTTTGTAAATGTAAAAGCATTCTGTACGGTAAAATATACCCTCATGGCGGAAATTTGATCCCATTTTAATACACTTTTAAGGTTGTACCCAAGGGAAATATTTCGTATTCTCATATAAGATCCATCGTACAAAAATCTTGTGGATGCGCGTCTATTTCCATTTCGGTCATCGAGACTTACTTTAGGAATATTGGTGTCTGTATTTGTCGGTGTCCATCTGTTCAGAATGTCTGCATAAGAATTGAAACCACGACTTTGGGTTTCGTAGGCAAAATTGCCATACAAGAAATACACATCATTGCCTTGAACACCTTGAAGCATGGCAGAGAGATCAAAGTTTTTGTAATTGACACCCAATTGCATACCGTAAGTAAACTCAGGGAAAGGATTTCCAGCGTGGCTTCTGTCTTTATCGTCAATGATATTGTCGCCATTGATATCCACAAACTTCACATCTCCTGGTCTAGTATCCTTGGTTTGGTACGGACTTGATTCTATTTCCTCCATGGATTGGAATATGCCATCCATTTCCCAAAGGAAAAATGAACCAATTGGTCTGCCAGGCTCTGTTTTAGTCAGTGGACCATCAGATAAGCCAAATCCGCCCAAAATGGGTTCGCTGCCTGCAATAGACAAAACTTTGTTTCTTACGATAGAGACATTCGGACTTATGTAATAGTTGAAATCTTTACCAGTAGATCGGTACGATAAAGCAAATTCGATACCTTTATTTTCGACAGAAGCTGCATTGATGTAAGGAGCTCTAGTAGATCCACCTGACTGTGGTATTGGCACTCTGACCAAAACATCTTCAGACACTTTTCTGAAAATATCTGTTGTAAATGTCAATTTATCTTGCCAAAGACCAAGGTCCAATCCTAGGTTTGATTGCGTACTTGTCTCCCATTTTATCGCACTATTTCCTGTCTCTAAGATGGATGACCCAGTCA
>JADKGF010000048.1 GCA_016717105.1 Saprospiraceae bacterium | reverse complement strand
ACGTTGATGGATTATTGGCAATATTTAAATAACTCAAAAATAAGAGAAATGAATATAATGCTTCAACCAAAAGTCAGGCTTTATCAAAAGTTAGTTGAATCAGTAATCAACATTACAGGGGAAATTATACTGGCCAGATGGAACATGTGTATGGTATTTTCCTGCAAAAAACAAATTAAGATCTGTACTAAACGATTCTAACTATGATGTAGTCATTTCAGTAGGATTACTTTTACAGCACATTTAGTGGCAAGATATCGTTAAAGGAAATTATCACCATCAACTAAATTGATAATGGATATTGAAGATCCATTTTGTTATTCAGATATTTTTGGGTCAATAATTTTAGCCTTTATGCCCAATTAAATAAGAAAATCGAAGGAATATGTCTTAGTGAAGCACATGAAATTTCGGTAACTAATGAAAATGCTTTAAAAATGTATTTGGAATTATTTTCAAAATAAACCATAAAATATCTGTAATTCCACCATTATTAGGTTATTCGACAACCAACGTAAATCAAGTTAAAACCTTAGAAGCTGGTTGTATTCATTTAGGTATTTTGGGTCTTTCTATTCTAATGTTAGAGAGCCCGAAGTTTTAATAACTTTTTAAATAATGTTTTTGAACTATTTTCCAGAATTAATGGAAAAGATGCGAATTCATATTGTAGGACAATTAACTCCTGCACATGTCTTGTACTTTGAAAATATCAACCAATCTCTTAATAAAAATATAATTAGATACGGATTTTTTAGAATATCGAGCCACCCAAAGTCTCATGAGTCAAATGGATGCATTAATAAATGTTGGCAACACCACAACTTATCATCTTCCAAGCAAAATAGTAGATTATTTGGGTGCTAATAAGCCAATAGTAAACTTAATAAGTAATGACGATGATTCAGTAAAAATCACTTCTAAGCAATAATACATTATTCTTACACCTGGGGCCTACTTTTCACAATCTGATATCTTAAAGTTTAATGATTATATACAAAAGCACTTAAATATTGAATTTAATCATAGTTTATCTCTAGAAAAATTTAAACCGCTTTTTATTACAAATCAATATTTTAGATATGATGAATTCATAAATCAATTTACAACTTACCCAGTCAAAATTTTATTAATTTTTCTTTAATATCAATATTTAAGTCATTATTAATCGAATCTATATTTTGTAAAATCAAGTTGTAATTTTCCTTTGAGCATACCATAAATTGCATCCATAATACTTTCACTTAATCCCCTTTAATCCAATATGCTTGGTTTTCACCCAATTGTTCTCTTAATCGAAATCCGAAATTATCGTGGAATTCCAACGGATCGTCCAATTGTTAGAATACCTGATTGAGATGCATCAATATAAGGCAAAATCAATATGTCATGTGTTGCAATAAAGTATAAATTTCCTCATCAGATAAATAATTTAATTTTTTGATTTTTATATGCGCTGGCAATTTTATACTCGTATCAATCAATTCACCAGCTACAAAGTTAAGTGCTCGATATGGTTTACAATACATGGAAAAGCTTTTATTAATATATCTATACCCTTCATCGACAATCTACCCAGAAAAAGAGAGGCGGAGGCTTTTCTCGATATTCAAAGTTGGTTTTTAAGTTTTGAAAATCTAAATAGGGATGATTTACAATATGAATTTTATCTAAAATGCTCTTATTTTCTACCTTATTCCTTTCATGAAAAGACAAGAAAATTAGATTATTTGCTAACTTCGCACTCAAATATTGAATATAAAAGCAATTTTTGATTTCTCACCAAAATGAAAGTCATAATCATGTATAGTAAGAATTGACCTAATTGAGTATAATTTGGAATAAAACAAAATAATTAAATTCCAAGGGTGAAAAACTGGAAAATAAAACACAATTGCCTGATTTTTTGTATTCATTCTTCAAGTTTCTTACAATTGCATATCCTTTAAAGACAAATTTCAAAGTACTAATTATAAAATCTCGTATATTTGAGTAAGTATCTATTTTTTTTCGAATATGGTAAACTCGCATCAACATTCAAATTTGATAAAAAAACTAAAGGTTTATCGATGAATGAAATCATTTTTAATGAATACTCCAAACAACCTTTTCGAGTCAAAGAAAAAATCACAACTTTGAGATTATCCATTTGTTTACAATTGGTTTTATACAAGATAATTCAAGGATTACAGAATTATTGTAAGCCTTTTAAAATTAATACACAATCTAACATTATTAATAAAAAATCGTTGAATACATCAAAAATCATACTTGTTGTAATTGGCACTAGGCCAGAAGCTATAAAGTTGGCACCACTAATAAAATTATTATCTATCCATTTTAAAGTATTTTGTATTTGTACTGGGCAGCACAGTTTAAGCGTGATAGAAATTTTAGACCTTTTTCAAATCAAACCAACGATTATTAATACTCATAAAAAGTTTAAAGATATTAATACTCAGCTAAATAATTATCAAAATTTATTAATATTCAAATTAATTTATTCAAACCTGACTTAATAATAGTTCATGGAGATACAACATCTTGTTTTGCAGGTGCCTTGTCAGGTTTTTTTGCTAAAATTCCAATAGCTCATATTGAGTCTGGGTTAAGAACACAAAATAAATATGCACCTTTCCCTGAAGAAATGTACAGAAAATGGACTGATGCAGTGGCTGATTTGTGTTTTGCGCCAACATCAATTTCAAAAAATAATCTTATTAATGAAGGCATAAATGGGAAAAATATTTATAACTGGCAATACTATTGTAGATGCAATAACATATGTAAAAAACATAATTTCAATAAATGAAAATCAATTTGCTAGTGTTGTTAACAAAACCAATACCCTTAAATTTCATTTTGGTAACATTGCATCGAAATGAAATAAGAGACTCAAAATTGGAAAAATTGGCTATTGCAATATGTCAAATTGCGAAAGAAAAAAAATATCATATATTATGGCCTATGCACCCAAACAAAATTGTTTCCAACATTATAAGAAATGTTTTAACTAACCAATCGCATGTCATGTAACTAAATCATTGGATTATAAGACATTTATTGGTTTGATCCAAAAAGCCAAAATGATAATAACAGATAGTGGAGGAATTCAAGAAGAAGCTTCTGTGATGGGAAAAAAAATATTAATTTTGAGGGAAGAAACGGAAAGGCCTGAAGTTTTAGAAAATAAATCTGCAATTTTGGCAGGTACAGATCACCAAAAATTATCAAAATACTTTACAGAATTGGAAAATTTGGATTTAGATTTTGAAAATAATACGGATATATTTGGTGCAGGAGATGCAACCAATAAAATAGTTAATGCAATTTCAAATTTTTTTATTAGTAGTACTTCTCAATAAGCTGATTAGAATTTATAGATATTATTTGCTTACTATAGAAATACTCTAGTAATTTAACATAGTTCGTCTTCATATCTGAATTCGAATAATCACTAAAATAGTTATTGTGCCAGAGTATAGAAATCAATGTATGATCTTTTACGCTATCTATCCAAGATAATAACTTATCCATGAAATCCGTTTGTGTTAATTTCATATACTTGATTAAAGTTGTATCCATAACATGTAATGGAACTAATAAAAATTTATATGGTTTGTCATTTTTTTAAACAATATGGTTTGAAAGGCAATCCATAACTATTTCTATATCCAAAATGCTCTGCAAAACCCAAACTAAAATCAACTGAAATCTCACTTTCTTGTATATCATCCCACGCGTTAGGTAAGTTAAATTTTAGGTAATGATATCTATTTATTTTATCACATTTTGCAATAAGCTTTATTTCTTCTGCAATTTTTAAGTTTTGAGTAGATTTATGTAATCCATTTTGACAATTAGAATTGTGAACTTTTTCTAAGAGGCTTATTGTGCCTTTATTGTGAATGTCATAATCCGCATTTCCTATTTTTTCTGCGCCATTACCCATTTTAGGAATCCAAAAAAAAATACTTTGATAACAGAGCCTTTTTTCTATTTGTATTAAATCATCTATGGTATTAAAAACTCCAATATTTGTTATTTTCCGATATAGTATTCGACAGAATGATTTAAATTTGATACTTTTAAACTCCAAACGAGTTCATGCTTCCACCCTTGATTTAAAAAATCTATATCATGGCTCAAGCAGGTCATATTTGTTTTCAATAATTTTGTTTTAATCTTGTATTTCTCACAAAAAATTAAAATATAATTATATGCTGTATTTTCTAGTATAATATTCCATTTTAACTGTAATGAATTTTCATATTTAAACCTGCCATAAGCATCCAAATCTTTGTTGCCATATTCTTGAATACAATTTACAAGATAAAATACCGTAGAAATATAGTCTATTTCTTTATTTGCATTAAGTATGTATGGACCATTTATCATATTCAATTTATGGTCAAAATATTTTTATTTAAGTTATCATAAAATCCTTCAGATAATACAACATCGACTTCTCCTAAACCAATTTTGAGTGTTTTATTGTCAAAAGTGATCTACTAATTCTACTTGAGCACCATGGTTTTTATTATTAATTCAAAAAACCATTTTACCTTGTTATGAAAGAGTGGATTATTTTCTATAAATACACTAATCATGGATAATCTTACCTATTATTTTCATGAATTCTTATTGCTATCTTCTTGTCATCAAATTCATTGACAGCCATTTTTCTACCTGCCAAGCCCATAGTCAGTTGTTGTTCATGGGTTTGTGTTAGAAATTGATTTACAGCATTAGCTAATGCACTTACACTTTTAATATCTACCAAGTATCCATTTATTCCCTCATCCACAGTCTCTGAACATCCTGCTGTTTTCGTTGTGACCGGTTTGGCCATCGACATTCCTTCAATTACTATTCGAGGTAATCCTTCCCTATACGACGGCAATACTATGCAATCTGACTCCGCGATGATATTCCTTGCATCCTTGATAAAACCGTGATAATAGACTACATCTTCTTCTACCTATCGCACTAGATCATCTTTGTCTATGGTAGCAGGATTTTCAGCATCCAACTCACCGACGATCCAAAATTCAACATCTTTTCGCTGCTTTTTGATCAATCTCGCGGCCTCGACAAATTCTCGGATACCCTTATCATAGAGTAGCCTACCGAGATTGGTAAAGTGTAAAATTATATCTGGCTTTATCTGCTTGTACCTTCTTACTAATTCTAAGACCAACAAAATGTCCTTGAAAGGATTGGTACTGTCACGATCTAGCAACCGAAGATTGTAGTGTCTGACTGATTGATATTTCTCTTTGTAAGTAATATACTCATCTACAGGTGCAATTACCACAACATCCATGCCTTCGGCAATAAACTTATCTATAAGATTAAGCCTGAAGTTATATATATTCCACGTGGAATTTGCTACTAATGCTATGGTCTTCTTTTGTCCGATATTTCGATGTCTATTTTATATAAAAAATTAAATTCCATTTATTAAACTGCAAATATTCATAAAACAAATTGCAAATATTCATACATTAAACTGCAAATATTCATACTCTAAACTGCAAATATTCATAAAAATATGAAGATTGTAGTTATATACTTTGCTTTAATGAATGCTCTATATAGTTAGCGATCATGGCTACGGAAGAATTTGAAACTCCCGTATTTTTAGCAATGATTGACCAATTATTTACAGATTCATTTACTTGATCGATTATTGAATCAATAGTATTCACTTTAAAAAGTTTTGCTAATGATTTAATATGCGCAACTGATGGATTCTTGCTTTCTCCATCATAAGAAGTAGAATGATATCCATGCGATGTCGTGGAATATGTCAGATCGTAAGCAGGAGCTACACACCATTTGCCAAAACCGTCCATAAGAAATGAAAAGTTTTTACTATGATCATCTCTATTATTGGTCACTAAATTAAAGTACGCAATTCTTAGTATTTTTTCATAAGCCATGACTGATTTTTCTAGTTGATAAGCGGCATCCATCAAATGCCCATAATCCATGGTACTGTACCTAAAATTATCATGAAGTAAGCCTGCTGCAGAATGCATGTGCAGCTTGCCTGCTTCGTTCCTATCAAAACGCTGAGTTACAAAAAACTCTCTTCCTTTACTGCCCATCACTAAGTCGGATTTTGACATCTCTATACCTGCCCCCACTGCCATGACATAATAAGCATATTCAATATTGGCAATATCGGGTAAATCACTCGAAGATGGAAATTTTATAATACAGGGTTTGCTTCCTATATTTCCTTCAAAACTATCAGAAATAATACGCGTTTCAAAGTTAAAATTTATCAAAACTTTGGGCCGCGCACCACCTGACGATCCTCCCAATTGGTACAAAATATCAATTTTATCTTCCGTAGAGACATCTTCTAAAACATGCATTGTTTCTGCATAAAGATGATCTATATCAAGATTATCAATTGTATTTAAATGGTCATACGATTCAGGAAAATATTCTAGTGCTCCCATACCATATCGCCCAATCAAAGACAAACGGTCCAAAGGTGTGATGTCGCTAAGTTGTCTTTGATGGTGTTGGAAATACCTGTCCATCAATAATCTACCCCATCCATCAGGTAATGAGTCAGCAAAAACACCATATAATGAGTCAAAAATATGAGTACTTGGCGTACTTATTTTATCATTAAAATCAAGAACAATGGGTGATAAATTCAGGCCTTTACCCAAAAAATCGCCATTATATTTAAAGTAAATTCTCTTTGTATCATCTAGTACAAGGCTACCTACATCATATACTTGTCCCTGAAGATTTAACTTTACCGATATTTTGGATATAGAACTCAAGAATTAAAAAGTTTTTCTATGCGTTTCATGTCCACACTAGGTTCAAAAACTTTCATAAAATCTTCTAATCGATCTAGTAGATGTGCCAATTTTAGCAAAGATTCCAATGATATCTGTCCTGTAAGCTCGAATCTTTTTAAACTTCCTAATGAGACTCCTGATCTTTGAGCCATCTCTGCTTGTGAATATCCCTCAGCCTTTCGCAATTTTCTGAATCTCTCCGCTAAGGCCGACTGGATATCTGATGGTAATGGCTTGACTGAATATTTATTCATTTTAAAAAATAGCTAATATATTGTACAAATATAACACTTTTTTATGTTTATAGCTAATATATTGGCTATATGATCAATATATTTTTTATATTTTAAGAATTATATCAGATTTATAAAATACTCCTTTCAATACCTAAGTATCTGATATTCAGTGGTCATAGTTTACTGATTACTGTAAATAGTAAACTATCCATTGATTGGTTTGGTTTATATTATTGTTCAAGGTCTCAATATAATCCTTGCACTACACCTTTTATCTCTTGCTCATCACTTTTGGGATAGATCAGTAGTGCATTATCTTCGTCCACCACGATATAATTTTCTAGGCCTTTGATGACAACATGCTTATGATTATTGGAGACGACAATAACATCTTTTGAATCTATAAAATGGATGTTTTGGCCAACTGCAACTTTGTCATTATCTTCACTCAAATAAGCGTGCAAACTATTCCATGTACCCAAATCACTCCAACCAATGTCGGCTGGAATAGTAAAGACATTGTCTGCCTTTTCTAAAATCGCATAATCCACTGAGATCTTTTGGGTATCGGGATACACCGCATCTATATATGCTTGCTCATCTGATGTGCCATACAGTGCCACTTGTTGCATCAAGACATCTAGGATTTGTGGCGCATTGATTTTGAACGAATCCAAGATAGTGGAAACACTCCATACAAACATACCAGCATTCCACAGGTAATCACCTGAGTCCAGATACACTTGAGCAGTGGCAATATCGGGCTTCTCTTTAAAAGAAATCACCTTATAAATCTGATTACTATCTTCTGGATTCTTTTGGAAATTGATATACCCATACCCCGTATCAGGCCTTGTTGGTTGGATACCAAGCGTCACTATTCCGGCATTTGTTGATGCGAATTCAAACGCCTGACTTAGTTTGTGTATGTATTCATCTTCCTTAAGGATGACATGATCAGATGGAAGTACCGCAAAAACGGCATCAGGATCAATGGAATTTATGCGCAATGCAGTATAAGCGATACATGGTGCCGTATTATTCATACTCGGTTCGCAAAGGATATTTTCTTGTGGCAACTCTGGAAGATGCTCCATCACCAAAGACTTGTACTTTCCATTTGTCACTATGAAAACTCGATCCCCAGGCACCAATCGTAATGCACGTTCGAATGTCATTCTGATGAGCGACTTGCCTATACCCAAGATGTCCAAAAACTGTTTTGGTCTTTCGTTTGTACTGGAAGGCCAAAATCTACTACCTACACCTCCAGCCATAATGGCTATAAATCGGGGATTACTCATTTAATTTTTAGCTTAGATAACAAAAATTATACAATGTTTATTTAACAGTGATAAGATGACTACTGTTCAAAGTCAACTCGCCAATAGGATTACATTTATTTTCCAAATCAAATTCAACCAAAATATGTCTAAAGGCATCTACAGAATCTGGAGCAACAGCGATCAATAAACCACCGCTGGTCTGCGGATCTGCCAATATATTTAAGATGTTTTTTTGATTATTCTCATCTGTGACTAAAATATGGTGGCCATAAGCTTTCAGGTTTCTACCTGTACCACCTGGCACTGCATTTTGCCCGATCAATTCAATCAGTGAAGCATGGATCAAAGGTACTTTGTCAAACCAAACTTCTGCACATACGCTACTACCTTCGCACATTTCCGTAAGGTGACCCAATAGTCCAAATCCTGTAACATCGGTCATCGCATGGACTCCTTTGAGTCGTCCCAAGGCCTCTCCTACCTTGTTTAATTGCATCATCTGTTGAGCTGCTAGATCTTTCAACTCGTCGCTGATTAGTCCTTTTTTTCTGCAGTGGTCAGGATGCCTACGCCCAAAGGTTTTGTCAGAAAAAGTAGGTCTCCTGCTTGAGCTTGATTGTTTTGTTTTACGTTTTCGATAGGTACTAAGCCATTGACTGCCAAACCAAAAATAGGTTCCGGCGCATCAATGCTGTGTCCACCTGCGAGCGAAATACCTGCTTCCAAACAAATACTTCTGCCGCCCTCTATCACTCTTTTTGCTACTGAAGGCGCCAGTTTATTGATCGGCCATCCCAATATGGCTATTGCCAATACAGGCCTTCCACCCATGGCATAGACATCACTTATAGCATTGGCGGAAGCTATCCGACCGAAATTGTACGGATCATCGACGATGGGCATAAAAAAATCCGTGGTACTGATGAGCGCCTGACCATTGCCCAAATTATAAACTGCGGCATCATCCTTGGAGTGATTGCCTACTATCAAATTTTTATTGTCTGGTGGCGATAGCTGGGTATGTAGAATTTCTTCCAATATATCCGGAGCTATCTTACAGCCGCAACCTGCACCATGTGAATATTGTGTCAGTTTAATATCTTGCATATTATATTTATTTTGGGTCTAAGACCAATGAAATTCATTTGACTAGGATACATTTTGCTACTTTGAAATAAAATCAACAATTTCTGCGCGTTTGCTTCAAAGTTTATATTTTCACAAGCCACAAATGATATTTGTTTGTTCGATCCGCTTTTCTTATCAAGGCTGCGCATGTAAAATTTGTCGTAATATTTCAGTAAAATATCAAAGGCATCACTGATTTTATCTTCAGAAAGGAAATTTACTGCATTTTTGGTTTCTAGACCGCCAAGGCGTTTTTGAATCCTAAGTGTAGCGTTAATCAATCGCTCTTTGTCCAATGAACCATATTCAGAAAGGATATATTGTAATCTTGCTTCAAACGGTATTTCCAAAAAATAAACAGGTGACTTGCCCATTGTTTTGTACAAATCACCTGGTATATTTACATTGCCGATACGTTGACATTCATCTTCCACCCAGATTACTGGATTTGAACGTGATTTATGAAACAGATCCAAAGCGAGCATATTTTCAAACATTTCCTGCGAAGGCTGCTCTGGCATTCCTATATTCCCAAAAGCAGATCCTTTATGTGATGCTAAACCTTCGAAATCAATAAAAAATTGACCTTTTTTGTTCAATTCATGAAGAATCACTGTTTTTCCTGATCCCGTTTTCCCTCCTAAGATGTGAAAATTGTATTCTTTAACAAATTGTGCGTTTGCCCATTGTCTGAATGTCTTATAGCCACCTGTCAATAATTTGACTTCAAAACCATACAAATTCAAAAGCCACGCTACGGCCTGACTGCGCATACCACCACGCCAACAGTGTACAATCAAAGACTTGCCTTTCTCGCTTTTTTCGCAAATGTCTTCTGCCTTCTCTACCAAGCTCCGCATCTTGGGCCCGAAATAATCAAGTCCGATTTTGATCGCTTTCTCTCTACTCTGCTGCTTATATGCGGTACCGATGACAGCTCTCTCCTCATCATCAAATAATGGGAAACTGACAGCACCTGGTATATGCGCATGGTTATATTCCCCTGGCGAACGAACATCCAAAATAGGAAGCCGATCCGATGATAAAAAGCCTTGAATGTCGATGGTGGAATAAGTCAAAGTGGATTTATATATTTCTTTTGGATGGTTTATTTTAATGGGTAAGCGAATTCAATTTTCAAGAGCTATTTATATTTATTCGTA
>JADKGF010000047.1 GCA_016717105.1 Saprospiraceae bacterium | reverse complement strand
CATTTCCTTCACACCATTCCTTCGGGTATCTTCCGACCCGAAATCATCAACGTCATCGGCAATGGCGTCGTCTTGGATCCGATCACGATGGTGAAGGAAATGAAGGCATTGGACAATGCAGGTGTGGATTACAAATCTAGGTTGCTTGTTTCTAATAAAGCACATCTTATAGTGCCTACACATAGATATCGTGATGCCGCATCAGAAGCCGCCAAAGGTGCAGAAAAAATAGGCTCGACGCTCAAAGGTATCGGTCCTGCATATATGGATAAAACCGGCAGAAATGGACTCCGAGTAGGCGACATCAATGCCACAGACTTCGAAAAGCGTTATCAAGCTATAAAGCAAAAACATTTCGGCTTGATCAAAATGTACCCTGACTTGGAATTTAATCTCGAAGAACAGGAAGCACAGTTTTTTGAATGCATCGAAGTTCTCCGCCAATTGAGATTTGTAAATAGCGAATATTATGTAAACCAAGCACTTACTGAAGGCAAAAATATCCTTGCTGAAGGTGCACAAGGATCGATGTTAGATATAGATTTTGGTACGTATCCATTTGTGACATCGTCCAATACAATCAGTGCTGGTGTGTGCAGTGGACTCGGTATTGCACCCAACAAAGTGCGAGAAGTAATCGGTGTTGCAAGGCATACTGTACTAGGGTAGGATCAGGGCCATTTCCGACTGAATTGTCAGATGCTACTGGCGAGAAGTTGCGAAGTGTAGGCATGGAATTTGGTGCTACTACTGGAAGACCTCGTAGATGTGGATGGATCGATATTCCTCAGTTATTATACACGATCATGTTGAATGGCGTTACGCAAGTTATCATTACGAAGTTGGATGTTTTAGATGTTTTTGAATCAGTACAAATAGCCACTTACCAATATAATGGCATGCAAACACAAGAGTTGCCATTTGATATCGTGGATAATCATATTGATCCAGTCTATGCACAATATCCTGGTTGGAATCAGAGCCTTGATAATATCTTTACGTTCGATGAATTGCCTGCAAAAGCTATTGATTATATCAATGAACTGGAGCGTGTTTTAAAAACAAGGATTTCTATGGTTAGTACAGGTCCTGAAAGAGAAAAACTTTTTGCAAAATAAAACTGTAGTTTGAATTTTTATTAGAGATTTGCGTTATAGAGATAAAATATAAACATGGGTAAAAAAGATAATTTTCTAAATACAATAAACGAAGCCTATACTTTTAAAGGTGATTCTATAATCCTTGGTGCACCCAAACTCGATGGAGAAGTGTTGACCAATACATTTATAAAAGTGCCATTACGCACACTCAATAGACACGGCCTAATCGCAGGTGCTACAGGTACTGGAAAGACCAAAACATTGCAGATCATCATCGAACAATTGTCGGCAAAAGGTGTACCTAGTCTTGTCATGGATATCAAAGGTGACCTATCTGGTGTGGCTGTTGCAGGTGAAAATAATGAAAAGATAGAAAGAGCGTCATCGTAACATCGGCATACCATTTGCTGCCGCCGGTAGTCCAGTAGAATTTTTGAGTTTGTCAAATGATGCTGGTGCTAGATTGCGCGCCACAGTCACAGAATTTGGACCTGTTTTATTCTCGAAAATCCTAGAACTCAATGAAACACAAGCTAGTGTAGTTTCTTTAGTTTTTAAGTTTTGTGATGATAACCAACTGGCATTATTGGATCTTGATGATGTAAAAAAAGCACTTAATTATATTTCCAATGAAGGAAAGGATACAATCACAGCAGAATACGGCGCTATATCTCCAGCTTCTATTGGGACTATTCTTCGCAAAGTGATAGAACTAGAGCAACAAGGTGGCGATATATTTTTTGGTGAAAGATCGTTTGATGTAGATGATTTGACGCGTATTGACGAAAATGGCAAAGGGTATATTTCGATATTGAGAGTTACAGACATTCAAGACAAACCCAAGTTGTTTTCGACTTTTATGTTGCAATTATTGGCTGAAATTTATGCTACTTTTCCCGAAGAAGGAGATATGGAGCAACCCAAATTAGTCATATTTATCGATGAGGCACACTTGATATTTAATGAAGCCAGCAAGGCATTGCTCAATCAGATAGAAACAATCATCAAACTCATACGATCAAAAGGCGTAGGAATCTTTTTCGTAACTCAGAATCCAACCGATGTTCCTGATTCTATCTTGAGCCAATTAGGATTAAAGGTGCAACATGCGCTTAGAGCCTTTACAGCAAAGGACAGAAAAGCCATAAAACTTACAGCTGAAAACTATCCATTGACGGACTATTATTCGGTGGATGTGTTGTTGACTGAATTGGGTATTGGTGAGTCGATCGTTGCTGCTTTAAACGAAAAAGGCGTACCAACACCATTGGTACATTGTTATTTGCGTGCACCGCAATCCAGAATGGATGTACTTACTCAAAGCGAAATCAACCAAATCATGGGGAAGAGCCGGATTAAAGCCAAATATGATGAGGTGATCAACAGAGAAAGTGCTTATGAGATTTTGACTGGTAAAATAGAGACCGCTCAATCAGAAGAAGTACAACGCAAATTGCAAGAACAACAGCAAGAAGTACCTACAACACGCGCATCAGGTCGCCCAGAGAAGAGTACATTTGAGAAAGTGATGGACAGTCAAGTGACCAAACAAATTGGCCGTACTGTAGCACAGACATTGACACGTGGTTTGCTCGGTGTATTAGGAATCAAAACATCGACATCCCGTAGTACTACTAGGAAAAACAGTTGGTGGTAATTACAGATTTACTTTTTCTATAAGTAAATGAGCATTTGGTATTGGTATAACATTTTGTTTGGATAGTTACTTATTCATACATAATTCAAAATTAAATTGATTCATTGATATCCAATGATTACGATAGAAATTTCTATGGTGAGAATGGTAAAAATGAGAAAGATTTGGTAAATTTGTGTTGTGGATAAAATGGTAGTGCGAAAGTTTAAAAAACACCATAAACGACAAAAGAACCATTTAAAATTGTAAATTTGCAAAATTAATAAGAATGTCTTCTTGAAAGTAGAGCAAAACATAGCAAGATTAAAGTACCTTCTGAAATTGTACAAAATGACAGCAGACGACTTGTTATTGGCTATAAGTGAAGGACTTAAAACTCCTTTAACTAAAAACGACATACTTTCAGCCGAAATCAATGTTAGTCACTTAAAGCGTATTGACAAGGTATTCAACAAAGGGCTACATTACTATTTAGACCCTAAATCACCAGAAGTTTCCCAAGATGCAAGTATTTTCTTCAGAAAAAACAAATTTGGCACTTATCTGAATATTGGGGCAAAGAAAATCGTAAATCAATTTGAAGAATTCAAAATATCTCTTTCAGCTATTTCAAAACTTGCTGAAATAAATATTGACAGGACTTTACCAGTATATACTGTAAAGGACGACCCGAAAACAATTGGTGAAAAAATTAGAAATGATTTATACCCAGAATTCAATCCTGTTCCCAAGGAATTTCTAAGAGCTTTAATTTCAACATTCGCAGAAAACAATATCCTTGTTTTTGAATTTGTGGAAACTTGGAATAAAAAGGAAAAAGCCAATGTTGACGGTTTCTTTTTAAATCCGAATGTTATCGTTCTTAAAAGACAGCAAGCGTCTTTCAGAAGAGAAATTTTTACACTTATTCACGAATTGGGGCATTACCTAATCAACGAAGAAGAAATCGAAGAACTTGATATTTCAAACTTCGCAAACAATAAACTTTCATCAATTGAAAGATGGTGTAATGACTTTGCATATCACTTTCTTGCTGGAGAATACGATAAATCATTTGAGCAAATTGAAAAGGCAGATGGAAGTAACGACTTCCATTTTGAATTGATTGAAAGTATTTCCAAGAAAACGCATTTAAGTCAAATTGCTTTATTCACTAAACTCTTATATCAAAAGAAAATTACTCAAAGTAACTATAATAATATAAAAGCCGATTTTGACGAGAAATATCGTTTAAGAAAAGAAGAAGAACAAAAACAAAGAGAGTTAGAGAAGTTGCAAGGAATTCAAAAGGGTGGCTCAACTCCGAAACCTATGAATTCACCCTTGCTCATTTCAACTATTCAGACAGCTTTCTATGAAGGAGTTATAAACGAGTATGACGTTTGCAAAACGTTAAACATTTCACCGGATAAACTTGAAAAGTATTTACAATGAAAGTAGTAATCGACACAAATTCACTCTTGTCGTTGGTTCGTTATTACTTGCCATTTGATAAAAAAGGAGTGCTATTTCAATTCATTAAATCAAAAATCGAGAACGGTGACATTGTAATAATAGACAAGGTTCTTGAAGAAATTACGTACAATTCAAAAGGACTTGTTCTTGAAAAATTACCATATTTAACTGATAAGACATTTTTGAAAACTGCAAGGATACCTTATAAAACGGACAGCTTGCTTGTGCCAAATACTAAACAGTTCTTTCATCAACTAAATAATATCTTCGTAAATAATATTGTTAAAAAGTCTCAAGGTTTGACTGATGTTGAATTTGAAAATCGAAAGGGTGCGTTCATTGAAAGTGCTGATATGAAACAAGTTATTTTGTCTCTCAATCTTAAAGCCAAAGGTGAACAGGTAATTTTGGTAACAGAAGAAACAGAAAGCAGTAACGATAATAAACTTTTCAAAAAGATACCTGCGATTTGCAAAGTGTTAGAAATTGAAACATTGACTTTACCCGAATTAATTGCAAAATATGAAGGTATTGACATTGACTTCCAATAGAAAACCTACGGACATCAGCAGCCCAAAAATGCTAGGATTTGTGTTCCAACGGCAGTTATATGGTTAATCGAACATTAGTTTTTCAAATCAAATTTTATGGTAAAAGTCCAGCACTTCTGTTGGCTGCAAATCTTTTTTAACATATATTCAAAATCAACTTCTAAAATTCCAATATCGAAGCAAATCTTATGATAAAAAGGAAATACCAAGAGCCTAGCAAATCCCATATACACCTTGTTCCACGAATATATCACCAAGCCCTTTAAAACGTCAGATCTTTGCTTTACTTTTGTGATTGTGGGTACGTTAAACCTGAATTATGCGTTAGGATTCGTAGTGAGAAGTTAAATTGCAATAAATCAGCAACTTAAATTCGAAAAGCATACTGTGTGCTGGTTTAGCAGTAGCATCGCTATGGTTACAGAAGATAAGTTGGCGAAGTTTCTGATTTGAAGCAAGTTTGCTTCGTAATAATGCATATTTCAGGTTAAATATTCCTTTGCGTTGTCACAATTCGAAAAATGAATGCTGAATGTTTGAAATAATAGATTTGAGCCAAGAAATTTACGAAGGGATGCCTGTCTATAAAGACCTTCATCAAGTAAAGATGACAGTCCACAATTCTCACGAAGAATGGAATGGGATAAAAAATCCTATAACCAAAACACCTGCTGTTCATAAATTAGAATTAGGAGAACATACTGGAACTCATGTAGATGCCATAAATCATATGGAAATTCAACATAAAGGAAAATCAATAGATAAAATGCCCTTATCGATGTTTTACACCGAGGGAATTTGTTTAGACTTTTCCAAGAAAGGGTTAAAAGAGTTGATTGAACCGAGTGAGATAGAAATTGCTTGTGAAAAGGCACATGTAGAAATCAAAAAAGGAGACACTGTTTTGTTCTATACTGGCCACTTTCGAAAAAACTATAATAGTGAAAATTGGAGCAATGGTCCTGGAATAACAGCCGCATCTGCTAGATGGCTTGGCGAAAAAGAAATAGCTGCTTTTGGTGTGGAGACAATGTCGCCTGGAGTGTCAGGAATATCAAATAAAGAAGTTCACCATATTTGTGGAGAGATGAATTTCACACATTATGAAAATATGATAAACTTACACTTATTAATCGGTAAAGGAAGGTTTAGATTTATTGGATTTCCGCTAAAAATTAAAGGTGGAACAGGTTCGCCTGTTAGAGCTGTTGCAATATTTGAAAAATAAAAACTGTGGGCAACGATGTACATGACGTTCATGTCGGCTTCTAAGGCAAATTTTTATTCTTGATTGAAGTTATCGTGAATTATGTTTTAAATATCCATTATTCAAGTACAAATTTGAATCCTACCCTTGGTATATTTTCTATTTTAATATTTGGGTCAGCGCTTAAAAATTTTCTGAGCCTTGATATAAAAACGTCTAAACTCCTACCTAAAAAATAGTCATCCTTTCCCCACAAAGCAATTAAAATATCTCTTCTAGGGATGAGTTTATTTTTGTTTTTGACGAAATACATTAATAATTCTACTTCTCTTGCTGTAAGTTTATGTATATTATTCCCACAACTGAGTTCCATATTGTCAGGATTATATTTGAATTTTCCAAAAAATAAGACTTCATGGGCAACTAACGTTTCCGTTTGTGATTGAGAACGTCTCATAAAAATACTTACTTTTAATAAAAGCTCTTCTATACTGAATGGCTTGAAAATATAATCATCACCGCCAAGTTGTAGTCCTTCCAGTTTGTCTTGAATGTGCACCCTAGCAGAGACAAAAATTACAGGTATATGCGGGTTTTTATCGCGAATGGCTTTCACCAATGAAAATCCATCCAAATTGGGTAGCATCACGTCCAAAATACAAATATCATAATTAAACTTTAAAAAGCTTTGAGTGCTTCATCACCTTTTGAGAAGTGGTTGACCTGATGACCTGCGATTTCTAGACAATCTTTTACTACAAAACTGAGATTTTGATCGTCTTCTACATAAAATATTTTAGACATTTTACTTACTTTTTGTGGTGTACATATTATAAATTTTGTACCGACATTGGGTTCAGATTCTACATCTATTTCCCACTGATGAGCAATAGCTATTTGCCTTACATAAAATAGACCTAACCCAAATCCCTTTACATTGTGTGTGTTGTCCTTGGTAATTCGATAGAACTTTTCAAATATTTTTTTTCTCAATCGTTTATTTATGCCATGTCCATCATCCGAAATGATGATCAATAATTTTTGGTTTGCCGTATTTTGTGTTGTTATTTTAATGTGCACGACTTCGCCCGAATACTTGATCGCATTTTCTATAATATTATTTATAACATTAGTAAAATGCAATTGATCTGCATTTATATTGGTATTTATTGCTTCCAACTGTTTTTCAAAAATAACTTGCTTTTCGAAGTTTACATGTTCAAAGTTAAAAATACATTGCTCAATCACTTCGTGGCTATCAAAATTTTCCATTTGTAGCTCAATTTGTTTTTTTTCAAGTCTGGAGATTTGAAGCACCTTTTCCACTTGGTCGTTCAGTCGATTGATTTCTTCTCCGATAATCTGATTATAAGTAAATAACCTTTTGGGATGTTGGATAATTTCTGGATTAGAGATTACTTGCTGAATAACTGAAATAGTAGAAATTGGTGTTTTGAACTCATGAGTCATATTGTTGATAAAATCTCGTTGGACTTTGGAAATTGAATTTTGGCTAAAAATGATATATAATGCATAAATAATAAAGAGAATGACAAATACTAAAACTATCGAAGTAATTGTCCACATTGGAATGTTGTTGAGTGATACTATTGGATAATTGGGGAAACTAACGGTAAAATAATGGTCCAGATCATTGAAAATGGGAAGATCAGGGCTTTTGGTAGTACTTCTTGGCTTTTGTCTTTGGATATAATTACAATAAACCAACTCACCACTCTGACAATTATAGATACTGTAATCTACATCTTGCGTGATATTGAAATAATCAAATGTTGTATTGATAAAATATTCCAATAAGTTGGCATCTATTTCACTATTGACCTGGACTGCGTATAGTCTTGGATTGACCTTGATCACTGGATTTTTATGTAAAAATTGTGTTTTGTTCTTTACGGCAATTTTTTCAGCTACTTGTCTGAGCGCTACAGTCACATTGTGCTCAAACTGACTTTCAGATATTGTAAATGCCTCACGCACCCAGAATATCTGTATTCCAAAATACCAATAATGGTTAAAAATCCAAAGACAGTAAGGTATCTGATGTGATATTTGCGCATGTGGCATTTCCTTTTACAGACCAAAAATATGCTTAGTTAACGAATTTTTGACAAGTCTGGTTTTGCTTAACAACTGAATAACAGCCGGTGATAAAATGCTTAACATCTAAGGCATGCTGTAGCCTATACCTTTGTTGTGTTAATTTTATTATTCTAATCATTTAAATTTTTTTATCATGAAAAATGTATTTTTCTTTTTATTAAGCTTTGTCACATTCCAACTCGTAGGCCAACCTTCGAACAACAATCCAAAAGAAGCATTTGCCAAAATGGCTTTTGCGGCTACTACGGTTGATTACGGCATTATATCCAAAGGATCTGAGCCTACTAGAACATTTAATTTTAAAAACACAGGTAACGCACCACTTTTGATCACCGACGCCAAGGCTAGCTGTGGATGCACGGTTCCTACTTTTCCGAAGGACGCGATCATGCCAGGTGAGTCATCAGCAATCACTGTCAGATATGATACCAATAGGATAGGTGTGATATCCAAAAGTATTACCATTACTTCTAACGCAGGCGAACCTGTCGTTCTGAAAATTACAGGTGAAGTAAAGTCGTAGTTGACGGTAACCAGACTGAAAGCTAGGAATTGTAATCAAAATACAGTTCCTAGCTTTAATTTTACTGCTTTTATCAAATACAAACCTAAGTGGACAAAACAATATGAACAAAATTAAAGACGGAGACACACAAATAAGTGTCACGCTGAACAGAGCCCTCAGCCGCGAGCTCAAAATTATTTGTCAAAATGTTCAGTAATTATGACTAAGATATTATTTAAAAAATAATAATAGAATTAATGAAAACAATATACTAATTCTATCTTCATATCACTCATCAAACCACAACTTTTCATCATTTCCAGTTTCGCCGTGGTAGTTGATTGTGATTTCCTCGCCTGCGGCGATGTCTCGGATGGCGACTATATCGATGGTATTATTTTCAAAATCTAAGATAAAATCTGCATTGGCATGGACGGCATGGTTGTAGATACTTCCAAAACCCAGCGCTATTGCGCAGGCTTGCCTAAGTCTGCAAATAGAAAACAAATGGATATGATTTTTAAATTGAATTAATATAACAACACTAATTTCTATAGTGTACTATTCTCCACAAAATGCCATAATCAATCGAGCACATGGACTGCTTAGAGAGTGACCACAATAGCATGGTTTGATAAAGAAGAATAATCAAAATAATGCAAATTTTGAAACCGATAATTATTGCTCTTCTTCTTATCTCATTCAACCAATAATGAATCCATGTAAGATATAAATGCTTCATCGGAATCGGCACCAAACCTTTTTAATAATTACCTTATTGCTATCAAGTATAATTTTAGTGGGTATGCTTTCTACATGATAGCTTTTCCGGATATCAAATGTGTCGCAACGCTCAAGTATATGTTTCCATATATCGATTTTGTCTGTTTTTATAGCTCTTTCCCAACTATCTGGATCATTTTTATCAAGGCCAATGCCCACGATTTCTAAGTCGGTTCGCTTATATTTATTATAAAGCGCTATTAATTGTGGATGGTCCTCACGACATGGCTTACACCAGCTGGCCCAAAAATCTAGAATTATATACTTACTATGCACGTCTTTTAATGCAAAACTTTGACTATTTAAATCTGTGCACTTAAAATCGATAGCCTTCTTACCCGCGGATGTACTTTCGATATTGCTTAATCTCTCAGCGACCTTTTCTCCGTAATAACTTTGTCTGACTTTTGAGTCTAAGCCTTTATAATAATGCTCATTATTGAGCGTAATCAAGATAAATACAGGTGTTAACAAGGACGCTGGATTGTTTTTTATGATTTCTTCAAGATATTTCAAGTTATTTGGATTGTTTTCTATATCAATTTCCTTTTGCAAGAGTTCATCATGAGATTTTGCCCCTTTGACTTGTAATACAACGACTTCACTACCAAATTGATCTATTTTTTGCTTTAACAAATCGCCAGAGATGGACACCTTTTCTCCACTTTCCAGAAATACTAGTCTTGATTTTTTGTTTTGCTCTTCAAAATAAAAGTCAACACACAAACCCGTATTAAAGTTAATTTCAAATTCAAAAAAATCATCCTTTGCAAATACAGAATCTATCGTTACAATTTTATTGGATTCGAATTCATATTTTCTAATCTTCACCATAGAATTAGCTATTCCTTTAACTTCACCTTCTATGGTTGTAACATTTGATTTTGATGGACCCCATGCACAGAGCATCCATAATAGGAAAGTTGTGAGACTTAATAGTTTCATTTTAGGATTGTTTTTTTAGGTGTTGAAGTAATAAACCACTTTTTAGAGTAAACGCATAAATCATATTAATTTTAAATTTTCCTGTATCCTTAGATCAATGAGCCAATGGTCAAAATAATCCTTCTCTTCACGTGTATATAAATGCAATTTATTTTTAGTAATACTTAAAGGATTTTGAGCATGTACAAAAAATGCTAGCGCGGAAAATAATATAAAAAATATTGATTTCATTTCATATTTCTAATTATAATTGCTTTGGTTGTTTTCTAATAATACAAATCTATCATAATATATTTTATTCACCAAATATATGAATGAAATATTCGAAATTTACCAGACATTTTTTATATGTGTCCCATTCCAATTTTTTTTCAAATGGACTTAAGGTGTGAATATCAGCTATTTATAATCTACATCTTCCTTTTTGTTGGCGCAAGTTTGCAACTTGTGCCTTTCAAAAATAGTAAAAGCTATGATCTTTCTAGACTCCTTTCCAGATATGTATGTAAAATAGGCACAAGTTGAAAGACTTCTGCTAGCGGAGCTTATTTCGGGATTAACTATCTACCTTTGTTGGCGCAAGTTTGCAACTTGTGCCTTTCTAGAATAATAAAAGCTATGATTTTTTAAAACTTTTTTCCAGATATGTATGTAAAATAGGCAAAAGTTGAAAGACCTCTGCCATCAGAGCTTATTTCGGGATTAACTATCTACAAATAAATGATAAGTTCCTGAAAATTTTACCTACTTCCTAATTACTACCCACTCCATTTTTTATTAAAACTCTGAAAATATCACATCATCATGTGACATGCAAAATTTTAAGGCTGTTTAATATGACCATAACTTTGCAGGGTAAAATATTTAATCAAATTTTTTGAAAAGTAGTTCATGCTGCGAAAGCAGTCCTTTTTATAAACTTATTTAAATCAAAATAAACATGAATTCAAAAATTTTCATTGTAATGATTTTCACATTGGTCAGTCTATGTGGACTTTATGGTCAATGCATCCATAGTCGGGTATTGGCTAATGGGTATTGGGAAGAAGGCTGCGGAGCATATTCCATGCAACATTTGGTAGGTGTAAGTCACCCAGCTTATGGGCAAGTAGGCAATTTAGTACTTACATCTCCATTGACAAATAATGTGGTTCGAACAAATATTGTAGAGGAATTACCAAAATGGATAAGTATCTATCCCAATCCTGCTTACCATGAATTGCAAATAGATTGGATGCTTCCTGAAGATGCCGTAATGCAACTATACACAGTGGTGGGACAGGCCGTATTCCAACAGGAATTAAATGCCAAAGCGGTGAATGTGGTTGATATCCATGCTTTAAATCCAGGCAGTTATATTATAAAAATTGTCACATCATCAAATAAAATTTATTTTAGTAAACTCATAAAACATTAATAATGAAAAACTTAATCATTGGTCTTATTTGTTTTTTTATCAGCACTTGTGTGTTTTCTCAATCATTTGATTATCAGACTATAGTAAGAAACGCATCTGGTGCCGTCCAAGTCAATACACCTGTTTATCTTCGGTTTACCATACTCGAAAACGAATCAGGCGGCGTACTTTATAGAGAAATACAAAACCCAACAACAGATCAATATGGTTGGCTCTCTGTCACTGTAGGCGAGGGAACACCACAGAGCGGTGTATTTGCAAATATTGACTTTTCTGTAAAGAGATATTTATTGGTAGAATGTAGTGATAATGCAGGTACATCATATAGTGAAATTGGCTTAAGCCCAATAAATCCTAGTCAGAAGGGCGATACTGGTGCCCAAGGCCCAAAAGGTGACAAAGGCGATATTGGTGATATAGGTCCAGCTGGTCCAAAAGGTGATAAGGGTGACAAAGGTGATGCCGGTACTGGTGTGAAAATCATAGGATCAGTAGCTGATGCTGGAGCCTTACCTAATCCATACACAGGATCAATTGGAGATATGTACATTACGCAAAATGATGGTAATGGACATGTATGGACAGGTGCTGCATGGACTAACGTGGGTCAAATCAAAGGCCCAAAAGGTGATATTGGAGATACTGGTCCAAGTGGTGCCAAAGGAGATACAGGCGATGTAGGTCCAATTGGTCCCGCTGGTCCGATAGGGCCAAAGGGCGATAAAGGTGACAAAGGCGATACTGGTAGTAGTTTTACATTGCCATCTACTGGAAGTGCGAACACATCTGGAGGAGAATTCGTATTTCAAATCACACAAACTGGCAACGGCAGAGCAGCAATATCTGGTATATATGGTAATAAAGCTGATGGATCTGGAGCTTCTGGGGTAGGCATAAGTGGATCTTCAAATATATCTACAGGAGTATTAGGTTCATCATCTGCTGGATCTGGTTACGCAGGAGTCACAGGAGTAGGTTATAATGGTGCAAAAGGTATAGAAGGAAGAGGTAATGCAAATTCTATAGCAGGATATTTTGAATCAACAGGTACTGGACTCGCTGGTTTTTTCAGATCGAATACTGGAGATGCTGGATATTTTACATCAGCTGCCGGAAATGCACTAATTACAGATCAAGGCAATGTTGGGATTGGAACTGCTACACCCACAGCAAAACTAGAAGTCAATGGCCAAGTTAAAATAACAGGTGGCTCTCCTGGTCTTGGCAAAATTTTGACTTCTGATGCATCAGGATTGGCCACTTGGCAAACACCTTCATCTGTTGGTTCTAATGGCTGGTCATTGACTGGCAATAGTGGCACAAATCCAAGTGTTAACTTTATTGGTACAACTGATAATCAGGATATTATATTGAAACGAAATAATGAAAATATAGGCGCACTTAAAAATAATGGTATCGCCTTCGGAACAAAAGCCTTGGAGAATAGTAACAATTTAAGTCTTGGAAATATAGGTATCGGAAATGGGGCATTAGAAAAAACAACCACCACATCTTATAATGTAGCAGTGGGACATTTGGCGCTCAATAAAAATAGAAATCATAACAATGTTGCACTAGGTGCATATAGTTTGACCAATGACACTTCTGGTACTAATAATGTGGCTGTTGGATTTGGTGCGATGTATAGTAAGGAAGCTGGTGCTAATAATGTTGCTGTAGGATTTGAAGCATTAAGAGCAAATAATGGGATTAATAATATAGCAATTGGATCAAATGCTTTACGAAATAATTTGATTGGCGCCAATAATACAGCCATTGGTTTTAAGTCATTAGAATTTAATAAAAACAACCATTCAAATGTTACTTTAGGTGCCTTCACAATGACCAATGATACTATGGGTGCCAATAATGTAGCCATTGGCTATGGTGCTATGTTCAATAAGTATAGTGGTGACAACAATGTGGCAATAGGCTATGATGCTTTATGGGGAAATAGGCATGGTGTAGGAAATGTCGCTATTGGAACTTTTGCAGGAAGAAATTCAAATTCTTCCAACAAATTATATATTGAGAATAGTCCAAATGATTCACTAAATGCGCTTATTTATGGTGATTTCGTAGCCGATAGTTTACTCTTGAATGGCAAAGTAGTTGTAAAAAATCGATTAGGAGTAAAAGGTACTGGTGATCTTTCTGGAATCAATTTGGGTTATGATAATATTTCAAAAAATAAAGATTCAGGCAAAATTCAATATGGCGGATTAGGTGGATCTGATCATGTACTAAATGTTGTCGGTGGTGGAACATTACCAGATGGATCTGATCAAAAAATAAAATTATTAGCCAAAGGTGGTGTTGAAATTGATGGGCCTGCTGATATCAAAAATAAATTAAAAGTGGGAAATGATGGACTGCCAAATGCACCTGGTCATATTCGATATAATAGTGCCACCAATGATTTTGAAGGGTACAATGGAAGCATTTGGAAATCATTTACTTATGATAGAGATAGTTCATTAACAAACGAAATTCAAGCACTTTCTATTTCAGGAAATACACTGTCATTATCCAATGGTGGTGGTTCGGTCACCTTGCCTTCTTCAGGAGGTACTATAACATATACTGCTGGACCAGGTATCAATATTACAGGTACAACCATTTCCAATATCGGTGATAATGACAATTCTACATCAAATGAAATTCAAGCACTTTCTATTTCTGGAAATACGCTGTCATTATCCAATGGTGGTGGCTCGGTAACGTTGCCGACATCAGGCACTTCTTCGACATTGTGGAATAATAATATTTGGGCTTCTACTTTAAGCCACAATGACCCTAGTATTAAGCAGGTGTTGATATCTCCGCTTCCTGGTAGTGTTGCTGTTTTGGACAATACCGTGCTGAATGTAGCGGCTCAAGACGAAAATGGAGTAGCTAATTTTATAACACTTAATACCACGACGGGAAGTAAAATGGTGCGTATTCATAATCAAGGGACTGCAACTACTTTTACTGATCCTATTGCTTTAGATATAATCAACAAACCATTTACTGATTCAGGAATAGGTATCAAAATCGATGCTGGAAATACAGGTATTGAAGTCAATGGTGACCTGACTGGTATAATAGCAACATCGTTGGATTTAGGTGCTGCAGGTCACTTTACAGGAGGTACTGGTGTGGTAGCCATAGGAAAAAATACTGGTGTTTTAGGTTCTTCCACGTTAGCAGCGAATGGTGCCATAGGTGTAAAAGGACAGTTCGATGGTGTCGGCAGTTTTGAAGGTATAGGTGTAAAAGGTACTGCGTTGCCTTCGGGAGCTACCATTAGAGAATATAAAGGATTTGGGTATGGTGGTGTATTCGAAGGCGGAAATAAAGGTATTCAAGCAGAATCAAAATCCAATCCTGCATCTACATATCTTTTGGATTTAAGGACTTACCCCAAAATATATGCGCATGAAGACAGACCGATGGCTGGGCTATTTAAGTCTCATTCTAGTATCGGTTTGATGGCTATTAGTAATGATGTTCATTTTGTTGAAGGCGGCAATTCTTATGGCATTGGCGTAGTAGGTAGAAGTAATGCATCTGGGTCAGCAACTACCACTATTGGAGTCTATGGTGAGGGCGAAGGTGAAGGCACCAGAGTGGGCGTCATGGGCCATGCTCAAGCTACCGCAACTTCTGTAGGCGTAGGTGTAAAAGGTACAGCCAATGGTGCAACAGGCATTGGTGGAGAATTTATTGCATCTGAAGGCATTCACGTAGAAGCTTCGACGATAGGCATTCACAGTATTGCTCCAACGAATGAATTTATTGGAACATCTAGTACTACACCAGCTGTGAAGATCCAAAATTTTACGGCTACAGGTGGCAATGCTTTGGAGCTTTCCAATGGTTATATCAAGGTAGATCAGACATCAAGCTCAAAAACTGCATTTAAACATGTTACAACAGCAGCTAATATTGGTGGTAATGCTACCACATTGGATTTCCCCAATCAAAAAAGTTCAGATATTCTTATTATTACCAGAGGTTTGCCATACATAGGCAGAAATATCTCTTTCTATACTTGGTTTGACGCCGTAACCGGCAAATGGAAAATTTCCATAGATGATAATACTGCTATGCCTGCTGGTTGGAATTTTTCTGTTCTTGTTATTAAAACCCAATAAAACTGAATATGATGCCATTGATAAAAGAAAAATAAAGGATTTACCATTAAAATAATATTTGGTTGAAATAATTTTTGGTTGATGAAAATGTTTTGGAAAATGTGCGGCATTCTATTCTTTGGATATGTAGGTGAGCTATATGCACAAATACCGCATATTGAATGGTCCACCTATTATGGAGGCACAGCGCTGGACGGATTCAGAGATTTGACAACCGATGATTTGGGAAATGTATATGCCATCGGAAGTACTGAAAGTGCTGATATTATGTCTGTCACCAATGCACACCAAACTGTAAATAATGGACAAGTCGATGTGATTTTATCCAAATTTGACAATGCAGGTGTGCTTATTTGGTCCACATATTTCGGTGGTGCAGGTGTGGATAATGGTCAAGGTATAGACATCGATATTAATGGCAATGTAGTGATCACAGGTACTACTTCTTCAGCTGCCAATATTGCTTTTGGTAGTAATGTGCACCAATCTGTACATCATGGAGACAGAGATATGTTTGTAGCCAAATTTGATCCTAACGGAACATTATTGTGGGCATCGTACTTAGGTGGACCTGAAGGTGAAAGTGCGAATGATGTCATTACAGATTCTCAAGGAAATATTATCATTACAGGCTGGAGTGCATCGTCTGCACAAGTTGCTTTTAATGGTCCAGATCTTACTTACAGTGGTGGTAATACTTGGGGCGGAGATATCGTGATTGCCAAATTTAATCAGAATGGTGGCCTCCTATGGTCCACATATCGCGGAGACATAGACGATGATCTAGGTCTGCAAGTCAAAGTCAATCTAAATGATGAAATTTTTGTATCAGGGTGGACTTCTTCTCCGATAAATATTGCTACACCTGGCACTTGGCAAGACACGAAGGTAAATGCTAATAATACAACAGATGCATTCCTTACCAAACTGGATAGAAATGGAAACATCTTATGGTCTTCATACTACGGTGGTCAAGAAAATGAATATGGTGATGCACTCCATATTGATGATAATGGATTTATATATTTGGGTGGACCTACCAATACAATTTCTGGTATAACTACTTCAGGTACATGGCAGAATACTAATGGTGGGAATTATGACGGCTTCCTAACAAAGTTTGATGCCAATGGCCAAAGGTTGTGGGGCACATATTATGGTGGCAATGGCAATGATGATATCTACGGAATAGATGTGAATACCAATGGAGACATTTTCATAACAGGTACTACTGCATCTGCATCCAATATTGCGACGACCAATGCACATCAGGAGATTTTAGGTGGCAATAAAGATGCATTTGTTGCCCAACTTTCACCGCAAGGCCAACGGATCTGGGCATCATATTTGGGTGGGAATGCAGATGAATCTTGTTATGGAATTTCTGTTTTCCAAAATGCACAAATCTTCATTTCTGGTGCCGCGGCGAGCAATACAGGCATCAGTTTTGGAGCTGCTCATCAACCTGCTTTATCAGCAATTTCAGATGGTTTTGTCACAAAATTTGTCCCTTGTTCACCTTTCAGTATCCCAATCTCCTCCAATAGTCCAGTTTGTGTTGGCACAAGTATAGAATTGACCGCTTCTGGAGGTATTTCTTACACATGGTCAGGACCAAATGGCTATACCAGCACAGATCAAAATCCAATAATTACAAACGGTATGGCTACTTCTGGCGGCACATACCAAGTGACAGTGACGGATGCGAATAATTGCACTTCATCGTCGAGTATCAATGTGGTAGTCAACAATCCACCAACGGCAACAGTTGCATCCAATAGTCCAGTTTGTGTTGGCACAAGTATAGCATTGACCGCTTCTGGTGGTAATTCATACACATGGTCAGGACCAAATGGCTACACAAGTACAGATCAAAATCCAATAATTACAAACGGTATGGCTACTTCTGGCGGCACATATCAAGTGACAGTGACGAATGCGAATAATTGCACTTCATCGTCGAGTATCAATGTGGTAGTCAACAATCCACCAACAGCCTCAGCTGGATCCAATAGTCCAGTTTGTGTTGGCACAAGTATAGAATTAACTGCATCCGGAGGTATTTCTTACGCATGGTCAGGGCCAAATGGTTACACGAGTGCAGATCAAAATCCAGTAATTACAAATGTACAAACTACATCAAGTGGTACGTATCAAGTGACAGTGACTGATGCGCAATCTTGTACTAATACAGCTTCAATTCTTGTAAGTGTATTGCCAAAACCGTTTGCAATTATATCTTCAAACAGTCCAGTATGTATTGGAAGTGATTTGCGTCTACAATTATCAGGAGGTATTTCTTATCTTTGGAGTGGACCATTAAATTTTAGTTCTATAACTCAAAATCCGATTATTTCAGGCTCAACAACTGCGAATTCAGGTGTCTATCAGGCAATAGTTACAGGCCAGAATGGATGTACAACTACGGTAACTACTGATGTTATTATTTCAGGTCAATTAACGATCAACCCTAATTATAATCAACCTGTTTGTGAAGGAGATACTATAAAGCTATTTACAGGAAATGGAGCCTCATTCCGCTGGAATGGTCCAACAGGCTTCATTTCTTTATTACAAAACCCAATAATTCCAAATGCAACACTTCAAAATGAAGGTGCATATCTGCTGACGGTGAGTGATATTTCGGGCTGCTCAGGTACTGCAGTCGTACAAGTAGATGTACAGGAAAATCCGCAAGCCGTCATCGAAGGTGATACTACAATTTGCTTACATGGTGAATTAGAGTTAACAAGTCCAACTATTGGCACGAAAACATGGAGCACAGGTGCAAATACGAATACAATTACGGTATCACCAAGTGACAATACTATTTATACACTTACTGTCGATTTGAATGGGT
>JADKGF010000046.1 GCA_016717105.1 Saprospiraceae bacterium | reverse complement strand
AAAATCATGACAAATTCATTAAAAAACTCAGTTCAACTCATTGGTAATATCGGAAAAGATGTAGCATTATCTACCTTCGAAAAAGGGACAAAAAAGTTATCGTTGGTAATTGCCACTAATGACTATTATACCAATAATAAAGGTGAAAAAATAAAGCAAACAGAATGGCATAATTTGGTAGCTTGGGCAAAACAGCTGAAATGATGGCTGAATCACTTACTAAAGGAAATGAGATTGCCATTCAAGGTAAGTTGACAAGCAGATCTTACGAAGACAAAGATGGAGTTACAAGATACATAACTGAAATTTTAGTAAACGAATTTTACAAGTTAAATAAGACGGCCTGATTGCCACCAATGCTATATATGAAATTCAGAATAGTCCTAAAATCGGAAGGGCTATTCTGATTTCATGCATTATGGTTAAATTTCTATGCTGGCAGAAGAAATTTTATAATTACTTTTACGATCCAATTTTTATGTGAATGGATAATCGCGAACAGGTACACATCATTGTAAAACAACTGAAAAAGATCAGAGAAAGGTCAGACTGGTCCGATTACCA
This sequence comes from Saprospiraceae bacterium, assembly GCA_016717105.1. Lineage (GTDB taxonomy): Bacteria > Bacteroidota > Bacteroidia > Chitinophagales > Saprospiraceae > OLB9. The sequence goes on along the minus strand of JADKGF010000046.1, from coordinate 21,872 downwards.
AAGGAATAAGGCTTATTTCGAGATATTCACATTGATTCTGGAGGAAGCGACTCAGGATGAAAGGTTAAATTTTACAACACTATTTTCGCGATTGGCTTTTGTAGGAACGAGACATCAACTCAAGGGTCAGTTATTGCATTTTTGCCATACTTTTAGAAAGGCGCACGAACAAGGGAACATACGGAAAGATACTGAATATCTTTTTGTAAAATTAGGTGAGTACGTTTGTATTTCTTTACTTTCTACTATTTTTAAAATAGACTTAGATAAAAAATTCCTTGGGCCGGATGAAGTACTTATTGAGCATTTCAGTGCAAAAAAAGAAAACATCACAGATTTCAAAAGGGTAGTGGAAGCAGTTTTGTTTGAGATCGATGCAGAGAAAAAGATCTTGCACTTTTTTGATGAGGATGAACCAGCTTTGGAGAAAATGGCATCGTACGACTTAGCAGATAGAAACGAACTTTTCACACCAAATATTGACTCAATACGTAAAAGCTTTGACTTGCCTCTGCATATCAATTTGATCGATGTCGATATCAGAGATGATGGTATGTATTTGCCACGTGGTATCATTGTGCAGCCTGACCATTTGGTAGATGTGACATCGATTTCTGAATGTTTCAAGGAGTATGGAGCAGAACCGTTTCTATACCTGATTTCTAAATTTAAGCCGGCTGAAGCAACCCGTTCACTTATGACTGGAAATCTGGTGAATATCATGTTGGACCAATTAATATCTGATCCCGAAATAGATTTTGCTTCATTAATAAAAACTTTGTTTCAAAGTAATCCACTCGGTTTTGCCCTTTTGGATGACCAAGAAGTCAAAGACGAATTACAAAAACTTCAACAACATTACAATAACCTAAAAACTGCGGTATTGGAGCAGTTTCAGCAATATGGAATCGAAAGGCAAAATATATTTCTTGAACCGTCATTTTATTCAAGGGATTATGGTATTCAAGGGCGTTTGGACCTGCTGCATCAGAAGGAAAATAAAAATATCTTTGATATTATCGAGTTGAAAAGTGGAAAAACTTATCGCCCAAATGTATATGGCATCAATGCAAGCCATTACATCCAAACATTGCTTTACGACCTGATGATCGTTTCGGCTTTTAGAACCAAAATCAAATCTTCTAATTATATTTTATATTCTAAGGAAGAAAATCCATTGAGATTTGCACCACCAGTCAGAGTTCAGCAATATGAAGCCTTGAAATTGCGGAATGACATCATTGCAATGGAACAAAAACTCAAACATTCTGATACTGATGCATCATTGCTTACTTATATAAAAGGTGAAAATTTTCCAAGGTTAAAGGGATTTAATGTTGTTGATATAAATAATTTTACTAATATATATTTTACACTTAATGAATTAGAAAAATCGTATTTTAACCATTTCACTGCTTTTATTGGTAGAGAACATGGACTCTCTAAAACAGGTGAACACGGCATCAATAAGTCTAATGGACATGCTGCATTGTGGTTGGAATCCGATGAAGAAAAAACAGATAGATTTGCGATGTTGTCGAATCTCTTTATCATACAAAATGATTCTGACCAGCAAGATGCCATAATGGTTTTTTCCAGAGCTGAAGCCAAAGGTGCCTTGGTGAATTTCAGGACAGGAGATCTTGGTGTTTTGTATCCTACATCAGAAAACAATTTTCGATCTGTTTTGAGAAATCAGATATTCAAATGTACCATTCTGGACTTAAATAGTGAACAAGTTATAGTCAAGCTGCGAAGTTCTCAGTTTAATCAAAGCTTATTTAAAAACAACCGTTATTGGAATATTGAACAGGATAATCTGGACAGTAGCTTTAATTCGATGTACAAAAATTTGTTCACTTGGGCAGCTGCATCATCAGAATACCGTAATTTGATTTTGGGATTGACCAAACCACGGATGCGACAGCTGGACATGCCTTTTGTATTCGAAGGAAATTGTACGGAAAATCAAACATCATTGTTGAACAAGGTATTGGCGGCACGAGACTACTTTTTAATTTGGGGGCCACCAGGTACTGGAAAGACCAGCGTCATCCTACGCAATATAGTAGCACATTTGCATCAAAATACAGATGAGAATATTATGGTCTTAGCCTATACCAATAGGGCAGTTGATGAGATTTGTGATGCCATCATTAGTATTGGTCAAGATTATAAAAACCACTACCTTCGCTTGGGTAGCAGGGTCAATACAAATGTGAAATATAGTGATAATTTGCTTGACCAGATTGTAAAATCTATGCATTCACGGCATGAAATTCTTCAACTTTTGGCGGGCAAAAGGATTTTCGTCTCTACTGTTTCGAGTATGGTAAACAAGACAGAACTGTTCAGATTGAAAGTTTTTGATACAGTAATTATCGATGAGGCTTCACAAATTTTGGAACCAATGTTAGCTGGACTTTTATCATCCTTCAAGCGATTTATACTCATAGGTGATCACAAACAGTTGCCAGCTGTAGTCGTACAAGATAAATATAAAAGCAGCATCACTGACTCTAAACTTACCAACATCGGCATTACGGATACTCGGATGTCATTGTTCGAGCGTTTGTATATACAGCTTGTGAAAAACGGATGGAATGATACTTTCGGGATATTGGATCAACAAGGAAGAATGCATGAGACGATTATGGAATTTAGTGATCAGCATTTCTATGAAGGAAAATTGAAAATACTTCCGGGAAATCTTAGGCAAACACAAGATAAGTTTTTTGAGCAAGCACCTGAAGATTTTGAAATCTTCCAGAATCGTAAATTGTTTATTAACGCACCTGAAGATGAAGATCTTAATTGGAAAACCAACAAATATGAAGCAGCATTTTGTTTACAAATCATAAAAAAAATCCTAGTGTTGTACGAAGTAAATGGTAAGTCTTTTCATGGAGATTCGATCGGAATTATAACACCTTATAGAGCACAAATTGCTTTGATACATAAATATCTAGAAGAATTGCCCAAAGACATCACGCAAAAAATAACCGTAGATACGGTCGAACGATATCAGGGCGGAGCCAGAGATATTATTATTATTTCTTTTTGTGTAAATAGGCTTAGTCAATTGCAATCGTTAATTTCATTATCTCAAGAAGGCGTTGATAGAAAGCTCAATGTGGCACTTACAAGGGCAAGAGAACAGCTAGTTTTGATTGGAAATCAAGAACTTTTGTCCACTGACCATGTGTACAAATCCCTTTTTGAGTCTTGCACCGAACTTAAAATGTGATGAATTGAAGAGTGGATGTATGGCAAGAGTTTAGATGATTTGTATTGTCAGAATAAATGATTTTGGTCATTTTCCCACTATCGAAATAAGCATTTTCTTTGTACTCAATTAATAAATTAATATCATATGAGATTACCTGTTATTTATCAGTCTCCTGAAGAAGCTTTGGGAATGATCAAAAATGGGGATAGAGTATTCATCCACGGTAGCGCACAAACACCAACGAATATACTAAGGCATCTATCCTTGATGGCGGATAGGCTAAGAGATGTAGAACTTGTTTTTATAAGTGTACTTGGTGAAATTTTTGTAAATAAACCAGGTATGGAAGATGCCTTTCGGATTAATGCACTTTTTGTGTCCGAACCAATCAGAAAGGACGTAAATGAAGGAAGGGCTGATTATGTACCAATATTTTTGAGCGAAATACCCGAATTATTTAAGCGCAATGTTTTGCCGTTGGACGTGGCCATTGTTCAAGTGTCGCCACCAGACAAGCATGGTTATTGTTCAATGGGTGTCTCTGTGGATGTCGCCAGATCTGCAGTCAATACCGCAAAAAAAGTCATTGCACAGGTGAACCCAAATGTCCCCAGAACTCATGGTGACGGCCTAGTACATACACAGAGATTTAGTGCTATGATATACTGCGAAGAGCCTTTGCATGAAGCATCATTTGGTGGAAGAGTAGGGCCGGAGGAGATTAAGATCGGTGAACACATCGCCAATATGATTGAAGACCGAAGCACTTTACAAATGGGTATCGGTGCCATACCAGACGCTGTTTTGCGATGTTTGGGCAATCACAAAGACTTAGGTGTACATACCGAAATGCTGTCAGATGGCATCATCGAATTATTTGATAATGACATCGTCACCAACAAATACAAAAGCATTCATCCCAATAAGATTGTTACTGGATTTGCCCTCGGTAGTCGCAGACTTTATAATTATATTGATGACAATCCAGCATTTTCATTTTTGGATATAGATTATGTAAATGATCCACATGTCATCCGACGCAATCCACAAGTAGTAGCTATCAACAGTGCGATTGAAGTAGATCTGACAGGGCAAATTTGTTCTGACTCTATTGGTACGTATCAATATAGTGGCGTAGGCGGTCAAATGGATTTTTTGCGTGGTGCTGCGTTGAGTCCAGGTGGTAAGCCGATTATTGCACTTCCTAGCCGCACCAATAAAGGTGTTTCTCGTATAGTACCGTTCTTAAAACAAGGTGCAGGTGTGGTAGCAACAAGAGCCCATGCGCATTACATCGTGACGGAGTATGGTGTGGCCTATCTATATGGCAAAAACCTTAGACAAAGAGCCAAAGCATTAATAGAAATTGCCCATCCAGATGATTTTGGAGAAGGTCTTTTAAGGCAAGATTTAAAAGATTTAATTCTTCGAAAATTAAATAAAAAGTTTTATTTTTGATCATGCAGATAAAGGTTCAAGAAATTTAAAAATACTGGTTATCACCAGGGTCTTGCAGACTATGCGAGTAAAAAAAAAAACAAAATAGCTTCTTTCATATATTTTACTAAGAGTAGAAAAGCGCTTTATACATTTATCACTGCATCAGGTTTGCAGTCAAATAAATATTCCAAATGAGCTTTTCAAAAATGAAATACACTTAAAGATTTCCAAAATGGCGAAACAAAAATTATTTAGTATCGCCATTTTGACAAAATACTTATGGTTTGTATTTAGGTATGCGAGATAGGAGTCAGGTGAATTCTTGTCATCGGAAGAAATGAAGACACACTTAAGTGACCACATATATTTTGAAATACTACCAAAATATCAATTAATGTAATTATCTTTACAACGGATTTGGTCTAAGGTCTGACCATATAAAAAAATAATAAAAATGGCTAAAAGTAAAGACGCCAAAAAGGAAGTTAAAAAGGAAGCTGCCAAAACACCGAAAGAGAAAAAGGCAGAAAAAAAATTGAAGAAGCCAAGCTATGATTAATGTTTTGGCTTAGGCTGTAATACCCATGAAAATGATGAAACTAAAAGTAATTAGCGTAGTCATTTTGTTTTTCTGATTTGTTTTGATGAATAAAAAAGTTCAAGATATGTATAAGTCATGAATCTATGGAGACCTTAACTTAGGATGACAAAAACAAACTATGTTTTTGAATTGTACAGCTAGTTGGCGATAGCAAAATTATCGTATTTGGACGTGTTTTATCACGTACTTAATTCCATGTTTGTATAAGTTCCAGTTTCTTTTATGTTATTGCACTCTGCTTCTATGTCAAATTCGTTTTGTAGACCAAGCCAAAATTTGGTTGACGGGCCGAAGAATTTTGAAAGTCTCAAAGCTGTATCAGCGGTAATTCTCCTTTTGCCTTTCAGGATTTGACTTGTCCTAGTTTGTGAAACATTGATAGCTTGAGACAATTTGTAAGCTGTAATGCCCATTGGCTTTAGGAATTCTTTTTCCAATATTTCTCCAAGATGAATGTTGCAAAGTTTACTCATGATTTTCGGTTTCCTTATCTTCAAAACTTACTATCAACTTGTTATTTGTATTAATATTTAAAGTTAGTAATATGTTTCGATAGTACAAAGTTTTAGTCTCATTTTATTTTTAATATGTATAGAACATTTCCCAAATTCATTCATCATCATCACCGGTTATTTGTACTTACAAAGTGGGAAAACTTTAGTTTTTTTCTGACACTGATATTTCCTAAAATAATTTATTGTTTTCATTAGGGAATACGCAGGAACAAACGTTGTAATAGAAGTAGCAATTAATAATATATATCATTGACAATATGAATTACAGAATTTTACACCTATTGGTTTGGTTTTTCTGCACGGGTAGCCTTGTGATGGCCCAGGGATATCCTGACCGACATTCTACTGGCCTCGGTGATGGATGGCTTTCTTGTCAGGAAGCAGCCAATCCCAATCCTATTCGTGGCAACGGACATTGGATTATGTACAATCTCGGGCACAATTACGCAATGACCACATCGACTATCTGGAATTTCAATACACCAGAGAGAATCAATAGCTACAACAATGAGAGCTGGAGTCTTTTGCCTTTGGTGGGAAAGACAGAAGATGGCCTCAAAGATATTGTAATCGACCTATCAAACGATGGTATTACGTGGACGGAACACGGGAGATTTACCATTCCGAAGGCGCCGGCATCTTCATTTTATCAAGGTGTGCCTGATCCAGATTTTACAGGTAAAGCAGCTAGGTATGTTCTGGTAACTGCATTGTCTAATCATGGTGGCGATTGTTATGGTCTCGGTGAGTTCAAAATTCAGGCTACAGTCGTCATTAATACCGATACAAAAGATCTTTTGTCTGATGCTAAAATTGAAGTATTTCCCAATCCATTTTCGGAAGTTACCACTGTCTCATTAGATGGTTTTCCATCTGGCGATGCACATATTTCTATTAAGGATCTGACAGGAAAATCCATGAAAGAAATGGCAATAAATATTGGCGATAAGCAAGAAAAAATCCAAATCTCAGGTGCTACCTGGCCAAATGGCCTATATCTACTGCAGCTCACGCAAAATGAAATCAGCAAAACTGTAAAATTGGAAATTTTGAGATAAGATTTTATTAAGTATAATATAAAGATAAATAATGAATTATAGATATATATTTTTAATAATATGTTTTGGTTTCGCCCAGCATATTTCGGCACAACCATACAAGGATTATTTGGGGGCAGGACAGAATGGAGGCATCACCATTACATCAAGTAGTCATGTGGGCACTTCATCGCCTTCGAAAACCATGGATGGCTCTGGTATGAATGACGAAATAATGGCCGCTTCTCGGTTTATTGCGCAAGCTACTTTGGGTGGCGGACCAAAAGAAATCAATGAGGTGATGAAGGAAGGATATTCGACTTGGATAGATTCACAATTTACAAAAAAGCCTACTTTGATGCTGCCACAAATGATCAATATTTGGTCACAGATACAAGCAGCTGATCCGGAAGCTTATGGGCCTTATGCTTTGCATTTTAATTATGCTTGGTGGCAAAACAATATGACCAACGAAGATTTGCTAAGGCAAAGAATGGCTTATTCTCTTAGTCAGATCTTAGTGACATCTATTAATTCAGACTTAGAGGCTTGGGGAGAAGCTTTGTGTTCGTATTATGATATATTTGTTAATGGAGCTTTTGGAAATTACAAAGATGTTTTACTTGAGGTAGCCAAACATCCAGCTATGGGATATTACCTCAGTCATCTAAATAATCCTAAGACGGATTTAGAAAACAATATTAGACCAGATGAAAATTTTGCTAGAGAAATCATGCAATTATTTACCATTGGATTGCACAAGTTAAATCCAGACGGCACATCGATTTTGGATGCCAGCAATAAGCCTATTCCTACCTATAATAATCAGGATATCAAAGAGATGGCAAAGATATTTACAGGTCTATATGCCGGTGCAGTACTACCATGTCCAGGAATACCTTTTCCGGCTGAATGTATATGTTACGCATCCAACAATCCAGCATTTTGTGATACATTGGATATGACTTGTTGTTGGTGGCCCACTGAACCTGAATTTGGTCACAATATTTATGTCATGGACAAAACAGTGCCGATGAAAATGTCGAATGACAACCACGAACCTGGAAGTAAAACCATGCCAGACGGTACTGTAATCCATTTCCCAAATGATGGTATGGCTGAAATCGAAGCGGCCATCGATTGGTTGTTTAATCATCAAAATACTGCACCATTTATATCATACAGGCTTATACAGCGTTTGATAAAATCTAATCCGTCGCCAGCATATGTAGGACGAGTAGCATCGGCTTTCGCCAATAATGGCAATGGCGTACGAGGTGATTTGAAAGCAGTTATTAAGGCAATTTTGCTTGATGAAGAAGCTAGATCTGCTGCTGGTTATTTGGATGAATATGCTGGAAAACTAAGAGAGCCTATGTTGCGATATACACATTTATCTAGGTCTATGCCTACAGTAACAGACCAAGGTAGGTATTGGAATAATGGTTATGAATATCTTAATGATACCAGACAACATGTAATGGCATCACCTACTGTTTTTAATTTTTATACACCTGATTTTCAGCCTGTTGGGGATATTGCTGCAGCTGGATTGGTAGCGCCAGAGTTTAAATTACATAATACAGCAACAGCAATTACTTACATAAATCGCAACCTTGCTTGGACAGTAGGGGATTTTTTGATGTACAGTTGGTTGCATACTGACGAAGTTCCAGATGCAGTCCATCTAAGACCGGCATCAATTGAAACACTTTTTTATGATACAGAAGATCTTATAAATGAACTCGATATATTGCTGACGCATGGGCAGCTTTCTGATGAAACACGGCAAATTTTGCGGAATGCACTTGGTCCACTTTATTGGACTTGGGATGCTAATTCCCCTTTTTACAGAACAAGGTTAGCAATCCATCTAATCATGATCTCTCCAGATTATAACTGCACTAAATAATAATCACCTGAAAGTTTAATAAATCATGCAAAAGCAAAATATATCGAGAAGGAAGTTTATGGGACAGGCAAGTTGTGGTGCCATTGGACTTACTTCCTTATTTTCTACATTATTTAATCTGAAAACAGTAAATGCTGCAGCTGCATTTAACTCATCTGTTGGTGCAAAGATGGATGATTACAAAGCGATGGTTTGTATTTTGAATTCTGGCGGTATGGATTCGTTCAATATGCTCGTGCCTCGTGGTGCGTCATATGCTGAATATGCAGCTTCCCGCTCAAATATGGCTTTAAGTCAGAATGAACTTTTGCCAATAAATCCACTCAATCCCGACGGGAAAACGTATGGTCTTCACCCAAATTTGGTGCATTGTCAGCAATTATTCGAATCAGGTAAAATGTCGTTTGTATCCAATGTAGGTACCTTATTGCAACCTATCAATAAACAGCAGTTTTATAATGGTTCGATTCCCGTTCCGCTAGGATTGTATTCACATTCAGATCAAGTAATGCAATGGCAGACGAGTATCTTAGATAAAAGGTCCGGTGTGGGCTGGGGCGGAAAAATAGCAGATCTTTTGACTTCAGCCAATGAAAACCAAATTTTATCTATGAATATTTCCCTTGCAGGGAGTAATATTTTTCAATCGGGAAATAATTCTGTCGAGTACTCTATCCATCATGAAAATGGAAGTACAGGGATATTTGCACACAACAATGAGGATTGGGTAGTCTATAAGATGAAAACTGCGGCTATAAATGGCATGGTCAACCCAGGATACCAAAACATATTCAAAAATACCTATCGCAAAACGATCAAGAAGGGAATAGATGGTCATGAGATGCTTTCACCAATTCTACAAAGTCAAATAAATTTTGACCTTCCATTTTCAGACACTGATTTGTCAAAAAGTTTTCAGATGATCGCCAAAACAATTGCAGGTCGTGATACACTCAAAATGAGCAGGCAAATATTTTTTATTGATTTTGGTGGATGGGATCATCATGATTCGTTATTGGATATGCAGTCAGATTTTTTTACTGTCTTGGATAATGCTTTGAATGAGTTTAATGCTGCCATGCAACAATTGGGTGTACATAATAAGGTGACTACGTTTTCGCTTTCTGAATTTTCTCGTACACTTACGTCCAATGGAAACGGAACGGACCATGCTTGGGGAAGTAATGTATTTGTAATGGGTGGTGCAGTCCAAGGCCGCAAGATTTTGGGTAATTATCCTTCGCTTTCTTTGACAAATTTCAACTCTAATCCTGGCTCAGATACCAATCCACTTGATGTAGGCGGCGGCGTATTGACACCTACAACATCTGTAGAAGAATACTCTGCAGAACTGGCATTGTGGTATGGTGTACCATCTAGTGAGCTGCTGACACTGTTTCCAAATCTAGGTTACTTCTACGATCCTATGTCAGGGAGCAATCCTATAGGCTTTTTGAATTTGTAGTATTGTATAAATTTTATATTGTAATTTTCTAGCAACCACTACATATACATTATTTTGTGTAGATTATGTATTATAATTATTTTTATACACCTTTGCACTAGCATTTAAATAATTATATAGCATACAATGCGTGTCTCGACACCTAAATCAATGGATTCCTATAAAATATTGGGCGTTGACCCGGGAACTAATATCCTGGGTTATGCGGTATTGGAGGTAGATGGACGGCAGCTAAAAGTGTTGAGTTTTGGGGTTTTTCATTTGGAGAAATATGAAGATCATCATGAAAAACTCAAAGAGATTTTTTTACAGCTTCAGGAAATAATCGAAACGTACTTGCCCAAACAACTGGCCATAGAAGCACCTTTTTATGGCAAAAATGTACAGTCGATGCTCAAACTTGGTCGGGCTCAAGGCGTAGCAATGGCTGCCGCAATGACGATGGGACTTGATATCACCGAATATGCGCCCAAAAAGATCAAACAGTCGGTAACAGGTAATGGCAATGCTTCAAAGGAACAAGTGGCGGCAATGTTGGAAAGCATTCTAAAGATAAAAATTACCTCCAAACATCTGGATGCAACGGATGCCTTGGGTGTGGCATTTTGTCATTTTAATCAAACAGGTGGCATTATGGGTGGCCAGAAAAAGCATAGTGGTTGGGCATCATTTATAAAGGATAATCCAGGCAAAGTATCGGGATAGTTATCAGGGACGATTGCGCATTTTGTCTAAAAGATTACTAAGCAATTGGTACTCTTCCTCACTCATAGTCTTCATTTCTGCATCTTTTTTTGCGAGCTCTTTCGACATAATATCTACCATTTTCAGACCTTCTGCCGTAAGGACAATATGCATTTTTCTTTTATTCTCCGGACATGGAAATCTATTGACCCATCCAAGTGATTCCAATTTATCTATCAGCCTAGTGAGATCACGACCTTTATCAAGCATGGCATCTTTTATGTAGCCAGGAGAAACCGGATCGGGATATTTACCATTGAGAATACGCAACAAGTTAAAATGTTGTCCCTGAATCTTATATTTTGCAAAAATAGGTAGATGGGCATCTCTAAAATGATTGGATGTGTAAAACAAATTAATCATTGCTTTCTGATATCCATCTACAAATTTTGTTTGTTTTATTACTTTATCTATTTCCACCAAGTACCAAAATTGTATTGAAAACCGCATAAAGACGCCGAATTGGCATCTGGTATTTTAACACTTTAGATTGATATTTGTTGCAACAGGTAAAGTTATTTGCTGAAATAAAAACTGCTTGGGATGATACCACTTGTAAATTCTTTTCTCTTCAAAGTCAGAGGATGTATGATATCAATTTTTCCTGCACCTTGGTAATCTAAAGGATTGCCCAAAAATAATTCACCCGTGTCTTTGTTAAGTCCTATGGAATAGTAATAACCTGTAGTAATTTCCTTATCTGCTGAAGATGTACTAGAGACGGCATGTTGCATTACCTTTCCATCAGATAAGTAATAAATATATTCTCCTGTTTCATCGATGGCAATTCCCTTAGAATCTTTAGGTAATGTATAATTAAACACGGATGTGTTACCAGATATTCTGTGCATTGAACCAGCCGTTGCTAAATTAGGATCTGGCCATGTTCCAAAGTGACTACAAATTACCCATATATGGTTATTTTTATCGAAGACAAGGTCGTTTGGATTGTCTCCTACACTAATTGTATCTGTTATTGTATTAGTTTTAGTGTCTAGAACGATTACATGATTGGGATGTACATCTCCAGCTGATGAGCCAATTGTGGCATAAAGTACGTCGTTTTTGATCACCATTTTATCCACTGGTCCGTTTATTGTAATAGATTTAATAATTTTAAAATTGGTTGGATCTATTTCGTTGATGGCGCCTGATTTTAAGCCCAGTTCCCAAGACGAAACATACAACTTTGTATTATTTGCAGCAAAAAATCGTGGAAGTATTACCTTAATACTTCCGATAGCTCTGAATGTCTTTGCATTGACTATTTGAATCTTATTGGCGTTATTGATACTAATAAAATATTTATCATTAAATTTTATTATTGATTGTGCGATATTACCCAAGACATTGTCATTGTTTTCTTTTTCAAAAACATTTTGGATGGCATTAGTTCCATCATAATACGTGATCGTGCCTGTACCCGTCTGAAATGGACCTTCATTGACGACAAAAGTGCCCGTAGCATAATTGTTTGATACACTATTTTCATCTTTACTACATGCTAATATGGTAAAGATGAAACAGATGGATGCGATAATTAACTTGTTCATTTGGTTGTGAATTTATTATATATTATAAAATATTATGTATGACCTTTAAAGATAGGTTGATTCCTGGCATTGGGTAAAAACGGGTTACTTGATAAGGCAAATCCAAAACATTATTAAATTGCAAGATATAATTCCAATTGTTTCTGTTGATTTGATAAGATAAATGTAGCAAATGTATAGGCCGCAGCTGCATGGATTGATCGGGCACATCATATCGAGTTCCAGTAAAGTCGTACGAAAGCAGTGCTTGTTGATTTTTAAATTTGGCATTTAAAGCAATTTTTGCTTTCAGTTTTGGAACATAAATGAGTTGTTTTCCTATGAGTGTTGGATCGAAATAGTGGTCTATGGCGGTAGTTTTATTTAAATTGCATTGTATTATTGGTTCAAAAATGAAGTTATTGAAAGGAACTTTTTTAGTCACACTGAAATCTAATCCACGACTGAATACTTTTTTTTGATTTTCAGGAGAAAATAGGCCATTTGATTGGGGCAACCATTGTATCCAATCGTGAACAACGTGTGCATATGTTGCCAATCGAAACACCCAATTGTCAGAATTTATTTCTGTTTTAAGTTCAGCCTGAGTGGACTTTTCTGTTTTAAGATTTATATTTCCACCTACAGGCCAGTAAAGATCATTAAATCCCGGTAGGTTATAATTTCCTGATATAGTAAGTGTCGTATTGCGATATGCTGTATGCACATTCCACGACAGTGGCATCCATTTTTTATCAACATGGTCTTGCCTTAAAGACAAATTTGTAGTGAGATTTTTACTCCAATTCATCTTATAGGCGCCACTTAATAATAGTGTATTTCTTGTCTTGAAAGAAGTATAAAAATTGGGTGAGGCGCCATCTCTTCTGAAGGTAACGCCAGTAAACCATTTTTGCGATTTGGTTTCAGACAGCTGAGAAGTATAAATAACAGAATTTACAGTAGATAAAGATCGAATAGCTGGTGTGAAGAAATTAAGTTTTTCATTCATATATGAAATACTGGTTTCCAGCTTTTTGTTGCGGAAATAGTATAGATGCGAAATTTGTGTTCTTAGATTTTGATCGGTCTGACGTTGGTCCGTGGGCGCTGACGAAACACTAACTGGTATGTGACGATTGGCATGCTGAAACCAAACATTCGCCTTGAGTACTTGATTTTTTGATGTAAACCAGGTGATATCAAACAAGAGATTTTGCTTAAAAAGATTGGTAGGTGTGCGTTTGTCGGTGACACCATTATATTTATAACTGAACACATTTTTGTCATAGGCCAAATCACCACCTAGGGAAATGCGTACTTTTTTCATTTTCTTATTCAGGTTTAATCCAACTAGGTAATTTTGTAATGATCCAATAGATGCAAAAATTTTATTATTTGTAATCATTTGATTATCATTTTGAATATCAATTGCTCCTGCAAAACTATTGTTACCTTGGAGTGCTGGATTTCCAGTCGAATAAAAAGAGACATTGGACATAAGGTCTATTGGAATTAAGCTCAAATCATAGCTACCATTGATGACGCTTTGTATATTAATCCCTTGCCAAAGCACAGAGAGATGCCTATTGCCCAATCCATGATGCAGAAAAGTTTGTAGTCCACCGGGTGTATTTTGCTGGATTTGACCGCTGGTGATATTTTCTAGAAATTCGGTAGAGGTAAAAAAGTCTTTGTTTTGTGTATTGTGGTCAGCGACCAAATGATGGTGTATGTATTTTTTTTCCTGAATGGTTACAGTATCAATAGTAACTTGCCCAATTACATTATGACAACATAAATATTTGATAAAGAATAAGAAAAATATTATTTTTTTGGCCATATTTTATATACTTTTCAATGGCCTATAGACGGATTATCCAAAAACAAAAGTGATAGACATGAAGCTACCAATCAAGTTTCCCTAATAATCGACTTTTCGCCCGAAAGTCATTGATTAATACTACAATTTGGCAGGTCTTCTGACTTGTTTTCTGTACGACGCCTTCCCATCCAAGATAGTGGCATTTGTATCGCACAGTTTGTATCTAAAACTTACAGCTACGGGGATAGTTCCGGTTTTTCACCGGATTCCCTTTTAAGCCGGATTTTACGCCGGCACCAAAATGCAATGTAAAGATAGCCATTTCTTTTGAGCATCATGCTTAATCGCGGGTCTTTTTTACTAATTGTGGAATATTGAGTTTTAGATATTAGTTATTTTATTGTGAATTTAGGCCTATCTTTGTATTTTATAATGTACCAATAATCTGGCATAAAAAGTAATGGAGATATCATGTAGAATGTTTATAAACAAATTTATATATATATCATTATTGTGTTATATGAATGTATCTCTTATGGGTCAGACCAAGACAGACACCGTCAGCATATTAGGTATTTGTGTTATAGAAAATGGCATGAAATATGTCGGTACTCCTTATCAAGCAGGCACGCTAGATGTTAATAAAGTAGAAAAACTAATATGTCGCAATGATGTTTTTGATTGCGTGACTTTTGTAGAGTACGTATTGGCAATATCCATTTACCAATTGCAAACAACTACTAGCAAAAAACTTGAAGAAATTCTTACTGAAATCAGATACGAGCAGGGTAGGATAGACGGATATGGCTCCCGCATTCATTATTTTACCCGATGGATCGATCAGCAGGTAAAAACAGGTAGGTTTGTGGATATTACCAATGACTTAGGTGGTATTGAATACAAAAAAAACTTGTATTTTATGAGCGAAAATAGCGCACGCTATCCTAAACTTAAGGATCCGAAAGCATTGAAAAAAGTTGTAGCTACAGAAAAGAAGTTAAACTCGGTTACAAGGTTTTATATACCCAAATCTGATGTAATATATATTGAAGACAAGCTGCAATCAGGAGATATTGTAGGAATCACCACGGATATTAAAGGTTTGGACATAGTGCATACTGGCTTTGTGTTCAAAAAGAATGGAAAAGCCTTTCTCTTGCACGCATCTGAAAAGGAAAAGAAAGTGTGTATTAGTGATTTAACATTGGCTTCATATTTGGCGAAAAACCCAAAACAGTCAGGCATTATAGTACTTAGGCCAAAATGAAACTTTATTTAACAGCTATACAGCTGATTTCTACATTGACATACTTTGGTAAGTTAGCCACCTGAACCAATTCTCTGGCTGGTGCCGTATCTTCATTAAAGTAGGTCGCATATACTGCATTGACTCGGCTGTAAAGCTCCATATCAGTTACAAAAACAGAGCATTTCACGATATTTTCATAAGTCATACCTGATGCCCCAAGAATGAAGCCTAGGTTTTTCATTACTTGATGAGTTTCGTTTTCTATCGTGTCCAAAACGAGAGTACCAGCAGCTTGGTTGATTGCAATTTGACCAGAAACATACAGCGTATTACCTGCGAGAACAGACTGATTGTAAGGCCCTACAGGTGCAGGAGCATCGGGTGTATTAACGATGGTTTTCATAAGATGTATTTATTATTAATTAAACAACAAAAGCTCCTCACATCTTGTTGTATGGGGAGCTTATGATATTGTATAACATGGAGCGAAAGAAAATTAATCTTCTGCTGCTTCTGTTTCTTTAGCCTGGATGACTACCTGACCCTTATAATACATACTGCCTTCATGCCAGTAAGCCCTATGCATTATGTGAGGCTCTCCAGTGGTTTTGCATATAGCCAACTGTGGCATTAATGCTTTGTGGTGTGTTCTCCTTTTGTTTTTTCTTGCTTTCGAGACCCTACTCTTAGGATGTGCCATTTGTAAAAAAATTTATATTTGATAAAACTAATCTAAGAAAATTCAATTTTCCGTATCTAATCCCTTCAAAGCTTGCCACACATTTTCATCAACTGAAATTGTACTTGTAGTGGCTGCTTCATTGAGTTTTTTCAGAATCGCATCATTACATGGAGTTGGATTTTCACTTTCACAATTATACCTGTTGATTAAAGGTAGTGATATACAAATGAATTCATAAACCACTTGACCAAGGTATAATGACGGTTCGTCTTCTCTCAAGTATATGACCTCGTCATCATAAGGATCACCTTCATTTTTTACCTTCAATAATAGATTGTAAACTCCAGTAACAGGCAGATTGATACCAGCTAGACATCGATCACAAATGGCTGCCACATGACCATCAACGTGGATAGTCATATCGCTTAAGCCTTGACGTTTATCGACTTCTACAGTGATTTGAAACTTTCCCTTTTCTATGGGAGAATTTTCGAATTCTGCAAAAAAGCTATCATCTGCTTCAAAAACATACTTATGATAACCATCTTTCATCCCACTATATGGCAGTGAAAAATGCGCTGAAACACTCATAATTTAAAGAACTTTTTCTAACGGAGCGCAAAGATAAGCAAAAAACTGATTTCAACATATAATTGAAATAGAAAATTGATGTTTTTTTGATGAAGGGAAAAAAATGAAGTGTAAAAATACTGTTATTTGCAGACTATATTGATAAATTGTTGATTATCAATGGTTATGGTATTATTTATTTTGCTTGGCTTTCTAAGTGAAGTAGTGTAAATGGGCATCAGATAAAAAAAGTGAAAAAAAATATTACAAAATTTATAAATATTGTTTGCGAAATAAAAATAAAGATTACCTTTGCGTCGCTTTTACAGAAAAAGCTTAAAAGGGAGATTTGGTAGCTCAGTTGGTAGAGCAATACACTTTTAATGTATGGGCCCTGGGTTCAAGTCCCAGCCAGATCACGAAACACGACGCCAAATAGAAGTAAAATTCTGTTTGGCGTTTGTTTTTCAAGGAGTTATGAAAATTTTGATGTTCAAAAACCATCAAAAGTATATCAAAAATATGCAACCAATTTGCGCCAAATTCCAAAATGGTTTTATTTGCAGCCAATTGCAACCAACAGCTTTTCTTCAAAAGTGGCTGCAAATACACTAATTTATTGAATATTATTATCTTAGCGACTGTCAACTACTTTTTTTGCATTGATTTTACATAAAATCATTCATTTAATCGTTAAATTAAAACCATGCAAGTGAAAAAAAGTTGATCTATTAAAAGTCAGATTTATTATCAGGCGAAAAAACGGGAGCAAACGGGATGGTACCTATAATTGAAATCACCATCGAAGGTGAAAGCATATTATTAGTACCGGACAAAAAGTTGAGGTTGGACTGTGGGATTAAAAAGTCGAACAGGGCTATTGGCAAAACAGCTAAAGTCAAACCATTAATGAGTTTTTGGACAAAATGAGTGTGGATGTTATCAAGCTTTTAATGAAATGAAATCCCTTAACGAAGATATTTCAGTGGAAATGCTGAGAGATAAATTGAAAGGTGAGAAAGGAAAAAGAAAATACCTTGGTCGATGTGTAAGATTTACAATTCAAGCTTTGAAAAATTGGTTGGAATTGAGATTGGTGAAATTACATTTGAGCGCTATGCTACCTTTGCAGCAAGGATTGAAGACTTTCTGAAGGCGAAGATGAAGCAAAGGATATTCTACTTAAAAATATCAAATATTCATTTGGGATGGAGTATGAACACTACTTAAAGACAGAGCTTAAGCTTCATCAAAATACATTAGTAAAGTACATTCAATATTTTAATAGAGTTCTGGATTATGCAGTTAAATATGAATGGCTAGAAAAGAATGTTCTGTTTGGATACAAATGCCCAGTCAAAGAAACCAAACGAGAATATCTTAATCAGTGATGAACTCCAAAGAATCATGGACAAGGAGATTAATATCAAAGACTTAGGGAAGTTAGGGATTTTTTTGTATTCTGCTGTCATACAGGTATGCATACAAGGATGCAGCTAATCTTGCTCCAGATCATATCGGTACTGGAATCAATGGCAGTAAATGGATCTATACATCAAGTCAAAAAACACGACAATGTTTCTAATGTACCCCTGCTCGATCAGGCGATGGATATTATAGAAAAGTATGCAAGGCACCCGATTGTGTGTCAAAAACAATTTTTGCCCATGAAAAGCAATCAGAAACTCAATGCTTATCTGAAGGAACTGGCTGATATCTGTGGCATCAGCAAGCCGATGACCATGCACATAGCAAGCCACACTTTGCCACAACAGTACTTCTCGGTAATGGTGTGAGTATGGAAGCCACCAGTAAAATGTTAGGCCATAGTAGTCTTAAGACTACCCAGATTTATGGTAAGATACTGGAAACAAGGGTCGGATCTGAGATGGAAATGCTAAAAAGCTAAATTATCTAAGCTAAAAAAATTGATCAAAAGCATTATAAAAGTCAATTTTGCAAATTAAAGCCCACTCCTAAGTGGGCTTTATTTTTATGTTAACGTGATATTTTTTGTAAATTTTTATGTTAAAAAAATGAAATTTACGTTATAATAATAAGAGCATGCAAAAGAAATTCATGAAAAGAAGAAACCTAGCTCATGCTTTTGAAAAGTTTTTCCATTCTCAAAGAATTTGAAGAAGTGTATTGAGACCCCACATACTGACTGTAACGCTCTTCCCTGAATTCAAGTTTAGGCTAAACATCTTTAATGAATTATCTGATCATCTAATATTGTGGAACTTGAGTCGGTATTTACTTTCAATGGGCCTGATGAGATGAGATTTTATACTAAATTTGAAAAGCCGAAGTTTTAAATATGGAGTTTTTTATAATAACATTTATAAAATTGTTTCTAAAAAACCGGTTGGATTAAAAAGAAGAGTAAAATATTATGATAGCTGTCTAAAGATCTCAACCTTAATTTAGAAGAAGGTGGACATGTTTGAGTACTACCGGTGCAGGATATGAATATAATGATACATGAATTTTTTAGAAAATATTTTGAAAAAGGAATATCTTTGCAGTACTCCAAGGAACCCAAATGATTGAAGATTTTTACATAACGCCACTGATCCCAGAACTCTTTGAAGAAAAGCTGCAGGATTATCCGAAGTTTAAGTGGACCGGCACTTAAATACAGGCTGTGAAATTGGTGAATTTTATGGTAAAGGGTAATTTGATCCAATAATGGAAACGTTACCATCGCCGATCTGATGGAACATTTTCGGGTTACCTTTGATATTGATCTTAAGGATTATTATAAAAAGTATAGTGATAACATTGGTAGCGACGATCCTTTTAAGTTTCTGGATTTCCTGAAAACTATTATTGAGAGTGATATTGAAAAGAATCTTGAAAAACCTTAATGTAATATTTTCGAAAGTACTTCTGCTTCCGGTATTCCAGTATAGCTGCTAAACTCCTTAATGGTGACAAATTGATGATCATCCTTGCCGTAATGCTTCTTAATTTTTAAGCAAGAGGTGCCAGGAAGATTTATAGTTCTTTCCGGTGATGCAACTAATCTCTTTGGGATATATATTATCAATCTTGACATTTTACACTTATTCCTATTCTATTTAACATAATGTGTGATACTCTCCCCATACATTACCCATACCTTAGCTATGGAGTATCGAGTAGGACGGGTCAAAATTAAGGATGGTAAGTGGATGATAAAACTGCAATACAAATATAACATTAAAGTGGGAAAATAAATTCAATTATGGGTTGTAGAATAGTAATAAAAGGTAATTTATGGCAATTTATTCCATTTTTGAATGCTTTAAATTGACTTTGTGGGAAATGTGATACTACCTTTGGGTATTATTTAACATTTAAAATCAAGTCGTATGGCAAGACAGAAGAGTTTTTGAAAATTGAGGGACGCTTGATGAACTCACATTTTACAAAGCAGATGGAAATTATCTGGTTAAAACCAAAGGAGAGATATCCAGGATCGCATCGCGAATGACCCAGCTTTCCAAAGGACCAGGGAGAATGGTGCTGAATTTGGTATGTCGGCAGCAGCCGGCAAGCAGCTCAGAACTGCATTTTCGTAATCTCATGATCACAGCCAAGCGATAAGCTGGTGACTTCACGACTGACAAAGGTGATGACAGATGTCAAAAATCTGGATGCCGCCAATGCCCGTGGTGAAAGGCATGTCCATGAAGGCTTTTGACCTTCCTGAAGGAAAGCAGTGCTAAAGGGATTCAACTTCAACATTAAGTCGGTGTTGAATGGATTCTTTTTAAGCCTTATGTGCTGAATACCACTACCGGAGCTTTGGATATCGTTGATTTGGTACCCATCATGGATGTGGCTGTTGCTCCCGGATCTACGCACATGAGTATTACAAGTGGATGGGCTAAGGTAGATTTTGGTACCGGAGAGTTTGAGACTTCCTTGAGCAATAAGGTCAACCTTCCTGCAAATGGGACCGCAGTGACTGTCAATCTTACACATACAGCTGCGCCAACTCTGGCCACAGGCATCCATGTGTTTGTATTACTGATCGAATTTTTCCGGAAGTGAATGGAATCCAGTATTCTCTCAAGAATGGTGGATACAACTCATGGCGGTGATAAGTGATGTAAGCTAATGCTGAGATCAAGGCTAGTTAATTGATCAAGGTTAAGAAAGGATTGAGTAATTCCTAAGATTTTAGATGGCAATTGAGCTTCAAAGGTTTTATCGGGATACCTGGACAGGTGGGTTGATTTTTATCAAAGGCATTTTTCTGTGTCGGAGTATTGAATTGAGATGGGCCAGTAATGAGCAGGAATGTATCTTGTGTGCCGAGGGAGTTTATCCTGTGTCCATCATTCAACATCCGAAACTCGGTGAGTGCCTTCAGATAAATGGTGTGAAAGGTAGATCAGGCATCCTGGTACATGTGGCCAATGATGCTCAGAAGGAACTCCGGGGCTGTAGTATAGCTCGGTGTTTTCTTTGAGTGGGGATGGGAAAGGACAATCATTCCAGTTGGCTCTTGAATATATCGTTGAGAATCTGAAGAAGAGTGGAGAGAAGGTACATTTGATTGAAATTCGAAAAGTAAAAATGATGAGTAAAATCATAGATAGGGCAAAGGCACCGATACCAAAATTTTTTAAAGTACTTGCGAAATATTGGGTTGATCATGGCGGGTGTGGGTACGGTGTTGCTGACTGCTCCGGTGGCCTTGCCTGTAGCTGTGGTGACGATCGGTGGATATCTGGTGACAGCTGGTGGTGTGGCTACGGCTGTAAGTCAGTTTACAAACAGTGAAGATGATGCCATCGGGCAAAAGGGAGAAGGAGGTATCGATGGGAATTCACCATAGTGATCAGGCCATGGGCACCCTTGGTGGTACTTTGATCGCCTTCATGGTATTGTTGATGGCAGCGATATACTCAAAACTGGTATTTAGCATGTGTGGGTGCGATGGTGAGTTTTGGGTATCGAAGGGACTTCATAAGTGTGGCCACCGGGAACTTTTTGGGGATAAGCCTAAGGATTAGGTTAAGGTTGAGATTAAGTTTTGGTTATTTGCATGGGTTGGGCTCCGGACGCTGGTTCGGGC
>JADKGF010000045.1 GCA_016717105.1 Saprospiraceae bacterium | reverse complement strand
TAATCTCCATGAGATCTGCATTTCCACCTTTTCCCAGTTGAAAGCTATTAGTCGCTGAAAACGCAGTGTAGGTACCTGATGAGTTGAGTTGTTCGGTGTACAGAGCGCTTTTAAAAATTTGATGACCCAGCTCTCCATATATATTGAGTTTATACCATTTGGAGATATCAGCTGTAGCTTCCATTGACAACGCAAATGGTATGATTGGTCGATATATTGCCAGGACGGCTGTAATAAATACCATCTTTGATTTCAAGCGTTTCATTGATGCCATCTATGGTTTTTGCGTAACTGATAGTAGTATTTATTGTATTTTTAAAAGAATGCGTGATGGAATAATTATTGGAATATGTAGGTAGAAGTCCTGGATTTCCACCATAAAATGTAAACTTATCCAATGGACTAATGAATGGATTTAAGTCTTGGAAAAATGGCCTGTCTATACGTCTGCCAAAAGAAAAACTCCAAACATGATTTCCCAAGGAATCTGCTTGATATGTAGCGTAAAATGTTGGAAAAACATTGAAATAGCTACGCGTAAAACTGGAATCAGCCTGTTCAATATTCCCCAATTGATTGCCTTTGAGCGTCGTGTTTTCAGCCCTTAATCCCAGTTGTAAGCCCAGTCTGCCAATGGATTTATTGATATTGACATAACCAGCATGGATCCATTCGTCATACAAAAATCTATTGCTAAGACCGTAATCCGTTTTTGTTTCACCATCGATGGTTCTGCTATAAATGGCTTCGTTGTCCGTCTTTGTAAAAGCTGATTTTATACCAGCCTCCAGTTTGTAGTTACGTTTATAGGCTTACTATAGTCCACTTTGGCGCATATATACGATTACGATGGAATCTCACCATCGATTTGATCTTCGTATGTTTTTATATTTTCAGGATTATAAATATAGTTTTGGACACCTGCTTGCTTCCAGATGTATATCTAACTTAGTCAGGATCTACGGTGAGTACACTACCTATTGTATCTAGTAGTTGTTTTAGATGACTATCAAAGGTACCATTATCAAAAGTATCAGTATTATTATCAGCAATGACACGATTGATAATTTGTGGTTGCGCATCTCTTACGTATGCAGTATTATCCGTCTCATCGCCCGACAGGCTCAAAAGACCTTTCGCAGATATACCTACCGTGGTTTTATCATTTACATAATAATCCATGCCAACTTTTGTATTGATAGATTGTCCATCTTTGACGATATAAGAATTTTGAGAAAATGAAGTAGTCCTGATATTTTGATCATTTTTATAATATCGGTTGATATTCAGATCCTGAAAACTATTTCTGAATCCACCATTGATATTTGCATATATGCTGATCTTATTTTTATTAAAATTAAGATTGAGACTATTATTGCTCCTCGTATACCTTCCTTGCTGTAAGCTTAACACTGTATTGCCATGAAAGCCGAAAGTTTTTGATCGTTTAGTGATGATATTGATTACACCAGAATTGCCAGCGGCATCATATTTTGCTGGTGGATTAGGCATGATTTCTATTTGTTTGACCGTACCATGCGGCAATGATTTTATGGTAATTCTCTAGCTCAGAGCCTGATAAATAGGTAGGTTTATCGTCAATAAATACGGTGACACCAGATCTGCCTTTCAGTTTGATATTACCGTTTTGATCAACGGAAATCCCTGGCGCACGCTCGAGGGCTTCGAGTGCATTACTACCCGAATTGGCGATGAGCGCATCTACATTGACCACGGTTCGATCTATTTTTCGCCCGATATAGGGAGTTTGGCGGTGACTGTCACGCATCTTAGCAATTGTGCACTATTCTCTCCAAAACTATTGGATCAAGCGTTGTTTTTTGATTTTGACCAGATATATTGATCTTTTTTCTACGGATTCAAATCCTAGCATTCCTACATTGATGTAGGAGTGCCTTCTTTTATTGCCGAAAATTCAAAACTACCATCTTTGTCGGAATATTCTGCTTTTAACAAGGAATCAGCTTCGTTCATAAGTGTAATCATGGCCAAATCTATATCAGCACCTTTGCTATCCGTGAGCTTACCAGATACATTGTACAATGTCTGTGCTGAGATAAAATGTGCGCTCACACAAATGAGTAAAACCGTTTTGCAGAGAAAATGCATTTTGAAAATATTAATTGTTCTGAATAATTAGGAATGTCAAAAGTAAACCTATTACTTTGAAGAATATCAGTGAATAGACGAAAGTGGCGCAATTAACTACCAAATTCACCTACATCCATTTACCGTATAATCTTAATGTAAAACTGAGTATAACCAATGACCAAAATCAATCCCCGCTCGTAATATTTGGATGGTCATACCTACAACTATGATGGCCAACATCCCAGGGAAGTATTTAGATTCGCATAAATTTTGTTTGTTCATGATTCTTTTTTTATTTTTTGAAAAACAAATTTATAACCACAAACTATAAAAGCATTTATCCAAAACTGCTAAAAAAGTCTAAGTATTTTTTGGATCAGGATGTAATATATTTTGTTACATTTGATGCCGCAAGTCATGCTAAAGATTGATAAATTTGCAACTTGTGCTTCATCCAAGCAATAGCCATACAACAAATTAAAGTTGAATGGCTTTTTTAATACAAAGCAAGGCCTGCAAGGCATTGTATTTATTATGAATGCATCTGAATTTAATACCACATACATTGCTACGATCCCATAAAAACACGAGTTAAACATTTTATTTAGATTTCATCATGATCAATCTAAAAAGACTCGGAAACACCAAAAGTAACATCGGCAATCCAACCACAAATCCACCAATTACGGCTACCGCGAGTGGTTGTTGCATTTGAGCGCCTAAACCAATGCCAAGAGCTAAAGGCATCAATGCGAGTATTGCTCCAATGGCTGTCATTAGATTTGGTCGTATCCTGATGGCTATGGCGTGTTTTACAGATTGGTCCACATTATTGGACTGCTGTATATTGTATCGATATTGTGCTACTGTAAAAATGGCATTTTCAGCCAAAATTCCTACAATCATGATGATCCCCGTGTAGCTACTCACATTTAAAGGAATGTTGAAGAAATAAAGAAAAATAATACTACCACAAATTCCCATTACAGAAACAAAAAGCAATACGAAGGATATCATCCATTCTTTGAATAAAAACATAAAAACCCCAAAAACGAAAAGCGATGCCATGATCAAAACCATCAACAATTCTTGAAATGATTGTTGTTGCTCGGCATAGGCACCGCCATAATCGATGGAATAGCCTTTGGGCAAAGCCAAGTTAGCATTGAGTTGTTGTTTGATTTCAGTGATAGCACTCCCAATCTCTGTTATCCAATCGAGCAGTAAGGACTACACAGGATTTTAGGTTTTCTCGGCGTTGTTCAGTTTCGCCAGGCACTATTTTCACATCACAGAAATAGGTAAGCGGACGTGTAGTACCATCTGGCAAAAAAATCAATTGCCGTTTGATAAGTTCCAGATCATTGGTTTTAAAATCAGCAAAACGCATGACGATTCGCCGCATTTGCTCACCTTCTTGCATTTGCCCCACTTGTATGCCCGCTGTCATAGCCGCCTGAGCAGGTGACGGAATGGGTTGATTGGCATTGATCCCTAAAGTCACACCTCCAGTATAAGTGGAAAGTTGGGTTTGGAAATCGAGTAAGGATATTCCAAATTGTTGTAAAACTTCGATTGGGTGTAAAAACTATAGATGGACCAGCGATTCTCAATCCATTATCGATATCCGCAATACCTTGAATATTGGCCAGAATTTTTTCCGCTTCTTTCGAAATATTTTGAAGTTGCATATAATCATCGCCAAAAAACTTGACTTCTATGGGTTGTGGAGTGCTCATCAAATCGCCCAATAAATCGGCAATTCGTTGCCCAAAACCAATATGCAAAACAGGTTGGGAAGCGGCAATCTTTTTTCTCAAATCGTCAATTACATCCACTGTAGATTTAGTTCTCGAATGTTTTAACTGGATAGAATAATCACCAAAATTGGGTGGCACGGTGCTGAATGCCATTCTGATTCCCGTTCTTCGGCTGTAAGTTTCTACGTTGGGATCGGCGACTATGATTTTTTCTATTTCATTCAGAACTCGGTCTGTCTCCGTTATGGATGTTCCGGGCGGCATAAAATAATCCAACACGACCGTTCCCTCATCTAAATCGGGCAAAAAACCTGTTTCTAATTTTCCAAAGCACAACCAAGCTGAAAAACCAAAAATAGCAATCAAGCCAAATGCAAAAATGGGTTTATTGAAAAACCAAGCGAGCCAGCTTATTTGTTGAATGCTTTGCTCTGCTGTCTTGTGGTGCGATTTTTTTGGCTGTTTAACACCAAAAATGATGTGAAAAACAGGAAGTAGCAACCAAGTCACTAAAAATGATGTAACCATAGTCAGTTGCATCGTATCGGACAATTCTTTAAAAAAACTGCCTGCCAAACCGCTCATCATTCTGAATGGAAAATGAATGACGATAGTCGCCAACGATGACCCAATCATAGCTGGGAATAACTCATGAATGGCCCCTTTTACGGCGGTATAGCGGTCAAGATTGGCATTGTCTTCATGCTTTCTATAAATCTGTTCTATGATCACGATTGCATCATCAATGATCAACCCAATGGAAGCCGCAATAGCACCTAAAGACATGATATTGATCGAAATTCCAGCTAAGTATAAAACCAAAATAGTAAAGCCAAGGGTAACAGGAATAGTGAGCATAACCACGACGCTGGCTCGCCACGACCGCAAGAAAATGATCATCACGATAATAGCCAAAAAAAGTCCTTCATAAATGGTTTTGATGACACTATCGATGCTCTCGCCCACGAAAGCAGATTGATTGTAATATGGCTGGACGATCATTCCGTCGGGTAATTGCATTTGAATTTCTTTCGCTTTTCTTTCACATTCTTTAGCAAAATCTATCAAATTAATCCCGGGCTGCTTCACTAAATCAATCAATACAGCATCCTGTCCATTAGCATTTACCACAATAAATTCTACTTGCTCATGCAACTCGACCTTAGCAATGTCTTTCAATTTGATGAGCCGAATGCCGTCATTTTTTTATGATAATATTTTCCAACTCATCTATATCCATCAATCTGGTATCAGTGAGCGATAAATACAAGCGACTATAATCTTCGACTGCCCCATTCGATAGGACATAATTATTGTTATTGAATATCGTGATGATAGTGTTCGGTGTAATGCCCAATGACGCCATTTTTATAGCATCGGGAACGATCACAAACTCTTTATTTTTTCCGCCACGTACCACTACATTTGAGATGCCCTTCACTTGCGAAAACATGGGTCGAGCTATCAAATTGGCCTTGTCACGCAGCGCCACCAAGCCATGTTTGTTACTGGTCAATGTGTACCCATATACTGGAAAAGTGCTTTGATTCATAGCTTCAGCTGCAATCGTCACTCCTTGTGGAAGGAAGTTTTTGATTTCATTGATACGGCTTTCTGCTTGGGTTTTGGCATTGTACACATCGGTGCCCCAATCAAAGAAAATATCAATCACACAACTGCCTCGACTGGTACTACTTTTTACAACCTTTACGCCTTTTACTTTTTTGACAGCACTTTCTAAAGTTTTGGTAACCGTGATCATCATTCGGTCTATGGGCTGCTGACCCGCATCGACTATCAGGGTGATACGTGGAAATAAAACTTCGGGAAATAGATTGGTTTCCATCCGCGTATAAGCAAATATACCCGCCATCAACAGCAATAAACCCATAAATAGAATGGGCTTTTTGAAAATCTGATGGTAATTATGCTTGCTCATTTCGCTGTTGTGGAAATGATGGAAACGAAAGCTGTATCAGGCAAGCCATAATTGCCAATGCTGATTATTTTGTCAGTAGATGTAAATTTTGGAGCAATTACTTCAATTTTGTCCGCGTTTTTATTGCCAATTGTAACTGGTATTTTTACTGCGGTGCTGTCATTGATCAGTTTCATTACCCAATATTCTTGCATCATTTCAGCACTTAAAACACAGGATTTTGGCAAAATTTGATTTGTATGGCGGCCACCTTTGCCCACGCCTACTTTCACCATCATATTTTCAGGTAGGAATAAAATTTCATTGCATTTAGCCAAAATGGTCTGGGTCTGGGCCGTCACATTCATGGTGGTCAATGCTTTTGTAAATGTTGCAGAATGAAGAGAATTATCAGGAAAAATGAGCGTACAAATATCTCCAGTCTTTGTATATTTTGTAAATTCAAATGGCACATTCACTTGAAAAACCAAATCATTACTCTCTGCAATAGTACAGAGCTGAGTGCCTTCTAAGACATAATCACCAGGCTGCTGCTTGTCCAATGTGGTAATAATACCCGATGTCGGCGCCTTGATGTTGATGATTCCAAAGTTGGTAAGTGTACTATCAATTTTTGAAATATCATTACCTAAGGCCCTACTTTCTTTGGATTGCAATACATATAAGACGGCACCTTTGCTCACTTTATCTCCTAATTTTACATGTACTTGGGTGATAAAAGCTGGAATGGGTGCGGTCACTACATTTCTTTTTAGATACATACTTGTACCAAAAAATGTCAATTCATCATTGATCAAACCATTGCTAATAGACACAACTTCCACTGGTGTTTTTGGAATGGTGATTTCTTCTGTAGGTGTTCCAACCTTACTTTTACAGGATATAATCCAAAAATTGAAGCGATTGCAAGGAATATTATCGATGGTTTCATGTGTCTATTTTTTTACCAATTCCAATAATTGTAGGCATTGATGAGCGATTGCTGCTGCGAAAAAAGCAGTGTATAATCCCGATTTATTGAAGCCATATTTTTCAATACCATTATATAATTAATGACTGAAAGTTGCCCTGAAAGAAATTCTCTTTTGTAACTATTGAGCACTGACTCATAATCTTTTAATTGCTGTTCAGCTACAGCAATACGGTCATAATATGATTGAATTTCGGTGAGAATTTTGGATTTTCGAATGTGATTTTGTTTGACAAAATTCTCTTTATAAAAAGAAACCGTTGTTCCTAAAACCTGTATTTTTTTTCTGTTTATTAGCTTTTGATTTCCATCATAAAAGTTATAGGTAAAGCTCAGTCCCACACTCATACCGAAGCGGTTGGGTATAGTAGGGGCATATACCGCATTTAGTCCAGCATTTGCAAATAAATTTAATTGTGGCTTATACTTTAATTCAAGTACATTCAATTGAGCGATCAAACTCAAACTATCTAGGCGATATTTTTCTAAAAAATTAGACGCAAAAGTCTTGTTATTTAGTGTGATTTCTGCATCATCTAGGCGCACATTTGTAGTGTCATTTATCCCACAAATAATGTTTAAATCCATTAAATTTCGACGATAATTGGCTTTGTAAGTAGTAAGTTGAGATAAGAAATTTTGATACTCAATGTTCAATAATGTCAAATCAGATTGTTTATAAATACTGCTCATGACGAGTTTCTCTAATATCGTTTTCTGGGTAGTCAGTAATTTCATCATTGTGTCGGCATAATTTATTTCTTTTCTATTCTGCAAACACAAAATGTATTGGTCGGTAACTATTTTTTCAATATCATGTTTGCTGATTTTTACACTGTTTTCATTTAATTGTGATGCAATATTGAGTTGTTTTGTTGCTATTTCATACAGCTTTCTGTTGAACAATGGCTGGGTAATCTCCACAAAAGCCTGATAACGCCCACCATTAGAAGCACCCAAATCATAGCCGTAATAATTGGTAGCACCGTTTGAATTTAGCGCTAATGAAGTCTTATTATTATCCTTTGAAAGAATAGGTGAAAACATATAATTAGCAGTGATTCCTATTTTTGGGCTAAAATAAAGAGCTTTTAGCCGCTCCATTTCAAGCTGATTTACTTGGCTTTTATTTTTATTTTCATTTAATATTGGACTATTTTGAAATGCATTGGATAGATAGTATGTCAAATTATATTGCGCATTTACATTATATGAAGAAATATAAACTAAGATTAAAAAAAATATCTTCATTTTTATAAATATTATAAGTCTATCGTCTCTTAGTGAAAACATGTGGTTACGCCTTAATTATTCATCTCTTTCATGAATTTACCATTAGCATCAAAAATTAAATCCATTCCTTTGATTTCCGCTTCATAAGTTATTGCACCTCTAACATCAATTATTTTAGCCGCGCCCATTATTGCTTGTTTATAATGCGTTTTGACATATTCCATAAGGCCTTTGGGAAGTTGCGAAAGTTCAATTTTTACCTCGATTTCATGGATATTGCCTTGATGATCAAATACAACTGAATGTTTGACATTATTTTGATCAAAGTTTACTTCAAACATTTCACCTTCTTTGTCCCATTTTACATTTTTCGCGGTGGGATAATTTGTGTGAAAAACTTTTTTAACCTGTGCAGGCACTTGTTTTTCATGTACACTTTGTGCAAATGTGAGTGAAGTTATCACCATCGAAATCACTACTAAAACTAATCTTCTCATTACAGTATCATTTATTGATTTAAAATATTTACTGCAAAGTTGACTACTGATTTAGAAGAAATTTAGAATTATGGTAAGGCCAGGGTAATTCAACCTGAAATATTCATAGAATATCTCGATTCCTCCCATAATTCTGGTTAAATGAAAAAACTAGTCTGTAAATTTTAAAAATTCACTGAAAATGAATGTAGATTATTAAAAAAATAGTAAGAAATTTGCCAACCGTGGATGTCCGCAATTTTCTTAATAATAGACAATCCTAAACCATTACCTTTTTCAGATGCATTTGATTTTGAAAAACGGTTAAACAATTTATCACTAACCAAAGCTTGTCCTCCTCCAGTATTTGAAAAGGTCAAAGCATCATTCGTGAGCTTATTATTATTTTTCCATTACTCACATTGTGCCTTATTGCATTTAGGAATAGGTTGCTAATGAGGATTTCCGTTAAGGCTGGATTTGAATTTATGGTAACATTTTCTTTCATGTTTATCTCAATAGCTAGGTTTTTGGAATCCGCCTGCTCAGCAAAAAACTCAAAGTGCTTTGATAGTGCATCATTCAAGTTGATTTTTTGCTTTTCACTGTAAATATCATTTTCCATTTTAGAAATCAAAAGAAGATTTTTGTTTAACCGGTTTAATCGTGAAACACTATCGTTTAAGGAACTTAGAATTTGATTTTGCTGCTCTGTTAAATCGACGCTTTGAATAAGTGTATCAATTTTAGCCTGAAAAACGGCTAAAGGCGTTTGCAATTCGTGCGCTGCATTTTCTATAAATTCTTTTTGATTGTGATAAATGGATGTATTCTTATTTATCAGTTTTTGGATACTTTGATTTAATCGATTAAATTCTTCAATACTGGTAGATTTTAAATTGGGATGATTGGTTTTGTCTATTTCAAACTGCTCAATCTGATGCAATGTTTCGTAAAATGGTTTCCAAAGTCTGACAGATAATCTTTTAGTGATGATATATAATCCTAGGAGCAGCAAGGAAAGCATTATGAAAAAAAGGATCGCGACGCTTTTCATTAAGTCTGTCGTTTCTACCAAGTTAATTCTAGCAGAATAAGTATAATCTTTGCCATTAATAGAAATTGGGAAGTTTAATTCTCTATAAGGTTCGTTTTCTTGTGCTAAGCTATCATAATAGGAAGTATTAAAAATGGTGTCTCGCATAAGATGTGTAGTTTCCTTTATCTTTATATCTCTGTTGAATTTATTCCATACAGGGATATCAGCTTCATTCAATTGAGCAAGTGAGAATGCCAAGAACTCATTTTTACGCAATATCAAAGCCTCGTCAGCATCTTCTATATATAATTTTTCAGATACAAAATAAAATAATGGGGCCAATAAGCTTAAAACCAATACGGCAAAGATTAAATATGATCTTGATATTTTTTGTAAAAGATTTTTACTCATTTTGCCATTTGTATCCTAATCCGTAAACAGTCTTAATGTAATCCGGGCAACCCGCATCTTTCAATTTGTTTTTTAAATTTTTGATGTGTGCATATACAAAATCATGGTTATCAAGCATTTCTGCCATATCTCCCGAAAGATGTTCTGCTATGGCACTTTTTGAAAGCACTCTATTTTCATTCCCTATTAAATACAGCAACAAATCAATTTCCTTTTTGGTAATTTCTATTTTCTTATCTTTTACCTTTACAGTTTTGGAAAAAGTATCAATTATAATTTCACTATATACCACAAGGTTATTCCCTTTAAAATTTTTCCTTCTCATCACGGCTTGAATCCTGACTAAAAGCTCCGATAGATGAAATGGTTTGGTAAGGTAATCATCAGCACCCAACTGTAATCCTTCTATGCGCGTCTCTAATGATTCCTTGGCAGAAATAATAATCACGCCTTCTTTCTTGTGTTGTCTTGTTAGCTCTTTTAATATTTCAAATCCATCTTCATCCCATATCATTAAGTCAAGCAAGATACAATCATATTCATAATTTGAAATTTTGTCAATAGCCATGCTTACTGAATTTGCTTTCTCACAAACAAAACCGTTTCCAGCGAGATAGCTAATGATACTATCTGCAAGCTCCTGCTCGTCTTCTATGATCAATAACTTCATATCTGCAAAGATAATGATTCAAATTTGAAGAAATTTAGAATATCGACTTGTGATGACTTGAGTTACAAAGTTTTAGCAATAAATATAATGAAATATTGTTAATGAAATTATATAACTTGTACCCTTTGTTAAGGCATGTCATGCTAAAGCTTGATACGATTTATTACCATTACAATATACATCTGATTTCATGTCAGAAGAATTTATGCCAAAGAGGTTGTGAATATGTAAAAAGGACCAATTATTTTCGTTATAACTGCATTTACATCGTGATGCTAAATAAAAGCATGAGTTAAGCATACAAATATTGGGGTAAGGATGTAATATATTTTGTTATATTTGCTGACGGATGGAAGTTCCATTATAAGAAAAGGGTGCAAATCGTATCAAGTTTTATGGTGGTTTGCGGGAGCAAGGTGAATGGATATATGGTTTTCTTATTTAATAGTGAAATCTACTTTATACTTTAGATCTCTTTAAGAATTTTATCAAAGTTTGTACATATTTGTCCTTCAGGAAAAACAAACCAATTTATAAGTCAAATGACTCAAGACCATGTGTCTATGACTTCTACTACTGGATCTGAAGGAGAAATCTGAAAACAACTCATTACACAAGGTTTAGCAGATTGTAACAATCAATAGCATTGCAAGAAAGAATTAAGAACAATTTAGTTAAAATTGGTATTAGATTGTAATTATTTGGACTAAAATGGTTTACAAAACGATTGTAATGTATACCTTTGTAAACCAAATCAAAAAATAATCATCATGAAGGAATTAATAGCCAAAAGAATAAAGTCAGCTCGCATGTTGGCACGGATGTCGTTGCGTGAATTATCAGATGCTCTAAATAACATCGTAAGCCATAATGCCATTCAAAAATATGAAAATGCTGAAATGATGCCTGACAGCAAGGTACTGTTAGCTTTATCAAATGTACTTGGTGTGAAGTCAGACTACTTCTTTATGCCTTACAATGTAGAAGTTTCTAACATTGAGTTTAGAAAAAATAGTAAATTGACTAATAAAGATATCGATGCTCTAAAAGAAGAAGTTAGGGATAGCATTTCAAGATATTTGGAGTTAGAGAACTATCTAAATATATCTTCATCATTCCACAACCCTATTTATGACATCACCATAAGTAATGGAGAAGATGTAGAGAGAGCGGTTAATAAACTGTTGACTGATTGGAAAATCGGCTTCAACGCTCTTCCAAATGTGATTGATCTTCTCGAAGATAAAGAAATAAAAGTAGTAGAAATAAAAGCACCTGATGGTTTTGATGGTTTTTCTGGATGGGCCAATGAGAATATTCCTGTGATTGTTATTTGTAAAGACTATTCAGTTGAGCGCAAAAGATTTACTGCTTTACATGAATTAGGGCATCTATTATTGAATTTCGATTCAGAATTATCCCACAAGGATGTAGAAAAATTATGTCATCGTTTTGCGGGAGCCATGTTGATACCTGAAGACACTTTTTTCAGAGAATTTGGAAGAATCCGTGGTAATATTAGCATAAATGAATTAATCGCTGTAAAAGAAGTTTATGGGATTTCAATGCAGGCTATTATGGCAAGGGCAAAAGCTTTAGGTGTTATAAAAAAATACCTACAAAGGCTTTTGTATTAAGGTAAATCAAAACCCTGATCTGAAAATGGAGATTGGATTTGGAAAATACCAAGGAAATGAAAACTCGTATAGGTTTAAACAACTTCTCTATCGAGCAGTATCAGAAGAAGCTATCTCCATGAGTAAAGCATCCAATCTTGCTAATCAAAAGTTGGCAACTTTTAGGGACGAATTTATAGAAATATGATAGTAGTAGTCAATGATGCCAATGTACTGATAGATTTAGTAAAACTAGATCTTATAGCGCATTTTTTTGAACTTCCTTTGGTCTTTCATACTACAGACTTCATTTTAGAAGAACTGCATACGGAACAAATAGAATGTTAAACTCCATTCATACAGAGTGGTACATTTAAGATATTGAGCCTATCAGCTGAAGATTTAATGGAAATCAATATATTGCAGGCAGAAAAGGCTCAATTATCTATTCAAGATTGTTCAGCAATAGTTTGTTCAAATAATATAAATGGTTCGTTGATAACATCAGATAATAATCTAAGAAAATTTGCAACTTCTAAAAATGTAACAGTTCGTGGTCATCTCTGGGTCTTTGATCAGATGGTTTAACATGGCAAGCTAAGTCCAAAGGAAGCAGTTGTGAAATTGACAGAATTAAATACTAGAGTAAACGTTAGGCTCAATCTGCCAAAAGCAGAATGTGATCTTAGAATTAAAAAATGGGAAAACTCGTGATAAGTGAATTTGAAAGAAGATCAAATTATTGAACTCAAAACCATAGTACAGAGAGCAATAGGATCTCCTTTGCCTAGGCATGACATATTTGCTACGTCATGAATCGGAACCGGAAGAATGTGACTTCTTTACTGAAGTTTACTCATAAATATCTTTTCTATGACCAAGTCCAATAACATCCACTAGTAGTACATTGTCAAAAATATCATAGAAAATACGGTAATTGCCCGTTCTAATCCTATAAGCGTCACTGCCTTTTAGCTTTTTGTAACCGGCAGGTCGTGGATTATCCTCCAATCCAGCAATGGCTTCGATAATAGGCTCATCTAATTGCTTTTGTGCTTTTTTAGATAATACAGCGGATAATTAGGCATTTTTAGATTTTCTGTTTTTCAAGTAATCAGAAAACAAAATACGTTCACCAGTATCTTCTTTTTGGCTTCATCATAAAGCTTTAAATCTTCCAACTCTTCCAGTTCTTCCATAATGGCATTAAAATCCTCGATAGGAAGTACAACAGATATTTTTTGCCTTTACTGTCGGTGATGTAACGTGGTTCTACTGTAGGCATATCTGATTTTATTTGTTTGTGTTATCTATATTGTATCACGATTTTAACGATACAAAGTTAGTCAAATTGACAATATAAATTCATCATTCGCCCAAGCCAGCCAAGTCTAGCAAGAAGGCATACTCCATGGCCGTTTCTTTAAATCTCTTGAATCTACCCGATGCGCCACCATGACCTGTCTCCATATCACAATACATCAATAATGGGTTTTTGTCGGTTTTCGTAGCGCGCAATTTAGCAACCCATTTTGCTGGCTCCCAGTACTGCACTTGCGAATCCCAATAACCCGTAGTGACAAAAGCTGCAGGATACGCTTTGGCTTCTACATTGTCATACGGCGAGTACGATTTCATGTAGTCATAGTACGTTTTATCTTTTGGATTGCCCCATTCATCAAATTCACCAGTCGTAAGTGGAATACTTTCGTCGAGCATGGTATTGACTACATCCACAAAAGGTACATTGGCTACCACACCTTTCCACAAGTCAGGACGAATATTCATGATGGCGCCCATCAGCAAGCCACCAGCACTTCCACCTTGTGCAAAAAGTAGGTCTTTGGAAGCATAATTATTGGCTATGAGGTACTCACCACAATTAATGAAGTCGGTGAATGTATTCTTTTTGGTCAAGAATTTTCCGTTTTCATACCATTGTCTTCCCATTTCTTGTCCACCTCTGACATGCGCTATCGCAAAGCCAAATCCACGATCCAAGAGACTCAATCTTGATGATGAAAAATAAGGATCCATGCTATATCCATACGAACCATATCCATACAATAAAAATGGTCTCGTCCCATCAATAGGAAATCCTTTTTTATACACAATCGAGAGTGGTATCATGGTTCCATCTTGTGCTTTGATCATTTTGCGTTCTGATGTGTATGCACTTGCATCAAAATTGCCCACTACTTCTTGTTGTTTCAGTAATTCGAGCTTTTTTGTGCTTACATGATAATCATAAGTAGAGTTGGGCGTCGTCAGCGATGAATAATCCAATCTCAGCAAGTCTGTATCAAACTCAGGATTATAACCTGTAAATGTTGTGTAGGCGTCTTCTTCAAATTGAATATAATGCGATGGTTTGCCATCCCAAGGTCGGATATTGATCTGAGTTATACCATCTTTTCGTACAGATAGCACCATGAAGTTTTTGAAAATATCGAACTCTTCTATGTAAATATTTGCGTCATATGGCATCAAGTCTGTCCATGCAGATTTATGGGTATTTGATTCGGGCGTGACCATGATTTTGAAGTTTTCTGCATGATCTTTATTGGTGCGGATGTACCACTTATCTTCGAAGTGGCTGATATCGTATTCAAGCTTGTGTTCTCTTGGATGGAATAAACGAAATGTGCCCGAAGGATTGTCAGCTTCCAAGATGCGGTATTCCTGAGATAAGGTAGCCGATGAGACGATGATCAAATATTTTTTTGATTTGGATTTATAAATATCGGTGCTAAATGTTTCATCTTTTTCATGAAACACCAAGACATCGGATTTTATTGGTGTACCCAAGATGTGTTTGTATATCTGGTATGATCGGAGTGCAGCGTCTTTTTTGGTAAAATAAACGGTTTTATTGTCGTTGGCCCACACTACATCGCCAGTTGTATTGGGTATTACATCTGGTAGAAAGCTACCATTAGTCAGGTCTTTAAATCTTAAAGTGTACTGACGTCGGCTTACCGTATCTTCTCCAAAGGCCAAGATCTTATTATCCTCGCTGACTGTTCTTCCACTTATGGAATAGTATGCATAATTAACAGCCATTTCATTGACATTAAGCATGATTTCTTCTGGTGCTGTCAGTGCTTCCTTTTTGCGGCTATGGATAGGATATTCTTTCCCTTCCTCGTATCTAGTGATGTAGTAATACCCATTTTCTTTATAAGGCACGGACATGTCAGTTTGCTTTATTCTGCCTATTATCTCTTCGTAGAGTTTGGTTTGGAATGCTTCGGTGTGCGACATCATTTTTTCGCGATAAGCGTTTTCAGCATTCAGATAGTCCAATACATTTTGGGTTTGGGCATCCGGAGTTTTTGCATTTTTTTGGTCATCACTCAGCCGCATCCAAAAGTAGGGATCATTTACTTGCTGACCATGTACGCTATAAGTATGTGGAATAGTTGCAGCTACTGGGCTAGCTATATCTTGTTTTGTCATTAAGACGCTTGGTTTATATGTCATCTTGGCGGATTGATTTTCTTTTTTTGCGGAACACGAAGAAAGCACAAAGTTAATACTAATGAGCAAAACCAAGAAATGGATATTTTTCATGTGGAAGGAATGTTTTATAAATGAATATGATAAATCAAATGTATAAATTATTGAGAACATAAAACTAGGAATTATCATTTTTTAGGGATCATTTTTTTATTAGAACGGCATTAAGGAATGAGCCGTTAAAAAATCAAACAACAAAACCGTTAAGAATTTAAAACTGTATAAGCCGATACGAATGTTTAATCCAAGTATAAATTAAAGATAGTTCAGAAAATTTTAAAACGACAAATAAATTTTATGAAGCGAAGTTTTTAAATTTAGGGTTTTATGATTGATTTTGGCTCAATCAGTTTTAAAGCCTTGATTTTTGTTTCTTTTGTATTAAGACAAAAGAAAAGAAAGTAAAATTAAAGTGAGATGTTCAAATCAAAAACCAATGACCAAAATATCGAGGTTACCAAACTGAACCATAACACAAAATTTTATAAATGAATATGATAATTCAAATGTATAAATTATTACCTATAATTTTTTTATTTTATGCAAAAAGACTAAAAAAAACTGATATTTTGCACCCCGTTATGAAGTTGAGCACATCATATAGTCAAATCTTATCACTCTCAGTTCCTATCATGTTGGGAAGTGCGGCGCAGAATATCATTGTCCTTAGTGATAATGTATTTCTGTACCATTATGACCGAATAGATTTTGAAGCTTCAGGTCTTGTAGGCGTATTTTATCTAATCATTGCCAGTATTGGTTATGGTTTTTCGCGTGGTGGGCAAATCATCATAGCAAGACACAATGGAGAGAAAACTATGTCGGTGCTGGCGCAGATTTTCAGTCACTTTTTATTTTGAGTTGGTACTGTCTGTCCTATTATTCTTGTTTTTACAGTTTCGGGAGTAAGCCATTTTTCGAGATGTTTAATTATGATCAAGAGATTTTACAGAAGTGCCTAGAATACATCTATCCTAGGAGCTGGGGCGTATTTTTTAGCTATTTGGGCATTTCATTGATCGCTTTTTACACAGGTATAGCACGGACCAAATTCATCATCTATGATACCATCGTGCTGATTGTAGTCAATATCATCCTAAATTATTTGTTGGTTTTCGGGAAATTTGGGTTTCCTGAGATGGGTATTGCTGGTTCGGCGTTGGCGAGTACGATTGCAGAGGTCGTTGCCTTTTTGGTGTTTATTGGATACATGATATGGGACAAAGCAAACCGTAAATATGAGCTTCTTAGTATGCACAGACTGGCGATTAAGGATTTTTCCAATATGTTTAGAATATCCATTCCGATCGTCTTTCAGTCTATTTTGGGTATAGGATCTTGGTTTTTATTTTTCAGTTTTATAGAAAATATAGGAAATGACGAGCTTGCTATTTCCAATTTGCTTCGTACCGTTTATCTCATCCTTTCGATACCATGTTGGGGATATTCGGCAGGGATCAATACGATGGTGAGCAGTTTTATAGGCAACAAAAAACGACAAGCAGTTTTGCCGCTTATCATAAAAACAACCAAATTAAATTTACTTACAACGCTATTGATATCATTACCGATCATTTTATTTCCCGAATTTTTTCTTTATCCGCTTTTCGGGAAGGATGATATGACGCTCATCTTGATGTCCAAGCCTTATATGATTACTGTTTTTGTTATTTTAATGGTTTTTGGCACTGGTGGGATATTTATCAATGGTTTGATCGGTACAGGGCACACACAGACGGCATTGAGGATACAGACCATTTTTACGATTTTTTATATTGTTTATAGTTATCTGATGATCAAGCAATGGTACTTTGGCCTACATTGGGCCTGGGCTGCAGAAATCTTTTATTGGCTAGGTATTACCATCATGTCATACCTATATTTGAAATCCAATAAATGGCATTTTTTGAAATTCTGAAAATCCATTCGGAAATTTTATCAGCCTTTTGACAACAATCTCATGTTATATTTTATTTTATAATAGCACCGAATATGAAAGAGACTAACAGGCTTTGGGGTTTGCAGGTAAAAATTTGAGTACTGCAAAATTTGTTTGTTTTCTGACATTTTATGTGTGACATGTGTGGTAATAATTTTTTGAAATTAAAATGTGAAGTAGTATGCAACGAATTTTCATTCATGACAAAAATCCTAATAAAAGAGACATCAAGGAAGTAGCTGATAGGATCAATAAAGGCGAAATAGTCATCTTTCCAACAGATACAGTGTATGCCTTAGGATGCTTGATGACCAATAAACCAGGGATCGAAAGGATATGCAGGATTCTGGACAAAAAGGAAAAACAGGCCAAAATGTCATTGATTTGCCCGAATATCAGTGTGATATCACAATATACAGAGCAAATCGACAACAATATTTTCAAGACAATGAAAAGGTATCTTCCGGGGCCTTATACTTTCATCTTGAAGTCTAATAAATACGTACAAAAGTTTTTTAAAAACAATAAAGAAGAAATCGGTGTCCGAATACCGAAGAGTGAGATACTCGATGCTTTGCAGGAATTTCTTGAAGCACCATTGATTTCTACGTCACTCAATACCCATAATGGTGTTCAAAATTACTTTACTGATCCAGATGAAATAGAAAATGTTTTCCAGCATACTGTAGATATGCTACTCGATGGCGGTAATGGTGATAATGCTGAGTCCACTGTGCTTGATTGTACAGGTGAAGAGATCGAACTCATAAGAGAAGGCAAAGGTCAGGTGGATTGAATGAAAGTTTAATGTAGAATGACGAATTAATAATTAGTAATTGCAAATTTGTAATTACTAATTATTAATTTGCAGGCCTTTAGATCAAGCAATAAAATATTATCTATATGGCACGCGGACTTCTGCTCATTTTATTTGGATTAGTGTCTTGTTTCTTACACGCGCAATTTGATGTTGCCAACTTCAAAGCCATGAAGTTTCGGAATATCGGACCTGCAGGCATGAGTGGACGTATCACTGCGATCGACGTAGACCTTTCCAATCCTAATAGAATATTTGTAGGAGCTGCATCAGGCGGCGTTTGGCTTTCTGAAAATGGTGGTATATCTTGGAGTCCAGTCTTCGACGAGCAAAGTACATTGGCCATAGGATCCATCAAGATCAATCAAAAAAATCCATCAGAAATATGGGTCGGTACTGGCGAAGGCAATCCACGCAATTCCTTAAATACGGGTAATGGTATTTACAAGTCGCTAGATGGCGGACGCACTTGGCATAAAATGGGGCTTGAAAATACAAAGACCATACACCGCATCATTATACATCGCGATGACTCGAATACTGTGTTTGCTGCTGCGCTTGGATCACCTTGGGGACCAAATGCAGATCGTGGTGTATTCAAAACCACAGACGGTGGCCGTACTTGGAAAAAAATTCTTTTTGTCAATGATCTGACAGGTGCTGCTGATATGGTCACTGATCCTACTAATCCAAATAAACTCATTGTGGCCATGTGGGAGCATAAGCGTGATCCTTGGTTTTTTAAGTCAGGTGGTAAAGGTTCAGGGTTGTACATATCTTATGATGCTGGTGAAAATTTCAAAAAAATGGAAGAAACGGAAGGCATTCCGAAAGGTGAACTCGGTCGAATAGGTATCGCTGTTGCACCCGGAAAACCCAATATAATCTATGCGCTTATAGAAGCGAAGGAAAATGGCTTGTATAAGTCCGTCGATGGTGGCAAAAAATGGACTTTGGTCTCGACGAAAAACATAGGTGATAGGCCGTTTTATTATTCAGAACTATACGTAGATCCTACCAACGAAAACAGGATATTTAACGTATATACCTATCTGTCCATGAGTGAAGATGGCGGCAAATCATTTAAAGAGATCGCCAACTATGCCAATGATGTACACCCTGATCATCATGCATTCTGGATCCATCCTGCTGATCCGTCTTTTATCATAGATGGTAATGATGGTGGCCTAAATATTTCACATGATGGCGGCAGCAATTGGTATTTTGCAGGAAACTTACCAGTAGGGCAGTTTTATCATGTGAATGTGGACAACGACTTTCCGTACAATGTATATGGTGGAATGCAGGACAATGGGTCTTGGGTTGGACCGTCAGCGGTATTGAAACGTGGCGGGATTCGCAATCATGATTTTCAGGAATTGTATTTCGGTGACGGATTTGATGTAGTACCATTCAGGAAAGACAGTAGGTATGGTTATGCCATGTCGCAGGGTGGGAATGTAGGATTCTACGATCGTGTCACCGGCAAAACAAAATTTATAAAACCCAATCATCCTGATCCGAACAAGGAGCTAAGATACAACTGGAATGCTGCGATAGCGCAAGATCCATTTGCGGATTGTGGTGTTTATTTCGGCAGTCAATTTTTGCATTATTCTACGGATTGTGGCGAATCATGGCGTATCATCTCACCTGATCTTACGACCAATGATACCACAAAACAAAAAGCAGATATAAGCGGTGGATTGACCATGGATGCTACCAATGCTGAAAATCACACTACTATACTTGCGATAGCCCCGAGTACATTGAATAAACAAGTGATTTGGGTAGGAACAGATGATGGTAATGTACAGATAACTCGTGATGGAGGCACAACTTGGTCCAATCAATCTGCATCAATGAATGGTCTTCCTAAAAACTCGTGGATACCACAAATCCATGTATCAGAATATCAAGATGGCGAAGCTTGGGTCGTTGCCAATAATTATAGGCGCAACGATTACAATCCTTACTTATATT
This sequence comes from Saprospiraceae bacterium, assembly GCA_016717105.1. Lineage (GTDB taxonomy): Bacteria > Bacteroidota > Bacteroidia > Chitinophagales > Saprospiraceae > OLB9. The sequence continues at coordinate 4,936 of JADKGF010000045.1, read as the reverse complement.
ATACGGCTGATTATGGCAAATCTTGGAAAAGAATGGCTGATGACCACACAGTGAAAGGCTTTGTTTTGAGTTTTGTGCAGGATCATAAGCAACCCAATCTTTGTTTTTTAGGTACCGATGTAGGGCTTTACGTCTCTTTCGATAAAGGCAATAAATGGCATCATTGGAATCCTGGATTACCACAAGTGCAGGTCAATGATATGAAAATACACAAGGTAGAAGATGATTTGATTCTCGGTACTTTTGGTCGGGCATTGTGGATATTGGATGATATAAATCCCTTGCGGGAATTGGCAAAACAAGGTGAAAAAATCCTAACATCTGATATAAAAATGCTTGAAACTGCGCCAGGGTATTTGGTCTCGTATCGGTCATACGATGGAGTCAGATTTAGTGGACAAGGCGAGTTTAAAGGCGACAACAAGACATATGACAGAGTTGCTTTCAATGTATGGATCAAGCCATCTGGTGACAAAACCAAAACCGAAAAGGATGACGACAAAAAGCCTAAAGCCAAACTGACCATCTTCGATAATAAAGGAAGTGTCATACGTACAATGCAAAGAAAAGTAGATGATGGACTCAACAAATTGTCTTGGGGCTTGGAAACAGATGGTCAGCGATTTTTTTCTCGAAATGAACCGAAGGAAGACGAAGATTTGCCAGGGAGGATATGATGTATTGCCTGGAAAATATAAGGCCATTGTTGCCTTAGGTGATAAAAAAGACTCCATCGAAGTAGAAGTAAAAACTGATCCAAGGTCGAAGATGACAAATGAAGATATCAAACTTATACAACGGGCATTGGATGACCACAATGCCATCATCAAAGAAGCTAAAACGTCGTTCGATAAACTCAAAGATGCCAAAAAATCTATTAGTATCGTAGATAAAATTCTAGAGAATCAACCAGATTCCATCAGTAAATCCTTTAAAACACTACACAAAAATCTTAATGGCCAAATCGACTCTTTGATGAATTTATTTGTTGGACCAGAACAGCAAAAAGGCATCCAACGCAATCCAGACCAACTGAATAGTACGCTCTATCAGGCGTCATCTTATATTATGTCTTCATGGACTGCTCCTGGTGCAAATGCCACCAATGCCGTTGAAAAAGCAAAATGGTTGACCGAAAAATTGTCCAAGGCTGTAGATGCTTTCTTAGAGAAGGATTGGAGCGAGTATAAAACCAAAGCATCATCACTGGAAGTGAAAATATTTAAGGAATAGGAGCCATTCAGTCAGCGTTTGACTTATTGATAATTAAACATTTCCAAAAACATAAGCCATTTCTGCGCCGATTTGCAAGCTGCGTTCTGCGTACTTGGCATCCATGAGGTCTGTGCCATCAAAGGCTTTGGGATCATCATATTTGATGGGAAATCTGGCATCTGCACCTAACACTACTGGACAAGCTTCATCGGCTGAGTTGCAAGTTACGATAGCTGCATATCCAGCTTGCGGATTGAAAGCATGGCTGTATTCCTTTGAAAAACATATTATTGGATGCTCGTTTTGATCATATTTTACACCATAGACTGGATTAGGAAAATCTGACAATCTATAAATTTCAAAACCTTGATTTGTCAGTGTCTCAGCAACTTTGGGAAACATAGCCGTGGCTTCAGTACCACCAGAATAGCAATATACATTGTCTATGCCAAAGTGGTAAGCCATCGTTTGTGCCCATATCTGAGATAAATGGCTTCGTCGAGAATTGTGGGTACAGATAAAGTTGAGGCGGATCGGCTCATTATTTGATTTTTTAAGTCGAATGTAGTTGATGAGTTGATTTAAGATTTCTTTGCGCTCACCTGGAATATGATTATAAGAAAATGATTGGATAATTGTATCTATTTTATGGTACATGGTTGGTTTGGATTTGAATCTGGGTGTTTTACAACAATAAAGTGACAAAAGTACGAATAGGAATGGGAAGTGGAGGTACAAAATTATTTACATTCTAATAAAGAAACCTTTTGCGTAATCAACCCATAATTATAACACTGTAATCGATAGATTTAGGATAAAAAAACCGTTAAAACGGTTGGTAAATGTGATTTATAAATAGCCCACGATTTAAATCGTGGGCTATATAACATTTCGTTTTTACAATGGATTTATCCATTTCCTGCCATATTGCTTTTGTACATAGGGATTATTTTTCATTTTCGAGCCCATATAATTTTATAAACTCGTCATATTCTTGTTGGAATGTTTTTTTGGCATGATGTTGTTTTTGAATATGAATGTAATTATGAACTTTATCAACAACAGACTCAGAGACCGAATAGGCAGCATATCCTGTTTGCCATGAAAATTTATCAACTATTAGATTATTTTGATTGATATAATGCGAACTACTTCCTTTTATTTGTTTGATGACTTCTGCTATTGATTTTTGGGGACTCAATAAAAACAAACAATGTACATGGTCAGGCATACCATTGATTATACTAACTGGGCACCCTTGTTCACGAAATTGCTCGGAAATGAAATGATAAATTTTATGCTCTACATTAGAGTGAATGAATGGATGACGATCCTTGGTTGACCAAATGGCATGAATCCAAATCTTGTTGAATGAATGTGGCATGTTATTGATTTAATGTATGTTATCTAATAAACCGTTAAAACGGTTTGGCAAATGCGATTTATCATCATAGCCCACGGTTTAAACCGTGGGCTATATAACATGTATGGTTTTATAATGGATTTATCCATTTTTCTCCACAATCCTTATCTCATCCTCCGTCAAGCCATATAACTCATATACCAATTGGTCGATTTGGGATTCTAGATCGGTGGTGTCTAATAGGTTGTTATGTTTTTTGAAGATAGTATTAAATTCCACCAAACTAATGAGTTGTTGTTGCTGATGATAAGAAGCTTTTAAAATCGGTAGCTTTATTATATTAATTGGTTTAACTTCTGCAAAAACTCTATTTTCCTCTTGCGTTATTTGTTTATAAAAGTAATTGATCAATCTGGAATTTAAAAATACCTAGTAGATATTTATAAGGTAACAGTTTTTTTATATTCCTGCTTTACTTTTAGTACCAAAACTGTATTCATACCATAATAACCATCATTATCATATTTGTTACAAATAATAGTATCTGATAGTTTGTCTAAACATAATTTTCTCTTCCTCAATAAGCCACTATGGCCTAGGCCAATGTAAGCTCCAATTGCTGCAATGTCCTCCTTTCTAATGCGTTTCCCTTTGAAAGTTGTTCTTTAAACTGATTCAAATAACTAAGACATTTTGGATATTTAGTAATATCAACATCTTTGTTAATGTAGATAATTTTGTAATTAGCTCTTGCTTATTACATATTTATGAAAATCACTTCCAGTCAGTACCTTTTTTAATATAGCAGGCCTAATTCCTAAATCAACTACCTTATCAGGTGATAATCTAAACATTTTATCTCCTGTTGGCTGAATACCTATTTCGCAACCTCTGGGGCAATTGTATCAATAGTAATAATTGAATCTATGTTTCTTTTAATGATTGTTGTTCCAATTTTGTCAATACTAAATGAAACAGAAGAAGAGCTTAGGTAATCTCATCTCTATAGAATTTACATAATTGGCATTTAAAAATATATTTTCATTTTTATTTTCTCTTCGCAGATCTGTATATTTTACTAAATTGTTAATATGATTATTTTTTGTGCAAATAAAATAATGCATGTTGGTACTTCAGCATCCAAAATATGTCACCATCGCCTAAGTTAATTACCTTAATTATTTTATGCTGTTCAATTACTTTCCTTCTTGATTTTTCATACTCAGTTTGAAATAAAAAAATTGTTTGGCATTATAAGACATACATTTGCACTATATCTTTTGAAATATCAACAATATGTCCAATAAAATAGTTGAAAGTATCTGTCCATCTTGTGTGATACAATGTACTTTTCTTTAAAAACTTTATTGAGTCATAAAGCTCAGCACCATAAGGCGGATTCCCCGATCACTCACATCAAAACCTACAAAATCACCTCATCATTGGAGCACTTGGAAACTCAAAACGCCACTCTCGAAGGCATTGGCATCATCAAAGAATTTTACCACTTTGCTGCTCGGCTAATTCCGGCTTCGAGTTTGCTCGAGCGCTTTCAGTTTCTCACGGTCTTTGATGATATTGACGTCATCGAGCTTACCGAATAGATCACCGATCTCTGCCGCATTGTCGATCAGTGAAATCCCATCGCGTAGCTTGCCTCATCCCCGACCTCCTTAGGATCGCGGGCGGGAGCGTCGTCGTACCGTCTGGGTTTCCGAGCTTATCGATGAAGGCCTTGGTCTCGGCCTGGCATCTTTGTCATTGGTATCTTTGTAGGCTCAGACGGCGAGCAGGTATTTTTGTACGGCCGTCTCCTTCTTCTTGAATACTTTCTTGGACATATCCACATCGAGTGCAAAACGGCTGATGAGCGAATTGCCACACTTGATATTTATGTCTATATTGCAAGGTCTCTAGGATGCTTGGCGCCTTGTAGTAGGCGTTTTAGCAATTTATCCAGAGACGCAAGCGGCATATCTTTACCGAGTTGGGATTGATATCCACAAATTCAAAGAGACATGACTCGATGATGGTTTCCTTCTCATGAAATAGGGTCTCTTGTATGCGCTGACTCTCTGCATTGCGCGGATTATAGGGCATACAGATAGCCTCCTTCGTCGCGGATGGACAGCTCATCATTGATGACTTCTCGACAATGATAACCACGAAGTAGCCGTCCATTTTTGTCTTGCAGGATGTGCAGATCGCTCTTGATGGCAATCATTTCCATTTAGCGCAGAGACCAGAAAGTGGGCCAGAACCTACCGCAGGATCACAAATTTTGGATACATTGATGATGTTATTGGCTTTGGTTCTGTCTTCGCTCCCATTATACAGATCGATGATATCGCCGCAAGC
>JADKGF010000044.1 GCA_016717105.1 Saprospiraceae bacterium | reverse complement strand
TTTGTGTATGTTTTTCGGATTGATCATCTTTTTGCCTTCTTGCAAGGTGAAAGAAGGTTGTGGTCTTGAAGAGAAATACAATAATCCAGATATGGAAACTACCAAGAGAGGCAAATCAAGCTTGTTTTCCAAATCTCAAATGAAGAAAATGAAAAAGAATTGACGCTTGTCAGATTTCTCCATTTTTACATGAAAAGACATAGCCCGGAGGTATATTGAGCGGAACATATGACGTGTGTACGTTACCGAAAATGGTTTTATACATTTTACTAATGCTTTTTATATAATGCATCTGTATAAAGTAGCCGCCAGACTTTAAGGTAGATTTGCATAGTTGCAAAATCTCTTGTGTCAAATCATCAGGTAACACCAAAAATGGCAAAGCAGAAATAATCATATCTACCTTTTCTATCCCATGTTTTTGTAAATGAATTGCCATATTTTGGGCTCCGTCATTGATGAGGATCATACGACTATCCTGAATGTCTGTTATCACTTCGCAGAGTTCCGGATTTATCTCAAAAACAAATAGTTTGCCTTCAGGTGCCATTTTAGAAAGGATGTAACGCGTGATAACGCCGTCTCCTGCACCAAGCTCTATTATATTAAGATCTGTTTCCGGATGTATATTTTGAACCATTTTTCGGCACATAGCTGGTCCACTCCTCACTACCGTACCCATTTCTTTGAAGTTTCTTATACTTTGCCACAAAAATTTTACTTTCTTCAAAACATCATTTTTAAAATCGGACGAATTCCAAAGCACAAATATACCCAATATTTTAAAATTATACTACATTGATTATTTTCAAAATTACAATGAAGTTTTGAAGGATAAATGTGATTTTTACTGCATCTTTACGTCTTAAACCTTCCAAGACAGGAGTTAAAATGACAAAATATTTAATAATTGCATTCCTATTGTTTGGTTGCTGGATAGATTCTACGGCCCAATCACCATACATACTGAGAGGAGACCAGGCATATCATAGTTATGATCGGGCCGAAATTCTAAAATTGGCGGACACCTCGTTAATTAGTAGTATCAATAATTTTAATAGGAAGGAATTGATAAGCTATTTTAAAAAAGTGTGGGAAAACGATGACATTACCCAAAAAGATAAGTATGATTTAATGCATGTTTTTTCTGATAATTATGAATTTTTGGATGATCATGTTGTAGAAAAAATAGTAGAGACGAAAGACGAGAATTCCTTGTTCAGATCAGGAGATCAAGAAGAAACGCAGGAGGAAGGCATTACCAAAAATACTTTTCTTCAGACGCCTATTCTGAAGTATTTTTATAAAACTCCAGCCAATTTATTGCAGTTAGAAACGCCTTCGTTTAGTGTTTTTGTCAATCCTGTCGTGCAAGTAGCCTACCATCATCAAGTAGATAATGATAATATTGTTTTTCAAAATACCAGAGGTATCGAGGCCCGAGCATATATTGATAAAAAGGTATATTTTTATACCCAACTTATTGAGAATCAGCGCAGCTATTTATCTTATGTTGAAGATAGAATTCAAAAGTATAAAACACTTCCAGGACAAGGATCATGGAAATCATATCAGTCCACTGTATTGGATAAACTGACAGGGTATGATTTTTTTAATGCTAAGGCTTTTGTTGGTTTTAATCCTGTAAAAAGTATCAATGTAGAGTTTGGTCATGGCAATCACTTTATAGGTAATGGACTTAGATCATTATTGCTTTCGGATTATGCACACAATTATTTATACCTTAAATTTAATACTAGAATCTGGAAATTTCAATATCAGAATATATTTGCAGAATTATCTCCGACTACATCTATTGCAATTGGAAATGGAGATAAATTGCTCCCTAAAAAATATTCAGCATCTCATTATTTATCATTCAAGCCCAACAACGCTTTTGAATTGGGCGTATTTGAAACCGTAGTTTTTGCCAGAAAAGATCACTTTGAATTTCAATATTTGAATCCTGTAATATTTTATCGAGCCATAGAACATACAATTGGCAGTCCTGATAATGTGATTTTAGGTCTGAATATGAAGTGGAATACACTAAAACATTTTTCATTTTATGGACAATTTGTTATGGATGAGTTTAAGCTTTCAGAAGTGAAAAAACAATCAGGCTGGTGGGCCAATAAGTTTGGAGTTCAGGCAGGCTTTAAGTATATCAATGTTTTGGGTATCGATCATTTGGATATGCAGGTCGAATACAATGCGGTCAGGCCATATACCTATGCACATAGAGATACCTTGGATGTTTCATCAAATTATTCTATCGCCAATTACAGCCACTCCAATCAACCATTGGCACATCCGCTGGGCGCAAACTTTAGAGAATTAATAATTTTGGCAAGATACAAACCATTCAACAGATTATATATTCAAGCCAAGGGATTACTGACTACCTATGGTGATGATCGTCCGGGCGAAAACTGGGGCGGAAACATCCTGCTTCCATTGCAAAGTATAGAAATGGAATATGGCAATTTCATCGGTCAAGGGATAAAAACAAAAGTTATGGCGTTGAATGTAGATCTTAGTTATGAGATATTTCATAATTATTTTATCGATTTACAAGGCATGTGGCGCAAAACCCAAACTGACATTTCAAAAGACCAGCATTATATCGGTGGTGGATTTAGGGTTAATTTTGCCAATATTACATATGATTATTGATAGATCTAAAGAGAAATATTTATAAGTACAACATTTTGCGGTGCTTATTTATATTCAAATATTCTATATAATCTAAGGAATAAGTACCTTTGTGGTATTATGGTAAATTTAAATGAAATAGCAAAAAATAGGGTATTGGTATTAGATGGTGCGATGGGTACCATGATTCAAAGATACAAACTCCAAGAGCAAGATTATCGTGGACAAAGATTTGAAAATCACCATTCTGATCTGAAAGGTAATAATGATTTGTTATCCCTTACCAAACCTGAAATAGTAGAAGCGATCCACAGGGCTTATTTAGAAGCTGGTGCCGATATCATAGAAACCAATACATTTAACGGGACACGCATCTCGCAGTCTGATTATCATTTGGAAGACTTTGCTTATGAAATCAATGTTGAGTCCGCTAAAATAGCAAAAAAGGTAGCCCAAGAATTTACTGCTAAAAACCCAAACAAACCCAGATTTGTAGCGGGTGCAATAGGCCCAACCAATAAGACAGCATCTATCTCACCCGATGTGAATAATCCTGGATTTAGAGCGATCACTTTTAATGAGCTTGTTGTCAATTATTATGAACAAGCGAGTGGGTTGATAGATGGTGGCGCAGACATCTTGCTCGTAGAGACTGTCTTCGATACACTCAATTGTAAAGCCGCTTTATTTGCCATCCAAAATCTCAAAGAAGAGCGCAGTTCGGATATTCCGGTTATGGTATCAGGGACGATTACTGACGCTTCAGGTCGTACTCTTAGTGGACAGACGGCTGAAGCTTTTTATATCTCTATCGCCCACGCAAATCTATTTAGTGTAGGACTCAACTGCGCACTTGGCGCTAAAGAATTGCGTCCTCACCTCGAAGATCTAAGTCAGATCGCCGATTGCCTCATCAGTGCATATCCCAATGCTGGTTTGCCCAATGAATTAGGTGGATACGATCAGAGTCCAGAAGAAATGCGGGAATATATTAGAGAGTTTGTCGCATCAGGATTGGTCAATATCATTGGTGGATGTTGTGGTACGACTCCAGATCATATCAAGGCGATGGCTGATGCAGTTGAAAATATGTCTCCAAGAAAAATACCGGCAAAAAAGACGCTTTCTACCTATGCAGGATTAGAACCATTGATCGTAAGAGAAGATCTCAATTTTATCAATATTGGTGAAAGAACGAACGTCACAGGTTCTAGGAAGTTTGCCAAACTCATAGCTGAAAACAAATATTCTGACGCGCTTTCAGTTGCATTACAACAAGTAGAAAGCGGTGCACAGATCATTGATATCAATATGGATGAAGGTTTATTGGATTCAAAAGAAGCCATGAAAACTTTTCTCAATCTTGTCATGTCAGAACCAGATATTGCCAAAGTGCCTATCATGATCGATTCTTCAAAATTTGAAGTAATAGAAAATGGACTAAAATGCGTGCAAGGCAAATGCATCGTCAATTCTATCTCAATGAAAGAAGGTGAGGCCGAGTTTAGACGGCAAGCAAATTTACTTCGCAAATACGGCGCAGCTGCTGTAGTGATGGCGTTTGATGAGCAAGGTCAGGCGGATACGATAGAAAGAAAAGTTGAAATCTGCAAACGTGCCTATAAGATATTGACAGAAGAAATTCATTTCCCTGCAGAAGACATAATATTTGATCCGAATATCTTTGCTATCGCAACAGGTATAAAAGAGCACAATGAATATGCCATATATTTTATAGAAGCGACAAGGCAGATCAAAGAAGCTTGTCCTGGTGTGAAAATCAGTGGTGGTGTAAGCAATATCTCGTTTTCATTCAGAGGCAACGATAAGGTACGTGAGGCAATGCATGCGGCATTTTTGTATCATGCGATCAAGGCTGGTATGGATATGGGTATCGTCAATGCCGGCATGATCGAAGTTTATGAAGAAGTAGATAAAGAATTGCTTATCTTGGTGGAAGATGTTTTGTTCAATAGAAACGAAAAAGCGACTGAAGAGCTTACCAATTATGCCGAAAGGGTAGCAGGCGGCGGTAAAGTGATACAAAAGGATCTGAGATGGAGAGAAAGTTCAGTAGAAGAGCGGCTCTCACATGCGCTTGTCAAAGGTATTACAGACTTCATAGATGAAGATACCGAAGAAGCACGCCAAAAATATCCTTCACCACTTCAGGTTATCGAAGGTCCACTAATGGATGGTATGAATGTGGTAGGTGACCTTTTCGGAGCAGGAAAGATGTTTTTGCCGCAGGTAGTCAAAAGTGCGCGTGTCATGAAAAAATCGGTTGCATATCTGACACCTTTTATTGATGCGGAAAAAGCAAGTACTGGTGTAACCGCCAAAGGTAAAATTCTGATGGCAACTGTAAAAGGTGACGTACACGACATTGGCAAAAATATCGTCGGCGTTGTCCTCGCTTGCAATAATTACGAAATTATCGACCTCGGCGTGATGGTTTCTGCAGATAGAATTCTGTCAGCGGCCAGAGAGCATAATGTAGATATTATCGGATTGAGTGGACTTATCACGCCGTCACTAGATGAAATGGTACACGTAGCCCGAGAGATGCAAAGGCAAGGATTTACCACTCCATTATTGATCGGTGGCGCTACGACATCTAAAACACATACAGCTTTAAAAATTGATCCACAATATGATGGTGCAGTAATCTATGTATTGGATGCCAGTAGGAGCGTAGGTGTTGTCAGTCAGCTATTGACCAAAGAAGAGAATACGGCAGACAATTTCATAAAAAATACAAAGATAGAATATACAGACCTGAGAGAAAAGAGGGCTGCAACAGCTTCAGAAAAAGAATATATCAGTATTGCGGAAGCCCGAAATCATAAGGTGCAGTTGGATTGGTCAAGTTATGAGCCTACAAAACCCGCGCACTTGGGTGTCAAAGTATGGAATGACATCAGTTTAGAAACCTTAGTGCCATACATCGATTGGACACCATTTTTTGCCAGTTGGCAGCTGAAAGGTAAATATCCGACTATTTTTAAGGATGCCTATGTCGGCGAAGAAGCCAAAAAATTGTACGATCATGCACAGGAAATGCTTGGTTTGATTATAAAAGAGAAAAGACTGACTTTACGGGCTGTTTCTGGTATTTTCGAGGCCAATAGCAATGAAGATGACGTTGTCTTGTACGACGAGGTATCGGGAAATATTTGTGACACAATACATTTTTTGCGTCAACAAAGGAAGAAAGCAGACGGATTGCCTTATCAGTGCCTCGCAGATTATGTCGCACCAGTATCATCAAATAAAAAAGATTATGTAGGCGCATTTGCAGTAAGTGCAGGATTTGGTATCGAAAAGTGGGTAAATATGTATCAATCGCAACATGATGATTATAATGCCATCTTGATGAAGGCACTAGCAGATCGGTTTGCAGAAGCATTGGCAGAGTATTTGCACAAGATGATTCGTACAGATATTTGGGGCTACAGCGTAAATGAAGTACTGGATAATGAGTCGCTTATCGCTGAAAAATACACAGGTATTCGTCCTGCACCAGGTTATCCAGCTTGTCCTGATCATACGGAAAAGGACATTTTGTGGCGTATTTTAGATGTTGAGCACAATACAGGTATCATACTTACCGAAAGCAAGGCTATGTTTCCAGCGGCAGCAGTAAGTGGTTGGTATATTGGGCATCCTGAGTCAAAATATTTTGGATTGGGAAATATTTCTAAAGATCAGGTCGTTGATTATGCTAAAAGAAAGCAAATGGACGTTAATGAAATAGAGAAGTGGCTTTCGCCAAATTTAAATTATCAATAAAAAATCAATCGTCGGGAGATATTAGTCTTTTGGCGATTCCTTATAAATTTATAAAATGATATACAGACTTTTACTTTTTATACTTTTTATTTTTGTTAGCAATATTGTTTCTGGTCAGGCCTTAAATGAAGCAGCAGCAAGAGCAGAGTTAGAAAAACGTGGTTATAATGCAGAACGTTTTGAGCAGGAAATGTTGAAAAAGGGCGTCAATCCTAAAGCGATAGATGTAAATAATCCTGTAGAAGTAGCCAGAGCGAAAAAAGCAGCCGAAGAAGTAATGGCCATGCTTGACGCAGAAAAAAAATCAAAAGAAACGCCTACTACTAATGTTCCTGCAACTCCAGTAATCGAACCACAATCAAAATTTGATGAAACCAGATCGGTCGATGATCCATCAAAAGTTTCAATTCAAACCAAGGACATTCAAAAAGCCGTGAAAGAAGGCGCAACTATTGAAGAAGCAGTTTCTGAAAAATTGCAGGAAGCTGCAAAAGATAAGTTGCCGGATGCAAAAACTTATGGACAACATATTTTCAGAGATAAGTCGTTGCAAATTTTTAGGACAGCAGCCGAAGCTAAGCCAACCAAAGCCTACGTTTTGGGACCAAATGATAAAGTAGCAGTTTCCATTTGGGGACCAACACAAGAAAACTTTGCTTTGGAAATTCAGAAGGATGGATATATTCAACCTACGGGTTTGCCAAGATATTATATTGCTGGCCTCACCGTATCAGCTGCCGAAGAGTTGATGGCATCAAGATTGAGAAATAAATATTTTTTCAATAAAGAAAATTTTGAGCTTACCGTCACTACAGCGAGAACGCTTAATGTCAACATCGTAGGCGAAGTATTTAATAATGGTACGTATAATATTTCAGCAGTAAATACAGCGTTTAATGCATTAATTGCAGCTGGTGGTCCCAATGATATAGGTAGTGTGAGAAAAATTCAATTACTCAGAGCTGGAAAAAAACCAGTCACAATCGATGTGTACAAATATTTGCAAAATCCGATTATAAGCCAGGAATTTTATCTTGCTGAGAATGATTACATCAATGTACCTGTTGCACAGAAGTTGGTGACCATCACAGGTGCTGTTAATAGACCATTTAGGTATGAACTTATTGATAATGAATCACTCAAAGAGTTGGTGAATTTTGCTGGTGGTTTCAAAGCTAATGCCTTAAAAGGCAATATCCAAATCAAGCGTATTGAAAATGATTCGATAAGAATTATAGATGTAAATTTTGCTGAATTAGAGAAATCAGGTCGTAATTTTGGCTTGTTAAATGGGGACGTCATTGAAGTGTCTCAAATCAATGAGAATGTAAAGAATGAAGTAACTGTATTAGGTGCTGTAGAAAATCCCGGTACGTATGCCATGGCCAAAAATGAGAAGATCGCAGATCTATTAAAAAAGGCGATTTTGTTGGATAATGCTGTAACTACTATAGCCTATCTAAAGCGATTTAATGATGATTTTAAAACCATCCGTTATGAATTTGTGAATATAGAAAAAGCAATCGCCTCACCGAATTCCGCAGAAAATCTAACACTTAATAAAGGTGATGAACTTATTATCTCGTCCAAAGCATCATACGTAGATAAATACGAAATGATAGTGGAAGGTGCTGTTAGAACACCGTCAACCATTACACTGGATATGGAAAAAAACTTAAAGGTTTCAGATGCAGTCTTTATGTCCGGTGGATTACGTCATGATGCAATTGTTGAGTTTGCATATATCTTTAGAAGAAAAACAAATGATGCAAAAACCCAAGAGTATATCCCTGTTAATCTAAAAGATGCTTTAGAAAATGTAGGCTCCGCATCCAATTTATCACTTTTCCCGGGAGATAGAATGGTTGTATATTCCAAAGAGAACTACACAGATGAATCCTTTGTCAAAGTTGCAGGTGCGGTAAGGAGTCCGGGTGAATTTTTGTATAACCCAACTTTAAAGCTAAAAGATGTTATCCTATTGGCTGGTGGATTTAAAAGAGAAGCTTCTTATGATAGAATAGATGTGTACAGACTTTATTTTGAAGATAATAAAGCAACAAGAGTCTTGGCGGCAAATTTGCGATTGGACGAAAATTATAATTTAAAATCGGGAAGTTCAGACTTTGAATTACAGCCTTTTGATCAGATTTTTGTCAGAATGGCACCTGAATTCGAATTGCAACGAAATGTATTTATAAATGGTGAAGTCAGGTATCCGGGTACCTATGCACTCATGAGCGACAATACGAAATTGGCCACTATTGTTCGAGATGCGGGTGGTGTGACTGATGAAGCATTTTTAAAAGGAGCAACCTTGTCCAGGGTGACAGATAATATTGGCTTCGTGATTATTGACTTGGAAAAAGCAATTAAAAATCCTAAATCGTATGAGAATATTATTCTTCAGGAAGGAGATGCAATTCAAATACCAAAGATAAATAATGTCATTTCCATTACTGGAGCAACTAGAGCATATGAATTGTATCCAGAGAAAATCACCGCGCAGGGTAAGATTCAGGTTCCTTACCGCAAAGGCAAATCAGCAAAATATTATATCAATGAATATGCGGGCGGACTTTCCCGAGAAGCATCAATTAATAATATTTCTGTTAAAGATGCCTCTGGTAAAGTGACAAAGGCAAAGAATTTTCTCTTTTTTAAAAAATATCCAAAAGTAGGCCCAGGTGCAGAAATCAAAGTTGGGTACAAAAAAGTAAAGGCTGAAGCTGTTAAATCTAGTGAGGAGAAAGATGTAAAATGGGGAGAGATACTTGCCAATTCAATAGCCCAAGCAACTGCAATATTGTCGCTTATTTTGCTTATTCAAAATGTAAATTAAAAAAATAAACATTACCTTTGAGTAATTTTTATACTCAATATGCTTGAGACTTTAATATCTTCCAAAACTCGGATTAAGTTGCTGTTGAAATTTTTTCTCAATAGCAACGCAACTTCGTATTTACGAGGGCTCGAAGCAGAATTTGGAGATTCTACAAATGCGATTAGAGTTGAGCTAAATAGATTTGAGAAAGCCGGTATGCTTACCTCATTTACAAGTGGTAATAAGAAATATTTCAAAGCCAATACCAAACATCCTTTGTATGAAGATACCCACAATCTTTTAATGAAATATATCGGTTTTGATAAAATCATCGAAACGGTCAATAAAAAAATTGGGGTATTAAAGCGTGTGTATGTGACTGGTTCCTTCGCCAAAGGACTGGATGATAACATCATCGAACTTGTATTTATAGGTGGAATTAATGAAACCTACCTCAATGGTTTAATTCATAAAATAGAAAAGCACATCAATAGAAAAATTAGATACACTGTCATCGATGAAGCGACATTCACATCAGATATGCAGTGTGATTTGGATGACAATGCTTTAATGTTGTGGGAAGATTGAAAATATGGTGGAATCTCAATTAATAAATAATCAAGATGCAATTATTAACCAACTTTCTGAAACAGAAGGAAGATGGTTTGCCGTATACACGAAGTATAAATGTGAGAAGTATGTTTCCGAACAGCTTCAAAAGCGAAAAATTTTGGCTTATGTGCCAGTTATTACTCGGACCAGAAAATATGAAAGGAAAATTAAGCGTTATGATGTTCCACTTATAAATTGTTATGTTTTTGTCCATATAATCAAAAGTGAATATCTGCCAGTTTTAGAAACAGAATATGTAATGAAATTTTTGAAACAAGGCAAAGACCTTTTGGCCATTCCGGATCATGAGATACAAATTTTAAAACGTGTTACAGGTGATATCAATCATGTTGAACTAATAGAAAATGCGGCTTTTGAAGAAGGTGAAGAAGTGGAAGTGATTGCGGGTCATCTTACGGGTGTTCGGGGCAAGGTTATTTCTAAATTAGGTAAAAAGTCCTTTTTGGTAGAATTAAAAACCTTAGGATTTCAATTGATGGTAAACGTTGATATAAAATTATTAAGACCTGTCAAGATAGCTGAATTAAGTTGTTGATTGACAATATAAAATGCAATATTTAAAAATCTACAACGTATAAGTTGGTGCGACTTATCGACGGCGAAGCCATATAATTCAATAAGAAATTGGTAGTTTATAACCCAATAAATATCTTACCCTAATCCTTTAATTTTTTTGTTTATGAACATACAAATGGTGGACGTAAAGTCCCAATACCTAAAAATAAAAGAAGAAATAGATCGTGGCATTCAAGAAGTGCTCGATACAACAGCATTTATTAATGGTCCTCAAGTCAAAAACTTCCAACAAGCATTTGAGTCATACCTTGGTGTAAAACATGTTATACCATGTGCCAATGGTACAGATGCGCTACAGATTGCAATGATGGCAGTTGGACTAAAACCTGGTGACGAGGTCATTGTACCAGCCTTTACCTATGTGGCAACAGCAGAAGTTATTGCTTTGCTTGGATTGATTCCTGTCATGGTTGATGTAGATGCAGACACATTTAATGTGAATATTGATGGTATAAAAGCTGCCATTACACCAAAAACAAAAGCCATCGTTCCAGTTCATTTATATGGCCAATCTGCGGATATGGAATCCATCATGCAAATAGCTGAAGAACACAAACTTTGGGTTATTGAGGATAATGCACAAGCTATTGGAGCAGATTATACCTTTAGTGATGGGCGTAAACTCAAGACTGGTACTATAGGCCACATTGGATGCACGTCTTTTTACCCGTCCAAAAACCTCGGTTGCTATGGAGATGGTGGCGCCATTATGACCAATGATGATAATTTGGGTGTATTGCTCCACAAGATCGCCAATCATGGTCAATCTGTGCGTTATTACCATGACGTTGTAGGATGCAATAGCCGTTTAGACTCTATCCAAGCTGTGGTTTTGGGGGCTAAGTTGCCGCACTTGGATACTTATTGTGAAGCAAGACGTGAAGTAGCCGACTATTATGATGCTGCATTTGCAGACGTTGATGCACTTGAGACACCATATCGAGCACCATATACAACCCATGTTTTCCACCAATACACGCTCAAAGTTAAGAACGGACGTAGAGACGATCTTAAAAAATATCTTGACGAACAAAAAGTGCCCAATATGATCTATTATCCAGTACCTTTATACAAGCAAGAAGCATTTAAAGCATCATCCAATGGCTTGGAATATCTAGTAAATACCGAAAACTTGTGTAGGGAAGTAATTTCATTACCTATCCACACCGAGATGAGCCAAGAACAGTTGGCCTATATCAGTGAAAAGGTCACAGCATTTTTTAAATAAGAATCAATCAGTAACTATACCATTAAGCTCATTGGTAAAATTCCCTTAGTGTCCTTAGTGAATCCTTAGTGCCTCTTAGTGGTAAAATAAAATGTTATGAAATAAAAAACCACTGAGAACACATAGAAACACTAAGAAAACTAAGATTAAATAAACCCCTTAGTGTCCTTAGTGAATCCTTAGTGCCACTTAGTGGTAAAATTAGTGCCTCTTAGTGGTAAAATTCCTGTGTGCCCTTAGTGAAAACCTTAGTGCCCCTTAGTGGTAAAATAAAATGTTATGAAATAAAAAACCACTGAGAACACATAGAAACACTAAGAAAACTAAGATTAAATAAATTCCTATGTGCCCTTAGTGAAAACCTTAGTGGTAAAATAAATTATTATTCATTATTACGATATACAAAACATTTAAATGAAGATAGCAGTAGTTGGAACAGGATATGTAGGCCTGGTGTCGGGCACTTGTTTTGCAGAATCTGGCAACCAAGTGACTTGCGTGGATATAGACGCAGCTAAAGTAGAAAAAATGAAGAATGGGTATGTGCCCATTTATGAGCCTGGATTGGAAATCCTTTTTGAAAGAAATACCAAATCAGAACGCTTGCATTTCACAACGAATCTTGCAGAAGGTATCAAAGACGCACAAATCATATTTCTTGCATTGCCCACGCCTCCTGGTGCGGATGGATCTGCGGATTTGTCATTTGTACTTAAAGTTGCCAAAGATCTTTCAGAGATTATCACAGATTACAAAGTTATAGTTGATAAAAGTACAGTGCCAGTCGGGACAGCCGAAAGAGTAGAAGCAGTATTGTTAGAAAAACTGGATCACTCGCTCTTTGATGTCGTGTCCAATCCTGAGTTCCTCCGTGAAGGTGTAGCAGTAGAAGATTTTATGAAGCCAGACAGAGTCGTCGTAGGTACGTCCTCTGAGCGAGCTAAAAAAGTGATGACTGCGCTTTATGAACCATTCGTGCGCCAAGGTAATCCGATCATTTTTATGGATGAGCGCAGCGCTGAGATGACAAAATATGCAGCAAATTCATACCTAGCGACGAGGATCAGCTTCATGAATGAGATAGCCAATCTGTGTGAGCGACTAGGTGCAGATGTTGATATGGTGCGCAAAGGTATGGGATCGGATAGTCGTATAGGCAAGAGATTTTTATTCCCTGGTGTAGGATATGGTGGATCTTGTTTCCCCAAAGATGTCCAGGCACTCGCTAAATCAGCACAAGAAAATGAATATGATTTTAAAATATTGAATGCGGTGATGAAGGTCAATGACCTGCAAAAGGAAATACTTTCATCCAAAATTCTCCAATATTTTGACGGTAATGTGGCAGGTAAAACCATCGGAATCTGGGGACTTGCATTCAAACCCAATACGGATGATATACGCGAGGCACCAGCATTGACCATCATATCCAGATTGCTCAATAAAGGGGCAAAAGTGAAGGCTTATGACCCAGAAGCTATGGAAAATGTGAAGCAAGTATTTGGCGATAAAATAGAATTTTCAGCCAATGAATATGATGCCATCGAAGGTGTAGATGCTTTGGCCATCGTCACAGAATGGAACGAATTCCGTACTCCAGATTTTGATAAAATGAAAAAAATCATGAATCAGCCTACGATTTTTGACGGTAGGAATATTTATGATGTGCAAGTGACGAGAGATATGGGCTTTTATTATGATAGTATAGGGAGATGAGGTTTTTGAGTATAAAGTTGAATATGGAAGTTTTATGGTCTTAGGTTTAGAAAGGATAAAGACAAGATTTGGATGCAATATTCCTGATACCCTAATTTCTCAAATTTATACTTTTCTATACACTAAAACTTTGAGCTCAAATGCGAGTGACTATAGTGAGAAAAGTGTAGAGGCAGAAATTTTAAATGAATACATTGTCACAAACAATTTGTTTTTTGATGAATTGAAGTTTTCTATTTACCTGGACGAAGGCGCAGAACAAAAGGTGTTTTTTAATGATGAAAAATCAAAGGTCATCAAACTAAATGACGCTATTTTTTACGTAAATTGGTCGCAATATTTGGAAAGCTTGATAGTTCATAATATTCTTTTTCCAGAAACGAGATATGAGCTTTTAGGTTTTTTAAAGATAAATGAGACTTTATATTCTGCCATTTCTCAAGACTATATAGAACCAACAGAAAAAACCAATATTGATAAGGTAAGAAATTATATGTTTTCCAAAGGATTCACTATTAAAAAGAAGAATGATTATGTACATACTGAGCTCGGTATGATTATAGAAGATCTTCATGAAGAAAATGTTTTGGTAAAAGATAATACCTTCTTTTTCATTGACACAGTAATCTATCTGAAATGAGTAACGAAAAACTGAAACCCTATCAACTTTTTGAAGATCTTGCTGAGAAACAGCGAATCGTAAAAGCCAATGCTAAAAAAACAACGCTCGAAGAAGCGAGAGCTATCATTAAATGGTTGAAAGATGGAAAGGCGGATAAAAAGCCAAGACCAGGCGGTGGAGGTGATGAGTAATAACCATAATCAATATAACTAATCAACAAATTCTCAAATCCAAATATAAAATGAACATACTCATCACAGGTGGCGCTGGTTTTATAGGCTCTCATGTAGTCAGAAGACTGATAACATCGTATCCAAACTATAACATCGTCAATCTCGATGCCCTTACTTATGCGGGCAATCTTGAAAATCTAAAAGATATACAAGCCGTGCCCAATTATACATTTGTGAAAGGTGATATCGGCGATGATGCATTAGTTGATGATATATTTACAAAGCATGGCATCACGCATGTGGTCCATCTAGCTGCAGAATCTCATGTGGATCGATCCATCAAAGATCCATTAATATTTCTAAAAACCAATATCCTTGGTACAGCAAATCTCTTGCAGGTAGCCAAGAAACATTGGGCTGGAAATTACGAGAATAAGCTGTTTTATCATGTAAGTACGGATGAAGTGTACGGCTCGCTGGAGATGGGTAATGAGATGTTTACAGAAGAAACACCGTATGATCCGAGGTCACCATACTCCGCTTCTAAGGCATCATCCGACCACTTGGTGAGAGCTTTTTATCATACCTATCACTTACCAGCAGTTATTTCCAATTGTAGTAATAATTATGGCCCTAACCATTTTCCTGAAAAATTGATTCCATTGATGCTGCACAATATCATGCACAAGAAGCCGCTACCAGTATATGGCAAGGGCGAAAACGTGAGAGATTGGTTGTATGTAGAGGATCATGCAAGAGCGATTGACACCATTCTGCACAAGGGAAAAGCAGGTGAGACTTATAATATTGGTGGTCACAATGAATGGAAAAATATAGACATAGTTCACTTTCTTTGTGATGCCATGGACGATAAACTGGGTCGTATTAAAGGCGAAAGTAGGCAATTGATCACTTATGTAACGGATAGAGCGGGCCATGACTTGAGGTATGCTATAGATGCTTCTAAGATTCAACGAGAACTAGGCTGGGTGCCGCAAGAAACATTTGAAACGGGCATCGCAAAGACGATAGATTGGTATCTCAATAATCAAGAATGGCTAGATCATGTCACATCAGGAGCTTATCAGGAATATTACAAAAAGATGTATCATTAAATTTGAATATTTGGTTTCTATAAAAAAATTACATACAAAATAATCATAGTTTCTTGCCGAAATCATTATTAATAAAACAATACAAGCTAAGCTTTTTAGCTAATAAGTAAGTCCAATAAATAGTAAATGGAACAACAAAACATACCTCCATATCAGGATGACGAAATCACATTAAAGGAGCTCATCGAAAAACTGCTCGAATTCTGGCGTGAGCTATGGGCAAAAAAATGGTGGATTATATTAATTGCTATACCTTTTATCTTATATTTTGGATACAAAGCGAAAAATACACCCATTACTTATACTGCAGAACTCACCTATACGCTCAATGATGCAGGTGGTGGCGGTGGCGCATTGTCAGGTATTCTTGGTTCTTTTGGTCTAGGCAAAGGTGGTAAAGTAAATCTGGACCGAATTGTTGCATTGTCTAAGTCAAGAAACATCATTCACAAAGTGCTTTTTACATCTATTCCATTAGATACATTTGGAGGCAAGAAGGATTTTATTGCCAACCATATAATTACATTACAGGAATTAGATAAGGAATGGACCAACAAAAACAAAGATTGGACAGGTTTTAAATTTGATTCGGATTCAATTGATAACTTTGATTTGAATAAGCTTCAAGCCTTAAAAATGTTATACGGTAAAGTAGTTGGAGGAAAAGATACAAAGGATCAGATTTTTAGCAATGGTTTTAATGAAGATACTGGAATTTTGACCATCTCATCAAAAACCAAAGACGAACAATTGTCTATTGAATTTAGTAAATTGGTATTTGACGAACTAAAAGCTTATTACACAGCCACATCTACCAAAGGCAATCGAAATACATTTGAATTTGTAGAGCAAAAGACAGACTCGATTTTCTCATTAATGCGTGCTAAAGAGTTTCAATTGTCCAGATTTAATGATTCACACCGCAATTTAAGTGATCCGAATCTCTTGACTCAAAGGAAACTTATGGAAACAGAGATATTAAAATTGAAAACGATGTATGCCGAAGTTACAAAAAATAAGGAATTGGCTGATTTTTCATTGACTGCAGGTACGCCTGATATTGTAATTATAGACGAGCCTATACCACCACTTGATCCAGCGGCTATGTCTTTACTTATCGAAATTATAAAAGGTGGATTACTCGGTGGTCTCTTGGCCGTTGGATTCTTCATTGCTAGGAAGATAGTAGTGGATGCGATGGCGTAAGTATCGTTTAACTGCCCGATTACAATTACAACCACTTTTAAACCACAAAACATTATGACCTATTTTGCACACGAATCATCTTACATCGACGAAGGATGTACCATCGGAGAGGGCACTAAGATCTGGCATTTTAGTCACATTATGCCCAATTGCACCATGGGCAAAAACTGCAATATTGGACAAAATGTAGTTATTTCACCAGAGGTCATCCTAGGTGATAATGTCAAAGTCCAAAACAATGTTTCGATTTACACAGGCGTTACATGTGATGATGATGTTTTTCTTGGCCCATCGTGTGTATTTACCAATGTGATCAACCCACGTAGTGCTGTCAATCGCAAAAGTGAATATCTAAAAACACATGTTGGCAAAGGCGCTTCCATCGGGGCAAATGCGACGATAGTCTGTGGGCATGACATAGGTAAATTTGCCTTTATCGGTGCAGGCGCTGTAGTTACTAAGCATGTTCCTGATTATGCATTGATGGTTGGTAATCCCGCACGACGGTTGGGATGGATGAGCGAATATGGGCATAGACTTACCTTCGATGATAATGGTGAAGCTGTATGTATTGAAAGTGGAGAACGATATAGATTAGAAGGTGATAAGGTGGTAAAGTTTAACCACTAAGTACCATAGAAACTACTAAGAAAACCACTAAGAAAACTAAGATCAAGAAACCCCTTAGTGCCCCTTAGTGAAAAACTTAGTGCTATTAGTGGTAAAAAAAAAGTTATGAAATAAAAACATAGCAATCTCTAAGACTAAGTGTCTCTTAGTGAAAAGCTCAGTGCTCCTTAGTGGTAAAAAAGTTAGGTTCACGCTCTTACCCTAAGTGCCCCTTAGTGAAAAACTTAGTGCCTCTTAGTGGTAAATAAACTTAGCATCACATTCTGTGCCCTTAGTGGTAAATAAAAAAAGTTAACGTGCCTTATAATGGTAAAAAGAAAGTGCCTAAGTATTTTAAATTAGTAAAACAGCAATATTTTAAAACTATATCTCAAATATGAAAATTACAAAAAAATATGTCAATCAATTAGCTTATAAAATAGTGGGTTGTGCAATAGAAGTTCATAAGGAATTGGGTCCTGGTTTATTAGAAAGTTTGTATGAAGAATGCCTTATTTTTGAGCTGAGAAAAAAAGGGTTAAAAGTAACTTCACAACAACAGATTATCCCAGTATATAAAGGTATTGAATGTAAAACTAGATTAAGGTTTGATATAATGGTTGAAGATCTGATTTTGGTTGAAAACAAATCTACCAATGGATTTTCTCCTACTGACCAAGCACAGTTACTTAGTTATATGAATATTTTAGAAAAACCTAAAGGCCTTTTAATTAATTATAACGTATTAAATATCACCACAGATGGTTTAATTCCTCTTGTAAATAAGCATTTTGAAAAATTATCTGAATAACAAATACCTAATAGTTTAGGAAGTTTAACCACTAAGTACATATAGAAATCACTAAGAAAACTAAGACAAGATAATACCCTTAGTGTACATTAGTGAAAAACTTAGTGCTCTTAGTGGTAAAAAGAAAGTATGTATAGCTCTCTTACCTTAGTGTCTCTTAGTGAAAAGCTCAGTGCTCCTTAGTGGTAAAAAAGTTAGGTTCACGCTCTTACCCTAAGTGCCCTTAGTGGTAATTAAAATTAGCATCAATAAAATTCAATATCCCTTATAATGAAACATTTTACTTTAATAGGCGCAGCAGGATACATCGCCCCGAGACATATGCAAGCCATTCGGGATACACAGAACGACCTAGTGGCCGCGATGGATACTAATGACTGCGTGGGCATTATAGATAGTTACTTCCCCAATGCTGCTTTTTTTACGGAATTTGAGCGCTTCGATAGGCATCTTGAGAAGCTAAAAAGAGCGGGTAAAAAAGTGGATTACGTCAGTATATGTAGCCCTAATTATCTCCATGATGCACATATACGCTTTGGGCTCAGATATGGTGCTGATGTGATATGTGAGAAGCCCATTGTCCTCAATCCTTGGAATATAGACGCACTCGAGGAATTGGAAAAGGAGACAGGAAATCACGTATATAATATTTTGCAATTGAGGCTACATCCTAGCATCATAGCCTTAAAAGAGAAAGTGAACGCAGCTCCAAAAGATAAGATTTTTGAATTTGATCTTACTTATATTACTTCACGAGGTACTTGGCATTATACATCTTGGAAAGGAAACACAGAAAAATCTGGTGGAATAGCCACTAATATTGGTGTTCATTTTTATGATATGCTCCAGTGGGTCTTTGGTCCTGTAAAAGAGAATATCGTGCATATACACACACACGATCGCGCTGCAGGATATTTTGAATTTGAAAAAGCAAAAGTCCGATGGTTTTTGAGTATCAATGCGGAGACACTCCCAGAAGACGTAAGAGCAAAGGGTAAACGCACCTATAGGTCTATAAATATCGAAGGCGAGGAACTAGAGTTTTCTGATGGATTTACCGACTTGCACACGCTTAGTTATCGAGATATATTAAATGGTGGCGGCTTCCGCATCGGTGAGGCGCGCGCTGCCATAGAAATAGTTCATAATATCAGGACCAGCACGCCCATTGGCTTAGTAGGCGATTATCATCCATTTTGTAAAATTCCAATGACAAATCATCCATTTAAGTGATAAATGACCAATAAGAAAAATAAACCACTAAGTACACATAGAAATCACTAAGAAAACAAAGACAAACTCCCTTAGTGCCCCTTATTAGTAAGATACTTGAGTGCTCCTTATTGAACTTAGTGCCCTTTAGTGGTAAAAATAAAATAAATGATAATAAAACCACTAAGTACACATAGAAATCACTAAGAAAACTAAGTTAAAGTAAACCCCTTAGTGTCCCTTAGATGTTAAGATTCTTAAGTGATCTTAGTGAATCCTTAGTGTCCCTTAGTGGTAAAAAATTCCTTAGTTCTTAGCCTATTGAAAACTCAGTGTCCTTAGTGGTTAAGATTCTTGAGGCTCTTAGACCTTAGTGCCCCTTAGTGGTAAAAAAAAGTGGTAATTTGCAAATCATCCATTAATAAATTAAACAATGAAAGGTATCATCCTCGCTGGCGGGTCCGGCACTAGACTTTATCCGATCACGAAGGCTATCAGCAAACAACTGATGCCCATCTACGATAAGCCAATGATTTATTATCCATTATCGATCCTCATGTTATCGGGGATACGAGAGATATTGATCATCACTACACCGGAAGATCAAGCAGGATTTGTGAGACTTTTAGGGGATGGAAGTGAGCTAGGATGTAGATTTGAATATGCGGTGCAGGCAGTACCCAATGGACTGGCGCAGGCATTCGTCATAGGGTCAGATTTTATAGGCAATGATACGTCATGCTTGGTCTTGGGAGACAATATATTTTATGGGTCCGGACTATCCAAGTTACTCCAACAAAGCGCCACTATTACCACAGGTGCTAGGTTTTTGCTTATCCAGTGAATGACCCAGAGCGATATGGTGTGGTTGAATTTGACAAAAATCAAAAAGCACTCTCGATAGAAGAAAACCCGTACATCCAAAGTCAGATTATGCAGTACCAGGGCTCTATTATTATGATACACAAGTATGTGAAATAGCCAAGAATATCCAGCCATCAGCGCGTGGCGAGTACGAAATCACGACTGTAAACCAGCATTATCTTGAGAAAGGTCAATTGTCCGTAGGAATTATGGATAGAGGTACCGCTTGGCTCGATACGGGAACATTTGATTCCTTGCACGATGCTTCAGAATTTGTGCGCGTGATTGAAAAGCGTCAAGGCTACAAGATAGGTTGTATAGAGGAGATAGCTTGGCGCATGGGCTTTATAGACAAGGAACAATTATCAAAACTTGCAAGCCCACTGATCAAGAGTGGATATGGCGAGTATTTGATGAAGATCATGAAATAGGTGTTTAACTGATTATTTGCGGAACTGTAGATTTGAACCGTAAATAAGTGTGTCTTTTGTCAGATTTTATTTTTTGACACTTGTAATTGGTGCATTCATGAACCTGTTATTATTTTTAAATGTTTAAAATAGTAGAAACAAAGTAATAAAATGCAAAACAAAGTCAGTTTTACTTATTGGTTAGAGTCAGATAATACATATCTAGGCTACTTAAACGAATATCCTGACCATTGGACTCAAGGCACAGATTTACAAGATTTAAAGGAGCACCTCATTGATCTTTATAATTTGTTTACTCAAGAAAAAATAGTTGGAATAAGAAAAGTGGAAGAATTGGTGATAGCATGAAGCGAAAGGAACTACTCAAAATTTTAAATAATAATGGGTGTATTCTTTTGAGAAATGGATCGAAACATGATATTTATCACAACCCAAACAAAGGGACATCCCAGCCAGTCAAGACACAATGAAATAAATGAAATTCTTGCAAAAAAAATAATAAGAGATTTAAACTTAGACTCAAAGAAATTTAGGATTACTTCTGGTTTTAAGAATAAGCTTGAAACACTTATTCATCGAATCCATAATTCATCAATCCTCTATGAAAAATTATCAAATCAAAAAGATACATTTGCATTTTGAAGTTAAAAATTCAGAATCCACTTCAAAATCGAGTAACTTTGCTACTCAATTTGTGTCTAAAGAAAACGCCAATTTTTTTTGGATGAAGAGATCAAGTACGTGCGACTTATCAACGGCGAAGCCATGCAAAGTTTGAAAGTTTAAGGTGTCAGGTGGATGGTTTAATGTTGAATACATGCTTAACCTACCAAAAAGGAATATATCCAGTAAAATTGAGATGCTCACAGAATTAAAAAATAAGACAAAACTAATTTCCGTAACAGGACTAGGGTATGTAGGTTTGCCATTGGCTTTAGAATTTGCTAAGCATTTTAAAGTTATCGGCTTTGATATAAATAAGGACAGAGTTGCCTTGATGAAGCAGCACATAGACCCATCTAAAGAATTGGATAGTTCCGCTTTTGATGGCTGCGATATTGAATTTACGTCCGATGCTGCCGATCTAAAGAAAGCACATTTTCATATAATAGGTGTACCTACAGATATAGACGAGCACAAAGTCCCTAATTTAAAGCCCTTATTGGGTGCATCCGCTAGTGTGGGTAAAGCGCTGAAAAAAGGTGATATCGTCGTCTATGAAAGCACCGTTTATCCTGGCTGTACAGAAGAAGATTGCGTGCCAGTCATGGAGCGTGAAAGTGGCTTGAAAGGTAGCAAAGATTTTAAATTTGGCTATAGCCCAGAAAGAATAGTCCCTGGTGATAAGGTGCGCACACTCACTAAGATATTAAAAATCGTATCAGGTTGCGATCAAGAGACTTTAGAAACTATTTCGGCCGTGTATAATACCATCATAGAAGCGGGCACTTTCCAGGCGTCATCCGTCAAGGTGGCAGAAGCAGCAAAAGTGATAGAAAATACCCAGCGGGATATCAATATTTCTTTGATGAATGAATTATCTATCATTTTTGATAAAATGGGAATAGACACCAACGAAGTGATAGAAGCGGCAGGCACCAAATGGAATTTTCATAAGTATCAGCCTGGCCTTGTAGGTGGTCACTGTATCAGCGTAGATCCATTTTATCTGATGCATAAGGCAAAACAATTGGGCCTAGATCCACAAGTGATAGCAGCTGGCCGTAGGGTTAATGATTATATCCCCACTTCATCGCGAAGAGAGTCGTCCAGACTTTGATAGAAAAAGGTAAAAATCCAGGTTCTTCCAAAGTCCTAGTAATGGGTATCACTTTCAAAGAAGATGTGGCTGATATCAGGAATTCAAAGGTGGTAGATATGATCAAGGAATTGATGTCTTACTCGCTCAATGTACACGTAGTCGATCCATGGGCTTCCGCCAATGAAGTAGCGCATGAATACGGCATTTCTCTTATTGATGAACCCGTAGGAAAATATGATGGTATTGTATTAGCTGTGGGTCATCAAGCCTACAAAAACCTATCCAAAGATGCTTTAATGGATTTATCAAATGGCGAACTGCTATTATTTGATATAAAGGGTGTCAAGGATGGAAAGGAGTTTGATTTTTATTGGAAGTTGTGATGATCAAAGTGTTTTATCATTGAGAAGGTTTAGCAATCAAAAAATAGTTAGTCAGATTTACAGTTTCCAAAATTACCAAATTAAAAAAATCCTCCACCATTGTAGCTTTTGCTCAACAGTGGAGGACCATCTGGTAATGAAAATTAATTTATTTGATCAATTTTCATTCAGTTTGAGCAGGAGAGACTGTTCTTAGTCGGGGTCTCTTCCGCTCACTTTTGCGAACTCCACCTGCTGCAACATATTCTTCCGAATCCTTGCCGTAGAGAAATGCAATAGCAGTCAACATACGTTCACGATGATCCAAAAGCTCCATTTCTGCTTTTTTGAGTGTGGACAATTGTGCATCAACTTCAGATCGAGTTCTGTTGTAGCTGGCTTCTAACGAGGCCAATGCATCGATCTTGGCTTTGAAATCTGCAATAGAAAATCCGGCGCCGAAATCCGGCTGAGGGTTGATGGAAGAAAGTCTTTCCCATCGGCGAAGTGAGCTAGCTAAAGCCTTCGATGTTCTGGTAACTGCCATTAAAATAAGAATTTAAAAATTAAAGAAATCATGCCTTTTTCTTTATACTCGGTCCAGCATACTTCCGAGATCAAATTTCTAATTAACATAAAAAAAATTGAATTATACTAATACCTCCTTTTCTTATCCTATATATTTGGTAGGAGGTTTTAACCAAACATATTTTATTAAAGTCACAAAATTAAGGTTCCATTTCTACATGAAATTTTCATTAATTGATTTTGCGATTTTAAATCTCGCTGTAAAAGTATAAGTAAATTTTTCTATTTTTGTAACAATTTGTTACAAAATTTCAACCTTGGTAGTAAGCCAAATAAAGTTAATAAGTGATGTAAATTATTTCTTTTGTTGTTCTTTACCAGTGAAACTACATAATGTTACAAAGAAACATCCTGACGTTACAAAGAAACATCCTGACGTTACAAAGAAACATCCTGACGTTATAAAGAAATATCCCGTTATAAAGAAATAACGCGACGTTAAAAAGAAACATCCTGATGTTACAAAGAAACATCCGATGTTACAAAGAAACAACGCGTTGTTATAAAGGAATAGATATTACTAAAAAGTAGTTATTTACCAAAATACAAATAAACAAAATTAATTTAATATAAATATACATGAAACGGTCCTTAATAACAGGTGTAACAGGACAAGATGGAGCATATTTATCACACCTTTTGTTAAAAAGAAAATGGTGTCCATGATATAAAGAAGAGCTTCATTATTCAGTATTATTTTATAAAGTTTGTAAATAGCTAAAATTTTAATAATCAAAAATCAAATCATACTAAATGAAAGTAGTGATACTTGCTGGTGGATTAGGCTCTCGTCTTTCTGGAAGAGACAACGTTGAGACCAAAACCTGTGGTAGAGATAGGCGGGAAAACTAATTTATGGCATATAATGAAAATTTATTCTCATTATGGATTTAATGATTTTATAATCTGTGCGGTTATAAAAGCTACATGATTAAAGAATATTTTTCCAATTATTATCGCCATTCAGCAGATATGTCCATTAATTTAAAAGATAATTCAATTGAATACCATAATGTATTCCTGAGCCTTTGAAAATAACTATTATTGGAAACGGGAGAATCGGGATAATGACAGGTGGTAGGTTAAAAGAGCTCAAAGTTATATAGGTAAGAATCATTTTTCACTAACATACGGAGATGGTTTAGCTGATATTAATATTAATGATTTAGTAAGTTTCCATAATTTCATGGAAAAGCTATAATAATGACTACAGTTCAAACTCGAGGGTAGATTTGGTGCAGTTATAGTTAATAATCCATATAATGTAACAAAATTTTAAGGAAAACCGAAAGGTGACAATACTTGATTAATGGAGGTTTTTTTGTTTGTCAACCGTTATATTTGATTATTTAAAAGACGATAGTACAATATTTGAAAGGCAGCCGTTGGAAGGACTAGCTCGAGATGGTCAATTATTTGCATATCAACATAATGGTTTTTGGAAGGCTATGGATATGTTAAGACAAACAGGAGCTTGAAAATTTAATTGAAACAAAAAGTGCATATTGGAAAGTGGGAAAATAGAATCCTTATTCATCCTGATATATTTTATAGTGACACTCAGAGCTATAGCTGCTCGTGAAGCTGCAAGACAATTAACTGTTTTGGGATATGAAATTGCTGTTTTTACCCACGACAAACAAACTTAGAAATAGCAAATTATAGAAATTCAACGTATTCCTTTACAATGGATTAGCAAATTATGTTAGTCTAAATATGAAGAGTCATTTAAAATAGTGATAGATGATTTTAAACCTAATTATATGTTTTTTATCGGATGAATCGTAAATACACCTGTTGTTTACTTATAGATTTATGCATCAAATTTGAAATTAAACAGCATTTTTATTATTAGTTCAAGATTTTTATTGTGTAAGATTACATGCAGCTCTTGGAACTAATTCAAGGTACTTTGTGTCTTGAAAAATCCAATATGTAAGTGTTTAAAAAATAATTGTGCAGAAAAGCAATCTAGGCCCTTGTTAACTTTGATCAATTATCAAATTATTCAAAAGATGTTTTTAAAACGTCTTAAAAAAGTTGATTTTGTTTTTCTAGGTTCTACTTTTGAACAATTAGATTTTTATCTAAAAATTGGTTTAATTAAAGAGAACTTAGTAAAAAATACCATTATTTTTTATCAAACTAGAGTGAAACATTTGATTCAGGAATCAAAACCTTATTTTGTAATCATTGGTCAACATCGACATGAAAAAGGAATGCATTTAATTTCTTCTATTTTAGATTATGTTGACAGATGGGATAACAATAAAAACAATTTTTTATAATCAGAGTGAAGCTGGATCACTTCTTGGCAACTTATCCTGAAAACATTAAGTATCTAAAGAGGAAAATTGGAAGTTTTACCAGAATAATAGACAATGGAGCTGTAGAGCTTATTGCATCTTCCAAAGGTGTATAAATACTACCATTTGGGCAACTACAACTGAGTTTGTCTTACTGGAGACTCTTGGTTTATCTAAGCCAATATTAACTTCCTTTGATGTTGGCATTCATGTAGTAGTTATTAAGAATAGAATAAATGGTATTTGTGTAAAGGCTGGAGATTTCAGCAATGGGTAACGAGATTAATAATTTAAAAATGATCCAATATTAGAAAAGAATTTCAGAAGGTGCTAATAAACTTTACCATCATCTAACAGACCAAGAAAATTTTTACCAATACTGAAAACAATATTTATTTAAAGTGATTTTTACTTGAAATTAGTTCTTATCCTGATAGAAAAAGGAGTAATGTAATTTTTCATTTTTGAGTTATAA
>JADKGF010000043.1 GCA_016717105.1 Saprospiraceae bacterium | reverse complement strand
TTTTGGGCCTGAGTCATTACTACATTCAATATAAAAAGACACAACATTAGCCATTTTGATATTTTAAACTTCATAATTTTGGTATATCTTAGAATGTTTTTCATGATGCAATGTTTAAGTATATATAAACAAATCAGCTTTATGGTTTTCCGATTCCTTTTCCTCTCGAGAGAATAAAGGTAATAGTTTTTTAGACAATAATAATTTTCGTCCAACATTAATTTTTTCATATTAACCCAAAGCATCGGTCACAGACCGACAGATAATATCCGTCAAAGTCATTAGACTTTGACTTACAGAATGCTGCATTCTATATCTTTACTACCTTGCCTTCTCTAACTACCTGCACTCGACTGACTGACACATCATCGTATAGCCTATTTATGCCTTTGGACAGAAGACCACATAATGTGCGGTAGTATAAAAATTCCTGATATACGGTAGCATGGTCAATGGTTGCCAAACGAGCTTCTTATTTATACCAAACTTAAATTTGTAAATCGGATTGAACAACCAAAATTTCTGATCGAGAATGATGTAGTTGTTTTCTCTAAGAAGCCGTCTCATCTTTTCTATATTAATTCCTGTTTCTTTTACTTCCAGTAAGTCGGCAATGGTTGCAGGACGTTCATTAAATAGTTGTAGCAAACCTTTGAATAACGACTTTGGCAATAAGTGAAACCAAGGCAATGTCCTAAGCAATTTAGCATTACAAATCTGCTGATGGCCTCCGAATGGCATCCACCAAGGTGGATATGCAAAAAACACTACTCCATCAGGCGCTAAAAAACCACGCAATTGCTGGATAAACTTACCCTGATCATGGATATGCTCGATGACATCTTTTAATATAATTATGTCAAAAAGACCATTTAGCTCTACTGCGGATCTTTGACATCATAGATATTTTTATTTATGATGTCTGCTTTACCTTGTTTGATCTCATCGTCGAGAAATTGACGTGCCAAAATAAATCTACTTTCTGCCAATTCGATACCTATACCAGTATTTCCTTTATCGAGAAATGCCTTGAGCACACCAGCTTCAGCACAGCCTACTTCTAATACTCGCTTATTAATACATGGGCCGATCTGTTTTTCCAAAAATGGAATCACATCTTCTTCGGTAACTTCTTTTTGTATATTGAAATACCGCTGCTTATCTTTATGAAAATCAAACATGTAATATTATTTGGCCTTAAATACAGCTTTACGCTTCTCAACAAAAGCTGCAGCGCCTTCCTTACTATCTTCACTTCCGATGGTCAATCCAAAATCCATATATTCACTTTCGAAACCATCAGTTTTTTTATCAAAATAGGCATTGATCAAGGCGATAGATTGTTTGACAGCCAACGGACCTTTTGTTGAGATTTTTATTAATATCTCCTTGGCCTTCGTCACTTCTTCGCCACTTTCTGTTACATGGGTCACCAATCCTAATCGCAAAGCTTCTTCAGCATTGATCATATCTGCTGTTAGCAACATTTCCATAGCCTTACCTTTTCCTACGAGCTGCACCAATCGCTGAGAGCCGCCATAGCCTGGTACTAGGCCTAGGTTTACTTCTGGTTGTCCAAATTTTGCATTATTTCCTGCTACACGAATATGACAAGACATAGCCAGTTCACATCCACCACCTAGAGCAAAACCATTTACCGCTGCTACGACAGGTGCATGAAATCGCTCTATCATAAAGAAGATATCCTGACCACGTTTTGAAAGTGCTGAGCCTGCCACAGCATCCATTGCCGCAAATTCTTTTATATCCGCACCTGCTACAAAGGCCTTATTGCCAGCACCAGTAATGATGACACCTTTTACTTGAAAATCGCCATTGTAAGTACTGAAAAATGCTTCAAGTTCATTAAAAACTTGCCTATTCAGCGCATTTAGGGCTTCAGGTCTAGTGATAGTAAGGGTATAGATTCCGTTTTCTTCCCCGATATGGATTAAAGGTGATTCAGCCATGTGTTCACTTTTTATTTTATTGGTAAAAATATTTCTGCCATCATACATCTGACGCTACCACCACCGAATTTTTCGATGTTGTCAATAGCCAAAGGTAACAAAGTTGTTTTCTGAGATAATTTTTCTTTTTGTAATTGTGTCAAAGAATTATATGCAGTCTGCGAAAGACATAAAAGCCTTTTCCCACCTTTTCCGAGCACTTCGAGCATATTGCCGGCAAAGGCTTCCATCTGATCTAAGGTGATCTCAATTATCTCTTTGCCAGTTTGGTCAAAAATTTTTCTCAATTGCGTCTTACTTTCTTCGGTCTTGACACTTTCCATGCAAATTACCACAAAATCATGTCCCAAAGCCATCATTACATTGGTATGGTAGATTTCTTTTCCGTTCCTGTCTAATGCATGAAAAACCACACTTCTTGTGTTCATCAATACATTAAATTTATCGATCAAAACGGCATCAGTCCTAGGACTAAGACATGCATAAACTATCTCATTTTTTCTATCAAAAATCATACTGCCAGTTCCTTCTAGAAAAAGTGGTTCATCCTCATCTTCGTAAAATTCAAACGAGTACCGATTTTTGACTTTAAATTTATCTTCTATTATTTCGATGATATCTTCCCTTCTTTCCAGCCGTCTATTTGGGGCATACATCGGATAAGTGATCAATGCACCATTTTCATGAAAACTGATCCAGTTGTTGGGAAAAACAGCATCAGGTCTGATCGGCTCAACTGTGTCTTCTATAACCAAAACATCAACACCTTCGCTCCTCAATGTAGAAACCATTGAATCAAATTCGGCTTTTGCGATGTCCTTGAGCGCTTTTGCATCGGCAATTTTATCGGTTGACTGAAACGCATTATTCGAAGCAGTCTGATCATTAAAACCAAAATTGGCTGGTCTGATCATCATAATATGATTTGTGAGTTGGTTCATCTTACTTATGATATAAATAAATTTGGTGGAGCAAAAATACAATTTACTCTATGAAGTCTCCCTTAAATTGGTAGAAATAAGTTGTGATTATTAATAAATTGCGCGGTTTTGCTTTAATAATTTTTCGACGGTCTGGTTCAACACAAGAATAGAACGCGACTGTTGGTCTATGATTTTTTTCATATCATCCATTTCTTCATGGAATGCATGCCTTATATTGTTTGGTGAAGGCAGATATGGTGAAATTTTCACTTCGACGTGCCAAATTTCTTTTATCTCATTAGCTGGGACTTCATAAGGTTGATAGTAGTTATTATCAGAAAGCAACTCTAACACAGCTGCTTCTCGTATTCTATTTTTTACCCTTTTTACGACCAATCCTCCGTCCATCACAATGACGTAAACCAGATTATTTCTGACTGAGCTATAGAAATTATTACTATCTACAGCAGAACAAACGACCTTATCACCAGCATATAATGAAGGCTCCATGCTATCTCCTACTATATCAAAACATCGGTAAGTACCATGTTGAAATTTGTAATCTGGCAATGAAAAGCTTACTAAATCCTCCATAAAGACTGGATCATTGAATTGATCTGTATATCCTGCATGCGCTGCTGTAGGTACGTAAACAATCTTTTCGAGTGAAACATGAGACTTTTGAGCGGCTGACTGCTGCATGACATCTTTATCTAAAAACATACTTCCTAAACCAGTAAATATATATTGTGGATTAAATCTATATGTTTCAGCAGCATTTCTGATGAGATCCACCGTAACGTCTCTATTGCCTTTAATGATATCGTTGAGATTTTGCGGATGGTAATCCACATTGAGTGCAAATTGTCTTATTGACTTTATTTCATTACGTTCCCGTAGTTTTTCGATACAGGCAATAAATCTTTCGGATACAATTTTACACATAACTCCTTAGGTTGGCTTTTCGCTTTGATTTCGTAAGAGCAAAAGTAGGAATTAATATTCAAATAAAAAATAATATGTATAAATTATTAAGAATTATTTTAATATGAAGATAAAATTTTGTGAAATTAGGCTTGATTCTCTGTTTCTGGCGCTATAATACCTGTCTGTTTTCCGAAATAATCTACAAAAAGCTGCATATCGTTAGCCAATTGTTGATTATTGGTGGCTCTGAAATAGGTATCTGCCAATGAACGCAGCGTCTGATACATAAATCGATCCATTTCTATCACCTGCATCTCTGTAGTCCACAAGTCGATTTTCAATGTATCCTTGTAGTCTTTATCAAAAAGTGCCAATGATATGGCCTTACATTCTGTAAAATCTTTACCATTGGGATTGTCATCAGATCGCCATTGAATGGTTTCTGGCATTTTATCTTCATTTAATCCTATTTCTATCTCAATAAGGGATTTCTTCACTACAGGTTTGGACATGATATTCTATTTTATTAATAAAGTTATTGAAGTGCTTGGCTTAAATCAGCAATGATATCATCTTGATTCTCAATACCTACAGACATCCTTACTAGCTGGTCAGTAATGCCATTTGCTTCTCGTTGTGATTTATCTACATTCAGATGTGAACTGGTAACCGGATGCAGGATCAGCGTATCTACATCACCCAAAGTAGGTGCCATAGTACAAAATTGCAGTTTGTTCAACACATTCAGTACCTCATTTAAAGGTAGATCTATTTCAAAACTCAGCATACCACCAAACGATTTCATTTGCTTTTTGGCAATTTCATGATATGGATGATCTTCCAATCCATTATAATTTACACGTTTTATCTTCGGGTGCTTCTGAAGCCAGATTGCGATATTCATTGCATTTTCGGCATGTTTCGCCATACGAAGTGATAATGTTTTCAATCCATTATTGATGAGCCATGCATCCCAAGCATTACAAGTTGCACCCATCAATTTTAAGGTAGTCCATATCTTGTGCTTGATTTTCTCTTCGTGACCGATGATGATTCCTGCTATCGAATTCCCATGACCATTGAGGTATTTGGTCGTAGAATGGATAACAAAGTCAATGCCCAAACTCAATGGTTGCTGAATCAAAGGAGTACAAAATGTATTATCAACACAAGTAAATGCACCATATTTTTTGGCTATTTTACTGATGCTATGTATATCAATACACTTCATAGTCGGGTTAGCAGGTGTCTCAAAGTAGATAAGTTTTATCGAACGATCGTTCAGACAATGTTGTTCTACGGCATCAGTATTGTTCAGATCTGTAAAAATCACTTTAATTCCGACATTACTCAATACTTTGAGCAATAATTCTGTAGTGCCACCATATAAGTCTGATTGCGTCAATACCGTATCTCCTTGCTTCAATAACGAAATCATCAATATAGATATAGCCGACATACCGCTCGAAGTCAAAAAACCATAGGCATTCAATCCCGTACCAAAAGCTTCCAAATCTGCCAACTTTTGTGCCACGGTATCAATAGTCGGATTGCCATAACGACTGTACGAATGTCCCTGTTTCTTGCCCGTGAAGATATCAATCCCTTCTTCTGCATCTTCAAAAACAAATGAAGAAGTGGCATAAAGCGGCAATTGATGTGGTTTGGTAGTACGCTGATCAGGATATTCCTTTACACACAGCGAATCTATTTTTATTTTTTGGCTCACGATTTTACATCTTTCAATACAGCGGCGAAATTAAAATAAATATCTGATATAATCGGAATGTTGTATCGATGGGTAGATATTTCTAATCAATTTCACTTGCAAATATTGGTAGATCACATCGAAACCAACTATGTGTTCTGACTTAGAAATAAGAATATACAAAAAGAGAAAATATTGATTTTACTTACTGTTTTATAAATATTTATACATAAAATAATTATTTAATTTGAATAATTCATAAATTCCAATCCAACCTTATATATACCAGCTAAAGTTTATTTTTTGCGCAAATCACTGTTTTTTGTGTTACTTTGCATCGTAGTTTGATTTTAAATGATGAAGTTATATTTTACTCGATTTTTGATTTTGGTCTTTTTTGTAGGCACATGTACTTTAACTTTTGCACAGTATAAAGTGAACTTTATTGAAGGAAATGTGACATTTATGAAACCTTTGGGATTTTTTAGTAAAAATATACCCGAAGCTAAATTAGGATTTGAATTTGGGTATTTGAGGCAACTCAAGGTAGATCAACCTCTATTTTGGGGATTAAGCTGTTACTACAATGATCTTGGGTCAAACGGTGCAGTTGTACAAGAAGTTATCGAATTTAATGTATTTGATGTAAATTATACAACTACCAGTAATTTGCTTGGGTTTAATGGGAAGTTAAGATTTTATCCAGCCATATATTTTAGAAAATTTGAATTTTACATTGAAGCCCAATTAGGGTACAAATGGCTATTTACAAATACCACAAGAACTATCGCAGATGATTCTGATTCTTCTGACCTAAATACAGAAAAAGGGGCATTGTCTCTCACATATGGAGCGGCTGCTGGCTTCAATCTCCCAGTCAAAAATGATTGGTTTATTAATTTTAGGTTGAATTATTTACCAGGACTAAGTGTACCTTATTACGTCTTAAATAACCAAAACACTATTAATTATTCGACACTTGATGGGTTTGACCTGAAAAGAAGTGTCACAGATATTTTCCGAATGGATTTCGGTATTACTTATAAATTTTAAAATCCGGATAATGACCGCCATAAAATCATCAGATCTGGAACCTTCAGACGAATTATATGAACATCAACGCATAGTTTGTGACCCAAAACAAACACCCGTTCGTATTGATAAATTTCTAATAGATCGCCTCGAAAAAGTATCACGTAACAGAATACAAAATGCCATTAAAGCAGGATGTATCCTTGTAAATGAAAAATCTGTCAAAGCCAATTATAAAATAAGACCTGGTGATGCTATCGCTGTAGTCTTGCCATCAAATCCTGATGATGAAACGAGCCTACTACCAGAAAATATTCCATTAGACATTCACTATGAAGACGAGCATGTAATGGTCATCAACAAACCACCAGGATTGGTAGTACATCCCGGTGTAGGCAATTATTCAGGCACTTTGGTAAATGCACTGTTGTATCATTTCCAAGCGCATCAGCTGCCCTTACTACAAGGAAATAAAGCAGATCGTCCAGGGCTAGTGCACAGGATAGATAAGGATACCTCGGGCCTGATCCTTATTGCCAAAAACGATTATGCAATGACCCATTTAGCAAAACAGTTTTTTGATCATTCGATTGATAGAGAATATGTCGCATTGGTCTGGGGCGATGTCAAAGAAGATCAAGGCACAGTCACTGGATACATAGGACGGCACGAAAAAGACAGGATGCAAATGGCCGTTTTTCAGGATGAAAGTATGGGAAAACATGCCATCACACATTATGAAGTGCTTGAAAAACTTTATTATGTCACGCTCATAAAATGCCGTCTCGAAACAGGTAGAACGCATCAGATTCGCGTTCATATGAAACACATCGGACACACACTGTTTAATGACGAACGCTACGATGGCAGTAGAATTTTAAAAGGTACACTTTTTAATAAATATAAGCAATTTGTAGATAACTGTTTTCAAATCATGCCAAGGCAGGCACTGCACGCAGAGAGTATTGGATTTGTGCATCCGGTGACAGAAAAGTATATGCAATTTCGAACAGAATTACCCGAAGATTTCGAATCCGTACTTACCAAATGGCGTGGATATGTTGCTTCTCGCAAAGAGGTACTTGCTGATGAGCAAGAAGAATAATAGTTATCTATGATCGCAATAAATTAAAAAAGTTGGTGGCTTATATAAAATATTTATCGTAGTTATATAAAATAAAAAATCCTTTGCAAATCTGAATTTACAAAGGATTTTTTATGAAAATTGATACGCCTATTGTCTATTCACCAAGTTGAACTCTACCCTTCTATTAAGAGTACGTCCTTTTTCATTTTCGTTATTAGATATAGGTCTCGACTCACCAAACCCAGTATGATTCATACGATCAGGACTAATACCTTTTTTGACTAAATAATCGTAGCATGTTTTAGCTCTTCTTTCTGAGAGTGATTGATTGGCTGACGAGCTACCAGTATTGTCTGTATGGCCACTTATGTTCATATTGAAATCAGGATATCGATTCATAATATCGGCGATTTGATTGAGCACAGCATTGGATTCTGACTTTAAGATGGCGCTTCCTGTCTGAAACTGGACTGCTTGCATAGCTACTTCAAGTGTCTTTTTGTCTTCTGATTTAATTTCTGGGCAACCTTCATTCGCTACAGTACCAGCTACTTTCGGGCATTTATCTCTACTATCATCTATACCATCACCATCCGTATCTGGGCATCCATAATATATTTTCAGGCCTGGTTTGTTCGGACACTTATCATCTTTATCTACCACACCATCACCATCTGCATCTGGACATCCCATAGTAGCTGATATTCCTTTTTCTCCAGGACATTTGTCGTCAGCATCTGGTACTCCATCGCCATCCGTATCAACAACTTTTTCTGGACAACCTTTTAATGCTTTGGTACCAGCCACATTAGGACCTCATCTTCATTGTCTGATATGCCATCCATATCTGTATCTGGGCATCCACCGAAGGCAGCTAATCCTTTTGTATCTGGACATTTGTCCAAATAATCAGCCACACCATCGCCATCTTTGTCAGGACAGCCATTCAGTTCCTTGCTACCAAAAGCATTAGGACAAAGGTCAAGTTCATTTGCTATACCATCGTTATCATTATCTTCCATGACTTTCTCCATTTGCTTTGGTGTTTCCTCAGGAGCCTTTCCAAATAAATAGGTGAATCCAACACCATGTTGGAGATTATTTCTGCTTTCAGCCAACGAATATCGGAATTCAGACTGTATAGTTACATATGCATTTGGTGCCAATCTAAAATAAAATCCCAGACCTGCAGGTATCTGAATATTAAAATCACCTTCTTGCTCCATTACACCACCTACACCAGCCAGTACATAAGGTATTATCTTTCTTCCTGGTTCATTGAACTGATATTGAAATTGAGCATCCAAGCTTGCAACTCGTTTTTTTAAGCAGTTTATCGAATCCAAGTGTGAATTTACAACGCCATATCTCAATGGGAAATTAATGGCAATTTTATCACTTAACATTCTGTGATAACCGATTTCGTATCCATGTCGGTATTCCTTAAATTCTGAAAAACTTCCTCCATTTTGGGATTGATAATCCAAAAAAAGCTTTTTAAAAACAACACCTGATTTTAATTGTGGATTTTGTGATATCCCTTGATTAAAAAACATGAACATCAACAAGAAAAAACTAATACACTTTCCCATAATCTTAAATATGATTTTTGAAAATCTTAAATACGTGGCAAAAATACATAATATTTTATTATAATATATAATTATCACAAAAAAATATGCTTTTACTCAAATGCTACAAGTACTACTAAAGGTGATAATTTTGTGAATAATAGCTGCTGCCCTTATGCAAATCGGTCAAAATAATGACTACAAAATGAAATTAACGGCAAATATTCATTGGAAAGTTGAAGACAAAGATAATTCTTTTTTTATAACTCTCCATATTTAGTACTGTCATTTTTTAAAGACAATCATTTCTGATGGTAAACGCCAGACTATTCCAATATTAATTTAATGTTAAGTTTATTGCGATTAATAAAAATTTATATTCAAAAAAATCTACATTTGCGGCAATATTTAATAACACAACCTACCAGAATCATGAACAATATCATCAGGCTCTTCTTACCTAAAGACAGGGTGTTTTATGACATTTTCGAAAATATAGTGGCGAACCTTAAGGAAATGGGTTCAGGTCTCAAAAAAGCACTACATGAAGATGATCCTACAAAGAGAACTGAATTGCTCAAAGTACTAGAAGATGGCGAACATAAAAATGATGAATATACACATCAAATCTTCATTGAATTGGGCAAAAATTTCATTACGCCTTTTGATAGAGAAGACATACATCATCTAGCTACGTCTCTTGATGACATAGCAGACTATATATATGCATCATCCAAGAAAATACTGAATTACAAGGTTGAGAAAAATGATGCCTATATGAAAGAACTTGCCGAAATCAATCAAAAATCGATAAAGGCGCTGGCAAATGCGGTGACAAAACTTCGCAATATGAAGAATATCAGCCAGATAAAACAAGAATGTGTAATCATCAATAGTCTGGAAAATGATGCAGATGAAGTGTTGGATAATGCGATCATCAATCTGTTTTCAAACAAAGACATGCAGGCAATCGACATTATCAAACTAAAGGATGTATATGAAGACCTGGAAGTAATATCAGATAAATGTGAAGATGCGTCCAATGTGATAGAATCCATCATTATCAAATATGCTTGATAAGGACATCAAAATCCGTATCAAACAAAAAAATCCGGGAAAATGACATTACTGATTATTATCATAGCCTTAGCGCTTATATTTGATTATATTAATGGTTTTCATGATGCAGCCAATTCGATAGCAACTATCGTTTCAACTAAAGTGTTATCGCCATTCCAAGCTGTTGTGTGGGCCGCTTTTTTCAACTTTGCTGCTTTTTTTATTTTTAAGGACCATGGTGTAGCAAATACCATAGCAAAAACCGTAAATGAAGGCGCTAATGCCGCGGGCATTCCATACATAACTCTAACCGTAATACTTGCTGGCCTCATCGCAGCCATTTTTTGGAATTTGCTGACTTGGTGGTTTGGCATACCTTCTTCATCATCTCATACCTTGATCGGCGGATTTGCGGGTGCAGCTATTGCGCATACAGGATTTGAATCCATAAACAGTGGTAAAATCATACAGATAGCGAGTTTTATTGTACTTGCTCCTATGATCGGTATGATAATCGCCTTCTTGATTTCCATCTGGTTTTTGCATGCCTTCAAGAAAAGTGTATTGCCGAAACTTGTATCATTGGGCGTCATAACATTATTGATTGTATTTCTAGCAAACACTTTAAAAACTGATCCCGAAAAACTTAAAGCCGGTTATGAAAATTATTACATGAATGTCATTTTTGATGGGCATAATTTCAAATTGATTCTCTTGGCATTTATTATCATTATAATGGCCTTATTTACTTTATTTTTAAACTCGCTCAATTACAATCAATCCGAGCGCTGGTTTAAAAGAATGCAACTTGTGTCGTCTGCAGCATTCAGTATCGGTCATGGTGGAAATGATGCTCAAAAAGTAATGGGAATTATTATGGCAGCTATGGTAGGATATGATGCCAGCACGTATAGTCTAGAACATATGGTATGGTGGATACCTATGGCATGTTACAGTGCCATTGCATTGGGTACCTTGAGTGGTGGATGGAAAATCATTAAAACCATGGGTACCAAGATAACCAAAGTGACACCATTCGAAGGTGTCGCAGCGGAAACTGCCGGCGCAATTACCCTTTTTCTTACAGAATATCTTAAAATTCCGGTTTCAACAACACATACCATTACAGGTTCCATCATTGGATCTGGCGCTACCAAGCGTTTGTCTGCAGTACGATGGGGCGTAACTATCAATTTGCTTTGGGCATGGCTTTTGACTATACCTGTAAGTGCCTTGATCGCTATGTTGTTTTATTATTTACTTACTGCCTTTGGCGTGAATGCTTAATCTCCGATCACGTCTCTGATTTGCAAAAACCTTGCGGCGTAATAAGGATCATATAAGTGGTCTATGACTACGCCTTTTGCCACTGACGAATGTATGAAGTACAAAGTATCATTCGACCAATGATGCACCAATCCTACGTGGCCAGGTCTATTATTGCGAGCGTTTCGCCCTTTAAATACCATAATGTCCCCAGGTCGAGCATCTTTGATATCTGCGACTCGTTTACCATCATGTATCTGAGAGACTGAACTTCGGGTTACGTTTTTTCCTACGCCCGACATCAAATATTTTACATAACCAGAGCAATCAAATATATATTTTCCATGCTTAGTGCGGTATTTATTTCCGATGTATTTCTCGCCTTCCCATAATATTTGTTTCCGCTTATATTCGCTAGGACTGAGTACTATCTGATTGAATACTTCCAAAGGAAAGATAAGCAAAAGGACAAGCCATAACCGATGAAATTTAACCATATACTGAGATAAATTTTTCTAAAGATTCTTCAGGTTTAAGACAAATAAACGGACTTTTTTGGATATTCATTATATCTGCAAAAATAAATTTCTCAAACTTAACAATTCATTGACAGTTATGAAGTGTGTATGTAAGCATCAAATTCAACGATATCAGAAGATATTTAGCAGTCTCAGACTATTGTGATTTGGGCTGATCACTATAAGAGTTTACACCAAGATACAAGCCGTTTTTCCTTCCTTACATTTTGATTTCTTATTACAATTTTGCTTTGTAACTTTTTTACAAATCACTTCCACCCAAACGAAAAAGTAAGATTATACGTTCTTTCCAATTGGCTGATATCGGAGCCAACAATAGTGTTTTGTTGAGAATTACTGCCTTGACCTGGTGGTAGCTGGT
Source organism: Saprospiraceae bacterium (assembly GCA_016717105.1). Lineage (GTDB taxonomy): Bacteria > Bacteroidota > Bacteroidia > Chitinophagales > Saprospiraceae > OLB9. The sequence goes on along the minus strand of JADKGF010000043.1, from coordinate 4,532 downwards.
AGATAAATTGACGGTACTTCACATTGACACGATCGAAAAGATTGAAAACCGTAAATCCGATTTGTGTATGCCAATGTTTGAAATTCATCTTATACGAAGCACTTAGATCAATTCGGTGATAATCGCTTAGTTTTTGAATATATTTATTTAGATTAAGATTTCGCCGATCAATCATCCGATCCAGATTGCTCAAATCCAAGTATGGTCTACCTGTAGCGCCCGAATATGTCAAGGTAAATTCTACTTTTTTAAAAGAATAGGTATTAAAAAACTTGAGTTGATGCCTACTATCATCCGATGAAGGAAAATATTGATTAGAAAAAATTTCAGGAAACCTATTTTCAGCTTTACTTAGTGTATAGGTCAACATAGAAACCAAGTTTTTGCTGTCATAGACCAAGGTTAAATCAACACCTTGTACCCTACTCTCACCTTGAAACAATCGGAATGATGTTGTTGGATTTGGCTTATTGCCTTTGGGAGGACGAAGCCCAGGTGCTGAGGTGGCATGATTTACAGCGCCATCAAGTGTCCGATAAAACGCTTCAATATCTATGGTGAAATTGTTCTTTGACCAAGTAGCACCAAGCATGAGATTTTGCCCGATGCCGACTGGAACATTACTACCATTTGCCAAAACAAAAAACTGTTGTTTTTGACCCAAAACATTTTCATGCTCAAACAATCGCACATTTTGTAGATGACGACCAGCCGAAGCCTTGGCTTTCAGACCCGTTTGTATATTGTAGGTGGCATGGATTTGTGGCAAAAAATATCCTTCTGCCAAGTAATGCAAATAGTTATACCTAATTGAAGGCATCACTTGCCATGTTGTAGATTTTCCTAGCTCCAAACTAGCAAAAAGCGAAGTCTCATTTCCAGATTTATCTACTTTAAAAATGGATTGTTGATCATTCTCTATGTTAAGATAGTTGAAATGGCGGATATGCTCAGCACCAAGTAATGCATTATGCCAACCGGGAATTCGGGCAGAAATTTTCACACCATTGTCTTCAATCGAATTGGTATTAAAAATATGTGCTGAATCTCGAATGGTCTCCATCGGGTCGAAACGTAGCACATCACTGAAAACATCGTAACCACTGTAATAACGTGTCGTGTAAAAATTGGTACTAATGGCCACTTTTTTAGAGTTGTACACATGGCTTAGACCAAAACTTTTATTTTCCCAGTCATTGTATTGCGAGAAATTTTCATCGGTTGCAGGCCTATTGGGTTGTAAAATCGAAATAAAATATTGATTATCAAATACATCCTTACTAATAAATGAGTTTAATGAGAATTGGTGTTTTCCCGCATTGAATGATATTTTCCCATTAAAATCCCAGAAATCAAATCTAGGTTTAGAAATTATTACATTTTGCAATCCATTATTCCTAGTTTCAACAGACAAGCTATCTTTGTCTTGTAGCTTCGCAAATGTTGTAGAAAAAAGATCAGTATAAGACTTGCGTCCTGCCATACTGACTGACAGTGATTTGCTCAAAGGAAGATTGATTGCAATGCCTGTACTCAACAAATTCACATCCGCTACGATGTCAAATGAATCTATTTTTGCGTTACTTTTCATCTTCAGCATTCCACTAGTTCTTCCTCCATATTCCACTGGGATATTGTTTTTCAATAAAGTCAACTCATTGATATACCGACTATTAAATGAACTAAAAATGCCATAAAAGTGATCCGCTTTATATACGGGCATTTCATCCAATAGCAGCAAAGTTGCTTCATGATTGGCACCGCGAATACGGATAGAAGATCGAGAATCATCAGTATTGATTACGCCTGGCATTAGCTGGACTGACTTCAAGACATCTGTTGGAAAAACACTAGCACCTGTCAAAGCATTAAGAAATCCAGAACTGGCTGATGCACCTTGTCCTTTCATAAAATTTAATCTCTTTTTCAGACTACTGATGGTCAATGGGATAACTTTGACTGGATCATCGGCCAAAACTATTTTGTGAATCTTATTATCAGATGTAACTTGAATAGTTGTTTCGCTATGGGCCAAGGAATGTACACGTAGCATAGTGCCCACTTTGGACTTGGGTAAGCGAATGAAACAATCACCAAACTCATCGGTAAAAGCAAAATATTTTTTGGATTCATCATAAACAGTAGCGTAAGAAATCGGATATCCGTCTCTTTGCTCCGCAATGTTGATATGGACAATCGTTTCATTGCTTTGAGACGTCGAATTGAAATCCGAGCGGACCAAAAAAGATGCCTTGTCAGCTGGTATATAATCGAGATTAAAAATCAAACAGATTTTAGAAAATATTTCTTCTGCACTTCGCCCCTTAATGGTTCGGGATTCAGGATTTTGGATCTGAGCCAAATCTGGATTATACGCCACTAAAACACCAAACTTGTCTCTAAATTTCTCAATGGTACTAGCGCAATTTTTTTCTACTACAAAATTAAAGATTTCATTTTGTTGAGCAAATAAGTCTCCAGTACTAATAAAAATTAATACAAAAAGACAAACCAGCCATGATATTAACTTCCTCAATCCCTATACTCCGCGCCTGTTTTTGTTATTCTTTGGTCAAAATCGCCTGTTTTCCTTCGATTTTATATTTGAGTTTCAGCGGCCAAGTAATGTTAAACAATGCATCGTTCAGATGGTTGTTTTTAAAAAATCCAGTATATTTCAAATTGCTGAGCGATGGATCCATTACAACTTTGATGTCAAACTGATTTTCGATTTCCTTTACCACTTGACCGAAGTCTTCATTAAAAAATGTGTATCCACCTTCGAGCCATGGAATCAACCCTACAGTTCCTTTAGGCATAGCATGGGTCATCAGGATGCCATCACGTAATGTAGCAACATCATTAGGATTCAAAATTTTCTCATCACCATTTTTAGACCTTACGGCTACTTTTCCGGTTTTGCAGATCACTTCGAAATTGTCATTGCGGGCATCGACGCTGAAAGACGTACCCAATACAGTAACTTGACCATTTGGTGTTTCTACTGTAAACTGTGTCCCTTTTCGCACCTCGAAGAATGCCATTCCTTGCAAAGAAACTTTCCTTTCATTTACCCAATTATCCGCATTAAAAGATGCTTCCGAACCAGCATTGAGTGTGATTGCAGAGCCGTCAGGAAAGGCTTCGGTTACCTTTTGTGCGATAGAAGATTTAAATACTTGATTTTCAGGTGTTCGAATCCTGGTTTAAAATCAAATATACCAACTAGACAAGCAGCTGCTGAGAGTCCTGCGATGTATTTCCAATTGATTTTTCTAATTTTCGGTTCTGTATGTACCTGCTTTGTGCTTGCTTCTATACGCGCCCACAATTTGTTATCGTCTATCCTAGGTTTGATGGCAAAATCCAGATTTGTAACGACCCGAATTGCCTGATTGATCTCGTCCATTTGATCCATATGTGTATCAATGAAACTAGACCAATGGTCATTATCTTCGACAAAGTCAGATTTAACCCAGTCAATAAAAGAACTGTCTTCTATTAAATCTTGTTGAAAATCGTGTAAATTTTTACTTTCCATACGCAAAATGTTAATTGGGTACAGTACGATAAGGTAGGAAATTATGTTTTGTACTCATTATTTTAAGACAATTGTAAAAAATGTGTAAAAATTAATATGCCGATCATGATTACTGTCAAATATTGGCGCATCTCTATGATACCTTTGGATATGAGATTGCGGACGGACTGATAGTTGATCTCCATCACGTCACAAATCTCTTCATACTCCATTTCTTCAAAATATCGCAGATATATCGCTTCCTTTTGTCTGCTACTCAACTTAGAAAGTGCAGTTTTGATATTTTCTTGGTTTTCTGATGACATTTCATCGCCGATGAGCATATCTTCAGCCGACAAAGAAAAAGTACTTTCCTTATTTTCATTTACTTCGTATTCGACTGTATTTCTTGATTTTTCTACCCTTCGTATCAGTTCACGACGCAACGTGACACATAGATATTTTATGATGGAATCTGTACTGCCGAGTGACTCACGTCGCTGCCATATCTGCACAAAATATCGTGAATGGTATCCTCAATCAGATATGTATCAGAAGTAAATTTATGCGCATAATTATCCAGACTTCTGATATTAAGATCATAAATCTGTTTTAAGGCGAGATGGTTTCCTTGTTTCAGCTGGTTCCACAGCATCAAATCATCCATAAATGTACATTTTGGAATTATCCAGTTTTGAGTGCCAAAGATACGATAAAATGCGAATTTTCAAATAAATGAGTGGATGGAAGACCTTGTTATATTTCTTTACTCATTGGTTTAGTCTTAATATTAATTTTTGGCGTTCTATTTCTTCTACCAGTTCTTGTTCGGTAGGCAAAAAGGGCATATACTTAGTAGCAAAAAGTTGTTTATTATCGCTGAGTACTGAGTATTTAGCTATAGTTTTATCGGTTTCGGTACACAACAGTATGCCAATAGTGGGCTGGTCGTTTTCTTGTTTTTTAATATCGTTGTACATGCGCACATACATATCTAATTGCCCAATATCCT
>JADKGF010000042.1 GCA_016717105.1 Saprospiraceae bacterium | reverse complement strand
AAGAAGCAGAACGAGGCAACACAACTCATTGCGGACAACATTTAATCGTAGTTCAAAAGGTGCATCAAATGTTTATTTCTCCCAAGTTCGCAGTTCAATTTATTTCACCGTAGGGAAAATTCTGTTGATAGACATTTGGTTGAGGTATTAGAAAAGAATTGGCGATGGCTGACTTTGGAATGGTTGATGGAAAGTTTGACAGAATGAGATTTGAATTAGTTGCAGAACAAAAATTCAATCCTGATAAAAGAGATTTCTATACTGAAAGTTATTGGATGCTGCAACAAATAGAATTTCAGGTGCGGAAAATTCAGCTACTGATGATTCAGAGGAGAAATATCGTAAGATGGAATATGATGCAATACTTGGTGAAGGTTGCTGTGGGGGGAGAAAATCAGGATTTCTTTTTTTACAAAATCAGACGGAACACCTATGATGATTCAGAAACTGGCGGAGCAATCAGTAATTGTTTTACAAGCATTGGCTTATTGCACAAATTGAGAGACAAGAGCATTCGTTGGGTTTTAAGATGGCTTCCTGATGATGGAAAAACATTGACAGAGAAAAAGAATTTTATCAAACTTGGACAAAGGGATTGAATGGCTTCCAGCAGTTGTAGTTAGAGGTGAAGGAGTTTTCTTTGAGTTCAATGACAAACGATTGAAAGAGTGGGGATCAGAAAGAGGAGATAAAAATGAAGGCCAAATTTTTTATCCAACAATTACAATCGACCAAGAGAAGGAAAGGATTGAAGCGAAGGAAATCAAATGGAGTTTGTTTTGATTACACTTTTGCTCATTTGGTTATAAACCAATTTAGCTATGAATGTGGTTACGGAAGTTCTGCGGCATTAAGAGAAAGAATTTACTGCAACCTTGAATATCCAGACGACACGATGAACGGAGTATTGATTACACAGCATCAGGTGATTCAGAAGGTTCTTTAGGCGGTCTTGTCAGACAAGGTAAACAGTAATCTTGAAACAATAGTTTACAACGCAATTGAAAATGCGAGATGGTGTTCAAGCGACCCTATATGCTTGACAGCCACGGACAGGGGACCGAACCCATGCAATCTTGCGGCTTGTCATAATTGTGCTTTGTTACCGGAAACTTGTTGTGAAGAATCAAACATGCTTCTTGACAGAGCAATGCTTATTGGAACTTTGGTGATCCTTCATGTGGCTATTTTAATTTTATGGAACCTAAAACCTTAATTCCTTCAAATCAAACCCTTGCTTCAATCCATAACATATGTAATAATAGTTGTAGAAAGATTAAGTTAACATATTAATTCTTTGCTTATTCCTGATATTTTTCTTGAGGCCACGAACTTAATCGTCAACCATATTGTAATCGAAAGGCAGGTTGGTATCAAAAGCTATTGAAAAGTTGCTCATTTGGATATATATGGCCTTATTAAAGCTAAAACTTTTAGCAATTATCTATCCTCTCACCCCACACTCTTCATTTTTTCTTCTATCACCTGTCTCTCTGATGGCAAATGTACAAGCGACAATGCTTTTTCGTAGCTAGCTTTGGATGCAAGTGTTGGTTAGTTTTGGCAAAAAATCTCCTAAAGCTGTGTGGTACAAATAATTGTCATCCATATCTTTTATGTTTAGTAGAGCTTCTATGGCTTCATTGGGACCTTTGGCATAGGCAAGGGCAATGGCGCGATTGAACAATATAATGGATGATGGCTTAATCTGGTGTAGTAAATCATAGCAGTAAATTATGGCTTTGAAATTGGTTTCCTTAAATGATTTTGCAGATGAATGATACGAAGCGATCGCCGCTTCGAGATGGTACTCACTGATGTCCTTGCCTTTGCTCGATTCTCTCAAATGCACATGACCTAAGTTTATCAGGAGCGATTCCATAAGCTTCGATCTTGATCTTCGAGCAAAATGATTTTCCTTCTGCGTCGACTCGGGCATCAAATCGCGCCGATTGAAAACAGATCATTGATAAAAGTGCATGAGTTTTTGGCAAGTTTCCAGTTTCACTTTGCGCAAGCAAGACACACAGGCGCATGGCTTCTCCACACAAATCCTTCCTTATGATCGCATTGTCAGTACTCGACTTATATCCTTCGTTGTATAACAAATATATAGCTTGGAGCACAGAATCTATCCGTGGTAAAGGGCTTCGCCATATGGTACTTTAGGGAAAGTTGTGCATTTCTGATCTTTCACGTGCCCTGAAAATACGCTTATTGATGGTCTCTTCTGTTTGCAAAAGGCCGTGGCTATCTCCTTGACATTCAAGCCACACAAGGTCTTTAATACCAATGGCAATTGTTGCTCCGCCACAAGATCAGGATGGCAGCAAACAAACATCATTCGCAATTGGGCATCTTGGATTTCATGTTCTACAAATAGTTCGTCCAACCACAGTTTATTATCATGTTCTCTCATGAGCTCTATCGCCACATTAGGTGCTATGAATTCTGTAAAGTTTCGCTCGCGGCGCAGGAAATCTATCGTCTTGTTTTTTGCTACTCTGTAGAGCCAAGCACTTGGATTCTCTGGCATCCCATTCAGCTTCCATGTTTCAAGGGCTGATATCAAGGTCTCTTGTACGATGTCTTCCGCAATTTCTATTTGATCAAGCCCAAATAACTTTACCAAAACAGCGCACATCTTTCCCGACTCATGCCGAAAAAGATGTGCACATGTTTCATTTATTTGATGAAAATTGCCCACTAATAAACTTGGATACGACGTACCTCGACAGTACCTTCATGATCATAGATCGGGCAACCATATGATAATTCGACAGCTTCATCCATACTCTCAGCTTCCATCAGCAAATATCCACTTACCAATTCCTTTCCTTCTGTAAAAGGACCATCTGTAATGACTCTTTTTGATCCTCGGATGGTTTTTCCTTTTGGGTCTAGTGCATCTGAAGAAATAAACTTGCCTTGTGCTGCGATACCACCAATCCATGCATCCCATTTGGCAAGTTCTGCTTGCATATCTTCAGGTGACATCGTGGCGTAAACTTCCTCTACCATCGGAACATTGTGAAATACTAACATATACTTTTCCATTCTATTAAAATTTGTTTGTTAAAAATGATGATTCAAAAGTGTTCAAATGTAAACACATCACTATGTCGAACGAGCTACACTCTATCGGACAAAAATACACAGAATTTTTTTCAAAATTTTCAAAAAGATCAATCTTGGAGTTAAAAGGCCTAAATTCAAAGGGTATTTTAGGGCACTACGATCTTCAATTCCACCATTTTAGTATCATATTTTGCACATACCTATTCCCTATTTCTTCGGAATCTCAATAATATTACCTACTTTCCGCAGATTTAATTTACTAATTCTGCGGAAAGTATCATTTTTTACCTATTTTCCGCAGGTAAAGGTTATCAATGCTGATGAATGGCCGCATAATTGCCTTTTACAAATTGGTGATTTTTTATCAAAACACTCACTTTTGTCGATCGTAATCGCAAATAAATATGTATATTTGCGATTATAACCGCAAATAATGATAAAAAGAGCACTTTTGAAGCAATTAAAACAAAAATAGACTTTAAAAAAAGCAATCATTCTGTTAGGGCCTAGGCAAGTAGGAAAAACTTTTTGATTCAAAAGATAACGGAAGAAGTGAAATTGCCTTATTTGATGGTCAATGGAGACAATCCGGCAGACAGGCTGCTTTGGACTAATCCTGACTTTCAATTGGTTCGATCTTTGATTGACCCTTATCGGTTGATCGTAATAGATGAGGCCCAGCGTATAGAAAATATTGGCCTTACTGTAAAAATGATTGTAGATGCCAAGATGGAAAAACAAGTTATCATCACCGGATCATCTGCGCTAGGACTTGGAGATACCATCCAAGAGCCGTTGACTGGACGAAAATGGGAATTCACTATGTTTCCGATAGCATGGTCAGAACTCAAAGAGACCTATACGTTGGCAAAATCCATTCCTATGCTTGAGCAACTTTTGGTTTATGGCAGTTATCCAGAAATAATCATAGAAAATGAAAAAGAAGAGTTGCTGAGTTCTTTATCTGGAAGCTATCTTTATAAGGATATTTTGGAGCTCGGAGGCATCAGAAAACCGGAAGTATTGATACGATTGCTTCAGGCATTGGCATGGCAAGTAGGTAGTGAAGTCTCTTATAATGAACTTTCCAAAACTGTTGGTATCGATAGGAGACTGTGGTAGTTACATAGATTTGTTGGAGAAAAGCTTTGTAGTCTATCGTTTGAGTCCTCTATCACGCAATGAACGAAAGGAAATCTCCACTTCAAGGAAAATTTACTTTTATGATAATGGCATTCGCAATGCAATTATCAATAATTTTAATCCTATAGAACAGCGAAATGATGTGGGTGCCTTATGGGAAAACTATTTTATTACTGAAAGGCTGAAATTAAATACATATCAAAAACTTCCTGTAAAAAGTTGGTTTTGGCGAAGTAAGATGCATGCCGAAATTGATTATGTAGAAGAAGGAAGCGATGGTTTTACCGCTTTTGAGTTAAAATGGAATGATAAAAAAGCATCCAAATTTAGTACAACATTTACAGATTTTTACCAGCCTAGAGAGACTTTTATTATCAATAAGAGCAATTTCTGGGACCAGCTGTGAAGCCTAATTTTTTATCAAAATACCCACGTTTATCGATCGTAATCGCAAATAAATATGTTTTTCAGCGATTATAACCGCCAAAAACTATAATTATTAATCTTGCTCAAATCTTCTGATCGCATCAATAGTAGTTGGTGACCAAGATGATTTTTGTAGTTTTTCGTAGTCATAACATACGATCTTGGCAGTAATGATAGCAGCGACTTTATTGTATTTCTGGCTCACAATGATCTGCTCTGTCTTGAAGCTCGTCTCATCTATAGTCTCCATCATACATCGAGTCCCAACCCAGATTTTATCTGGATACGTCAATGGATAAATGAACTTCACAAAGGTATCCGCCAGGATGATATTATCACCACCTTTATGAAATCCCAATCCAATATCGTCCATATACTGGATACGGGCTGATTCTGCATACCGAAGATACATGATATTATTGACATGTTGCGCAGCATCTTGGTCTCCCCAAGCCACTTTGGTTTCGAAAATGCTTTTAAAATCTTTGAGTAAATCGCTCATGTTATGTGATATTCTGACCGAATTATGGTTTTATGTTTATATATTAATAACAAAGTGAGACTTAACGCTTCATCTCCTTCCAGGTATTGATCAGTCCATTGGTAGATGCGTCAAATACATGTGTTGCCTCAGGCTTTTCCAACTCTGGTATGATCTTGCCAGCGAGTTGTTTGCCGAGTTCTACGCCCCATTGGTCAAAGCTAAATATATTCCAAATCACACCTTGTACAAAGATTTTGTGTTCGTACATGGCAATCAGCATGCCGAGTGTCTCAGGGTCCAATTGTTTAACCAAGATCGAATTGGTAGGGCGATTGCCTTCGAACACTTTAAATGGAACCAATGGCATATAATCTTCGGGCTTCTTTCCAGCTTTTTCAAATTCAGCAATGACTTCTTCCTTGGTTTTGCCTTGCATGAGTGCCTGTGTCTGTGCAAAAAAATTGGACATAAGCAAGGTATGATGTTTTCCGACAGGATTATATGAGACAGCAGCCGCAATAAAATCACAAGGAATCAATCTCGTACCTTGGTGGATGAGTTGATAGAAGGCATGCTGACCGTTTGTTCCAGGTTCGCCCCAAATAATTGGTCCTGTTTGATAAGAGACAGGCTTGCCATTTCGGTCGATACTTTTACCATTGCTCTCCATATTGCCTTGCTGAAAATATGCCGCAAACCTATGCAGATATTGGTCATACGGCAAGATTGCTTCTGATTCTGCTCCACAGAAATTGGTATGCCATATACCTATCAAAGCCAATAATACAGGTATATTTTTTTCGAATGGTGTCTTCGCAAAATGCCTGTCCATCTTATAAAATCCAGTCAGCAATGACTCAAAATTATCATATCCGATAGCCAGTGCTATAGACAAACCTATCGCAGATGTCAATGAATATCTGCCGCCTACCCAATCCCAAAATTCAAACATATTGTCCGTATCGATACCGAATGCTGCTACCTCTGTTGTATTGGTAGATAAGGCTACAAAGTGTTTTTTGACATGATGGGCATTGATAGCTTTCTGTAAGAAAATCTCTCTTGCCGTAAAGGCATTTGCCATGGTTTCTTGTGTAGTAAATGTCTTAGAAGCAATGAGAAACAATGTCGTCTCCATATCCAGTTTTTTGGTAACTTCGACGATATGTGTAGCATCTACATTGGATACAAAGTGTACATTGAGCCTAGATTTAAATGGGCGAAGTGCTTCAGACACCATTACAGGGCCGAGATCAGATCCACCGATACCGATATTTACGACATCTGTAATCTCCTTTCCGGTATATCCTTTCCATTTACCAGATATGACTTGATCGGCAAATTTTTTCATCTTTGCCTTAACGGTCTTTATTTGTGGCATCACATCTTGCCCATCTATTATTACCGGCTGACCTGATTTGTTGCGCAGAGCCGTATGCAAAACTGCTCTATTTTCGGTAACGTTGATCTTTTCGCCATGAAACATAGCTGAGATAGCGTCCTTGAGTTTACAGCTTTTGGCTAATTGAACCAGCAGAGATATTGTTTCGTCCGTGACGTTGTTTTTGGAATAATCTACCAAGATATCATCAAGCTTTATTGAAAACTTTTCGAATCGGTCTTTATCCAAAGCAAATAAATCTTTTATATGATTTTCCTTTGTGGATTTATAGTGTTTTGTCAGACGGCGCCAAGCCGGTGTAGAAGTTGGATCGATATTATATAACATACAGCCACTATTTTTACTGGCTCAAAGGTACAAAAATTGCTTAAAACACCGCGTAACCAAATTCTAATTTTGATCTGATATTACCAGTGCATATCTACGTAGTTTAATCCCGACTTCTATCGTGACCAATTCTGAATCAAGCGTACCTTTCAGATTTGTAGTACTGCTAAGCATACGCAATTCTTTGTCCGTACTTAGTGGTACGAAATCGAGGTAATACATCTCTTTTTTTCTGGGGTTTTTATTGGAATATACATTGACCACAATCCGCTCTATAAAATCATAATCAGCATCATTAAAAGTAGCTCGCAATAATCCTTTGGCTGCCTTTATGTCTAAAATGGATGACGTATCGACATTATGCAACTGCGCATTTTGAAAGAAAAAGGTGGGAACGTTTTCTATTGTAAAATAATGGGTTTCTAGAGTATTGAGATTGGTAGGAATGACAAACTCTGCATCCAGCAATGCCTGATACCTTATATCAGGATCTTTTTCGCAAGATGTAATCATACCAATGACTATAAATAAAACCAAAAGCCTTGCCATCATAAGATAGATGTATTATTTAGAATGATAACAGCATTTGACTTTATAATATTGTTTTTTTAGAAATGAAAATATCATACATCATATTAGTAATAAGAGAAATTTTCGTCGAGTCAGTCATCAATATATGTCCAAAATTAATTTATGATAAGTGTTTTGTATAAAGTTGGCTATATTTCTTCTGACCAATTGTATTTGAATTTTTACCTTTGCACTTTTTATACTCAAAAAATAAAGTTATGGATCAGGTTGTGCACCATTTAATACAAGAAGAACTTCAGCGCCAAAGAGAAGGAATTGAGCTTATAGCTTCCGAAAACTTCACTTCGCAAGACGTACTGAATGCATTGGGTAGCTGCCTGACCAATAAATATGCTGAAGGTTATCCTGGCAAAAGATATTATGGCGGATGCGAAGTAGTGGACAAAGTAGAACAGCTTGCCATCGATAGATTATGTCAGCTTTTTGGTGCTGAATATGCCAATGTACAACCACATTCGGGCGCTCAAGCCAATGCGGCAGTCTTCTTGGGCGTTTTACAGCCAGGAGATCCTATTCTAGGTTTTGATCTATCTCATGGCGGACACTTGTCACATGGATCACCAGTCAATTTTTCCGGTAAGGTATATCAAGCCAATTTTTATGGTGTCGAAGAAGAGACAGGTCGAGTAGATATGGACAAGGTAGCTGCTAAAGCCAGAGAAGTAAAACCAAAACTAATCATATGTGGTGCTTCGGCGTATTCGAGAGATTGGGATTACAAACGATTCAGAGAAATAGCAGATGAAGTAGGTGCAATCCTTATGGCTGATATAGCACATCCTGCCGGTCTTATAGCTACAGGATTGCTCAATAATCCTTTGCCACATTGCCACATCGTAACGTCCACGACACATAAGACACTAAGAGGACCACGAGGTGGAATTATTATGATGGGTAAAGATTTTGAAAATCCTTGGGGCAGAACCACCAAAAAAGGAGAACCGATCATGATGTCCACAGTACTAAATAGTGCGGTATTCCCAGGTATGCAAGGTGGACCATTAGAACACGCCATTGCTGCCAAAGCCATTGCGTTTGGCGAGGCATTGCAACCAGCTTTCAAAGTTTATGGACAACAAGTCATCGCAAATGCGCACGCAATGGCTAATGCTTTTATCGCCAAAGGTTACAAGATCATTTCTGGCGGTACAGACAATCACATGATGTTGATAGATCTCAGACAAAAATCACCAGATGTCTCAGGAAAAGATGCTGAAAATGCTTTGGTATCGGCACACATCACTATCAACAAAAACATGGTTCCTTTTGATAGCCGTACTGCATTGCATACTTCTGGTATCAGAGTAGGTACTGCTGCCGTTACAAGCCGTGGATTTAAAGAACATCATTGTGAGCAAGTAGTAGAATGGATGGATGCCGCTATTTTGAATAGAGACAATGAATCTATTATAAAAGAAATAAGACAAAAAGTCACAAGATTTATGGGTGATTTTCCTTTGTACTAATTCCTTTTTCCTTTTAATTTTAATCGTTGACAGAAAAGTAATTTTTCGGTTCAAATTTGTTTTGAGCCTAGACACAGATTTGTATAAAAATCAGGAAGCGTAGGACTTTCATCATTTTTTGTCATCAGTTCCTAGTAAGATTTCGGTGTAGATTTTATGCAATATTGGGGCGATCATCTTCGATATTTGACCATGATATTGAGAAATTTAAATGTCGATAAGCCATTGGATTCGAAGAAAAAATACACATCTTTAAAATTTAAGTGTCAAAAAAATCATAAAAAGATGGATTTCCGACCCAAATTTTGGTCAACAATTAATAAAATAACTGCATGTATTAACACATGTTTAATAATCGTTTAATTAACATTCAAAAAGACTATATCTACATATTATATTGATTGTCAATCATATATAACAATTATTTATACAAAAAAAAACTTTAAAAATGTGGAAAAAAACTTTTTTCAAAAAGATACCACGCATCGAAATATATCTATATTTACACCGTCATTTAATCCCGGACTCAGTTTAATAAACATATGGAGAACAAAATAAAACGAGATACAGCTTTAATAAATCTTGTATCTGATTTTGAAAATAAGTTTGAGCAAGGAGAGGTCGGCTATCTGGACGAAAAGATATATTTGCAGCTTTTAGAGTATTACGAAGACGAGTATTTATTCGAAAAAGCATTGGAAGTTGTAGAGTTTGCCATGGAACAATATAAGTACAGGTCAGACTTCTATATTATCAAAGCCAGGTTGTTACTTAATCTTAACAAAACCAACGATTGTCTTTCGACTCTTGAAATTGCTGAAAATATCGCCCCTTTCGAGCGTGAGATTAGTATTATCAAAGTTAGAGCATTTGCACTGAAAAAACAGTTTTCGAAAGCCCAAGAAATTCTTGATGAACTCAGGATAGGCGCCACGAAAACAGATTTTACAGAGATACTTATTGCCGAATCCTTCATCTACGAACATATGAAGGATTATAATGCAATGTACGATGCCTTATCTAAAGCCGTCCTACTAGATAGTTCAAACGAAGAAGCTATGGAAAGGGTATGGATCAGTGCAGAGCTTTCTAGAAGATATGAAGATAGTGTAAATTTGCATAAGCTCATCATCGAAAAGGATCCTTACAACTACCAAGCTTGGTATAATCTAGGACATGGGTACAATTGTATTTGGGAATATGAGAAGGCAATCGATGCTTTGGAGTATTCATTTATAGTCAACCCAGATTTCGAAAGTGCTTATCTCGATTGTGCGGATACTTGCCTACAAATCAAGGATTATGAGCGTGCATTAGAAATTTATATCGAGGCCAATAGCAAATTTGGACCAAATAATGAATTGATGGTAAATATTGCCCATTGTTACATCTACATGGACAGAATTTCTATCGCTAAACAATGGTTGCTAAAATCTATTAAACTTGATGCTTTCAACGATGAGGCATTTTTTCTTCTAGGCGAATGCTATTCGAGAGATCAGGTTTGGTACAATGCCATCAATGCCTACCACAAAGCCATAGATATAGAAAATAGACGAGAAGAGTATTATCTCGGTATTGCCAAAGCATATCTGGCCGTCGAAGATTATAATAAAGCGACAATCAACTTCCAAATGGCAACTCAAACAGGACCTGAAGAAACGCTTTATTGGAAGGAATATATTTGTTTCCTTATAAAAATCAGTTTGCTGGATGAGGCACTTCAGGTACTCGATGAAGCTGAAGATCACACTTATGGCGCAGACTTATTGTTTTGCAGAGCAGTAGTGTATTACTTACAAAAAAATAAAAGAGACTGTATGGATTTGCTTGAAGAAGCACTCTTAGAAAATTTCGATCAACACACCATTATGTTCGAAATCGCACCCGAACTTAAACTAGATAAAGATATAGCATCTATCATAAAATATTTTTCAGATGAAGAGCATCTGATATAAGAATTTTACTCTTTTAATAACCAAGACTGAAGAGCATTCCTTTACCAAAAGGGTGCTCTTTTTTATTTTTGGGTAATAACGAAATTATTTGCCCACAAGGTCATATTTGTAATAATAAAGGCTGCCCTGAAAGTAGATTTTTACTTTCAGGGCAGTTATTCAGCGATTGAAATTTAGACAAAAAATCTATTTTCGTCTTAAATTATAGTAAACTTGGTAGAAAAGCTTTCGAATTACAAGGCTAAATTAACTTTCAGTAAAAAAAAAAGAGAAATTAACGAGAAAAACATCTAATTTTGTCCTTCTATAATAATTCCAAACCATTGGTATCTAGACCATTTGTAAGTAAGGCCGATTTTGAAAATGTATTCAAAGAGTATTTCAATCCACTCGTTAACTTTGTTAACAAGTATCTGCATAATATAGAAAATAGCAAAGAAGTTGTTCAGATTACTTTTGTAAAAATTTGGCACAACCGAGAGCAAATTGAAATAAAAACATCAGTAAATGCATATCTTTATCAGATAGCCAAAAATAGCATGATTGATTTTATAAGAAAAAATAAACACAATCTTGCACATGCCGAGTTAAATATTATGCAAATCGAGCAGTTATCTGATGACAATGCATCAGCGCTCGACCCGTATATTGTTCGCCAAGCTATAGAAAAAGCTTTGGCCCCGCTTAAACCAAAATCGAGAGAAATCTTTGAATTGAATAAATTTGAAGGATTGAGTTATGAGGAGATTGCTGAATATTTAGAAATATCGAAGCGAAGTGTAGAGGATAATATCAGTAAAGTTTTAAAACATTTAAAAGAAGAATTAAAAAACCATCCATATTTTTTTGATTAAAAATTGTGGATTAATATAAAGGGAACGTCTAATAAATCAAAAGTAGGTAAATTGAGTAAATTTGATTCCATATTAAAACAAAACAAAGAAATAAAAAATTTCGTTGTTTCTGATGTCGATTCTGAATGGAACAGTTTTCTAGACATGGTAGGAGAATCTACAGAAGTTAAAAAAGTAGAGACTAAACCAAAGTCAAAAATCAAATCTTTAATATACACACTTTCAATTGGTATTGCAGCTACTCTAGTGTTATTACTTGTATTTACATTAGCACTTCAGCCTGAAACTAAAATTAGAGAATCTTATACCGCTAGCAAAAATAACGACATAATCCAATTAGCAGACGGATCAAAAATTTTCTTACAAAACGGTGCATCTATAGAATATCCAAAGGTGCTTAGTGAAGCAAATGAAAGAAAGATTGTATTGAATGGAAGTGCAAAATTTGATGTAACCAAAAGCATCTTACCTTTCAGAGTTTATAATAATGGAATAATAGTAGAAGTCTTAGGTACTGAGTTCAGTATAACGCAAGAGAATCAAAAAGTTATAGTAGAAAACCACAGTGGTTCAGTCCAAATTTTGGAAGCAAAGACAGAAATAATTTCAGAATTTTGAAGCAAGGTGATAAATTTGTCTATGAAAATGGACAATTTACAGATATGAATTACAAACCAGAACCAGTAATCGTAGCTGAACCTGTTACAGAGCCTAAAATCGAAAAACCAAAGCCTAAAGTCGTAGAGCCAAAACCTGAAGTAAAAGAAGAAGTGAAACCTGCTGAAGTTGTTTCTGGATCTGTTTATACTCTAGATTCTGTATTGAAAGGACATTTGGTCAAACTCAATAAGAAGACTATCAAAGTGGATAAGAAATTTAAATATGACAAAGACCAAAGAGTAAGAGTCAATTTGAATCAATCCTTTTTGGAAATCATGCAATCTCTTAAAGCACAAGGATTTATCGATATGATACCTGGCGATTGCCCAGATTGTTATATCATCACTGCGCCTACTAAGTAACTTGTTACTCATATTACTAAATCATTCTGTTTTCCCATTGTGAAACCAATCGTTCACATGCTTGTGTGTCCCTTTTCCAAGTATGTCTATATTTGGCTATCCAATCATAGACCCAGTCTCTGATACATAAAGGAATCATCATTGTGATACTTGCGCATACAGAATAGAAACCACCTAAATTTTGTAATATTTTGATGAAAGCTGTACTTTTCGAATAGACCTTTCGATCCTGTACTAAGATAACCGTATCAGGATCGCCTTGTGTTATATTTTCATTGTTTTGCAAGCTACCATACCAAAATACTTCCTGTTTATCTCTTTGTAAGATCCACTTCAATGAATGACTACAAAACAAACACGCACCATCATAAAGGATAACTGGATTTGTCTCTGATTTTACCCATACTTTTTCGTGAATTTGCATCAAATGATATTGTACATTATGCAAAGACTTCTCTCAACAAGTCATCTATTCGCGACAACATGCGGACTTCCACTTGATAATTTTTCTTAGCCAAAACATCTGATTTGTATTTTGAAATATAGATCGTGTCAAATCCCAGCCTTCCTGCTTCTTGTATCCGCTGATCTACTCTACTCACCGGCCTAATCTCTCCCGAAAGGCCTACTTCACCGGCAAAACAGATTTTTTTACTGATATGTATATCCTGAAGAGAAGAAATGAGTGCGGCCACTACCGCCAAATCTATGGATGGATCGGCAACTTTGATACCACCAGCGATATTCAGGAAGACGTCATTCTGGCCATAAGCTAGGCCACACCTTTTTTCAAGGACGGCAAGCAGCATAGACAATCTACGCAAATCAAATCCAGTTGCTGAGCGCTGAGGTGTACCATAAATTGCTGGGCTAACCAAGGCCTGTGTTTCCAATAAAAGTGGCCTTAATCCCTCTATTGATGCCGCTATGGCGCTACCACTCAGGCGATCATCATCTGGGGAAATGAGCAATTCGGAAGGATTTGATATCTCCCGAAGCCCTTGAGTATCCATCGCGTATATACCGATTTCATCCGTGCTTCCAAATCTGTTCTTGATAGTACGCAAGATACGGTATGCATAATGATTGTCACCTTCGAACTGTAAAACTACATCCACGATGTGTTCCAATAATTTGGGTCCAGCGATACCGCCTTCTTTGGTAATATGGCCGATGACAAATATCGGGATATTGGTGATTTTGGCATATCGTTGGAGCTCACCGGTACATTCGCGCACTTGAGAGATACTGCCAGGTGTACTTTCTATATATGGACTCACCAAAGTCTGTATAGAGTCAATGATGATAATATCCGGTTGAAGTTTGTTTGCCTCCTTCAGGATATTTGACACATTCACATCTGTATATATATAACAAGACGAATTATTTCTGCCGATTCTGTCCGCACGCATTTTGATTTGCTCTTCGCTTTCTTCACCAGATACATAGAGAACTTTACTTCCTTGATTTAGTGCAAGTTGTAGCATCAATGTAGATTTTCCGATACCTGGCTGGCCACCAACCAATATAATAGATCCATACACCAATCCACCACCTAAAACTCTGTTCAATTCGCCATCCAGAGTATTTATTCTTTTTGCTGTAAGTGAGGAGACTTCGTCCAGTTTTTTAGGAAAAGGCTTTTCCATTTTATGATCTTTCCACACGGCAGACTTCTCTTCATGGCTGGTTTTTTTTTCAATCACCTCTTCATGATAGGTATTCCACTCATTGCAAGATGGACATTTGCCAATCCACTTCGGAGACTCAGATCCGCAATTGCTGCAAAAAAATGTTGATTTAACTTTCAAGATAAAATTATTTTTTTAAAAAAAATGTGACATTGATTTTACAAACCGTCATATAGGTAGAAATTGATAAAAATACAAATTATAATCCAAAAGTGGATAAAAATAAATTGTTTTCAATTGGTTTTTTGGGGTTATGCGGAGGTTGAACGAAAGTTTAACTCCGCTTTTTTTTTATATATACTGCCCAAAATAAAAAAAGAGCAGAAGCCTTTGTTATCGTGCTATCTGCTCTCTGTATTTTCATTTGTACTATGTTTTTGCTACCTTTCTACATGCTCAAGGTCTTATAACTACGACGATCCTATGCAAAAAGTGCGAAATACACCACCTTATTCTTCTTCAGAATCCGATGATTTTCCAACTGCGGAAGCTATTTTGGTTTCAACTTTATCCTTTAAGTCACCTACATACTCAGAAGCATTTTCGACGACATCTTCCAGCTTATCCTCAGCCTTATCAGCAAGGTCTTCGGCTTTATCCTTCATATTTTCGAATTTGTCGCCTACTTTTTCTGCGGTATTTTCTGCCGCTTCCATCAATTCCTCCAATTTTTCCTCCGCCACTTCGGCAACGGCTTTGGCTGTATCTACCACGTCCTCTACCAATTGTTCTACAGACTCTGACAATTTATCCATAAATGAACCTGATTTCTTCGGTCTAGCCAACTCAGTAGCTGCCTTCTCGAGTTTATCAGATATTTTATCCATTTCTTTGGATTGTTCTGCAATACCTACAGCAATCTTTTGTTTTACTGATTCTTTTGCTTCATCCAATTTTTCCTGCCTTTCGACCTTTACAGCACGTTTCTTTTCTTTTTCCATTTTAGACTCAATTTCAGTCTTGGTCAACTGCATATCATCCAGCTTCTCTTGTTTTGACTTAAGTCGCTCTTCGATCATTTTGATTTTTGCAGCACGCAATAATGATTCAAGCTGCCCGTCGCTATCACCTACTTTTTTGACTTGATAGTCAAGATCTTTTTGGTCAAAATCAACGGATTTCTGCATTTTTTGGATGGCACCCAACAAACCATTGTATCTGGCTTCCAATCTGGCCAAATTATTATTTGAATGTTGGTGTGATTCGTTGCCCCGTTTTTCTTTTAATTTTTTGAATGTGCTATCGATTTTATCCCAAAGCTCATTCCTATCATCCTTTGTAAATTTAAAATCTTTGATTTTTGCTTGTACTTTTTTGAGATCTTCAAATAGTGGACTCAAGCCCAAACCTTTCTCTACTTTTTCTTCGATCTCCGAAAGTTCTTGTCTGAAATCGTCCATATACTTTTTGGACTGTACCTCAAATTCGCTTTCGAGTGACTTTTTAAGGTCTTTTAATTTATCGAATAATTGATTGGTCTTTTCTCTCAGAGAAGCACCATGTTCTCTAAAAAGATTTTTATCATTTACTTGATTTTGGACCTTTCCCCAAAATTCTCTTAATTCATTCCACAAGACATTATCGTATTCGCTCAAGCCATCTACTTTTTCCTTGAGTTCTTCAAGCTCTGACTTGTACAGACCATAAAGTTTTGATGATAAAACCACAACATGCCATTCAGCTTGTGCTCTTGTGATCAAGTCTGGTCTTTCCACTTTGATTTCATCAGGAAGGATGCTGTCCGTCATCGAAAGTTTACGTTCTATTTTTGTAAACCCATTTGGAAATTCGACTTCTATATCGTCTTTCCATTTTTCTGACATCATCTTGTAAAAGTCTTCAGTGGCTACATTTTCAGGAAATGTGTAAATATTTACCACATTTTCTTTTTCAAGGAGTTCCAGCGCGACAAGCATTTTCTCATCTTTTTCGTTGGCACCCCAAAGTACTAATTTGCGTCTCATGATACTATGTAATTAATAAAATCTTAAATCTAAATGTAATTAAAAAACTAAAAAAACTATACTAATTGTTGCTTGACTAAATATTGTGCAATTTGAACAGCATTGGTAGCAGCGCCTTTACGAAGGTTATCTGCTACGATCCAAAGATTAAGTCCATTTTCTACTGAGTCATCCCTACGTATCCGACCCACAAAAACTTCATTTTTATTCTTACAATACAACGGCATAGGATAATTAAAAGTTTCAGGATCATCCAAAACTGTAATACCATCTGCTGTTTCTAGGATATTTTTGACGTCTTTCAATTCGAAAGGACGCAATAATTCGACATTTACTGACTCTGAGTGACCACCGTTTACTGGAATGCGCACTGCTGTGGCAGTTATTCGCAAAGTATCATCACCAAGAATTTTTTTTGTCTCGTTGACCAGTTTCATTTCTTCTTTTGTGTAAAGATTTTCTGTAAAAACATCACATTGAGGTATGGCATTTTCAAAAATCTGGTAGTGATATGCCATTGAAGACTTTTCAGGTTGACCACCTGCTTTCTCCGTTTCATATTGTGTCACTGCTTTTGCTCCAGTACCAGTAAATGACTGATAGGTAGAAATGACCAATCTTTTTATACCATAATGCTTGTGAATCGGTGCCAGCGCTACGACCATCTGAATCGTAGAGCAGTTTGGATTGGCTATGATTTTATCATCTTTGGTAAGTAAGTGCGCATTTATCTCGGGTACGATCAATTTTTTTGTTGGATCCATCCGCCATGCGCTAGAATTGTCAATAACAAATGTGCCTATTTCAGCAAATTTAGGAGCAAATTCCAAAGATGTCGTACCACCAGCAGAAAATATAGCAATCGCTGGTTTCATCGCCAACGCATCTTCCATACTGACAATCTTATATTCTTTGCCTTTGAAAAATACAGATTTGCCTACTGATGCTACAGAAGCTACTGGAATATATTCCGTTATCGGAAAATCAAACTCTTCCAAAACTTCATTCATCACTCTACCAACCAATCCTGTAGCGCCTACAACTGCTACTTTCATACCTTTTTTTTTATCTTAATACTCGCTATAATAACAGAAATCAGACCAAACTATTTATATTTGCTTTTTAATGCTAGAAATCATGCATTAATTAGGAAAAATACATTGTTGAGCAGATTCACTTTAATACCTTATTTTACAATGAAGCGCAAAGATATACTTTCATACAATAAAAGAGCCTTATCGATCACAAGATATTTTATGATATTGGTCTTGGGTTGTATATCTTTTGTTTCGAGAGGTCAGTTACAATTAGATTTTGATGACCAAAATTTTAATATTGTAAAATGGCAAGGCAATACAAGCAATTTCAAAATTAATGCAAATGGTCAGCTCCAGTTGTCCGCACCTGCAGCAGGCGAATCAAGTATCTACACTAAATATAAGGTGCCAAAAGACAGTATTCAAGCAGACTTATATTTTAAACTTCAATTTGCACCATCGGGTGACAATTTTGCCAAAATCTACCTTTTTACTGATAATATTATCGAATCCAATGCCAATGGGTTTTATCTCAAACTGGGTGAAAATGGATCTAATGATGCAATTCAGGTTTGGAAGCTAAATAATGGTGTAAGTCAGCTTATGGCTTCAGGAAATATGGGTGGCATCAGTGGGGATCCAGCAGATGCTAGAGTTCGATTCAAGATATATAGAGATGGTATGTGGCTGATGGCTACAGATTATAGTGGCAATACTATTTATGAAGATGATTTAGAGTTTGTAGATCAAGGATTTTCACTTCAAGATTCTATGTATTTCGGCCTTTATTGTAAATATACTGCAACAAGGACTGATAAGTTCTTTTTTGACGATATCTCAATAAAAACCATTGAAAAAGATACATCCGCACCTAAAGTACTCAGTGCAGAGGTAATTGATGATCATCAAATAAAACTTACATTATCTGAAGTACCTGAAGCAACTTCTGCCCAAAATGTGTCCAATTTTACCGTGGATAATCTACTCGGCAATCCTGACAATATAATTTATGCAAGTGCAAAACCGCAAGAAGTAAGTTTGTTTTACAATACAAAATCTATCCAAAGTGGCATCAATTACACTTTGAATATCAAAAACTTAAAAGATAAAAGTAATAATCAGGTAGCACACCAGATTTCTTTTGTTTATGCAGCAAAGCCTAAAAAAGGCGAATTGGTCATTACAGAAATATTGACAGATCCATACATTGGTGGTGATGATTTTGTGGAAATTTATAATAGATCCACGAGTTTTATAAAATTGGACAGTCTAATTATAAAAAATGCTCAGAAATCGGAAAGTAAAGTCATCAACACATCAGCAATCCTATATCCAGGCAAATATTTAGCCATTTCAAAAAATACTGGATTTCTAAAAACAACGTACAATACACCGGATACTGCAGCATTTTTAGAAGCCATCCTTCCGTCATTGAATGTAGATGGAGCAAATGTTTCACTCATTTCCAATCAAAATGGGCAAGCAATCACCTTAGACTCGTTTGATTATACAGAAAGTATGCATTTTGAGTTATTGGATTTCACAAAAGGTGTTAGTTTGGAGCGTATCTCTTTGTCTGGCTCTACTAATGATGCCAATAACTGGCATTCTGCATCATCACAAGTAAAATACGCTACACCAGGTTATAAAAATTCCAACTTATCGAGCGGTAATCCAAACACAAATGAAATACTTAAACCGGATAAAAAAGTCTTTACACCGGATGGAGATAGTGTGGATGATTTTGTATTGTTACAATATAACTTGCCAAAACCTGGCTACTTAGCTACTATAAAAATTTATGATACAGAGGGATTTCCAGTTCATGATCTGACCAACAATTTCCTATTAGGTACGGAAGGAAATATCAAGTGGGATGGCATCGATGCAGAAGGCAATATTGTTAAAATGGGCATGTACATCGTTTACAGCAAGTTATTTCACACAGATGGAGATATTATCGAATCAAAACATGTGGTAGTCGCAGCACAAAAATTCTGAAAAAAAACAGAATTAATAGATGATGAAGGGATTTATAAATGCAGGGCACAGAATTATTGCATCAATTGTGATCTTATTCACATTATTTGTGGTGTTCATTCCACAAATCGAATTCAATTTTAACATTGAGGATTATCTAGTGCATTTTCTCATGTTATTGATATTTTCGGGTATAGTGGGATTGATCATAAGCAATAAAATCGTATTGTACACCAGTTTTGGGTGTGCCGCTATTCTTGCATTGTTTCTAAAAAATGCATCCAACAGCCAACTAAAAAATCCAAAAGAAAATAAAACTGAAAACATAACTGTTGCACATATAAATTTAAGCTTGGTCACTGAGGTAGAGACAGTAACCAAAATTATGAATGATTCGCTGATTGATGTGATTTCCTTTCAGGAATATACGCCCGATTGGGCCAATATTATTCCATTGCTACTTAAAAATCAATTTCCACATGACTATCAGAATGTAAGAATTGACTTTTTTGGAAAGGCAATTTTTGCAAGACGGCCATTGTATGAGCAAAAAATCATCCAACTCACAGATATACCAGAACTGGAGACAAAATTGCTCTTAGGTCAGGATACAGTCTCCGTAATTTCCACTTTTTTCACACCAGCATTAGACTCCAAATCAAAACAAGCAGCCCGAATTCAGTTTGAAAATATGTCAGAATATATAGCAAACTCAAAGCATTTACAAATCGTAATGGGTGAATTCAATCAAGTGTATTGGTCCCATGATATCTTATCTTTCAGGACAAAAACAGGCTTACAAAACAGTCGCAGGAGTGTCTATCCTACCACTTTAAAAATGCCTTATGATCATATCTTTTATACCAATGATCTTGAATGTTTCCAGTTTGAAGAACTATCAGATGCTACTGGCGAACATATAGGATGTAAGGCTTCATTTCAGTACAAGAGAAAAAGAGCCAGATGAGTCTGAGATATTCAATAAAGCATTTTAATGATCTTACTGTTTTTGAGTTATACAAAATCATGAAGTTGAGACAAGAAGTTTTTGTCGTAGAGCAAAATTGTCCTTATCTAGACGCTGATGGCAAGGATCTTCATGGATATCATGTCATGGGCATCGACGATAATCAAAATCTGCATTGCTATACAAGACTTTTGCCTGAAGGCATATCATACCAAGGGTTTGTGTCTATAGGCAGAGTCATCAATAGTGCCGAAGTGCGAGGCAAAGGATATGGTAAAGAATTGATGTCAATATCAATAACAAAAATAAGGGAATTATATCCTGGCTACCCCATAAAAATAGGAGCTCAGACGTATTTGAAGAAATTTTATGAATCGTTTGGATTTGTAGATATAGATATGGCTTATCTTGAAGATAATATTCCGCATATCAAAATGGTCTTGCTGTAAAAATAAAAAGCCCTCTGCTTTCAGAAGGCTCTTTTTCTTCGCTAAAGATTTTTTTCAACTAATTTGAAAAGAATATCAATCTTAGAGATTTGGATCTCTGCTTATAAGAGCCCTCGAAAGTTAAATTCGCTGCCTGAATTATAAAAAAAAATTAAAAAAATATTATATTCTTATAATTAAATGTTCTATAATATTGATTATCAAATTGTTAGAAAATAAAATAATTTTACTCAAAGTTAATAAAATTTAAAACAATTTATTCTGCTTTCGCATCACAATGAATAAAGTTACCTTTGCATGCCTTAAAATAAAATAGCACAAAAATGAAAATCCTTGTTAATGACGGTATTGAGCCTATTGGCAAACAATTGCTAGAAGCGGCAGGCTTTGAAGTAGATATGAATAAAATAGATCAATCAGATCTTATAAACAAACTTCCGGAGTATGATGCCATCTGTGTCAGAAGTGCCACAAAAGTTAGAAAGGAACTCATCGATGCATGTCCAAACCTTAAAGCCATCGGTCGTGGTGGTGTAGGATTAGACAATATAGATGTAGAATATGCCAAATCAAAAGGTATAGCGGTGATCAATACGCCAGCTGCTTCTTCTAGATCAGTTGGTGAGTTGGCCATGGCACATATGCTTGGATTGTCCAGATTTCTTCATCTTGCTAATAGACAGATGCCTGAAACAGGTAATACTCAATTTAACGAGCTTAAAAAGGCGTATTCCAAAGGTGCAGAACTCGAAGGAAAAACATTGGGAATCATAGGATTAGGTCGGATAGGAATGGAGACCGCTAGATGTGGCCTTGGCATGGGTATGAATATTGTCGCTTATGATCCATTTGTGTCTGAAGTTACTTTGCATGTAGGACCTCGAGCACTTGAATTTCAGACTACCATTCAGACCGAGAGTTTGGATAAGTTATTGGCAACAGCCGACTATATCTCTCTACATATTCCTTCTGTAGGCAAGGCCATCTTGGGCAAGGAAGAATTTGAAAAAATGAAAACTGGCGTATTTGTCATCAACTGTAGCCGTGGTGGTACAATAGATGAAGATGCATTGATCCATGCCTTGAATTCAGGTAAAGTGGCAGCAGCAGGACTCGATGTATTTGACAATGAGCCTACGCCAAGAATGGACATCTTAAGTCATCCACGTATCTCTTTGACACCGCATATCGGCGCATCTACTGAAGAAGCGCAAAACAAAATCGGTGAAGAACTCGCGCAAAAAATGATCGCAGCACTCAATAATTAATAATATTTTCCTTTGCGAAGATATTCGCGTACATATTCCTTTACACCATCTTCTAGGGTAGTGAAGGGTTTGGCATATCCAGTTTTTTTGAGTTTTGACATATCAGCTTCCGTGAAGTATTGATACGTTTCTCTTATGTCTTCTGGTGTATCTATAAATGAAATCTCTGGCGATAAGTCCATAGCTGCAAAAGTACCCTTAGCCAGATCTAAAAATGTACGTGCTAGACCTGTTCCGAAATTATAAATGCCACTCTCGCATTGCTGATTCTGCATGAAATACAAAATCATATTCAATACATCCTTAACATAGATAAAATCCCTGCTTTGAAATCCATCAGCAAATCCCGCTTTATGTGACTTGAATAGTTGCATCTTGCCCGTGTTTTTTATCTGTCGAAAAGTATGAAACACAACGGAAGCCATTCTTGCCTTGTGATATTCGTTTGGGCCATAGACATTAAAAAATTTGCATCCTATCCAGAATGGTGGTTTTTGCTCTTGTTTCAAAGCCCAAAGATCAAATTGATGCTTGCTATCACCATAAGGATTTAGTGGTTGCAGCTTTTCTATTGTGTCATGGTCATCACTAAAACCTAGGTCGCCATTGCCATAAGTGGCAGCACTTGAAGCATAAATAAGTGGAATCTGCCTCAAGGCACATACATTCCAGATGCGTTTTGAGTAATTGACATTGAGTTCATCAAATACTTGTGTATCCATCAATGTCGTATCCGTCCTTGCTCCCAGATGAATGACAAAATCTACTCTTTGGCTTGTCTTTTCGAACCAATCCAAAAAAATATCGCGATGCATCCATTCTCGTACCGACTTTCCATCGGTATTTTTGTCTTTATATACCTTGTAAAAATCATCTACTACTACGACATCTCGTTCATATCCTGACTCATTGAGTGCAGTAAGCATACACGATCCTATAAATCCAGATACACCTGTCAGTATGATCATTGTTTGTTAATTTAATGAAAGTCCAAAGATAAATCAAAAAATTGTATTTACTTTTGTCAATAATACACTGAAAGTCCATGAAGAACCATTTGAT
The DNA here is from genome assembly GCA_016717105.1 of Saprospiraceae bacterium. Lineage (GTDB taxonomy): Bacteria > Bacteroidota > Bacteroidia > Chitinophagales > Saprospiraceae > OLB9. The sequence goes on along the minus strand of JADKGF010000042.1, from coordinate 6,935 downwards.
GCATAAATCAACTCGTACATTGCAATTTAATTGGGTCATATTGACATTATTTATATGCACGACCTTGCTATCTCAAGATTTAAATCCAGTTTATAAAAAAATACATCTTGGTGACCAGGTAGTACAATTGAAAATTTATCAAAAACCTGGAAAAAACGTAACATATGCCCATGTTCATGAAAATGAAGAAGCTTCGCTTGCCGCTGGGCTACGTATGGTAGGTAAATATGGTGGTAAATTGATAACACTTGCACATTCTACAGATGGGAAAACGAATAGAAATGTCACTTTTTCTTATAAAAAAACGGTATATAAATTTGACCCAAACAGGATATATACTCAAGATCTCAATGTCTTGAAAAATAGTATTAGTGTCGTAAAAGGAAAAGGAAAAGTGGATGATGAGATCATCAAAATGGTCAAAAACTTAGCTGATCAAGTTTGGATGGAATTAGCAGATAGCCCATTTATCCTTGCCTTACACAATAATAAAAATACACCAGCTGAATACAAATTGCGTTGGTTGTTTTGGAAACATATCGAACCAGAATCCTATAATATCAAATCATATATCAAGTCACAAGACCAGTCAAGTGACAGTAACAAATCATGTGCAGATATTTATATCAATCCGGCATTAAACAATAGTGAGTTTTTTATTGTCACCCAAAGAGAAGACTTCAATATGCTGGTCAAAAAACGCTATACTGTCGTACTGCAAAATGACAAGCCAGTAGATGATGGCTCAATGTCGGTGTATGCTTCAGGTTTTGGAAAACGATATATAAATGCCGAAGCCAAACTGGGTCGAATCGAAGAACAAACCACGATGTTGGAAATATTGCTTAGAGATTAATCAAGACTCACTCTGCTTTCTGTTGGGAAATAGTCATCCAATCGCATTAACGGAATTGATACAAAAAAATCAGTTCCTTTACCTAGGTTGGTCTCAAAATAGATCTTTCCATTGAAGGATTCTATCATATTTGCCGATATAGCTAAACCTAATCCAGTTCCTGAGCTTTTGGTGGTAAAATTGGGTGTAAACACTTTATCTTTCATATGATCTGGTATGCCTGTACCATTGTCAGAAATCCGTATGACAGCATCATTTCCATTGCGTTTAAGTTCTATTTCTATACGACCGCGTTTATTGTCAGGTATAGCTTGGATGGCATTTTTTAGCAGATTATTGAGGATTCTGACCAAGTGATTTTTATCCGCAAATACGTACAAATCATCTATAGGTTCTATCATATTGATATCCATATCATCTCTTTTGCGGAAGAGGTCGTGAATGGTCTCGACTATTTCGTTTAGAATTATTTTTTCATTGCTGGCTTGTGGCATGGATGCAAAATTCGAAAATTCGTTTGCTATCTGACTCAAGTTATCAATCTGTTCTATGAGTGTGGAAGAAATACGCGGTATGAGTTCCTGTGCTTTGTCAGGATAATCTTTTGCCGTTTTATCCAAGTACTGGATGCTTAGCTTCATCGGTGTGAGCGGATTCTTGATCTCGTGCGCCACTTGTTTGGCCATTTCACGCCAAGCCATATCACGTTCGGTTTTTGCCAATAGACCAGCGCTTCGTTCCAGCTCATGGGTAAGATTGTTGTAATCATGGATGAGTGTACCTATTTCGTCATTAGACTTCCATTCCAATTGTTCATTAGACTTACCGAGTTTAAATTTTTTCAGCTTTTCAGCTAAGATTGTCAATGGCTGCGTGATAGAATTTGCAATGGTGATGGCAATACCTCCAGCTATCAAAAACAAGAAGATATATGCGTTCAGAATGGTACTCAGGAAATCCAAAATATTGCCCGATGATGCGTTAAAAGCCTTGTGGTCTATGCCGATGTATGCAAAAGGATAAGACTCATTCAGATAAATGGGCAAATATTCTTTTGTGTTTACGATAGGATAAATTTTCTGACTATTGTTTTTTGAAGATGAAGCCAACCATAGTTGATATGGAATCCGCATATTGGCACCTGATGTAGTGGTAGAGCTTATCAAATATCCGTTTTGATCATACAAGCTAAGGTCTTTGTCATGAATATATGATAGATCCTTGAGTTTACTACTTAAAAAATTGCGGGCATACTCATCATCCGCAAAATTTTGAATATCTGACCTGATATTATTGGCTATGCTGATAGTTTCCTCTTTATGTTTGATGTTTTGATTGGCTTCTATTAGATTTTTGAAATACATACCGGTAATGGTGCCAATAATCAAAAATGTGACAAGAATCAACAAGATAATGGCTAATTGTATTTTGGTTTTGAGTGATGACCTAGAACCGAATTTCAATGAAATATTTTCCGGAAGGAAATCATATCGAGTATTGATGAGTGCCAATATTAATATCAAAATGCCACATAAAGTAAAAATAAATGAGAATAACGATATCGGCTTAATAAGTCCCGAGACTTGCTTCCACGATACGATTTTGTATTGGTCAGATGGAAATGACAGTACATATGAATAACCAGAAGTTATGGTGTTATCCATTACAGACTTCAACATAGTTACATCGGGTGCAGCTTGATTGTTATCTGCTTTGATGATCAGATTATTGTTAGAAAATACGGCATATCCATATTTGGGAATCTCCAGATTATGAAGTGCTTTTTGCCTTTTGTTTTCATAAATTATAAACAAGTACCAGGATGCATTTGCTGGAAAAGGTCTTGCTATTTCAAATCTGATAATATACCGATCTTCAAAGGGATTGTGAAAAACGGCTCTTCCTACTTTCCTTGCATTTTCATAGGATAGCTTGAGTTTATTATAGTCGGAAAAGTGGTTGCTGAAAATAGTATTACCTGTATTTTTATCAAATAATTCTATCGCAATATCAAAACTATCCATAGCAGGATCCGTCAAACCTTCTACCATAAACTGATGGAGATCTTTTTGGTCCAACTTTTCCGAAAGTTCAAGTGAAGCGATCTTTCTGAATACATCTCTCGCCAACAGCGAATCTTGCAAAGTAATCATGGCATTTACTACCGTATCATACGATTTGACATAAAATGACTGTAAAAATGCGGTTCGTTCAACAATATCTTTTTTCAAACCAAAATAAAATAGGATCACGGCTAGATAACCTGCAAACATAATAAGCCACCATATCAGATAAGTGATTTTACGCTCTTTATTTTCTGTATATGCATCCAAGATCAATGTATATGCTGCGATAAATAGCACAAAAATCCAAATGGGCAAATGCAATAATCCGAGCAGACTTAAACCAGCCAAACCAATAGACCAACCTATAAAACTATACAATAATTTTTGTGTAGGTGCTATTTCTCTTTCATTGATCCATTCATAAAGCAATTGGGTACTTTGAAAGATCAACAACATCATGATGATAAAACATACCATCAACCCAAAACTCAATACATTAAATTCCATCAACGACTCTATCTCGAGATTGGTCTGTGGGCTAAGGACAAAGCCTTCAATCAAACTTGCTGCCAGACCAAAGCTAACGAAAGTATATAAGCCACTGATTGTCAATAATATACTGTGCGAAGTCAATTTCGATTTCAACTTTGGTAAAAATAAGTGGAAGAGATACACTGACAACCCAAAAATCCACAAATTGATTAGTAAATGTGCTGGTCCTGGAGTCATGGAAAAGGACATATTATCAAAGCTCACTGGTACATATTCACCAAAATAATCCAAAAATTGTGGCAAATAATGCAGGCCTTTGAATCCCAGTACAACCACAAATAATTGGACCAAATGACTTCGAACTAATTTGGGTGATGTTATATCCTCTTTAATTACCTTACATAAGTACGTTGTAAATAATAAGAATGAAAAAAAGAATACCCACCAAGCAGCTACTCTTGCCCAAGTCGCTTTACACATAGTCAAAATAGAAATGCCGATTTTCTGACCATTTATTGTAATGAAACCATCTTCACCTTTGCTAGTTAATCGTACGTTTTTGTTCTTTAAAGTAGAATTATATACTTGAAAATCGAGTTTTACTATTCCTCGGTTTAACGAATCACCCACAGTCACTAATTCTATTTCGCCTTCAGAATCAGCCTGTGCTTTTTGTGCCGAAACATTCCAAAAAACGGTAGAGTCTCCTCGTACTATTTCGACATTTAAAGGGATTTTTTCAGTTTCTGATAGCGCAGACTTATCAAAATCTGTATTAAAATATCGCACTATTGCAGCTGAGTCTCTTTCAATGTAGTTTTCTAATTCGTGAATGATATCATTTGCTATGGTAGACTTATCTACTTCTAGGCTTCCTATCCCAAAAAACATAATAGAAATCCCTACCAAAACTAATGCCAAATAATTTAGCCTTTGCAACATATACCAACTTAATAAAATCAGGCGCCAAGATAATACAAAATTGAAATATAGACTAATAAATATTATATAATTGTAGATAAATGATAGAGGGCATGCAGCAATGTATGTTACAGAATCCGGCTTATAGGGTATATATTTTTATAGAAACTAAATTTCACATTCTATTGTATTTCAATGGTTTGTAATATTTAGTTTCTGTTTTTTTTACTGTTTTAGCTTGGTCTAAGGCTTCCAATATTTGCCACTCGGAGACCTCATCAAATCGTTCAAAATAAGGTTCACCCATTTTTACCTTTTTTTATCCAATACAAGCCTTTTCTAAGTATTGTTTTGCTGAAGTAAAATCACTTTGGGGCCATCTTTACCAAACCCATTTGATATAGTGCCTCAGTACACTTTTCATCTTTATTCAATACCATTTGATAATCAATGTGCATTGCTTGGTCAAGTATTGCTTCAAAGTATGGTAGCATCTTCCTTTATAAAGTGAACTAAAAAAATTGTCTTCTGCTTTGGAAACCAATGCGCACTTCATCGCGGAGCACCGTATCGAAAACAGCTAGCGCTTCTTGTAATTTACCCAATTTGTATAGCGCCTGACCTTTCAAAAGTCCACATGGCTCGCCCCCAGCAAACATTGTAAGATCGTTTTAGTCATACTAGTGACTTGGTCGATATCCGCAATGGTGCCCATCGTAATCTCTAAAAATACAACAGACTCCAAGCTCGGATATTCCAACCCGTCTCCGAGTAGGCCTTTTTGAACATCACGAGCAACTGCATCATTGAGAATGCGCGTATGGCTTCTATGTATTCGCCCCTTTTTTATAAGAATAGGACAATTCCATCCTAAGCTCAGTATTATCGGGATCATATAGTTTATGGCTGTATCCTTCATAAGCCTATGAATCTTAGTAGGTTGCGCCATGTAATTTGCATTAAGAATCGTAAAGCTTTGACAATGAATCCTTTTCAGGCTTTGAATAGGATATAATTGGTTGGATTTTGGTTTTTCAGGTGTTTTGCAAGCAAAATAAAATACCAAGAAACCAATTATGAAAAGATATCTTTTTGTGGACATAAGTCAAACACTTTACCATTTTCAATCTTGAACATCAAAAAGCAGGGCATCTTCACAATAAAATTTTATAATCTGAAACGGTATCAGGCCAATCAGTTAATGCCATTACTTCCTTCAAAATGTGGCTGACTAAAGACAAAAGAAAATTGATGTTTTTGATATGATTTATCCATCATGATCAATCCCGGTCTTCCTGCTTTTGATTGGCAATTGACATTAGGTTGTACAATAATATAGCCATCGCCTTCGTCCATAGGAGCTCGCTTTGCTTATCTTATTGATCAATATTCATTGCTCGGTAGGTTACATCTGTTGTATTGTGATAATATTCTCCTACATGGCCATCATAACAATTCGTGTATGAAGCGGATTTTGTTTCTGGTTTTAGGATTTTTTCAAAAGTTCTGATAATATCCTTATCATCTCCATCAAATATCTGATAGTAAGTGCATTTTTGGTCACTTCAAAACCTGCATAATCGGCTGTGGATTTTGAAATCCTGAATTGCAGGACATAAATAATTTATCGCCAAGATTATATAATGTCAAGGGTTGGGTTTGATGTTCCGAGTAAATCACTTTGTCTTGATAGGCATATGTCCTCAACGTCATCAAACTGTCTTTTGTAAAAGTTAAGTATCTTTTCACGACAAGTTGATCGTTGGGATTTTCGGCAGAATCTCGAGCCACAAAACTATTGCTGGTCAGAAATTGGAGTGCTTCATGTTTTCAATCGGTTTAGTGTTAAATGTTGGGATGAGCTTTGCTCTGTATTTTTTGGTCGATTCGTCCTTTTATTATTGGATAATTTAATGTGTCGTTTAATTGAAAAATATTAATTCTACTTTGGTCATAAAAACAAGACTTCAAATTGATGATTCTTCATTGTTAATGTGTCACCTTTAGAAATATTTTTTGTGATTTGCATTGGTCTATTAACGCACCAGCATGGTCTCTTAGCATACATTTATCTTCGGATACCTCAAGCAAATAAGGAAATGGCAATGTTCTGTCCATAATTCTATTGCCTCCTATCCAAAGTGTTGTATCCTTCAGTATTCTCTCTGGGTATGACATGAACTTAAAACATATACAACACACCAGAAACATAGATATCGTAATTTCATATTACCAATCATTAAATTCATGTAAAAATAAAGACAATCCAAAGGTAGATAATTCAATCTTTTGTTGGTTGAATCTATATTCCAAAAAGTTAAATAAAATTAAATATTGGTTTAAATCTTATGATCGAAAATATTTTTGAAATTTTTTCAAAATATAAAAAATTATACATAACATTATGATTATATTTAATCTGTTTGCATTTGAATAACATATATTTAAAATTTGTATGAAAATCATATTTATAAACTAAATGGTCCATATAGCGTTTATGTTACGGTTGCAGATTAGAATAATGGTTGTATATTTGCACTATCCAAAGACAGTAGATTCTTACAAAGGTAGTTTGGCTTGGGTTTTGATTTACAAGAAAT
>JADKGF010000041.1 GCA_016717105.1 Saprospiraceae bacterium | reverse complement strand
GGAGCTACTTCCCAAGCAAAAGAAAAAGCACTACGACAGGCCATAAAATTGTGTGATATATAAAAATATTAAAAACGTAAATCGATTAACATATGTATTTCAATTCAGAAGGAACAAAAGAAATGACTTATGATGCCATTGTGGTTGGTTCAGGAATAAGTGGTGGCTGGGCAGCTAAGGAATTTTGCGAAAAAGGATTAAAAACACTGGTTCTCGAAAGAGGCCGAATGGTAAAACATGGAGATTATCCAACTGCCAATAAGGAAGATTGGGAGCTTCCAAACAGAAACCGTATGACGCCTGAAGAGATGAAAGACTATAAAATACAGGAAAGAACAGGATACACCATGACGCCTGCACAACAACATTGGTGGCCGAAAGATACAGAAAATCCATATTCAGAAACCAAACCTTTTGATTGGATAAGGGCTTACCATGTCGGTGGCCGATCATTATTATGGGGAAGACAGTCGTATCGCTTAGGTGACTTAGATTTCGAAGCCAATGCCAAAGAAGGTATTGCCGTGGACTGGCCAGTAAGATATAAGGATATTGTACCTGGTAAGGATTATGTAGAGTCATTCATCGGCGTGAGTGGACAAAACGAAAACTTACCACAATTACCAGACGGAAAATTCCTTCCGCCAATGGATTACAATTGTCTGGAGACAGCCGTAAAAGAACGGCTCAAAAAAAGCCTTGGCAGAGAACTTATGACATCAACAGACGGATCTTATCATGGGTCGAACAGCACACATTACCAGTCCAAATGGACATAACGGTCGTGGCACTTGCCAGACAAGAAATCGATGTATGCGTGGCTGTCCATTTGGTGCGTATTTCTCTAGTAACGCATCTACTTTGCCAGCAGCAGAAGCAACCGGCAATATGACCATCCGTCCATTTTCTATAGTAACCGTAATAATCTTGGACGAATCAGGCAAAAAGCAAAAGGAGTCCGTATCCAGATTCCGGAGACAAAAGAGACCCAAGGGAATATTTTGCAAAAAGTAGTTTTCCTTTGTACCCCAGCGTTAGGTAGCGCTCAGATATTGCTCAACAGTACATCAGATCGTTTTCCAATGGTTTGGTAATGACAGTGGCGGATTGGGTCATAATGATGCCATCATGTTCCGCTTGTGTGCCAGGAAATTCGATGAATTCCTTATACAAGTTTTACAAAGGTAGAAGGCCTACAGGTATTTATATACCTCGATTTAGAAATATAGATGCTAAATCAAAGATGTCGAATTTCATTAGAGGTTATGGATATCAAGGTGGGGCATCTCGTGATGGTTGGGAAAGATATATTGCAGAAGCTGATTATGGCAAAAACCTGAAAGATGCACTGAGTCAAAATGGTGATTGGACTTGGAATCATGGTGACTGTGAATGTCTCCCTTATCGCGAGAGAATAAAGTTTCTATCAATAAAGATGTAAAAGATATTATGGCTTGCCGACACTGACCATGGATGCAGAGTGGAAAGATAATGAAAAGGCCATGCGTGTGGATATGATGGATGCTGCAGCGGAAATGCTAGAAGCTGCTGGACTCAAAGATGTCAAAACTTATGATCATGGATGTAATCCTGGACTCGGTATTCACGAAATGGGTACAGCTAGAATGGGGCTCGATCCTAAAACATCGGTTTTGAACAAATGGAATCAGGTACACGCTGCACCAAATGTATTCGTAACTGACGGAGCCTTTATGACATCAGCGAGCTGCGTCAATCCATCGCTGACCTATATGGCATTCACTGCAAGAGCCGTAAATTATGCAGTAGATTCCATCAAAAAAGGAAATTTATAACATTAATTAAGATCACAATAAAATAAATATAAAAATGGATAGAAGAGAAGCATTAAAAGCAACATCACTGATCCTAGGATACTCACTCACAGCAGGAACTGCAGCTGCATTACTGGGTGGATGCAAAGCTGAAACATCTACTGGCTGGAAACCAAAAACCTTAAGTGAAGACGAAGGTAATTTGCTGGCGGAGATTTGCGAAGCAATTCTCCCTAAAACAGAAACACCAGGCGCTAAAGATGCACTTTGTCACCGATATAGACGAGATGCTTTCTGCATTTTATTCGCCAGAAAAACAAAGTGCATTTAAGGAAGGATTAAAAGTTGTTTGACCAAAAATCTAAAGATAAATATTCAAAAGTTTTTGTAGCCCTCTAGTCCTACAGAAAGAGAAGAAATTTTGGCAATTATATCGAAGGGAAGCAAAGAAGATATGGACGAAAGCGGTCAAAAACCTCATATTTTCAAATCCATAAAAGAGTGCAACTATCAGCGGATATTTCTACAAGTGAAGTTGGTGCAAAGGTGGTTTATGCGAATTTTTACCTGTACCTGGTCCTTACCAAGGTTGTATAGATTATGCCACTATTGGCAAGGGATATGTTTTAAATTAATTTATGTACAAATATACCGTTTTAGTACTCATCTTGAGTTCCATTTGGGCGTGTAATAATCCCAAATCATCAACAAACATGGCAACAGCAACAATACAAGATTCGTCCAAACTGAAAATCTCATTGGCTGAATGGTCCTTTCACAAAGCACTCTTCGACAAGAAAATGGATCATCTTGGTTTTATTGTAAAAGCAGGTGCTATGGGATTTTCGGGTGTAGAATATGTCAATCAATTCTTCGCCGATAAGGCATCTGATACCAGTTATCTCAATAAAATGACTGCTGCCTGCAAAAAAGCCGGTGTAGCACAATTGCTCATCATGGTAGATAATGAAGGCTATCTTGCCGATATGGACAAAGCAAAGGAGACAGGGCCGATTGCCAACCATCAGGCAATGGGTAGATGCGGCAGCCTTTCTTGGATGTCACTCTATCAGAGTAAATGCGCATGGCGAAGGAAATGCAGATGAAGTAGCTGCGGCCGCTATAGACGGATTGTCTAGGCTAGCAACATATGCACAAACAAAAAATATTAATGTCATTGTCGAAAATCAGTGGTCACTCATCCGATGGGCGGTGGCTCTCCAATGTCATGACAAAAATCAATAAGCCTAATTGTGGTACACTACCCGATTTTGGCAATTTTTGTTTAAAAAGAAAAGATGGCGCTATGTGGGGCACACCTTGTCTGGAAGAATACGACCGATATAAGGGCGTAAAAGAGCTTCTACCTTTTGCTAAAGCTGTAAGTGCCAAATCTTATGACTTCGGTGAGATGGGATATGAAACCACCATAGATTACACCAAAATGATAGAACTTGTCAGGCAGAGTGGATATGCTGGGTACATAGGTGTAGAATACGAAGGCGAAAATATCGGTGAAGAAGAAGGCGTTATTGCCACAAAAAAATTGTTGGAAAAATGCATGGATAAATGATAAATAATTGATTATGTAGCAGTTCATTTATTTAAACTGCTTACATAATCAATATTTTACTTTACCTTTTTATATTTCTTATTGCTCTTAGATAAGGTTAAGTTGTATTAAGCTCATTGATCACTGGATCTAAAACCAATGTACTTTTTCTCCATCATTTCAGCATCAGTAAATCCAATCAGACCTTGCATATCTTCAATGGTGATTACCTGATATTGATTTTTCTTTCTGTTTTCATGCGGAATACCGGCAAATCTTAGGTTTTGATTTTTGATAACTTCCAATACCAATTTGCGGACAGTGCGTGCATTGCCGAAGTATTTATCACGTTTTTCGTATAAGTCAGTCAGGATCTCCGTAAAGTAAACATTTGCTTTTGCGGCAAGTTTATATCCTTCGTCATCTAGCATCTTCAGTGCTATGGCTTCTAGTTGAGCTGGCGAATAATCATTAAATTTTAGGGTTTTGTCGAATCTGGAACTTAAGCCTGGATTTGCTTTCAAGAAATTCTCCATATTGTCTGGATAACCAGCGACAAAAACAAAAAAGTGGCCTCGCATGTCTTCCATCCTTTTGAGAATGGTTTGAATGGCTTCATTTCCGAAATCACCTTGCAGGCCATTAAAATTGCTCAATGAATATGCCTCATCTATAAATAATACGCCACCGAGCGCTTCATCTATTCTTTCACTGGTTTTTATTGCCGTCTGACCTACAAAACCAGCCACCAAACCTTGACGATCGGTTTCTACAATATGTCCTCTTTCTAGGATACCCAATGCTTTATAGATTCTTGCAAGTATTCTAGCTACTGTTGTCTTACCTGTACCTGGATTTCCTACCAAAACGGTATGTAAAGAAAATCCTGAAAGTACATTTTTGCCAGATTCACGGTAATATTTTACGACATTGACCATTTCATGGATCTTTTGCTTCACAGAATCCATACCTATGAGTGCGTCAAGTTCGAGCAATGTCTCTGCAAGCAATGTTTGATCTATCGGAATATCTGGCAATGTAATGAGTGATTTTGGTTTCAAATTTATTACATCACTTATCTGCACTTCTGAAAGATCAGCTTTTGACAATTTGGCGGGATTTTTACGTGCCATCAAACGCAAAGCCATATTCATTTTGGCCTTATCCAACAAATCCATTACAAATCGGGCATTTCCGAAAGCCTTGTCTCTATCTCTGTACGCTGCTGTAATGATCTCTTTGATGTATATAAAACTCTCAGGTGTAAAAGTGATCTCTTTGTTTACAGCTGCGGATTCCGCAATGAGAATCAATTCTTGTGGCAGGTAATCCGAAAAATCAAAGAAATGTTTAAATCGCGACTTTAAACCAGGGTTAGACTGTATGAAATGCTTCATTTCTTTGGGATAACCAGCGACAATAACAGCAATATCACCTTTGCCGTTCGACAACTCTTTAATAAGAATCTCGATCACTTCTCTACCAAAATCCTTAGAGTCATCATTGGTACGGGCTAAGGCATATGCTTCATCAATAAATAATACACCACCACGAGCTCGTTCTATTACTTCTCTGGCTTTGGGTGCAGTTTGGCCTATATATTCACCTACGAGATCTACCCTATCCACTTCTACCACATGACCTTTGGACAAAAGTCCCATTTTGCGGTACAATTGACCCATCATCTTGGCAACCGTTGTTTTCCCTGTTCCAGGATTGCCCATAAAAACTGAGTGAATATTAATACGTTCTGATTCCTTAAAACCTTTACTTCTGCGTATTTTCAGAAATTCAAGATATTGAGCGTGGTCTTTTACTTTTTGCTTGATTTCGTTGAGGCCAATAAGCTGATTTAACTTCTCGAACACATCAGCAAAACTCTCTTTGTGATCATCTTCAACAAAGTGAATTCCAGATGTTTTGTCTGGAAGAATGATCGTTGCATCACCTTCCAAAAATTCATCAGCGACTTCAAACTCTACGGTGGCTAGCAACTGGTCCATAAATAACACATCGATGGTGTACATGCCTGCTTTCCACGATCCTTTAGCATTAGCGCCCCAACCTGCCGTGATTTTTATCCACTCTTCGTCTTTTTTCACATTATGAAGACGGACGACTTGCCCTTTTAGATCCTTACTTTGGTTATAAAACTTTACAAACAATTCGCAGTGCCAATTTTCACCTGGGATTTTATTTTTTAAGATAATTTCAGTATAAATATAACGTGACCCTTCAGTAGAGAAAGTATTCAGATATTTTCGTTCACCTTCGACCACATCATCGTATTGGCCTTCATACAATTTTATGGATTGTAATTGCACATAAGGAATTTTCATGGGCTCAATCCAAGGCTCACCAGCATCTTCAATATAAAAATACTTAGTACTTACTTTTTCTCCTTCTATCCAAGCTTCCCAATAATAGGTTCCCTTTTTCCAGAAAAAACCTTCTTTTTTGTTTCCCCAACCTTCTCTTACATAGACGATATCATCAAATTTACTTATTTTTTTTCGGAAAGTCAGATTGCAAACCTGCTTTTTGGTGTTTTTGACTTCATAACATTTCAATTCCATTTCTACATCCCAACTATCTCTATCAAACATTTTGTTATAGAAAGATAATTCAGCATAGATATAAGATGTCTCGTACCTGTCAAATACCTGTCTGTATTTTTTCTTATTTTCTGCAAGCCATTCCGTAGAAGAATATACACGCAACTCCTTGAACTTAAAATTTCGCTTTTCCGCGCTTGATGACTGGTCCTCCATGGTTGTGTCATATATGATTAAACGAAATTATAAAAAATTACATAAAGTACACCAACTGAAAAGAAATATTTTTAAAATTTCAAATATTTATTCAACAGATAGCTGTTTTTTGTAAAGGTTTAGTTGATATTTTGAGTACCTTCTTATATTAAAATCAAAACTAACCTACCAATTAATTTATCAAGGCTAATCAATACCAAGAATTTTGTGGGTTTGAATACTCAATTTCCAAGTTGGATTTGCTAAGCAATATTCTATGCAGGCATTGATATTTTCTTTCAATTTCGCATCATCCAATGGCTGAAGATATCGATGTTCAAAATTTAAATAATCATAGTCTTCTGGCTTATTTTCTAGTTGTGGATATACCAATTTCAACTCGTGGCCTTGAGTAACCACAATATTTGTATCTGCCTTGGGGCTTACACATATCCAATCTATGCCATCAGGCAAGGAAATAGTCCCATTGGTTTCTATTGCTATTTCGAATGATTGGCTTTGAAAAGTTTCAACTAAATTTGCATCAATCTGCATAGCGGGCTCACCACCAGTACAAACCACAAATGGTGGCAAGTTCGATTCAGGCCAAAGGTCGGCTATCTTTTTTGTGAGTTGAGCTGCCGTGTATTTGCCGCCATTTACACCATCTGTACTTCGAAAATCAGTATCACAAAACTTACAAATGGCCTTGGCTCTATCCACTTCTCTACCTGACCACAAATTGCAGCCAGCAAACCTGCAAAATATTGCCGGTCTTCCAGTATGGAATCCTTCACCTTGCAGGGTGTAATATATCTCTTTGATTTTGTACATTCCATTAATTTTACCAAACGAATATTGCGCATTATTTGCAATTATTCTTGTATTATCATCATGAAAGAATAGCCGTTACTTCTATCTCCACCAACATATCCGGATCTATCAAGGCAGCAACGGCAAGCATGGTACTGACGGGTTTTATGGTTCTGAATAGCTCACCATGTGCCTTGCCTACCGCTTCCCAATCATGAATATTTTTTAAATACATTCTCGTACGCACTACATCTGACATCTTGCCTCCAAGTTGGGACAAGGCATCTTCTATGATACCAAAAATTATTTTAGTCTGCTCGTACGCATCGTTTTTACCAGCGATTTTACCATCAACAACAGCAGTGGTACCTGCAATCTCTATGGTATTGCCATGTCTGATGGCTCTACAATAACCTACTGAATCTTCCCAGGATGCGCCTGTTGTAACACTAACTTTTGCCACAATAATTGTATTTTTTGATGTACTTATTTACCATTTAAATATAAAGCCCTATCTGCCAAAGAATCTATCCTACAATCGGGAATAGCATTGGTGTATTTGCTGGATTCGTCGGATTTATTGCCTACCAAAATCGTCCGCATACCCAAATTATTACCAAACGCAATATCACTCAACGAGTCCCCGATCATGATACTATGTTTGAATTCGATATCAGGGAAATCCTTTTTTGCTTCAAGAGCCATGCCTGGATTAGGTTTGCGACACAATGGATCTAAGTCTCCCTTGTATGGACAATAATAAATCTCATCCACTCTACCACCATGATAGATAATATATTCCATCATCTGCTCGTGGATATTTTTAAGGTCTTCGTGCGAATACAATCCTTTTTCGATACCAGCCTGATTAGTAACAATAAAAATCCGTCTGAAATTTAAGGCAAATACACCCATTGCTTCTAATACACCAGGCAAAAACTTAAATTCATCCCACGATTTGATGTAATCATCTGGCAATCGCTCATTTATGACGCCATCACGATCCAAAAACAAGGTCCATTCTGTATTAAATCTGAAATTAGGCCAACTAAATGGTATTTTCGTTTCCATGATTCAGATCTAAATTTATAGAAGTTACTTAGGCGTACCCAAGTTTTTGCTGCAATCCTGTGTTTAGTGCTTCAAGAAACTCCTCGGTATAAAGATAATGCTCACCGTGATTTACTTTATTACCATGCACGATGATTGCAAGGTCTTTTGTCATCTTGCCCGATTCAACCGTTTCGATACACACTTCTTCCAAAGCTTCAGCAAATCTGATCAACTCCTGGTTGTCATCTAGCTTACCTCTGAATGCCAAACCTCTCGTCCAAGCATAGATCGAAGCGATAGGATTGGTTGAAGTTGGTCTGCCCGCTTGGTGCTCTCTATAGTGTCTTGTTACAGTTCCATGTGCTGCTTCAGCTTCCATAGTGCTTCCATCAGGAGTCACAAGTACAGAAGTCATCAATCCCAATGAACCAAATCCTTGCGCCACTGAGTCAGACTGTACATCACCATCATAATTTTTGCATGCCCAAACGAAACTTCCGCTCCACTTAAGCGCACTAGCTACCATATCGTCTATCAATCTATGTTCATAAACGATACCTGCAGCATCAAATTTTGTTTTATAATCCTGATCAAAAATCTCTTGGAAAATGTCTTTAAATCTACCGTCGTATTTTTTTAGAATGGTATTTTTTGTGGACAAATATAGCGGCCATCCTTTGGATAAGGCCATGTTGAAACATGAATGTGCAAAACCGCGAATAGACTCGTCCGTATTGTACATACACAGTGCTACACCATCACCTTTGAAATCAAAAACAGTCCAGCTATTCTCACTACCATCTTCGCCAGTAAAGGTCATAGTCAACTTTCCTTTGCCTTTGATGACTGCATCGGTAGCTCGGTATTGGTCACCAAATGCATGTCTGCCTATGATGATTGGTGATGTCCAGTTTGTCACCAATCTCGGTACATTGCTCATTACGATAGGCTCTCTGAATACAGTTCCGTCCAAAATATTACGGATTGTTCCGTTTGGAGACTTCCACATCTGCTTCAGTTTGAATTCTTCAACCCTAGCTTCATCTGGCGTGATGGTCGCACATTTTATACCTACACCATATTGTTTGATGGCATTGGCAGCATCGATGGTCACCTGATCATTGGTCTCATCTCTGTATTCCATACCCAAATCATAATATTTAATATCTATATCCAAGTAAGGAATGATGAGTTTATCCTTGATAAATTTCCAAATAATCCTTGTCATTTCATCGCCATCCAACTCTACCACCGGATTAGCCACTTTTATTTTACTGAACGCCATAATATGATAATATTTAATAATTTTAAAATAAAGCGCAAATATACCTATTCCTCTGTGATTGCATGGACAAAAAGCGATAATTTTAGTAAGGTAGATAGATGATTTTTGGGTAACCCGGCATGAGAAGAGACAGGAAGTCGGATAAAAACTATAGAATCTATCATCAAAACTTTACAGCTTGGACAAATGTTTTACCTTTGTTGCTAAAATAAAATATCATCATGTCAGAAAATCAAAATCAAATCAATATCGAACTATCGGAAGAAGTTGCAGAAGGTGTGTACAGTAATCTCGCTATAATTTCACACTCACACTCAGAGTTTATTGTGGATTTTATCCGCTTGGTGCCCAATGTGCCTAAAGCAAAAGTTAAGTCCCGCATTATCTTGACGCCACAACATGCCAAAAGGCTGATGAAAGCACTCCAGGACAATGTAAAAAGATATGAAACGCAATTTGGTACGATTGAAGATCCAGAAGCAGGAATGGTACCGCCAATGAATTTCCCTTCGGCAGGTATGGCATAAGACATAAATTCACGCTAATGTTTTTATGAGTTAAGAATAAGATTTTTCTTGTCTTCCTAAAGATGAAATTTAGGAAAATAAAATATTTGTAAAAACTCATGTAAGACGATTTGTATAAGATCCATTTTTGAAGATCTTTAATTAAAAAAGTAAAACCTAAATGCTGATGTCGTTTACAAACTTAAAATTTAGATAGACAAAAAACACATATGTAATTAATGCTCAATCTCTTAACAAAATACGCTAACAACTCATCGGTAATAGAAAATTCAAACAAGGTAAAAGTTTCCCTTTTTTACATACCCTTGTTTTTACTAACTGCAATTTTTTTTTATCTATATTTTGCTGGCGCTCTATCAGTTGAAAGATATGTAGAAATACAAAAGGATATTTTTATAGATATCAACTCAACTTTAGGCCAATTTCCAAGCTTAATGCTCAACTTAACGCAACTTGGAGATGCTTTGATTTTTTTGTCTTTTTTGACATTACTAATTATATATGCACCCAAATTTTGGGAATCGTTAATTTCAGCATCTATAGTTTCAGCGATTTTATCTAAGTTTTTGAAAGTACTTTTCAGCGTACCTAGACCAGCGGCTATTCTTGATAATGAAACATTTATTATCATCGGTAAAAAACTCATAGGTCATAGCAGTTTACCTTCAGGTCATTCCATTACAACATTTACCATCATAACGGTACTTATGTATGCTTTTATGCCCAAGAAAATAAGTTCTAAGGTTGCATGGATTATTCTATTGATTGGTTTAGGTTTTATAATTATTTCCACGCGAGTTGGTGTTGGAGCACATTTTCCTTTGGATGTTATTATTGGTGGAATTATAGGTTATATTTCAGGGCTTATCGGAATATTTATCAGTAAAAATGATAAACTTTGGGCATGGATAGGCAATCCCAAATACTATCCATTTTTCATTATCTTGTTTATGGTATGCTGCGTGGTGTTAGGCACCAAAATATATAAAGAAAATTTACTAATTTATTATCTGTCGATGATCTCATTAATTGTTTCATTGTATAAAATAATATATGTTTACATTAAAAAATAATTTAAAAATCACGCACTTCGCTTTAATCTTAAGTTTTCTTAATTTTTTATTTTTTCACCTTTCCTTTTTTAAATTTGTTTCTAATAATCTTGATTATAAAAGTATCAACGGTATTGCAATAATTGGAAGTCTTGTAGTGCTGATGCTGATTTTAAATGCTTTTGTTTTTTACTTACTTTGTTCGATTTCCACAAAAGTAGGAAAAACCCTATTGATAGTATTCTTCCTAATAAATGCTGTGGCTGCTTACTTTGTAAATACCTATGGTACAATACTCGACGAAAGTATGATCGGCAATATTCTCAATACCAAATATTCTGAAGCGAGCAGTTTCTTTTCTATAAAATTCCTTCTATACTTGGTATTTACGGGAATTTTTCCTAGTATTTTTATTTATAAAACTAATGTTATAAAAGATACTTGGAAGCGATTTTTTAGTAACATTTCATTAACTTTAATATTTATTGCCGTTTTGGTATTTGCCAATGCAAGCAATTGGTTATGGATTGATAAAAACTCAAAAGTCCTAGGAGGATTGGCTATGCCGTGGTCGTATGTCGTAAATTTATCACTTTTTTACATCCACGAAAACCAAAAAAATGCAAAGGAAATTTTATTACCAAATGCCAAAATTGCTGATGACGAAAAATCAGTTGTGGTACTTGTGATAGGTGAATCCGCAAGAAGTCAAAATTTCTCATTATATGGTTACAATAAAAACACAAACCCTTTACTTTCTAAAATCCCTAATGTTTCTCACTTCGATGCAACATCTTTGGCTACCTATACCACGGCAGGCGTAAAAGCGATCCTGGAACACAAAGTAACAGGAAAATTGTATGAAATACTTCCTAATTATTTAAATAGAGCCGATGTAGAAATCGTATGGAGAACTACAAACTGGGGAGAGCCACCAGTTCATATAAAAAACTATCAAACTACTGGAGTTTTGAGTGAAAACTGTAAAGAACCGAAGTGCGATTATGATGAAATCCTATTATCTGGGCTCAAAGAACAAATTCAAAGCAGTAAAAAAATAAGATTCTAATAATCTTGCATACTAGTACAAGTCATGGACCTACTTATAACAAGAAATATCCACCACAATTTGAAACTTTCAAACCTGTATGTAACAGTGTTGAATTGGGCAAATGTTCTCAAACTGAATTAATCAATGCCTATGACAATACGATTGTATATACCGATTATATTTTAGCGCAAGTAATTGAAAATTTACAAGCGTTAAAAGATTTTAAAAGCACCATGATTTTTGTGTCTGACCATGGCGAGTCATTAGGCGAAAAAAATCTTTATATGCATGGCGTCCCATTAAGTTTAGCGCCAAAAGAACAATATGAAATTCCATTTATTGTATGGGTTTCGGAAGGATCAAAACATGTAAAATCACTTAATAAAATAACTCAAAGTTATGTTTTTCATAGTGTTTTGAACTTTCTTAACATCCAAAGTCCTATATATAATGAGGAATTGAATATTTATAAATAAAGTTTTGAACTTGATAGATGATAGTATCTTAAAATATTTAGTTTTCCTAGCTTCTATTTCAAACATATCCAGTAATAAAAAAAGAGGCTATCTTTTTAGACAGCCTCTTGAAAAAACCCAGAATCATTTTTATAAACACATTACTCGATTAAAATCATCTTTTTGGTCGCTGTAAATTCTCCAGCATTTATCTGGTAGTAATATACACCTTTGCCTGTAAAGTGTGCATTGGATAAGGTAAGTGTATGGTATCCTTTTTCGTAATTGCTTACGTGTGTGTACACTACTTTTCCTGTTACATCCATTACTTTTATAGAAGTGTTTGCTGCTTCAGCCAGTTCAAATGAGATATTCGTAAAGTCTTTGAACGGATTTGGTTGGTTTTGGAACAACTCGTTTTGTGGACCTGAAGCATTGCTTCTTGCCAATATGTTAAGCGATTTCACTGTACCATCCAATTCATATACTTCAGAATCAAAATTGTCATTTGAAGTGCTCATGAAAGCAGTATTACCTTTAGCTTTAGACTTAAATTCTATTGTCATCAAGACATCATCTGGCGATAATGATACACCATTCGGGATGTCAATACTGAAATACAATTTACCATCAGCTGCAAGATTGGTATTGATATTATAGTCATGTACATTCAATTTGCCTGATTTTACTTGTTGGAATACCAACTGGTCAGCATCAAATCCCAATCCAAACTGTGTACCCATGATGTCCATCAATTCAGCAGCTTTAACGTCCACTTTTACATGTGCTCCACCTTCAAATTCTATCAAATCTGTAACAAATAGTGCATTTGCTGATCTATTTTCTGTGGAAGAGCTGTTTAGATTGGCTTCTACACTGTTATTGACGTCTCCTACTTTGACACCGATGAAGTTAACATTGGTTTTATCTTCGAAAAGAGAATCTAGATTGATCATTGAAGGGAAATCAAATGGATACGTTGGATCTTGGAAAACAAAATCTGAAGGTACAAATCTCCATGATGTATTATTAACAAATGATGTGGACATACCCAAAATCACTTTACGAAGATCCACAAGGTCACTTGCAGTGATGGATTTTGAATTATTAACATCGGCAGCCAACAATTTGTATGGAGATGCTATAGACTGTAAACCAAGGATATGTCTTTGCATCATCACCAAGTCTAAAGTAGAAACACCATTCAGTAAATCTGCTTCATTTCGCGCTTCGATGGTCTTAGGATCAAATACATCGATTCCATCGAATTTATATTGACCATCATTGTTGGTCATTTCTGTTTTATTTAGTGCACTGGTCATATTGGTCAACTCCACTTCGATATTGTTAACTCCATCCGACATTTCGGTAGTAATTCTACCTGATACTGATGGTAACAAGCTGGCTACATCTTGACATGCATTTGTCAATGGTGAATCCTGAAGAATAAGCGTAACTTCGCAGAAATCAAAATTACCGTTTTCGTCTATCACATACATTCTCAATGGAATACGAGCTATCTGACCATTAGGTAAGTCTGCACAAGTAAATGTTCTTGCAGGTTGTGTTCCGGCTTCATTAAATGAAAACTTCAACTTACCTTCTTCACCACAGTTGTTTTCACTTTTCAGATTGAAATCACTGGCCCAAACTTCTGTGCTACCATTAGATCCCATAACCCAAACCACTTCACGGATACAAACTGGTGTTGGTTTTTTGGTACCTTTTATGGTCACATCATACATACATGTAGTTGGTGTACCACATCTATTGGTTACTGTAAAAGTCACTTTATGTGTACCGATTGGCAGCACTCTTGTAAATGATTTGCCCAAGCCGCTTAAGTCATTAGTACCATTTTTACCAAGGTCTAGTGACCATGTGTATACCAAATCTTCTGGTGCAGTACAGGCATCTGTCGCGCTTGCAGATAAAGGTAACTTCTTTATCACAACTACCCGCATCTGTATCGAAATTCTTTGGGTACAGCCTGTAAATACTGCTCCACCCGTTCCCATCAATTTGATCACTTGCAATTTTTCTGCAACAACAGGATTGGTCGGATAAGAACACCAGTCGATGACCTTCCAAGTTCTAAGTATTTTAATACAAGCTTCAGTGGAAACGGTAAATACCTGATCTGTATAGGTAACTCCGATGTCACGACAAGAAAGATTGCTAACGATAGGTCTGCTATTTAGCGCATCTGGCGTAGCATCATCAAGATTACATGATGGTATAATCCTTTCACCTGGGAATGTTACATTTGCTTCAGTAAAAGCAGGTGATGTAATTGTAAGTCGTTGTGTACACTTAACTGTTGGGTCAGAAACAAGATACCATTCTCTATCCACAGTACCAGTATTACATTTTGCTGAAATATTATTATCAACTATTCTACTCGCAAATCTCTGGCTACCACATACACCACCGGTGGTTGGTTTACCAAAAAATGTTGTGTCAAAAGTAGCTGTTCCACTTATCCATGCAGCAATTTTAGAATCACCACACGTCAATGTTTTATTGCTAGGGCATGTAATAAATGGTGGACGTTTGTTTTGAACTTTTACTTCCGTTTCACATTCATTATAATTGCCTGCCGCATCATATACTCTCAATACAACGGTTACGTATGAAGAAGGTGATGTAATATCTGAACAACAGAATCTAACTTTAGGCCCAAAATTTAGGTCAGAAGCATATCCTGGACAAGTTGTTGTTTTACGTTTTACTTCGTATTTAGCGATTTCACCACAATTGTCGTTACTATGATTGTCAAGTGAGAAAGCCAATAATTCGCCCCAGCCGCTATCATCAATCGATATAACAGATTGGTCCTCGCATATTGCTGTAGGTGGTGTTGTATCTACCACATCTACTTCTACAGTCACTGTTCTTTCATTGCCACACTCATCAGAAGCGTAATATCTAACCCATGTTCTACCAAGTGGTAATCCTTCAATTCTATAATTTGCAGTACCTGGCGTACCTAAAACAGATGCTGTGCCATTAGTGGTCACAAATGGAAGTACCTCATCAGGATCGAAACATGATCCATCGCCTGTTTTAAATTTTACATACCAAGTCAATTTGCTAGCTGCAGAACAAGCATCAGTCAACAAACTTGGAGTTGTTATTGTCCAAGGCTTTGCTATGCAAGCGTTAGCCTGAGTGCCGATGATGGCAGCTGAAGGTTTTGGGCTACCAAGTGGTCCTGACTCTCCTGCACCATAAAAACATATAGGTGATGAGAATGGCTGAGGTACATCTATCAAAGGTGCAAATGTATCTTCTATTTTGATGGTTTGACCACAAACTTTTTCTTCTCCTGAACACCAATCTATGATAGTCCATTGTCTGAAAACCTTGATTCCAGGTCCACAAAGATCAAAAACTACATCTTCATAATAAACTTGGATATTCTGACATCCGATGATCATAGGCATACCACTTGTGACAGGTGAAGGTGCACCGTTCGGTAAGGCAACATATGATGTACCACATTCTTTGATCCAATCAGCAGGGCATTGTGCATCTGCTAATGTAAGTCGCTCTATATAAAAATATTGTATTTTGTCAGCGGAAGTATTGCCACTTGCATCCTTCGCATTCCAAATTCTTTTAATCACTTTACTGTATTGACCTTGACATCCCAATACTTCGATTTCATCTCTCTTGGTAAGTGTCAACGAACCAGCACATCCATCTGTGAATACTGGTGGCGTGCTTGCGTTTGCAACTGTTTGAGCGAGCAATGACGCTTCATTGAGACATGTGCGTACACATACTGTCGCAGCCACAGATGATTTGATATTGCCTGTATCCGTATCCAAATGTACTGTATAACCTATACCACCTGGAGGCGTTCCTGTACCTATTGAACTCACAACAAGCACATAATTCACACCATCATTTAAAGGCCCGTGGAAAGATGTAGCATTTGTTGCCAAAAGATTGGTACACGGTGAAACAGGATTAAAACTATTTACATATAATGAAAATCTGACGCTTGTCGCAGGTAAGGAAATATCTACTATTCCATCTGCATCAAGTGCAAAATTTCTTGCATCATAAATTACGCCAGTTGTAATTGCACCAGGGCAACCAGAAACCACTGATGGTCTGTCATAACTTCCATCTACTGCAGCATCTACACTGCCTGTAAACGTTGTAATACGCGGTTCGCAAGGACATGAAGTAATAACAGGTGCAAGTTTGTCTTCTATATTTGCAGTACCCCAACATGAGTTACCACAACCTCTCAAACTTACTTTGACTTCAAGTGCCATTCCGATATGTGTTCGGTTTATAGCTACTCTTCTAACAGGTCTTCCTAATGGATCCAAACCTACAGTAACCTGAGTCATGGATGTACCATTAGGCAATTTTGCAGAGATGTCATAAGCAACATCACCATAAGCTGGATCCTCGAGGATCATATCAGGCTCAATGTATAGATCACAATCATCGTCCAAAGATATCTGAACGCCATCATTGCAAGCAAGGATAGAATTACAATCGTATTGAGAATATGTATTAGTATATATGAAAGTTAAGGTTAAAACAATTGAGAATGCCCTTGTGTTCGCTTTAAAAAATTCTGAAATCTTATTCAGAAAATTGAATTGTGTAAAATTGGGTCTTTTCATTGGATGAAAATTTTAATTTTTATTTAATCGTTGTGATTTCAAGAGTAAGGTAACAAGCTGGTTGCTTCGTCTTTCATCCAGCTTGTCACCTATCATTCTGATTTGTTTATTTAATGATTATCATTTTGCGGGTAGCAGAATCCGTATCCGTATCGATCTGATAATAGAGTACGCCATTTAAGTTGAGCGACTGCGCGTCAATAGTGAATGTATTATACCCTTTCTGGAAGTTTTGACTATTTTGATATACCAATTTTCCGGTCAGGTCAAATAACTTAACGGTAGCCACATTTGATGCCGGCAGATTGAATCCAATCACAGTCGATGCATTAAATGGGTTAGGAACATTCTGATACACTTCAAAAATGTCTGAGTCTGGTTTTTCTCTGCTTATAGTTGACAATTGAACAGATGCAGTTTGTATATCTGCGCCTTCTGTCAAGTAAAGCTCAGGTGCAAGTTGTGATTTTTGTAATGTTAAAACAGATTTATCCGCTACACTTTTCAAAACTTTAACCTTAATCGTAAGTATCTTATCTTTTACTGTGTTAGACACATTATCGTTCCAGCTTATATTGATTAGTCCGTCTGACAATCTACCGAAGCCCATATGTTCAGCACCAAAATTCAAGCTTTGAGATTGGATATCCACCAATTCGACCAAGCTATTATCAATTTCTAAGGTCATTTGCATTCCTGCCAGTGATAGGTATTCTTCAGCATTGATATCAATATTGACAATATCTCCAGCATTGGCGGTAATGGTAGGAACCAATAATCTGACTTGGCTTCTGCTTGTCACATCACCTGATCCAACATTTGCTTTAGCTGATCCATTCACATCACCGATTTTTACAGCCACAAAATCCATGGCATCGACATTGTGATTAAGGTCAGTCATCTCTGCCACTTCAATATAAGGGAAAGGATTCTGTGCATCAGCAAACTTATAAGCTGCATCTACAAATCTCCAACTCTTATTGTTTACGAACAATGGTTGAATACCGAGAATCACTTTTCTCAATTCTACGATATCAGAAGCAGTCACCTTAGCAGAGTTGTTAACATCAGCTGCGATCATCTTGTATGGTGACTCCAAAGCAGCCAAGCCCAAGATGTGTCTTTGTATGTGTACAAGGTCTAATGTAGTAACACCATTGAGTACATCATCATTTTTCTCAGCTGCTACAACATAATCTTCATTTATCGGCAATTCAGCAAAAGCAAACTGACCATCTGTACCAGTTTTTATTGTTTTCGGAAACTCTGTCTGATTAGAGCTCAATTCAATTTGTACATTCTGGAGCGCTTCATCAGCCTCAGTAAATACATTTCCTCTCAATGATACCACTTGCGTAGTACTGCTTGTAGTACACGAATTATTGTTGTCTTGAACTTTGAGTCTTACTGTACAAAAATCACTATTGCCAGCTGCGTCTATTGCATACACATTGTATGTAAACTCTTTGCTAGCTTCACCATTAAGATCAGCACATCTGATAGTTCTGGAGATGTCATTTCTATTGGTAGCAGAAAAAGATGCCGTGATTTGATTACCTACAGAACAGTTGTCTGTCGCTCCTTTGTCAAAATCAGATGCCCAAATCGTAACTTCCTTAGAACTTGACATGATCACAGTTACCAATTCAGTAATACAATAAGGTGTTGGTTTCTTGTCATCTGCTATTGTGAATGTATTTGAACAAGTCTTCACATTTTTACAACCATCTTTTACAGTCCAATTGATCTTGTGTGTTCCATAAGGGAATACTCTATTTACAGTAGCACCAGTGCCATTTGTAACTTCCAAGCTTCCATTATTACCTTCATCTATAGTATATGTCCATTCCAATTTTTCAACAGGTGTACAATCATCCGTAGCGGTAGCTGTTACACTTACATTGGCAGAACATGAACCAACTTGTGTAATTACCAAGTCAGCAGTAGAACAACCTTTAGTAATATCAGGGGCTTTCACATTATTTACCATGATGAGTTGGGTGTATGTCCACTCGCCACTACCAGGGAACAATGGATTTCGCTGACACCAGTCTATCACTTTCCATTGTCTCAATATTTTCACACAAACATTATCTGCAAAATTGAATACAATGTCTTCATAACTTGACGCTAATTGTGCACAATCGGTATTTCTAATAAACTTAGGTCTAGCATAGAGATCACTCAAATTTTCAGGTTTGATGTCTGAAGCACAACTTGCATTGGTCGTATAAGTATCTGGCCAATCAATATCACTTCCTGTAAAGGCTTTGTTATTTCCAACAGTTATCACTTGATTTCTAATTACTTTATTTCCAGATACATCTGTAGCAATAAAATATCTTGTAATCGTACCTACACCACAATCATTGAGATTTCTCACTACAGAATCTCTTACTGTAGCGCTACAATTGTCAGTGACAGTAGCGGATCCGAATCTTGTCAATGATGTAAGGTCTTCATAACAATTTGCTGTTGTATTAGCTGGTGGAGTTAATACAGGGAAAATATTATCCTGAACTTTTGCAGTTACCATACAAGTATTGAACAAACCTGCATAATCTTCTACATATAACTCAACAGATACTGTTTTATTTACGCCTATATCATTACAAGTAAATTTCAACTGATTGTCACATGGTAATGAACTCCAAGCTACAGGATTATCCACTCTTCTGATTTTCATACACTTAAGCGCACAATTATCATGACTTCCATCATCAAAGGTCAAAACACCTGCATAAGATTCTGCATTAGCGCCAATGGCAACGATGCTATTTTTATCACAAACTGGAGTTGGTGGCTGATTGTCCACAACCAAAATTTCTGTATAAGCATCTGAAGTATTACCACAAAGGTCAGTTGCTGTATATTTCAACCATGCATATCCTGCAGGTAAATTTTTAATTGTGAAATTTGGACAGCTGCCTGTCACTTCTGTAGTACCTGATTTTTAACGTAGGTTGCATTTACAGGTGCAGCTCCAGTATTGTCTGCTAATATAAAACTAATTTCCCAGGTTGCGGTAGTACAATCACTGATGATAACTGGCGGTCTCACACTCCAATCAGCTGTACATTTGTGCTCAGCCGTATATAAGAGTGCAGCTACTGATGCACCAGATGTTGTTATATCGCCAGGAGCTGTTATTGTTGGTGGATTTGTATCCATTACAGTGATCAGCTGATTCATCTCTCTGATTTTGTTTGGCTCAGCCGCACAATGGTCCACTACCTGCCACTTTCTAATAAGTTTATAAGCATGAGGATTAGTACCACAAAGCAATATCTTCTTATCTGTATATGCAACAGATGCTTTCAAACATTGAATACCGAATGGATAACCCGTGTAAGCAGGATCAGGAACTGAATCTACTTTTGTTACACCATTCAACACATAAGTTTGCTCGATGCCATTCACTTTATAAGCTATTTTAGGCCATGTACCACAAGCTTCAAGACTTGCATTTGGGCCTGTTGCACTATCCCAGTTGGAAGGGAAGATCACATCAAGAATACTAGCGCGCTCAACACTGATTACTTGTGTACAAGTTGAAGTATTGCCTGATCCGTCAGTTACAGTCCAAACTCTATCTATATATGAGCTAAAATCCACATCACTACAGTCAGCGTTAGTTACTGTATCTACATACTTGAGTGTCACTAAGCTACATCTGTCATAACCAGTTAATATCCAGCTATTAGTAGTGCCTGCTACAGGAGACAAAGTAACTCCAACAGGAAATACAGGCATTCCCGTCACTGCCAGACTACCCAATTGATCACAAGTGATTTCGATATTAGGAGGACAAACTAAATCCGGAATAGATTTATCTTCTATCTTGGCATAGCCCCAGCAAGAATTGCCTGAACACTCATGTACAATTTTTACTTCAAGAGTTTTTCCAATATATTTGAAGCCCAAGGTACCATTAGGTATCAAGGTATCTTTCTGAATATCTCTGATGATGATATCATAAGAATAATCTTCGTCAAACAAAGGATCTTCAAGAAACTGATCAGGTGTAAAATACAACTCACAGCTCGGATTCATAGATATTTGAACGAGATTGTTACAAGCCAACGGTATTGTAGGCTCGTCCATGATCACGATTCTTTTTACATCTCTGAATGTACAAAAATCTGCAGACGAATTAATTCTGAAATTTCCACTTACTGTCAGGTAATAAGTACCTGGAGTATTTGGCCATGTGATGGTTTTAGAATTGATAGAGCCTACAGCCAACGAAATGCCAACAGCAGGTATAGTAAGTCCAGGATCTGTATAAATGCCCCAACTCACACCAGTCAATTGGGTAGCTGTAGCTGCAATGGTGTGCGTCTCAGTATCACCAAGGCAATTGCCATAATCACCGCGTATCGTGGTATAAGGCGCTGGATTAATTACATCCACTGTCTTAGTTGATGTAAAAAGACATCCTACCGGTTGTGCAGCGTAGGAATTAGCTACACCTGAAACGCCAATGGAATATCTACCAGCTGTTGGTCCCCATGTTACATTAAATGTAGTGAATAGGAGTACTTGTCTCTGGTATCAATGTATTGGGCAAATAGAGAATAGGTGCTGCCGGTGGCGGCAATGAGGCAGGATGATAAAAACCAGCAATTGGGTTTACAAGCACCCACGTTTGTCCAGGAACATTAGTGGTGATTGTAAATGCATCCAGATACTGTCCGTTAGTAGCATTGGAAGCGTTATTCAGACAAGAGCATTCAGTTTTATTGATTGCTGGAGTCTGAGCCTGCATACTTCCTACTATCATGACCAGCAGTAACAGCATGGTTGTGAGAATTTTCAAACCCGAATCGCTGATCCGGTTGAAAGTGTGTTTAAGTAATGGGTTCTTCATCGATTGATGGATTTTGTAAAAATTCGTAATTGCTAAAAATGTCTATAATAAACAGCATCAGCCTAAGCCAACACCAGAATTATCTCGTGTATTTTTGATTATAAGCAATCAGAGATCATCTACCCTTCTTTAGGAATGTGATAAAATTTCTCTTCTTACGAACTATGAAATCCAAATTTCAGACCAAACTTTGTATCACATGAAACAGTATTTTAATATGAAAATTACATTAGTTTTATTGTTAATATTTAACAAACAAGAAATCAACAAGTCATTAAAGAAAATGGAAAATAATTTTTTTTCATTTTTTTTTCATTTTTTTTTCAATCCAGATCACAAACCTCATATTGCAAAATATAGCTTTGGCGCATCAGTTTTTTTTAATATTACAAAGGAAGAATTGAAATTTGATTCCAAAGAAGTAGGAACAAATCAAAGCATAAGCCAATAATTAGACTTGTTTGTGTGGATTTTTTATCTGATTCTGATGAACTTTACGGTATCAGATTTGTCTTTTTGCCTGATTTGAAGGTAATAGATGCCAGGTCTTACCACACTCTGCAAAGGCAATAAGTACTCAGCTTCTTCTGCATTGGGCTCGAGTAAGCCTGTAAGCATGGTTTGTCCCGTGACATTGGTGATCGTGTAGTTCAATTCAATATTAGGTGCCGCTCCACTAATCATAAAATTAAGCCCCTCAGTCACTGGATTGGTTAATAAAGTAACTGAGATATTTTTGTCTGAATCATTTTCAGGTGACAAAACAACTTTAAATGGTTCATCATGTGAATAAATTTCTGAATTACGACCAGCAGAAAGTGTACAATTGTGAAGATTCAAAGGTGAATTCAGCTTTATAGCTACGATTTGATCTCCTTTCTTGAGCGATGTAGGTTGTGACTGGTAACCCACTAAAGCTATTTCGTCGTATTGTATGTTGTAATCAAATTCCTTAAAACCACTACAATGAACAGATTGTATGATTTCTTGAAGGCCTTCAATGCGCAGAAACAATTGGAATCCATCTACATCCATATCTTCATCAGCTTTCAAAATCAAATATTCGCCATCACTTCGCTGCACCTTAGCTATTATGATACGGCTATGATGTTCTGTATTTGTACGATTAGTTATGTGATCTTGGATTTGCTCTACTGCCGAATTATTTACATCACCTATTTTGACCGCGACAAAATTGATTGAATCAATATCGCCATTGAAATTCTTGATAGAAATTTCGCTATTATAATTATAAGGTGTTTGCGGATTGCTAAATCCATCCTTTTCAGTCACAAAGACCCAAGATGGCAAATCTTTTGGAAAATGATCTGATAAACCCAAAATGAGTTTTCTAATTTCAACTAAATCCGATGCCGAGACACTTTTTGAAGAATTGGCATCAGCCGCTATGAGCTTATACGGATCATTAAATGGTGCTAATCCCAAGATATGTCTTTGAATATGGACTAGATCCAATGTGGTAACACCTTGTAATGGGTTTTTATTATTTTCAGGTTTGATCTTGTATTCCAATCCAAAAGGCAAATGGTCAAATGCATAATTCCCTGTTTGTGAATCAGATATTTCATTGCCTTGATTCTGTTGATTGATAATTTACGATAACATCTGTAGGTACTAATTGATATGGTGTGCGGATATTGCCACTCAATGTACCTGAAGAAATTACATCAGGGCAATTCATGCCATTGTCTTGCAAAATTAATTGATTCAGGCATTTGTCACTATTCCCATTAGAATCCCAAACTGTCATGCCTACTATCAAGGTATCAGATTTGCCATCTGCAATATCAGAACAGTCAAAATACAAAGCCGAGCTTCGATTGTTTGGTAACCAATATTGTGCATCACCAGCCTTATATGCAGATTCCGTACTCAAAGTTTTGTTTTTGAAATAGTGTGGTTTGTCGAATAATGTACTAACAGGATAATCATCATCAAAAGTAAAGACCAAGTCAGAAGTATCAGTACAATTATCACTACTTCCTTTATCAAAATCAATGGCCCAAATATCGGCAGTGCCAGTCGAAGCATCTAATGGCAAGGTCAGTGATGAATAACAATATGGTGTTGGATTTTTACAATCTTTAATGGCAAATGCTCGTTGACAAAGAGATGTATTACCACACTGATCCGATACAATCCATTTAATCTTATGATTACCCAACGGTAAATCACCTGAAAATTGATTTTTATTCCCACTCGAATCCACGATACCATCGCTAAATATATCAAGTTGATAATTCCAAATCAAATCAGAGGATGCGGTACAGGAGTCCTGCCCTATCACACTAAGTGAGACAAACCCTTTTTGGCAGTTGAGATCGTATGAACAGAAAGTGGTATCTGTACACGATGAAAGTATGGTAGGCTTATCTGTATTGTGCAATTTTATTACCTGTGTATATGGTCCCCATTTCCCGCTACTGTTTATACCATCGAACTGACACCAATCCACAACGGTCCAAAGACGGATAATCTTGAGACATGCACCATCTGCAATGTAAAATTTAGTATCCTCGTATGTTGCTGTTACATTTCCACAAGACGTATTTACAAAAGTAGGTTTGCCCGTTACATCAGGTGATGTTTGGTCTGATCGACAACCATTTCCAGTATAATGTGAAGGCCATGTTATATCAAATTCGTCGAAAGGATCCGGATTCAGAATAGTAATAGTTTGGGTACATGAATCCTTAAGACCTTTACCATCACTTGCTACAAAAGTGCGATAAACAAAACCTGTATGACAATGAATATCCGTTTTAAATTTCTCAGTAACAGTGACACTGCAATTATCTTTTGCCAATCCATCTTTACCAACAAACCCATGGTGATAAAAATTATTGACCACAACATCTTTTATTTTAGTGGGATCAGTGACGACAGTACCGAAAATTTCAAGATGTGATGTATCTAAATAGTCTGAACAAGCCAAGGTAATATTTGGCGGACATGTCAACGTAGGCTTCAGCTTATCATCCACTGTTACTTCTACCATGCAGGTATTGCTATTACCATGTATATCAGTGACTTCGAGTGCAACCATAATGGTTTTACCCAATTCAAGACAACAAAAATCTACGTAAGTACCTGATTGCAAACCGAATCCACAAATGTCTGTCATTTTCCTCACTTTAAATGAAGCTATACCACAATTATCAAT
>JADKGF010000040.1 GCA_016717105.1 Saprospiraceae bacterium | reverse complement strand
AAGGATGAATAGATCCATTTTTCATTTGGATATTTAATAAAAATGTCCCGATCTGAACAAATCAAACCGGGAACAAGATTGAATAAACTTATCTAAGTCTATTTCCAATAATTAATTGTCAAAAATCAGTATCTTCTTGGTGACTGATTTACCTTGTTGTACTAGCCTAAGCATGTAAATGCCAGTAGGCCATTGGTTTGATTTTATTGTAGTGGATTGCTGGGTTTGTAATATTTGTGGTTGATTCATCTGTATGCCACTTATATTGTAAATTGCAAACTCAGTGGAAAACAGCGTTGATTGTCTAAAATCAACATTCCATTGTCCAAAACTTGGTAACGAATCTTATCAAAATTCTCAAATCCTTCGGTACCTACTGTGGATACAAAACAAGGATTCAATGTAGTTACCTGATAACAATCCGTAAATCCTGGCACCAGTGAACACAAATCATAAACTAAAAGCGAGTCAGTACTCTGGATATTATTGACAGACCATCCTGTAGTTTGGTTATTTAAAGTATAAGGTAGTGAATTGACAAACAAACTCCAATCATAATTGACACAAGATCCTTCTATAGAATCCGTGGTTATTATTGCAGTGCTTGTACCATCTGTACATGGCCCTTGATTAAAAGTAAAATCTGCAGTACAAGGACAACAAATGTTGCCTACTGTGGCATTTGCTGTACAAAGCGAATCTACATTGTCGGTGATTGTAAAGATATACTGATGGACACAATCAGGGAAAATAGTCAGTGTACGACTGTCATTCACCGCAAAAGTTTGTTGTACACCTTTATTATCGGTCAAAGTATATCCTTGTGCACCAAACGAAGTTGCTGTAAAATCAAACAAAACATCCATCACTTCTCCATGACATGCCGTAGTATCTGCTGTGATCGTAAAATTGCTTATACTACATGGTGTAGGTGGCGGTGGAGATTGATAGCATGGATTGACCAAAGTATCACTAAAACACTCTAACAAATCTGGTACTTGACTACATAAGGTATAAAACAGCAACGAATCAGCGCTCTGAATATTATAAACAACATAATCGTTATTTACGATCTGGAAATTTGTTAATTGACTATTAATAAACAATTGCCATGGGTATTCGATACATGATCCATTTAAGATATTGACATCAATATTCATATCAAAACGATCATTGTCACAGCCCGATGTGGTCACATTAAACACTGGAACACAAGGACAACATATGACTCCAAATGTATCTGTTAAAGTACAAAGGGTGTCTTGCAGGTCTTTGATAGTAAAACTTACTGCGCCGTCACATTCGGCAAATAATTCAACCAACATTGTATCGGATGACATGAAGTTTTGACTATATCCGGTGCTGGAAGAAATATTATAACCACCTGCACCGAAGTTGGTAGCATTAAAATTAAATCCTAGCGTCATGAATCCACCTTGGCAAATACTCGAATCAGATGTAACATTGAATTGTGTGATTTGACATGGGATAACATTAGGTTGAAAACAAGGATTCTGGAGTGTGTCCAAGTAAATTATTGTATCCTGCATATTGGCAGAAAGCAATCTGAAATACAATAAAGAATCAGGACTAGAGATATCTAAAACTTGTAGCAATCCCAAAGTATCGTTATATTCCAATGTATCATTACCTAAAATTAAAATCAGTTCATTATCGAGACACGAACCATGTAATTCATTGATAGTCAATTCCACATCAAAAGTAGCATCTTGACATGTCGATAAATCATAGGTCCGATTCAGCATACATGGACAACATATAGGGCCGATCGTATCCCATACAGTGATATTTGGATGATTATTGTCAAATATAGATATGACAACAGGCTCGTAACAATCAGCTGGCAATTTATAGACATAAGGATCACCGATGTTGTACGTTTGATTGCCACCTGTAACTGACGATACCGTAAATCCATAAACTCCGAAATATGGCCCATCAAAACTAAATGAAACCAGCATACTATCTCCTTGACATACAGAAGAATCTTGTAAAACTTGGAAATTGGCTATTGGTGGATAGCATGGATTTGGCAATGTAATTGTTTTACATTGTTCAGGTAAATTTGGGACATCAAAACAAATTCGATAAACAAGCTCTGGTTCATAACTTATTATGTTATTTATCGTGTAAACATTATTTGCATGAGTGTATGAATACTCAACCTCGTTTACTGTAATAGTTGGATCATAATAAATACAAGAACCATAATGATATTAATAATTCAGAATTTATATTAAAATCATTACAAGTGCTTTGAGTTATCTCTGAACAACATACCACATTCACAACAAAGTGTACCTAAAGAAATCGTTATGCTGCAGGATGGATTAACATTATCCGTAAAGTCAATAAAACTTCACCATTACAAAGCGCAGGTAACAAAAAATTAGGATCACTGATTACTGTAAGTAAAAACCTCGTTGTCAATATTATTTGAGATAGTATATCCATTTAATCCAAAATCTGTACCTACTATATGAAAAAATAAAACATATTCACCTTCACAAAACTTTCAATAATTTCAACACCTGTAATCGAACAGGCAGCTTGTGGCTTTGCATCACCCAACTCCAGACAATCAGGCAAAATATTTTGCATTCGCATTGCCAATTGTGAACAATGGGAGCAAGATACCTAGACAAAAAAGTTTAAATGCTTTCATAAATGATGTTTTAAGTTTCACAAAATCGTATTCTTTAATATAGAGCCTATATCTTTTGTTTTCGCTGCCTGAAGCCAAATTAAAACACAAATACACGGTCTAAATAGAATCAATGCAAACATTTTCTTCCCATAGAAATTAATTATGTTCAGGACTTTCCTATCTTTGGCACATTATTGAATTTTTTCAAAACATGGAAAAAAGAGCATGTCTAGAATGCGGAGACAAATTTGATGGTAGAAAGGATAAGAAATTTTGTTGTGATCAGTGTCGTACCACCTATTTTAACAAACAAAATACAGATCAAAATAAATTTATGCGCAACATTAATAATATCTTGCGCAAAAACCGCCGTATTCTCGAAACACTCAATCCATCAGGCAAAACTACTGTTACAAAGACAGCATTACTGGACGAAGGATTTAAATTTGCTTACTTCACCAATGAATACAAAACAAAAACTGGAAAAACCTACCGATTCTGTTATGAGCATGGCTATCTCCAGCTCGAAAACAATCTGTTTGCACTTGTATTTCGCAAAGAATATGTCGATTAATACATGCCAATAATAGACCATCAAGATTACAAGCCTGGCATCATATTCAGACAAGGACATATTAATACCTTGTTCCCGTATATCTTCAGAATAAAGCCCAAATTGCCTTATTCTAGGAAAAGATACACGACGCCTGATGCGGATTTTTATGATGTAGATTGGTTGTTGGCCGATCACACCCGCAACCTTGTTGTACTTTTACACGGGCTCGAAGGCTCATCTGCTTCCCAATATATCAACGGTATGTCGCGCATCATGGCTGCTTGTGATTTCAATGTTGCTGCCATCAATTTCAGGTCATGTAGTGGAGAGATGAACAAAAACAAAGTCATGTATCATAGTGGATTTACCCAAGATTTGCATCATTTTTTGTCTATTGAAGCTCCAAATTTTGACAATATTTATCTGTGTGGATTCAGTCTAGGAGGTAATGTGGTGATGAAGTACAGTAGCGATGGAAAATATCAATTACCAAATAATCTAAAAGCAGTTGCAGGTATATCTGTACCTATATATTTACAAGGTGGAAGCCATGAACTAAAAAAATGGTCAAATCGCATGTATAGAAAAAAACTTCTTAGGTACATTACTTAAAAAAAATCAAGAAAAAGCACCGATTATTTCCAGATGAAATCAGTCTTGATCATATAAAAAAAGTAAAAACCCTTTGGGATTTTGACGAATATTATACGGCATCACTTCATGGATTCAAGAATGCTGAAGATTATTATCGCCAGTGTAGTAGTCTCCCATTTTTGAACAGTATGCCATTGCCTGCATTACTCATCAATGCACTGGATGATTCATTTTTAGCTCCAACTGCTTATCCGTACGCAATAGCTGCTGAAAATCCAAATTTTCATCTTATGACACCTAGACATGGTGGACACGTAGGCTTCGCAACATTCAGGGCTGAATTTTACTGGACAGAATTGATTGTAAAAGATTTTTTTATGAATATCGAAACACAATCTTAATAGCTGAGAAGTATAATTGTCCAATTTAATCGGATAAAAGTATCCAAATCAATGTACATTTGCAAAATTAAAATCCTGACAGAACCTTGCAACGTATATTTACCATATGTTTAACATGCATTTTACAATTATGGTATCCACAGCTATCGTGGGGCCAAATAAAAGGTGTCATCAATGACGAAACAGGAAGTCCTCTACCCTACGCAACCGTTTATTTAGAAAATACATCTACAGGCACAGTAAGCAACGAAAAAGGTCATTATACTTTGGATCTGCCATCTAATGGCGAATTTACAATTACTTACCAGTATGTAGGCTATAAAAAAGCACAATTCACGTTTGAATACAAGGGAAAATCAATAATAAAAGATATGAATTTGTTCCCTGACGACCAGCTTGTGGGCGAATTGGTTATAACTGCCGATCGTGAAGATCCTGCATACGAAATCATTAGAAAATCAATCAAAAAAAGAAATTATTACAAAAATCTAGTCAAAAGCCTTGAAGCCGATTTGTATGTAAAAGGTGTAGTTAAAATCAATGATGCCCCTAAAAAAATCCTTGGTGAAGATATAGGCGACCTTAGGGGAATTTTGGACTCTACGAGACAAGGTCTAGTCTATCTTTCGGAATCGAAATCAAAATTCTACTTCATGGCGCCCGACAAAACAAAGGAAATCATGATATCAACTGTTAAATCTGGTGATAACAGTCTTTTTACCGCCAATCAGTTTTCTTGGGCAGACTTTGATCTTTATGATGAATACCTCAAATTCGGAAGATCGATAGTATCACCTATTGGCGACAATGCATTATCACATTACAATTACAAACTGGAGAAAACTTTTTTTGACAATGATGGCCAATTGATTAACAAAATAAAAATAATCCCAAAATCGGCTACTTCTCCCTTGCTAAATGGCTATCTATATATCACGGATGAATATTGGAATATCCACAGTACTGATTTACAATTATTCGGCAATGTTTTAAAAAATACTTTTCTCGACACGATACATGTCAGACAAGTCTATATACCTGTAGGAAAACAAGAAAACAAACAGCTATTCAGCCAGGTATTTACATTCAAGGCCGGACTTTTGGGTTTTAAAATGGGTGGAAATTTTACCTATATATTTTCTAACTTTAAGATAGATCAGGATGTATCCGAATATTTTAAGGATAATGAAACATTCAAGGTGGAACCAAATGCTTTGAAAAAGGACAGCGCTTTCTGGCAAAGTCAGCGGCCTGTACCATTGACAGTAGAAGAGCAAAAAGATTATATAAAAAAGGATTCGCTCCAACGATTGTGGAGTACAAAATCCTACATGGACTCCATAGATAGAAGACAAAATAAATTTTCTATATTAAAATTGTTTATTGGATATACTTATGAGAATTCTTTCAAAAAAACATCGATAGAATTCGGAAGTATCCTGTCATCTTTACAATTTAATGCAGTAGAAGGTCTCAAAATTAGACTAAAAGCTAATTGGACCAAACGGGATACTTTGTTTAGAAAATGGACCATACGACCCGTTGTAGATTATGGATTTGCAGATAATATAATAAAACCAACGATTTTTGCAGAGTACCACTTTGATAACTATACACTGGGAAAAATATCATTTTTTGCTGGAAGAGAATACCAACAATTCGAACCAAGAAATCCTATCAATGAGCTCAATAACACTTGGAATTCGCTATGGAATAAGATAAATAAAATAAGGCTTTTCCAAAATCAATTTGCATTGATCAATTATGAACAAGAAGTAAGTAATGGATTTTACTTGGATGTAAGCACCAGCTATACAGAGCGTAGTCCGCTTCATATCAATACACAATATAGCTGGCGAAAACAAGCATGTTTGTATGAAGAAAATATCCCTTTAACAGATCTAGCGCCTTCAGCATATAAAGCCAATACTTTCTGGGTCAATAGTATCAAAATGCTTATAAGACCAGCACAAAAATTTTCCAGTTATCCACATGTGAAAATCAGAGATGTTTCCAATTGGCCGAATATAAATATTCATTATGAAATGGGACTTCCATTGTCGTCCGATGCAAAAACTTTTCATAAGCTGATATTTAAACTTAGAGATTCGTATGTAAATGCAAGATTGCTTGGTTATTTTAGTTATAACATAGAAGCAGGTACATTTTTGAGCAGTAAACCTACGTTTTTTGGGGATTACTTCCATCCTTTAGGAAATGAACTTTCCAGCCCAATCAGTCCAGAGCTCAGTTCATTTAATCTCATGCCTTATTATGAATTCAGTA
Source organism: Saprospiraceae bacterium (assembly GCA_016717105.1). Classification (GTDB taxonomy): domain Bacteria; phylum Bacteroidota; class Bacteroidia; order Chitinophagales; family Saprospiraceae; genus OLB9. The sequence goes on along the minus strand of JADKGF010000040.1, from coordinate 11,847 downwards.
CCGACAAACATTATATGCAAGTCAACTTCAGGCATCACTTTAACGGGTACATCTCAGACAAAATACCTTTGCTCAACAAAACACCTTTAAAGTTTGTCACTGGATTTTCGGCACTGTATCAGCCAGATAATGGCCAATATATCGAACCATTCATAGGTTTAGAAAACTTTAGGATTGGTCCATTTCAGATTTTTGATTTAGACTATACTTTAGCTTTTGACAAATATGGATTCAGGGATCACGGTTTTACGATTCGACTGTCCCAATTGTTCAATGGGCAAACAAATTAGATTTTAGAGTATAATACGCATTATGAATTTACAAGAAAGGATACATGTTCTCAGAGATTTGGGCAATAAAATGCGCAAAAGCGATGATGTCGAACTGGAAAATGTCATGCTAAAGGCCGAGATAGAAAATCCTTGGTTTACCCAAAATAATATCCGGCAAGCCTTGGATGCTATCAGCACTCAATTTCTGAACAAAACTGCTTTAGATGGCTTAGTAGAAAAATATCATTTAGACGATAATATTCAACCAAAAAATGTCGGTATTGTCATGGCAGGCAATATTCCTTTGGTGGGATTTCATGATTTGATGTGTACATTTTTAGTCGGACACAAAAGTATTGTCAAATTATCTGGTAGTGATTCAGCCTTGATGAATTTTGTGATTCACTTCATTTCGAATAGTCTTCAGGAATCAGCAAATTATATCACTGTTGTAGATAGGCTCAAAAATTTTGATGCAGCCATAGCAACTGGTAGCAACTCGACAGCCAAACATTTTGAATATTATTTGAAAGATGTACCACATATCATCCGTCGCAATCGCAATAGTGTTGCTGTCATACGTGGAAATGAAAGTGATGAGGAACTCACCGTTTTAGGACAAGATATTTTCAGTTATTTTGGTCTAGGATGCCGAAATGTCAGTAAGGTTATGGTGCCTGAAAATTATGATTTGACAAAGTTATTTCGGGCTTTTGACCCATATAAAGAGTACATCAATCACAATAAATACAAAAACAATGTTGACTATAATACAGCACTATTTTTGTTGAATAAAGAAAACTTTTTGCATAATGAATTTATGATCCTCAAGCAAAGTGAATCTTTATTATCTAGGATCGGATGTCTGCATTACGACTACTACACCAATGACACTTCACTTGTCCAATGGCTTGAAGCTCATAAAGATGAAATCCAATGCATCATCAGTCAAGAAGATCTGAATGGACTTAAAACAGAAAAATTTGGTCAAGCTCAATGTCCAGCGATAGATAGCTTTGCAGATGGAATAGATACCATACAATTTTTACTAGCAGTATAATTCATTGTATAAATAAAAAAGCGTCTGAAATTCATGTAATTCCAAACGCTCTTTCTTTTTGATTATTAAACCTTACTTAATGCGTGACAATGTTCCATTAAATTGTTGATTACCCAATGTCCAAGTATATAACAACAAACCCGTGATATCATTGTCCAATCTGACATTAACCTCGTTTTGACCCTTTGTCAGTACTTGATCTTTTGTATAAATCATCATTCCCGCCGCATTAAATATTCTGAGTTGAGCTTCATTTGATGTTTCGCTATTGATACTAAAAGTCACCATGTCCGTAAATGGATTCGGATATGCCTTGAAATCATTTACGAGTTCGACTTTGCTACGACTATCTGCTTCCACTTCTTGAAACGAACCAGGATCTACTGATATGTTTCCTTTTTTAATAGCAATGAAATCAACCACAGGATTTACAGCTATCAAAGAATCCAATGTCACGACTAATGGCAATGCCTTAGTAAGTACATCCTCTGGTTTGGTATAAGTGGCTTTTTTGTCCAGAAGATACCATTGATGACTGCCAGTCAATGATGGTACAACGCCTGTAACAAATTCCATCAGGAGATTCTGATCGGCTATGTCGATTTTACCATCTTCATTGATATCAGATGCAAGATATTGATGATAGCTAGTAAATGTGACTTCACCCAATAAAAACTTTGTCAATAACTCTACATCTTTATTGTCGATATTTTTGTGTTTATCATCTACATACGTTGCAGAAATCGCTATTTTTTTGTCGTGAATGGTCAAGCTATCAAAGATATATTTTCCATCAGCATTCGTTTTGACAGTCTTCGTGATGTATTGAAGCGTCGAATCCTTGTGTTCGGTGATTTTTTGAACAGTAATATATCTATACAACTTATAACCAGATAAATTGATAAAAGAATCAAGTTCTAAGGTTTCTGTAGTATCGTAAGTGCTCGAATATTTTATAATTGGATCCACATATTTGAGCGTGATTTCTGCATCCTTCAGTGGCGTATCTGTAAGTGTAAGTACATTGCCACGCTGACTATAAATAGGATAAACCGGATCTACAGGCTTGGGATGACAATTAGGAATATTTGCACCATTATTTTGGATGATGACGTCAACTAGGCAATATTCTTGTCCGCCTCTGCTATCTGTCACCCACATTTCTACCTTATTTGTGCCTATATTATCACAAGTAAAAACCTTGGATGTTTCATTTACATTTTTTGAAAAAGAAAACTTCAATGGATTGAATCCACATGATGAATAACTTCCTTTATTTAGGTCTTTTGCCCAAATTTCTACCATACCATTATCCACTTTCCCATCATGGTCAGTATCCAATGGCATCAAAGTAGTAATAATTTGCGCAATGCAATATGGTGTAGGCCGAGCTGAATTTTTGACAACTACATTGGTTGTACAAGTCTTCGTTTTACCACAACCATATTTTACAGTATAAGTCACTTTGGTCGTTCCAATCGGGTATTTACCAGAAATATCCTTTCCTTTGGAAGTTGCATAAGGTGAATTATTGGTAATTTCAAAATTTCCACCACAAACACTTGGATCTATCGTCAAAGGCGTAGCAGTGACCAAGGCATCTTTACAATTGAAAGCGTTTACAGTGATTTCAGCTGGACATGTAAATGCTGGCGCTGTGTTATTGATAAGATAAATAATCTGAACCTTTGTATAAATGCCATATCCATTGGTTGGGCTGTAATTGCACCAATCAAGGACTTTCCAAGTACGCATGATTTTTTTACATTGGCTATTGACATAAAATAGCATATCACTATAGGATCTACCCAACATACTACATTCACTTCCTTCCCAAGTAGGATAATTATTAGGTTCTGGTAAATGGTATGGATTTGTATCAGGATTGCAACCTGTCAATTCTATATCTTCTGGCCAATCGATCACTGGCCCACCACTGCCACCTGATGATACATAAATGGTCTGTGTGCAACTATGCCAGTTCCAGTATTGATCCTCTACCATCCATGTTCGGGTGATCGTACCTGCATTACAACTATTTAAGTTGTATTGCACTGTAGGATTGCCAGCTTGATACGTGTATGGACCCATCGAATAGGTGGCATTGCCATAAGCTGATAAATCCCACAATTCTGCCGTACAACTTACATAAGCATTTGGCGGGCAGTTGAGTGTAAAAGGCCAAGCATTGCCGGACTTTTTTGCTTGAAGTGAAGATATGGTGACCAATAGAATTAATAAGGGTAACCAATGGATTTTTTTGTACATGTTTGTTTTCATTCTTTCGAGACTTTTGTGAGTAAAAAATTAATTAAGTACATATTACTACAAAAGTATATATATTACTAATTGGTTGTACATAAAATACGCACAAAATTGCTAATTTTGGGTGGATTCCCTTAAAATTTACACCTTAACAATCAATATTTTATAGTTTATAAAAAATATTAATATGTTATCAAATAATTTGAAATTTATAGGATAATATAGTTTAAAGCGTATTAAACCATGTTTTTATCATGTCCAAAAACAGGACAGCTTGGTTGGAATCATTACTATTTGTTTTATCAATAGATGAAACTATACTATCTTGCAAACCATACATACCTGCTGCAACATCTACATTCCAGTATGCATATTGATTCACATCGCCACAAAACATATCGCGACTATATTTAAATGCATGTCCATCTGCTCCAGCCATATTACAAATAGTCAAAGGCAGATCAAAATGGTTGCAAGGTGTTGTTATTTTTTGTCCACTGATAGCAGACGAAGATGGATCAAATATGATCATAGGTATTCTAAATCTGTTGTGGTCTTCCATCTTTGCCCATCCCGAATGGGTACTTCCATGATCTGATGTAATGATAAAGATCGTATTGTTATACCAAGCCCGTTTGCTCGCCTGCTTAAAAAATTGCCTTAAAGCCATATCGCTATACATTACAGATGATTTGTATTGATTGGCTTGTCCTTCGATACCTGTAAATTTATTAGGAATAGGTATCTCAAATGGTGCGTGTGAACTCAATAACAACAAGGTACTAAAAAAATTATCTTTTTGATGATCAATAATTTCAATTGCCTTATCAACAGTAAGATGGTCAGGTACGCCCCAATCTGTCGATCGTAGCTGTCGGTCAAAATCTTTGTCTCTTATAATCGGATCAAATTGAATCCTAGTAAGATAATTATACAGGTTGGAGAAATTGAGATCGCCGCCGTATATAAAAGCAGTTTTTCTTCCAGAAACTTTCATGGCTTTGGCCAATGAAGGAAAACTCAAAACCTTATCCAATTTATCAGGCATATTGATACTCTGGATCGAAGGCAGACCACTCAAAATACTCATCAATCCTTGGTCTGTCCGAAATCCGGTACTGAAGGCATTGGTAAATTGGACAGAAGATTGTGCCAAAGAATCAAAAAATGGCGTAATCGTTTCCTTACTGTATAAATAACCAACCATATCGGCGGACCAACCTTCTACAATGATAAGGACAATATTTTTATCTTTCCACGGTGTGCCAAGGCTATCTGTTTTACAAGCAGTTTTGATATAATTTTCTTGAAATTTTTTGATATCATCTCCTTTTGAACTTGTAGTAATATTACCAGATTTTTTGATGGAATACAAAAAGTACCAAACCTTATTTGTAGCAGCAAAGTTATTTTTCATATCACCTGAATAAAAAGCATCAGACGGCACGATAGGTAATTTTTGCCAGCCACCTCTTAACCCCAAAAATGCCAAAGGTCCAACCAAAACAAGCCATGTCACAGACTGAAAATAATGAGACCGTGTTGGTGTCCATGATTCAAAAAGGTCCCACAGTCGCTTCATTCCAGCAACCAAGATTAATAAACCAAAAAAAATCACTTCCAATGGTATAAAATCTCTGACTGATGCCCACGCTTCTTGTGGATGACTTATATAGGAAATTGCCCTGTTGTCAAGCGTACTTCCCCACTCTTTGTAGAGTAAGATTGATGAGAATTCGACGATACTTACAAATGCCCAAACTAAACAGTGGATAATCCTTGTGACTTTGACCCAAAAGACTTGCCCAAAAATGTGAAATAGTATAAATGGAATATATCCCAATAAAAAAGCACCACAAATCATGGAGAAATCTAGTCTGAATGCAGCGCCAATCACTGGAACGATTTCCGAAACATCAATAGGCATTCGGTGTCATTTTATTTTGTAACAAAGACTGATTAAATGCTTGTATAGATTTCTTAATCTTCTCTTCCGCATTTTCAATTATATTATCATATTTTAATATATGTATAAGATTGTTTTTAAAATACTTATCATCATTTCTATCATATAATGCTATGGCCTTTTGACCGTCAAAATACACAAAATAATCTTGATCCGAATATTGATACATGCCCATTCTATAATTGACAACATATTTCTCACATGATTCGTCCAACATACTTGTGCCCAAGGTAAAAAGTTGGCCTTCTATACCCAATAAATCCATAATTGTAGGCATGATGTCTATATGATTTACTATCTGATCGCTATTTCCGCATAAACTTCCATCCGGCTTAAAAAATATAATTGGAATCCGATAGTCATCATCAGGCCTTTTGGCTTTGGAAATGTCTGGACCGGTATGATCAGCTGTAATAACAAAAATCGTATGTTCATACCAATCTGTTGTTGCTGCTTTTTTGAAAAAGTCAGACAATGCCTGATCTACATATTGAAATGAATTGAGAATGGGTATGGTTTTATAATTCTTGGCTACAATGTATCCCTTTGGCAAAAGAAAAGGATGATGAGAATTGAGTGTCAAGGTAGATGCAAAAAATGGTTGTTTTACTTTTGAAAGTTCATCTACCATAAAAGGCAAAAAATAGTGATCCCAAATACCCCAAGAACCATCAAAATGTGCTTCATTGTTATAATCTTCACGACCAATATATCGATCAAAACCTGTAGCTGTGGTAAATGAATGAAAACCCATAGACCCAGTAGTCGCTCCATGGAAAAATAAGGATGTATATCCATCTTTTTTGAGTACGTCAGCGATCGAAGAAACTTTATTGGAAGCGTATCTTGAAAAAATAAAAGGTTCGTCCATCCAAGCGGGAATCGATGCAAGTGCTGCTGGTACACCTTGGACTGATTCTCTTGCATTGGCGTATCCATTGCCAAATACCAAACTTTGACTCATCAATGAATCTAAAAACGGCATGTATCCTGGGCCACCAAAATAAGGCATATATTGACGAGACAGGCTTTCCACCAAGATAACAACAACATTATTTTTATGGAAATCCGATGTATTTTCAGTGGGATTGCTTGGTTTTACAGGAGAAAAACAACCTGACAAAGCACTATCTGGAAAATATCTAACATCTGCGATCGATTTGTTGCTCCAAGTTCTTAACAGTGAAAATCCAGAATTGAGTATAAATGGCGAATTCTTTACGCCACCGACATTGGAAGCATCCAAAACGCCTATAGGTCGCAATTGAGTACCACCGCGAATGCCGTAAATATGTACCGCAGCTATTCCCAATAAGAACAATACATTCACCCATGAAAATTCGACTACAGTATGCTTTAAGTACTTGTTATACAATAATTTGACCAATCGAAATAATACAACCAAACAAATACACAACAACAACCATATTTGCCAATATTGGACCGCAAAAGCAGGAATCATACCGAATGCTTCATTACCTTTTTCACCATTGAGAAATAACAAAGCATCACTTTGCAATCGCTTCTGGACAAATGGAAAATATACGACGTCCACCAAATTGAGCGCAACGAAAAATCCATTTACGGCAACCATGAGACCTACTAAAACCTTCAAATAAATCTCTGAAATGCTAAATTTACCTAGCGGTAAAATGAAAAGTAAACAAAAAATGCCATTGACCATTGCCACAGTAGAAAAATCAAATCTCATGCCATGCAAAAATATGGTACTTAGATCGATGGTATTGTCAAAATCACTGCTATTATAGAAATAAAATAAAAAACGGCACATCGCATACGTGACCATTAAGATAAGGTACCACCAACCAAAAAATATTATTCGATCTTTCAATGCAAGTATATATTGGGGCAAAGATAATTTTGAATTCGGGCTTAATCTTACATTGTTCACTTAATTTTGAATTTAAACACAACTCAGGTTTAATTTTTTATTAATTCTACGTCCAAAACTTTAATTTTGAGATTTTAAAACCCAAACCATGCAGAGAATATTAATAAAGGCGCTTTGGTCATCAACAGGGGCAAATCACAATATATGGATGTCCTTACTGAAAATGATAAAATTGTTAAAATCGACCCACAAATCAATATCCAAGGTAAGTACCAAGAGATAAATGGCGATGGTTTGTGGCTTATTCCAGGCATAATAGATGATCAGGTCCACTTCAGAGAACCAGGTTTTACACACAAAGCTGATATCGCCAGTGAATCCAAGGCCGCTATCGCTGGAGGCGTTACATCCTTTATGGAGATGCCCAATACTAATCCTGCAACACTTACTCAAACATTATTGCAAGAAAAATACGATGTAGCTGCGAAGTATTCTTATGCAAATTATTCATTTTTCATGGGCGCATCCAATGATAATTATGATGAGGTCATGCGGACAAACCCTACAAATGTGTGTGGCATTAAAATCTTTATGGGATCAAGTACTGGCAACATGCTTGTTGATAATCATGCTACGCTAAATCATCTTTTTGCCAATGTGCCTATGCTGATTGCTACGCACTGTGAAGACGAATCAACCATTAGACAAAACCTTGCGGAATACAAATCCAAGTATAACGACCAACTAACTGCGGAGATGCATCCATTGATACGATCTGCTGAAGGATGCTTTCGATCATCATCAATAGCTATCGACCTTGCGAAAAAATATAACACTCGACTGCATATTCTCCACATATCCACAGCAGATGAAATTGGTTTGTTTGAAAATAATATTCCATTACTGGAAAAAAGAATAACCGCTGAAGTATGTGTGCATCATTTGTACTTTTCTGCTGATGATTATCCTGTATCTGGCAATCTCACAAAGTGCAATCCTGCTATCAAATCTCAAGAACACAGAAATGCCCTCTTCCCTGCCCTGCTAGACAATCACTTTGATATCATAGCGACAGACCATGCGCCTCACACTTGGGATGAAAAGCAACAAGGCTATATACAAGCGCCTTCAGGACTTCCATTAGTCCAGCATAGCCTGAACATCATGCTTGAATTTTGTCAAAATGGTAAAATAAGCAAAGAGCGAATCATAGAAAAGATGTGTCATGCACCAGCGGATTGCTTCAGAATCAGCGAACGCGGATACATAGACGAGGGATTTAAAGCAGACTTGGTACTAGTGGACCCAAATAAAATCTGGACCATAAATAAGTCAAATATCCAATACAAATGTGGATGGTCACCCTTAGAAGGAAAAACATTTACTGGTAAAGTTGTAAGAACGATTATCAATGGTGAAGGCGTCTTTGATGGCAATGAGCACTATTTACAAGGTAAGGCCAAAGACTACTTTTCGATTGTGAATAAGAGATGAAGATTTTTTATCAAATATTTTTTTAATTAGTAAATAATGTCATACATTTGCAGCCGATTTTGATTTAGGTCACAAATTAGGTTCCGTAGCTCAGCTGGATAGAGCAACAGATTTCTAATCTGTGGGTCACAGGTTCGAATCCTGTCGGGATCACCCTTATGAATGCCAAATAAGATGAATTTCTTGTTTGGCGTTTGTTTTTCAAGGAGTTATGAATAAATACATTGCTAAATTGATGTTTTTTAAACTGAATTTAATGCGACAATTCAGCGACAAGGGTCAAAAAGCATACTATTTTGCGACACATTTGCGACCGTCGCAAATACCAAAATAGCTGTCGCAAATGTTTATACGCGACAATTCTTCACTTATTTTACGCTGCATGGCAACAGGAAAGTATTTTTTCACGTTTTAAAACCATGCAATACAAATGAAAAAGTTAGAAATTCTTAAGGTAAGTTTTATCCTTCGGTCGGATAAAAAGAATTCAGGATCATCACCTGTGATAATGCAATTGTACCTGTCAGGTCGGCGCGCTTACATCGGAACTGGCCACAAAGTAAATTTTGATGAATGGGATTCCAATTTTGGCAGGGTCAAAGGCAGCTCTAAAAAGGTTAGCACCATCAATCTCCATTTGGATACTATGAAAATGGATGTACTACAAATATTCCATACTATGAAGGCCAACCAGGAAGATATTACTGTTGATGAAATTCGTAATCGTTTGATGGGTAAAGATGAAGCTTCAAAAAAACATGCGATCACCATTTCTGAATTGTGTGAGCTTCACAATCAGCAATATGAAGGCCTTGTGGGAATAGGGATTGGAAAGATTACTTTCAATCGCTATAAATTGTACAAAGGAAGGATTCTAGATTTTCTTGTGTACAAATACCAAGTATCAGATATCCAGATCGATCAGATCAAATATTCTTTGCTATGGAATATGAGATATACCTAAAATCTATTGTAAAGCTTCATCAAAATACACTGGTCAAGTTTATGCAATATCTAAGTCGAGTACTTGATTATGGTGTAAAATATGATTACTTAGTCAAAAATGTATTGTCATCTTATAAGGCACATACAAAAGAGACAAAAAAGGAATATCTCACCGCTGAAGAGTTGCAGCGAATTGTTGAAAAGGAAATTACTATTCCTAGATTGAGTGAGGTGCGAGATTGTTTTGTTTTCTGTTGTTATACAGGATATGCCTACAAAGATACTTCCCTTCTATGTTCTGATCATTTAGTTACTGGCATCAACGGTAAGAAATGGATATATACTTCTAGACAGAAAAATGATAATGTAAGTAATGTTCCTTTACTAGAGCCAGCACTAAATATTATAGAAAAGTATAAAGAGCATCCTGTATGTGTGAGCAAGAATCGTCTTCTACCAATGAAAAGCAATCAAAGGCTAAATACCTACCTTAAAGAATTAGCAGATATATGTGGCATTCCCAAACCATTGACCACGCACATTGCCCGGCATACATTTGCGACTACTGTTCTATTGACAAATGGTGTGAGTCTCGAAGCTACAAGCAAAATGCTTGGCCACAAAAGCATAAAGACCACACAGATTTATGGTAAGATTGTAGAAAGTAGAGTTTTTTTGATTGATTGTAAGTTTTACCCTAAACCTGTTAAGTGAAGATTGATATAGCCTATGCTTTTAAAAGAGCTACATTCCGTTATAAATGCCTTCGAGGTATTCTGCAATGATGTAGGGCATACGTCTTTATTAAGTCTGGAAACGATAAAGCAAAGGAAAAATTTCATTGTATCACAAATATCCAAGATGGTTGAGCTGGAAAACACATTTCCCTTTCAATCTGAAGCAGAAGAGATCAATTATTACCGTAATGAAAGACCAAAATTATTTCAGTATGGTATATATTACGAAAGGTTGCTGGATCTTGAGTCTGAAAAACCAATTGGTAAAGAGCGGAAATATTACAAGGAACTTGAAACCAGTCTGCATGACGATTCTAAGACCATTGTGGAAGAATTAAAGTACTATCGTTTGGATAATGCGGAAAAAGATAATATATGGTTTGTCAAAAAATCGGAAAAATGTAATATTTTTGCCGTAATCAAAGCACTTTATATGTTGCAAAAATATTTGGATAATAAATTGGACAGTAGGCAAATAGAAGATAAGATTGCCGATTTTAGGAAATTAGAGTGGACAGGATTGCAGATTGAGTATGTGGAGGAGCTAACAAGTTGGAAAGAGACTAAAGTAATCAATAATGGTGATGTGACATTGAAGGAATTACATGAGCGATTTCAATTATTCTTTGAAGTGAATATTACTGATTTTGATGGTACTTCGCATGATATAATGGAACGTCAGGACCCTGCAAGATTTTGTAATAAAAAAGCGAAAGCTCTCCAAGACAAACAAAAAAGACATCGCAATAAGCCCTAATGCCATTCCCCCTTTGGTAAACAATAAGTGCTCTAATTCATGACTGAAATTACATCTTCTACTTTCAAACCCATGTATTCACAAAATTCTAATACCGTAATGGGTTGATGATCTTTCTTGCCATAGTAGGTTTTGATCTTATTTAATAAGAGCCAAGAAGTCCGGTAGTTCTTACCAGTGATGGCGGAGACATCTTTGGGGTATATAATCAGTCTTGAAAATTTGCTCATACTACACTTTATTTGCCATAATTGATGATACTATTGTCATACACTATCCATACACTATCCATACACTATCTATACACTATCTATACATCATCTAGGTGTCTCGTCCTAAAATAGCTATACAGGTTAAACAATTAATCCTAAATAAACTATACATGCTATGAGGTTTGTCGTGGGTGGGTGTAATTTCTCGAGTATTTAAATCTCAGATGCTGGTAAAAACACTTTGTGTAAGTGGTTTGAATTTTAATTACTGAACAAAAGTAAGTTGT
>JADKGF010000039.1 GCA_016717105.1 Saprospiraceae bacterium | reverse complement strand
GTGGACGTGCTCGACAGTTTAAAACCGAAAATGGATACACCTTCGACATGGGACCGAGCTGGTATTGGATGCCAGATATCATGGAACAGTTTTTTGCAGATTTCGGGTATAAAGTATCAGATTTTATACATATTCCACTTGATCCACAGTTTGAAATGGTATTCGAAAAGGACAAAATCGATGTACCAAAAGATTATAGTGCATTCCGACATCTATTTGAAAATCTAGAAGTTGGAGCTGGCAAAAAATTGGATGAATTCATGCAAGCAGCCAAATACAAATATGAAGTCGGTATGCAGGAATTTGTTCATAAACCTTGCCATAGCTGGTGGGAATTTATGTCTCAAAGATTGCAAAAAGTGCATTAAAACTGGACTTGCTCACCAACTTCAGGTCTTATGTAGGTAAATATTTTTCGCATCCTTATCTGAAGGCTTTGATGGAATTTCCAGTCATTTTCCTTGGTGCATCACCCAAAGATATCCCTGCAATGTATAGCCTAATGAATTACGGTGGCTACGCTTTAGGAACTTGGTATCCTATGGGTGGATTTTACGAACTCATTTTGGCAATGAAAAAAGTAGGTGAAAAACATGGTGTAAAGTACCATTTTGGCCATGCAGTCGAAAAAATTGTCACCAAAAACAACAGCGCACAAGCTATAATTGTAGATGGAAAAGAAATAATGTTTGATGCAATCATTGCTTCTTCAGACTATCACCATAGCGAAACTTTGTTGACACAGATCAAAAAAAACTATTCTGAAGCATATTGGGAAACCAGAACTTTTGCACCATCATGCTTGATTTATTACCTAGGCTTTAATACAAAAATTCCAAATCTTAAACATCACACCTAATTTTTTGAAAACGATTTAGATGCACATATAGAGAGTATTTACGTAAGCAAAAGCTGGCCTGAAAAACCATTATTTTATGCTTGTTGTCCTTCAAAGACAGACCCTGATATCGCGCCAGAAGGGCATGAAAATGTGTTTCTTCTTATGCCATTGGCGCCAGGTATTGTAGATGCAGAAGATACAAGAGAAGTCTATTTTGCAGAGATGATCAGTCGATTAGAAAAACATACTGGTGTGGAAAATCTGCTATCTCATGTGGATTATAAAAGAAGTTATTGCGTAAGTAATTTCGTACAAGATTACAATGCATATAAGGGAAATGCATATGGATTGGCCAATACACTAAAACAAACAGCGGTATTAAAACCATCGATCAAGAATAAAAACATAGAAAATCTGCTCTATACCGGTCAGTTAACCGTGCCAGGGCCTGGAGTACCGCCATCGATCATTTCAGGTAAAATTGTGGCCAACGAACTGAAAAATATCAAAACAAAAAATCCAATTAACAAACCGCTTTAAACAATAATAAAATGAAACAACTGTTTGATGAATTATCATATCAGATAAGCAAAGCTACGACCGAAAAATACAGTACGAGTTTTTCCTTGGGAATCATGGCGTTAAGACCTTCGATTCGCCCTTCTATATATGCTGTCTATGGATTTGTGCGATTGGCGGATGAAATTGTTGATAGTTTTCATGGATATGACAAAAAAGAACTTTTATCGCGATTCTCTGCTCAAACATGGCAAGCTATAGATGAAAAGATATCCCTAAATCCTATATTACAATCTTTTCAAGAAACTGTGAATAGATATAAGATAGATCATGCGCTGATACACCAGTTTATGCATAGTATGGAAATGGATCTGCAGCAGCTAGCTTATGACAGCGATCTTTATAAAGAATACATACTTGGGTCTGCAGAAGTGGTCGGATTGATGTGTCTTCAGATCTTTGTAAATGGAAACAAAGAGCAATATGAACATTTGAAACCATTTGCGATGAAACTCGGATCTGCTTTTCAGAAAGTAAATTTCCTAAGAGATTTGAAAGATGATTACCATGTTTTGGGGCGAACTTATTTTCCTGATATCAATATGAATGTATTTGATGACCATGTAAAACAAAAAATTGAAAATGAAATTGCCTTAGAATTTAAATCAGCGTTAGCTGGAATCAAACAGTTGCCACCGTCATCAAGATTTGGAGTTTATCTGGCATACAGATATTATTTATCCTTGCTGAATAAAATAAAAAGAACACCTGCCAAAAAAATTATTAATAGTAGAATTCGCATACCCAATGGTCAAAAATTATCTTTGGCGTTCGGTTCGTACGTACAATATAAAATGGCATTATTATGATGCAAATTCTTACACCAAAACACAACAATGTTTGCTATCTCGTCAAATCATAAACCCTTATCACTCAATTTCGACTAATTACTTTTGCTTATGAATACACTCATTGTTCTCATCACTTTTACGCTTATGGAAGGCGCTACTTGGATAATCCATAAATATGTAATGCACGGATTTCTATGGGTATTGCATCGGGACCATCATGACCATAGTACAGAAGGACCATTTGAAAAGAACGATTGGTTTTTCTTTATTTTTGCACTTCCTGCTATCTTACTTATGTATTTAGGTGCCGACCAAGGATTCAACCATCTATTTTTCATAGGATTGGGTATAACGTTTTATGGCATGGCTTATTTTTTTGTGCATGATATTTTCATACATCAGCGTATCCATTTACTACGAGAAACGCATAATCCATATCTACTTTCGATAAGAAGGGCGCACAAACAACATCACAAACACACCACCAAAGAAGAAGGAGAATGTTTTGGATTTTTATGGGTGCCCATCAAATATTTCAAAATGTATTTTAAATAACTGAAATGCTACAACCATATACCTACATCCTTATTAACTTTTTTACGGTAATCGTTTGTTTTATAGCATCCTTTGACAAAAGAATACAATTTCACCAATATTTTTCTGCATTTATAGGTGCATCTTCTATAGTAGCTACCCTATTCATCTGCTGGGATATAGGATTTACAAAAATGGGTGTTTGGTGGTTTAATTTGGACTATACACTTGGTTGGACATTGGCAGGCCTACCGATCGAAGAATGGCTTTTTTTTTATTGCATTCCTTTTGCGTGTATATTTACCTATTACTGCTTAGATAAGTTTTTTGATTTTACCTGGACAATTGGTTTCAATAATATCATTGTATTTGTAAGTGTGATCACTTGTTCGGTTGTAGCCTTACTTCACCATGATAAAATTTATACACTTTTGACTGCAATAATCACGGTCATTACCTTAATATATCTTCATTTCTACGCGCATAAAACTTGGATCAGCCAAGCATCAATTACCTATGTGGTGTTGATGATTGGTTTTTTTCCTGTCAATGGAATACTTACCGGTACTGGGTTAGAATCGCCCATAGTAAATTACAATCCCGATGAAATCATAGGCTTCAGAATGCTCACAATCCCTGTGGAAGATGCTGTGTATGGATATAGTATGTTTTTGCTAAATCTATATTTTTTCAAACTATTCGCAGAAAGTAAGGATACTTTGTAACTACTTCTGATAGCCGACATTATATACGTTTATGTATGTTATTCGCATATTTTTTTCTAATTGTAGGCTTTTATACTTTTTAGTTTTATCTTTGCCATACATATAGACATCGTTTTATGAATCTAATTTTCTTTTTACAATCTTCAGGCAGTGCTATGAGTTTTGTATTCCCTGCGCTCATGCTAGCATTTTTCTATTTCTTTTTCATCAGACCTCAGATCAAGAAACAAAAAGAACAATCCGTCTTTTCTTCTGAATTGAAAAAAGGAGACGAAATCGTAACTGCTAGTGGCATTATCGGCACTATAAACAAGATCGAAGACCAAGTAGTCACACTTGAGCTTGACAGCAAAACATTTGTCAAAGTTGTCCCTTCTGCCATTTCCAAAGAGATGACCGAACAGTTCAATAAGGCAAAAACAGGGAAATAAATTTTTGGCAAACTATTTTTTGTCCACAACGAGGTCAATTCCCGTATCAGCAATCGTAATTTGGCGTTGTTTGTAAAGACTTCCTATGGTTTGTTTAAAAACTTTTTTGCTCATCCCGAATATTTTGTAAATCACTTCAGGATCTGTTTTGTCATTGTAAGGCATGTGCCCATTCGTCTTTGAAAGTAGCGTTAGAATTTTCTGTGCGTTTTTGTCCACCTTTACGTAACCGATTGGCTCTAATGATAAATCAATCTTACCGTCTTCTCTGACTTTTTTGATGTAGCCTTTTGTTTTCTGACCGGTGCTGATGGTATCGAAAATTTCATTTTTGTAAATTACGCCTTGATACTTACCATCGATAATGGCTTTGTATCCTACCTCTGTAGCTGTCCATATCATCAATTCCACTTCTTGTCCTACTTTGAAATTTCCATGATCTTTGGCAAGGTGTTTTTCTATTTTCATCGTTGCTGCAAGACGTTCAGTAAGTTTGTCCAGATAAACATACACTAAGTAATATCTGCCTTCTACCATGCGAACTTTCTGTTCACTAAAAGGCACCAATAGTTCTTTGCTAACGCCCCAATCTAAGAATGCCCCAACATTTTCTATCTTGCTTACTTTCATCCAACCAAACTGGCCTTCTTCAGCAAAAAGGCGTTTCCGTAGTTGCTACTATGCGCTCTTCACCATCCAAAAACACAAAAACATCGACGTCCTTGCCTACCTCCATGTCAGCGGTCATGTATCGTTTGGGCAATAAAATTTCGCCCATATTCAAGCCATCTAAATAGAAACCGAAATCCACTTTTTTACTATTTTTAAGGTGGCTTTATGACCTAATTGCAACATAATCCAATATTTTGCCACAAAGATACTTGATTAATGTATTCTTTAAGTCAAATCTCAATATGGCGAAGAATTATTTTTATATTTTATGTTCTGAATAATCATCTTTTGGATAAGCCGATCAAAATTTTAAAACAATACATACATCAGGATGTTTATGTCATGATTCCATCCAAAACACAAGATGAAATCAATAAAATTAATCACATTGAAAACAAAATAAAGTACAAACAATGAAGTTTTTGGCATTTGGGGCGAGTACAAGTAAAGCATCAATCAATAAAAGGTTTGTGGCGTATATAGGCACATATTTTGAAGGAACTGAAGTCATTGATCTCAATGATTTTGAACTACCTGTATATTCTATTGATTTGGAGGAAGAATCAGGTATTCCTGAAAATGTGATTAGATTTTATGACAAACTCAGTGCCGCTGATATTATAATCATTTCACTTGCTGAGCACAACGGAACATATACGGCTGCGTTCAAAAATTTGTTTGATTGGACAAGTCGGTACAAAAGTAAACTTTTCGAAAACAAACGCCTAATATTAGCATCTACTTCTCCTGGTCAGAGAGGTGGGAAAGGCGTAATGGATGCAGCTTTATTACGATTCCCTATACATGGTGCTGATATTTTGGGACATTTTTGTTTTCCAAAATTTCAAGAAAATTATAATGAGATTGAAGGCATTACAAATCCGGAGCTTCTAAAGGAGTTCGCACAATTCATAACAGATATAAAATCCAAGATTTAATTTTACAAAGATCAGGGATTCAACATTTAAATCGAGAAGGCACTAATTATGGAAAACCCAAAGTGGATTACTCCATGTCTTCATCATCATAATCTTCCGGCTCATCATCAGCGATCATGTCCAGATCTTCGTCATCATCGTAAGAGTCCACTTCTTCATCATCTATACCAAGGTCTGCTTCATCGAGTTCTTTGATGACATCCAATTCTGAAAAAATCTTATCGAGATCGTCATCATCGGTTTCTACAATCGCTTTTGACGCTGAAGGTTTTTTGATAACTTTTGTAATGATGACCGGTTTCTTCACTTCGGCCTTTTTGACAGGTTTGTCATCATCTGATTCATCCAAATCATCAAATCCACGAGTCCTTTCTTTTGGTACTTGCACATCCTTCATTTCTGAAAGTGTTTTGGCTGTTACCGACTTGGTAGTTGTAGGAACAGCTGTTAGCCTTTTTTTGTCTATCAGTTCACCCGAAACCACACAAATACCATAAGACTTGTTGTTGATGCGAATCAATGCATTTTCGAGATCCTGAATGTATTTTCTCTGATGATTTGCCATATTGTCGAGCATTTCCACTTCCGTCTGAATAGATGAGAAGTCAGTTATGTCTTTGGCAAAGTCGTCATTATTATTTTCAGTGATGTCCTTCAGCTGTTCCTTGAGGCTGGCATATTGTGACCTAGCTTTATCAAGTTTTGAATCAATGATGATTTTAAATTCCTTCAGGTCATCATCGCTATACCGGGTTGTAACACTGCTTGGATTCATATTTTTCCTGTTTTTAAAAAAATCCCACAATAATAGCGTATAAATATCATATTACAAAAAAAAGTTGCATGATAGAAGCAAAATATTGGGAAATTTTATATTAAATATTCTTTATATAAGTATTTTAGGGTCATATCTGGATTTAGCGTAGTCCAAAAGCCTAAAAACAATACCTTAAAATTAAAAAACCTTGACGATCATACATCATCAAGGTCTGAGTACCGAAGGCGGGACTCGAACCCGCACACTATTGCTAGCACTGGATTTTGAGTCCAGCGTGTCTACCAATTCCACCACTTCGGCATGTTGCTCTTACTTCAAAGAGTTATATTTTATGCTAAGAGTCCGCAAATGTAGAAAGATTTTCTCGAATGCGCAAAAGATATTTTGATTTTAAATAATAATCCTTAATATTTTCTAACGGTCCACTCCTATCATCCTGATTATCAAATTTTTCCGCATTTGTTTCAAACTGAATATTTAACGATTTTTCCAAATCATCCAACTCCGAACAGAGCTCAAGATACTTTTGTTCATCAAATTCTGATTGAAGATCATCTACCGTTTCATTAATATCCATCATTTGCATAAGGAAATCCTGCGGCATCTGGTGATTTTCATTTGCAGATAGAAGACTTTGGGATCTCAAAATATAGCCTATCCTTTCCTGATCGTCGTTTAGGGTTTTGTAGGCCGTATTTATCAATTCAGTCATGCGCAGCGCTTCATTTCGTTGCGCTTCGGATGCACCAGCAGTGTGGTCAGGATGATATTCCCGACTTAGCTGATAAAATTTTCGCCGGAGGCTGCCTTTATCTATTTTCATAGACTCTGGGATCTCAAACAATTCAAAATAATTCATGACTATTTATCTAATTGTGTCAAAACCAGCGCGAAATATCCAATCCCAAGGCAAAAATCATTAATCCCATCAATACGATAAAGCCTATATAATTTACGACTTCCATGAAACGATCACTCGGTACTTTACCTGTAATGACTTCCCACAATAGAAATACGACGTAACCACCATCTAATGCAGGTATAGGCAGTAAATTAAAAAATGCTAACAATATGGACAAAGATGCTGTGATATTCCAAAATACTCTCCAATCCCAGCCTGTATCAAACATGGTAGCAATAGAAAATACAGAACCTAAGGAATCTTTGGCTTTTATCTTACCAGTAAAAATCTGTCCAAATGCTTTCAATTGGCCACCCAGAAAGTTAGTAGCCATGCTCCAGCCTTTTGGAAGTGACTCAAAGATGCCATATTTTTGGGTGGAGATTGTCAAACTCTCCAACTCAATTCCAATGGTGCCTTTGTCAGAAATTGTGATTGGTTTAGTGATGGTATCTTGACCAGAAACATAAGTAAAATTCAATGCTTTCCCTTTATTCTCAGCCAATATCTTTCTAAATTCATGTTCATACTCAGTACTTACACCATTGACATTCAGCATTTTGATACCATCAGTGAGCCCAGCTTTTTGTGCTGGTCCGCCTTCTGAAATCTTTTTTATATCTAATTTGATTCTTGGATGATACAAAGCCATGCCACGATTTTCGTATTTGGTGATTTCGCTGACAAAATCAGTAGGTATAGGCAGATTAATTTTTTGTCCATCACGCTCTACCACCATTTCTTTTGCTTGATTGATGACGATTTCATTATTTACCAAGCCGCTATTAAACTTTAACATTTCTACGCCACCTACAGATAAGACTTTGTCACCATCTTTCAATCCAAGTTTCATACCCATGCTATCTACTACCATTCCGTAAGTTGCATCTTGAGTTTTTAGGTAACTTTCGCCCCAATAAAACATCATCATTGCGAAGATCAGAATTCCCAAAATGAAATTGACTGTAACACCGCCGATCATGATGATAAGACGCTGCCATGCTTTTTTGGATCTGAATTCCCAAGGTTGCGGAGCTTGTTTCATTTGTTCCTTATCCATACTTTCGTCGATCATACCGGCGATCTTTACGTATCCGCCAAAAGGTATCCAACCTATGCCCCACTCTGTATCACCGATCTTCTTCTTAAACAAAGAAAAATAAGGATCAAAAAACAAATAAAATTTTTCAACACGTGTCTTGAACCATTTTGCAGGCAAATAATGCCCGAATTCGTGAAGAACTACCAGGATCGAAAGACTTAATATAAGTTGTAATGCTAAACTGACTTTATCCATTATTGGAATTTTGTTTCAAAAATTTAATTTTCAGACTACAATAAACGAATAATATTTCGAAATTGTTTTATGAATGAGATCGCAAATTTAGATGATTATTCATGAAACCAATCATATTACAAGAAATAATCCCTAACTTTATGGTAAATTTTGTATATGTTTCTATTTTATTCGGACAATGTGGACGGACAGACGATCTCTATAGCAGGAGATGAACATCAACATTGTGCTAAGGTATTGAGAAAAAAAATTGGTGATCAAATCAAAATTACGGATGGTCAAGGCCAAATTTTTACCGCTGAAATTACCGCAATACAAAAACAGACAACCATTTGCCATATTGTAGATAAAATCAGCTCTAAACCTATAGTTCCTAAATTATCCATTGCCATTTCGCCTACAAAAAACCTGTCAAGAATCGAGTGGTTTGTGGAAAAAGCAGTGGAAATAGGTATTTCAGCAATTTATTTCGTTCATACACAACGAACCGAAAAAAAATCTGTCAATCTAGAAAGGATACACAAAATTTGTATCTCAGCTATGAAGCAATCATTGCAAGTCCATCTACCAAAAATACAAAGCTATAAAAGTGTCAATGAATTAATTGAAAATGTTGGATCTGATTATGAACAAAAATTCATTGCATATTGCGATGGACCCACAGATTTATTGAAAGATATACTAAAAAGCAAAATCAATACAATACTTCTTATCGGACCTGAAGGAGATTTTACAGAAAATGAAATCAAAGAAGCCACAGCATCATCGTTTACACCTGTATCACTTGGAGATTCGCGATTGCGTACAGAAACTGCTGGTTTAGTTGGACTTATGATGATGAAGTATAGTTGAAAGTTGTTTGTCTACTAAAGCAAGTAAATTTAGAGCCATAGTTTGCATTCCCAAAACCATCTCTTTACTTGATTACCATTAAATTAAAGGAATTTTTAGAATTTTATAGTTTTGCATTATGAATTTATTTTGTTGTTTTTTTTAAGAATTATACGATATTTTATTGTTGAAAAATAAGTTTTAGGTGAAATATTTTTAATTTTAATTACTTTTAGACATTTTTATTGCAATCTATCATCTAAAATACAATTAATGGATAATTACCAATACTTCGGTCCTTATTTAAGCCAACTTTTCGAGATTTGACAGAAAACCCAATTGAAAGAAATATTTGCAATTTCGGAAGTAGTACATCAAATACTGGAGATTATATTTTTAAAGAAGGAGATACAGAAAACGCATTATATATTGTACTGACAGGAAGATGTCGCGCTTTGGCAAAAACTGACAAAGGTCTCAAAGCCTTAGGTGATATTTCAGCAGGTGAACCAGTTGGTGAGTTTGCATTATTCACGTGAGCCTAGAAGTGCATCAGTCATTGCACTACGTAAATCTACGGTCTTAAAAATCGAAGAGTCAGATTACAATAACTTAGTTGCAAAAATCCAGGATTTGCAAACAAGCTCACAGAATTTGTCATTAAAAGATGCGTCGCAATGCCTTCCAACAACATAAACAATCTGCTCCTAAAAACATCGCTGTTGTCAAATTACAACCACAACAAGACATCACACCTTGGACAAATGAGACAAAGCAGCAATTAGGTTTGATGGATGTAGCAATAAATGTTTATTATGCAAATAGTCAAGCAGTAGATAGTACAAAGGAATTTTTTGACGAATTGGATGAACATCAAGGACTCAATTTTTTGGTGTGTGATGACCAACATGAAGAATGGGCGAAACAATGTATAACATATTGTGATTTGGTATTGGTGGTCAGTGATTTTTATGCATCCGAAGACATCAAGCCTATAGAAAACCAATTAAATCTTTATACTTCAAATATTCTAAATAAAAAAGTATATCTGATCTTGCTTCATCCAGAAAATGGATCAATGCCGACTAATACAAGGCGTTGGTTCAAAGGAAGACAGCTCAATCTCCACTTGCATATTCGCAAAAACAACCAAAAAGACATACGTCGATTCAGTCGTATAATTACCAATAGAGCAGTAGGTCTTGTTCTAGGTGGTGGTGGAGCCAAAGGCTTTTCTCATATAAGCACGGCCAAAGCGATGATGGAATCTGGAATCGAATTTGATTTCGTAGGTGGTACAAAGTGCAGGCGCATTATTTGGGATCTTATTGACATTTGTAGATTTCGACATTGACGAAGCCATTCGATTGGGCAAGTCAGGTGCAGAAAAAAAACCAACATCTAGTGATTTTCATTTTCCGTTTTTATCGCTGATGACAGGTAAAAAAATGCGTTCAATCTTTAGCGATTCATTTGGTGATAACTATATCGAAGATTTGTGGATCTCTTCATACATTATATCCACGAATTATTCGACGGCAAGTCTCAAAGTACATGAAACGGGATTGACAAGACAACAAATAGAAGCAAGTATTGCTATTCCAGGTGTTTTCCTGCCAGTGATCATTGACAAAAACATCTATGTGGATGGAGGCGTTATGGACAATTTGCCTATTGGAGACTATGTACCAAAAACCTGTAAGTCATATAATTGCCATAGCGCTATCAGTTCAAACTCAACATTTGGTAGAGATAGAGACTATTCCTACAGCATGGATATTTTCATCAACAAATTACTAAGAAGCGGCGTTTTCGCTTACTGTCCATGTCAACTATTT
The DNA here is from genome assembly GCA_016717105.1 of Saprospiraceae bacterium. Taxonomy (GTDB): domain Bacteria; phylum Bacteroidota; class Bacteroidia; order Chitinophagales; family Saprospiraceae; genus OLB9. The sequence goes on along the minus strand of JADKGF010000039.1, from coordinate 13,284 downwards.
TGATCAATTCCTTAACCCTAAATAGTGTCCAAAAGCAAGCAACAAGCAAATCTCAAGTGGCAATATACTTAGAAATGGACTTGCGTTCTTTGGCTTTCTCGATTGGTCCAAGTGGAAGCAACTGATCGATAAAGGCTATCAGCAAACCAAAGATTATTTAGATAGTTTGCCAGCACAGGATCGTTTTTGGAAGTAATTTTACAAAACGTATTGAAAAATTGACATATAATACCCAAGAGGAATGAGACAACTTACATATATTTTACTTTTTGTTTCCTTTCAGATTTTTGCGCAGGATCGTACCTTTCTTTCAATAGATAGTTTGCCTAAAAATGGTATTTCTGCTGAAAGATGGTTGGGAGTATAAACAAGGTGATAATTTGTCTTGGGCAAACATTGATAACAAAGATGCAGACTGGAAAAAAATAGACCCTACTAAGAAATTTATAACTTACCTGAGATATTTAACGACAAGATAAAATGGTTAAGACTAGATTTTCAGATTACCAAAAAATTGCCAAAAGCCCTCGGAATGGCGGTAACACAAGCAGGTGCTTCTCAAATTTATCTAAATGGAAAATTGATTCACGAATTTGGTCATTTTGATACCGATCCATCTAAAGTAAAAGCTTTTGATCCACTTCAAAATCTGATTTATCTTCCCGCTGATTCTATTGGAAATTATCGACTATCCGTGAGATATACTTTACAACCCAATATAAGATATACAGATATTTTTGGTTTGACAAAAAACCATTTTTTCAAAGCTATTTTATTTGATTTAATTCCGACACAACATGCACAGATGAATTTCAGAGTCTATTTTAAAGGCATTGACGTTTTTATTTTGGGATTAATGTTTATTTTATTTTTTATACATTTGGCATTCTACTTATTCCAGAAAAAAAATAAACTGTTTTTACTATTTACGGCCTACCTTTTATGTACGACAATCCTTAGAGTTTTTAAAATCATTGGGCAAAATCAAAACTACGTGGAAGATAGATATTACACCTTAAATATTGCTAATTGGTTATTGAGCGTTGTAGTAATATTTGTTGCTACCATTTTTTACAATATTTCTAAAGAACGAGTTGACAAATATTATTATGGAATTATTGTTTATTTTATTTTCTACGCGATAATTTCCAGTTTCTCCTACGGAATTCAATGGCAAAACGTATTATTATTGTTTGGTACTATTTTCAATTTTTTTGTTTTGGTCAGATTAACTAGACTTGGTATCAAAAAGGGCATCAAAGGGTTTGGTACGCTGAGCACCGTATTATTTTTTGCAGTTCTTGGCTTGATTTGCATTACATTATCTATGCGCTTTTTAAATTATGGAATTACTCCTATAGGATATAATGACTTAAAATATGGCATTTCACCCTATTTTATTGATGCTTTTTTCAATTTTGGGTCCATTTCAATTCCTATTGGATTATCCATATTTATGGCTATCCAAGGAAATGAGACCAATAAAGCCCTAAGCAAACAATTAGCTGAAAATGAAACTTTAAAAAATAAAGCTATCGATCATGAAAGAGAAAACAACTCATTCTTGCCAATCAAAATGAAACGCTAGAAAAACAAGTATCAGAGCGAACGGCAGAATTACATCAGTCAATAGAAACTCTCAAATCTACCCAAAGTCAACTCATACAATCTGAAAAACTCGCATCGCTCGGAGAGCTTACAGCAGGCGTGGCACATGAAATCCAAAACCCATTAAATTTTGTAAAAAACTTTTCAGAATTGAGTGTAGGAATAGCACAAGACTTGAATGAAGAGTTAAGCAGACCAGAAGTGGATAAAGCTTATGTAGAAGAATTATTGCATGATCTGACACAAAACCAAGAAAAAATCAATCATCACGGTAAGCGTATTGCAAGCATTGTCACAGGAATGCTCCACCATGCACGTACCAGTACAGGCAAAAAAGAACCAACAGATCTCAATGCCTTGGTAGATGAGTTTTTACGATTGAGTTACCACGGGTTGCGCGCGAAAGATTCGAGTTTTAATGCCAAAATAATCACACAATTTGACCCAACGATAGGCAAGATAGATGTAGTATCACAAGATATAGGCCGAGTATTTTTGAACCTGATCAATAATGCATTTTATGCTGTGCAGCTAAGAGCAAAGAATGTAAAATCAGCTGACCCAACTTCAAAATCAGAACTGTATGAACCAACAGTCACAGTATCTACACAAAAATCGATAATACCATTGTTGTCAAAATAAATGATAATGGAACAGGAATCCCAGATGCAATCAAAGCTAAAATTTTCCAGCCGTTTTTCACTACAAAGCCTACAGGAGATGGTACAGGTCTTGGACTTTCCTTAAGCTATGACATTATTACTAAAGGCCATGATGGATCGCTTGATCTCATATCAAAAGAAGGTGAATATACTGAATTTATTATAAGCATACCCAACAATCAAGAAACCAAATGAGAATCCTAGTTGTAGATGACGAACAAGATGTGAAAACACTCTTTTTGCAGTCCTTTCGAAGAGAAATACGAGAAGGATTGTTTGATTTCTTTTCTGTTTTTCAGGAGAAGAAGCCTTAGATTTTATCAAAAAACCAGAACATCAATCCATGTTAGTCCTTTCTGACATCAATATGCCTGGCATGACAGGCATAGAAATGCTTATCAAAATAAATACTGAAATTCCACCGCCACCACCAATTGTCACGATGATAACCGCATATACAGACAAAGAAAATTATCATCAAGCTATGGATAATGGTGCCCATTATGTTTTCAACAAACCCTTAGATTTCCATGCCCTAAAAGAAAAACTAATAGAATTACAATGAAAGCCAAAATATTGATCGTCGATGACGAAAGTGATTTTGAACAATTGATTCGCCAAAAGTACCGAAGACAGATTCGCGACCAAGAATATGAATTTATTTTTGCATCAAATGGTGTCGAAGCCTTAGAATTGTTGGAATCGCATAGAGACACGCAAGTAGTATTTAGTGATATCAATATGCCTATCATGGATGGGCTCACTTTACTGACCAAGCTGCATGAAAACTTTCCATTATTGAGGGCAGTAATCGTTAGTCGCCTATAGCGATATGGAAAATATAAGATTAGCCATGAATCGCGGAGCCTTTGATTTTATCTGCAAGCCGATACATTTTGATGATCTAGAGACCACACTCATCAAAACCTTTAGGTATGTAAACTCAAATACATGAAACCGTAAGGGCTATCAAAGAGAATAATATACTAAAAATGTATGTCGACAATAGCGTGCTACAGTTCATGACGCGCCAGAGTCAGAGGTAGCCATTATGGCAAACGAAACTATCGAAGCGACAGTAGTATTTATGGATATCTGTGGATTTACGGATATATCAGAGAAGGAATCACCAAATTTAGTAGTAAAACCTTATCAATAAATATTTTGATTTAATGGTTAAAAAAATCAATGATCATGACGGCTACATCGATAAGTTCATGGGCGATGCCGTCATGGCGGTATTCAAAGGTGAGTCGCATAGGTAATGCCATCGAGCATCACTGGCTGTCCACAAAGCGATCGAAGCACAAAAAGAAACCTTATCAGACGAAAAACATTTTTACCAAAAGTATCAATAGGTATCAATTCTGGTGAAATGATTTCTGGGAATATAGGCTCTATGGCATTGAAAAAGGCTTGATTTACAGTCATAGGTGACGTCGTAAATACATCACAACGATTGCAATCTGTAGCAAAACCAGGCCAAACCATTATCACCAAGGAGATATATGAGCTATAAAAATTCATTTAACTGCCAACTAGTCGGTGAGACGAGCGTAAAAAACAAAGGCAAACCCAATCGAAATATATGAAGTTATAGATTAAAATGGCACTATTTTACAATCACTTTTTGTGTACTTATTTTATCTCCAGCTTGCAATTGAAAAATCAAAATATTTTGATTATCAAAGTCTTCAGAAATATTGAATTGATGGGCACCAGATGATAGATGTCCCCAATTGAATGTATTCATAATTTTTCCTTGTAAATCGGTAACCTTTAGCCGAACTTCAGCTTTAGATTGCAAATCAAATTTTATGGTCAATTGGTCATCACTTGGATTTGGAAATACCAGCATTCCCAAGCCATTTTGACTTTGTATATTGACATCGTGAATCGAAGTCCTTTTGTTTTTGATCAAATGCACCTTAAAAAAACCTGACTACTTGCGCTACTTTGTGTCCCTGTGTTTATAAAAAATATATTGGGTGCAGAACTACTAATGCCACCATAAATATAGCCTATCATTGTTGTGTCTTTTGTGATTTCGTCCAATTTTAACACACCATTTTCGTACATGGGAAGATCATCTTTAGGAATAAACTCGGATCCAGCACCCAATAATGCTGGCATAGTTACAGGCAATTTATACTCAGCCATGCTGCCATCCTTATGCCTTGTGACCCGTGCAATTGTATTGACAAACGGAACATTATCGTCTTTTACTAAGACACCATTTTCGTCAAAATATTGGGCTATGCCACCAAAAAACAAGGTATGCATTTCATTTTCATCTGTACTGTATATAGGAATATGTGCACAATGATAGTGGTTATAATATTGGTTAAATCCTTGCTGAATCTCATGTCCACTACTATCAATATTGACACATGTCAGAAAAGGCAAATCGACCGTTTCCTGAAATACACCCGAAAAAGCCGTCATTCCTTCCTGTCCATCTGGCATAATTTGTGCCGCTACGTTATAATCCCTTCTATGCAAATTTGTTCTATCGTATATTTCAGGTAAATGCTTGATTTTGATCGTAATACCATCATCGTGTATCGTAAATTTCCTGATCGCATTGGTATATTCTTGTATAAATCCCGGACCGTTGTTTGGCCCCATCGGATTATATCTTCCTATAAATTTTTGCCCTCCAACTAGATAATATGTGTCATAGATTTTATGCAAATATCCACCTGTGACAGCCATTTTTTCATCATAAATTTGTCTTATATGTGGCTTTATACTTTGATCGTTTTGAATGGCAAATATAAGTTTGGGTATATCGATTGCAGTAAGATTGGGGTAAGTGATATGATCTGCTGATGTAGCGCTGTATCCATATCCTCCAATAATGTACAACATATTTCCTTCCTGATAAAATTCCAAATTTGTAGCACTGAGTTGTTCTTTGACACTTGAAGGCAAAACATTTAGCGATGCAGTCCAACTTTGATTATTTTCGGGATCAATTACATAGATTTGGGTATTGTGCCCTGCGATGTCGAAACTTGCAAAAGGTTGTCTTCGATGCAAGCCATCCAACCTGCCACCAACGACCAGCCATTTTCCTTCGTGCTGTCCAAAAGCGAAAGACTGTAAACCACCAACACCTTTGATTGAAATTGGCGTAAGCTGGATGTCAAATGGTGCGTTTTGTGCTTGTGCAAATAAACTAACAAACAGTAAAGAAAGGAATACGAGGATAAATCGAAACATTTTGAAGAATTTTGATATTTTACAACTTTATTCACGGCAAGGTAAACGTAATTTCAAAATTGCATTGTCACAAATGTAACATATCCCAATGACAAGATTTTTTGATAATAAAACTGATTGCAATTTAATTATAAAACTGAGTTTATATTAGCTTCGTATTCTTCGAATGAATGGTAGTTTGTTTAAATTTTCAAAGACAATTTGCCTAATTTCGCCACCAGGATTTAGAATATACATTAACAATCCATATATAGTGGCAATAGTAATCGACTTCAAACACAAATTGACAATTGGATGAAAAGTCGTATTCACAAGGCTTAAAACCACAAAACAAAAAAGTCCAGATGCAATTATCAAAATATGGCTTCCAAAATGTAACCTAAACCCAAACCTGACTTGTACGAATATGTATTTTATCAAATTAAAAATTACATAAGATATGGCTGTAGCAATGGCCGCACCTATGATTCCATACTTGGGTAACAATAGGAAATTCAGAATAAAATTAAGCCCACCAAGTACCAACAAAAAATACATGTGAAATTTATAATCATTTGAATATGAAATGATAATCGAATTTACTCCAGTGACCAAATCAATAATCCGCGCTATGCTCAAAAATGAAAATACCATCAAAACGGTATGTAAATCAAATTTATTCTTCCCAGACATCAATTGTATGATATCGGGCCAAATAAAATAAAGCAAAAGAAACAAAAACAAACCACCTATCAATCCATAGACTGATGACTTTTGATAAACATCTTGGATATTTTCATGATTTCCATTGGTCCAGCTTGTAGATATGACCGGACTAGATATTTGATTTAGTGCTTTTGCCGGAATTTCCATTACATTAGAGATAGTCATAATGATACCATAAATGGCTACAGCTTCCAGACTAATCATCGCAGTAATCATCGCAATATCTAATCTGAGCGCCAATGATGCTCCTAATCCATTCAACGTAGCAAATCCCATAAATGACTTGAATTCCTTAAATTGACTTTTATCAAGTAAGGCTAAATCTGGTTTCCATCTATTCGCACCAAGCGTATTGAGGTAATAAAAAAGCGCCAAGCAAACAATGCTGAAATAAACTAATATAGCATAAATAAACCATGGTCTTGGCCAAAATCCAAAATACACCAATAAGATAAGTAAGGGTAAAAACAGTTTCAATCCAAGGGTAACTAATAAATCAGGAATGACAATCCGGAATTTTGCTACAGCATGATAATGAAAGATAGAATGTATAGGTGATTAGATAACTAAGCAAAAAGATATAGAGTAAATTTTCATCTACTACTTTGAAATTAGGAAATATCCCCGCCAACCATGATCGCATAAAGAAATATACACACAACAAAATGATGGTGGACGCCATTACAGATATCGTGGTCAAAATCAAGGTAAATACTAAAAATCTACTTGCTTTATTCTGTTTTACCATTTCAGGATAGAACTTGACTATGGCAGATTGAATCCCAAAGCTCAAAAAAGGAACTAGTAAAACAGCATATCCGTAAATAGCTTGAAAAGTACCATAGAGCAATTGATCCAAGTTATAGATAAAAATCACACTCAGAAAGCCCAAAAAAGTACCAATAAAGTTGATCGCAGTATATTTTATACTTTGCCGTTGTATTACACCCAAAAAATTACATTTTGTTGCTGCAAAACTAAAGATTATCACCCAAAAACATCCAGAACAGGCTTTTTATTTCAAAACAGCAAATAAAAACCACACTTTACGGCTTAAATGTTAAAATTTTATGATTTTTGTAACATTTTAAACCAACCAATCGTCATCAATCCGTACATGAACAATGACAAAATGAATGCCCTCGAGTTACCTTTTAAAGATAAATTATACCGATTTGCTTTAAATATTGTAGGTAACACATTTGATGCTGAAGATATTATGCAGGAGTTGATGATCAAAATCTGGAATCGGATGGATCAATACACACTGATAGAGAACAAGGAAGCTTGGTGCATGACAGTGACAAGAAACATGTGCATTGATAAAGTTCGCAATAAGAAAACCAGTGCTCAAGACATATCGGATTACCATCACTTACGCGATAGTACTCCGACCGTGGACAAAAAGCTGGAAGAAACAGAGCGATTTGGCAATATCATGAGCTTGGTAAACCAATTGCCTGAAAAACAAAAAATGATTATCCATCTGCGTGATGTAGAAGGATATACATATCAGGAAATTGCTGATTTGACCGAAACAACGGTAGATTTTGTAAAGGTGAGTCTTCATAGAGCGCGTAAGGCACTTAAAGAAGCATTGTTAAAAAGAAATATTAAAAGATATGAAGCATAATATTGATGATCTTCTAGACAAATACTGGGATGGTGAGACATCGCTCGAAGATGAAAAATCTTTGCGTCAATATTTTTGTAGCAACGATATAGACGAGTCGCATCTTGCTTATAGAGATCTTTTTGATTGGGCCACAGAAAGTGCAACTGTTACATGTCCTGTCACTGATGATGTAGATGTGATTTTAGAAAAATATTGGAATGGCGAGACATCAGTACAAGAAGAAAATGTGCTGAAAGCTTACTTCAAGAGTGGAAAAGTTAGCGACAATCATTTGGCTTTTGCTGATTTGTTTTCATTCTTTGATGAACAAGCTCAAATCACGTTTGATGATTCTAGGTCAAAAGATGACAAAAAAGATTCACCAAAAACTGGTCAGATTATTTCCATATTTTATAAAAAATGGGTTTATGCTGCAGCAGCTGCCAGTGTTTTGATTATTGCATCTGTGTTTGTCATCAAAAATTTCAATACAGAGACGACTCAGCCTGCTTACACCAGTGTCCACGAAATAGAAGATCCAGAAGAAGCATTGAGAGTCACCAAAGAAGCATTGGCTATGGTTTCCAAAAAATTTAGAAAAAGTCAAGAATCGATCAAAGAAAATATGGGTGCCCTAGAAAAAGCAACCATCTTTAAATAAAATACAAAACAATTGAAGTATTTACCAAATAAGTAAATAACAATCAAATTTTAAATCACTAATTAAATCCAAATTAATCATGAAAAGTATTTTTTCATTAGCATTTGCTATACTTGTAAGTTTATCTCTTTCAGCACAATCCGATGCGATCGAGCGATTTTTTAAAGATTATCAAGAAGACAAAAACTTCTCTGTGGTATATGTCGCCCCTAAGATGTTCCAGATGGTCAGTAAGATCACTAGCGAAGCAGAAGACAAAGAATTGGCTTCCATAGTCAAGGATCTCAAAGGACTTAGAATCCTTAAAACCAGTGTAAACCCAGATAAGATTTACAAAGAAGCCAACCGACGCCTAAATATCAAGGAATATGAAGAGTTGGTCACCATCAAAGAGAAAGATTCAAATATCCGTTTTGTCACAAAAGAATCTAATGGAACGATCTCAGAGTTACTTTTATTGGTCGGTGGCAATGACGAATTCGTCCTCATGAGTTTTGTCGGTAACATAGATTTGAATAAGATCGCAAAGTTGGCCAAAAAACTAGATATCGACGGTGCAGAACATTTGGACAAGGTCAAGAAAAAGTAATAATCCTTCATGTTTCCCATTAAATAAAGTAAAAATTTCTTACAATATGGTTACCAAATATATTTTATCTTTTTTCTTGATAATAGTGCTTGTATCAGCAAATGCACAAAAAAATTTAGATCAAGTACTCAGAAAATACAAAAACGACGAAGGAGTAACCCACATGAATTTTACGGGTGAAGTGCTGAAAATGTTTAATGAATCTAAAGCAAATATCAAAAGCACTATAGAAGATGTTGATATCTTGGTCTTCAAAAAAGGTGAAGATATTCAAACAGATGATAAAGCAAAACTGAAAGCAGTTTTACAAAGAGATAAATATGACCTTTTGATAGACATTAAAGACGCAAACCGAAAAGTTCAGTTATTTGCTGTCGATGGTGGAAAATTTTTAAACAAGGTTTATGCACATGTAAATATGCCAGATATGAACGCTTATTTTATACTGTCAGGAAATATTATTTTTGAAGAACTTGCCAAATTGGGCATGGATTTCAATAGTGAAAACGGCCTAAAAATGCTGGAAAAGGAGAAATAGTTATAAGTTATAAAAGCCTGAATGTTGATGTTCAGGCTTTTTTTTATTCTAAAAATGTAAAAACTATACTGTTGAAACCGCAAGCCATGCCATCAAACCCATTCCTGTTTCTAGTGCATCTTCGTCTATATCAAAGGTAGATGTATGTACTGGAGATTTGATATTTTTACTAGTATTTCCAGTACCTAGCCTATAAAAACATGAAGGAACTACCTGCGAATAAAACGCAAAATCTTCTGACGTCATACGCATATCCAAATCAATCACATTGTCCTTTCCAAGATAGTCAACCATTTTGGATCTAATCTTTTGTGTCAGAGCTTCATCATTTATTAGGCATGGATATCCTTTTCTGATTTCAATTGTTCCTGTCGTACCATAAGCTGCACATGTATTTTGAACAATGTTCGTCATCAATTGGTGTGCTTGAGATCTCCAGGCTTCATCCATAGTGCGAAAAGTACCTTCTATTTTGACTTCATCGGGCATGACGTTGGTTGCACCACCAATAGTATTGAACTTTCCAAAACTAAGCACTGAAGGTATGATCGGTCGGGCATTTCTGGACACAATTTGTTGGAGTGCAACTATCATCTGGCTAGCTGCTAAAACAACATCATTCACTTCGTGCGGCATAGCTGCGTGGCCACCTTTACCTTGGATGGTAATATAGATTTCATCTGCCGAAGCCATATACAGACCAGAACGAATACCTACTTGTCCTGCCTCCAATGGCAGATACACATGCTGCCCTATCATGGCAAGTGGTTCAGGATTTTGCAGAACACCTTCACCGATCATTAAAGATGCGCCTCCTGGCAATTTTTCTTCACCTGGTTGGAATACAATCCTTAGGGATGTTGGCAATTGTTCCTTGATATTATTGAGAATATGCGTAGCGCCAAGCAAACAAGCCATGTGTACATCATGACCACATGCATGCATAATCCCTGGAAATTTCGAAATGTAATCCACCTCATTTTTTTCCAAAATAGGCAAAGCATCCATATCAGCACGCAACGCAACAATTTGATCAGATTTACCTTGAATCGTAGCCACAATGCCATGACCTGCGATACCACTCTGATGTGGAATTTGCCATTTGGTCAACAATTCAGAAATAAATTGTGCGGTTTTCTCTTCTTGAAAAGACAATTCAGGATTAGAATGCAAATGTCTCCTAATCTGAATAATTTCACCCAATAAAGCTTTGGCTTCCGTTTTGATATCAGATAATAAAGCTGGACCCAATTTTAAGATATTTTTTCGTGAAGGAAAATGTAAGTATTATGCAAAAATAGTGATAAATCAGATAATAACATACACTCAGCAGCAAATAAATGATAGAGAAAAAATGAAAAATGAAAATAATTTTAAATTATTAGGTAAAAAATTCGATTTCTATAAAAAATTATCATACCTTTGCAGTCCATTACGAAATCTGGTTGTATTAGATGACCAAATCGTAGTGTCTGGATCGCGGGATGGAGCAGTTGGTAGCTCGTCGGGCTCATAACCCGAAGGTCGTAGGTTCGAGTCCTGCTCCCGCTACAAAGCAAAAGGTAATTGATTGATTTGAGTTACCTTTTTATTGGTGGTTGGTTCAGTTGGCGCATCATAGCGCCACTGCACTGCTCGGCTGCAAGAGCAAAGGTAATTGATTGATTTCAGTTACCTTTTTTTATTGGTGGTCATTGGTTCGAGTTGGCGCATAATCGCGCCACTGGGCAATGCTCCCGCTACAAAGCAAAAGGTAATTGATTGATAATCAGTTGCCTTTTATTATTGGTGGTCGTTGGTTCGAGTTGGCGCATCATAGCGCCACTGGGCACTGCTCCCGCTACAAAGTAAAAGGTAATTGATTGATTTCAGTTACCTTTTTTTATTTGTGGTCGTTGGTTCGAGTTGGCGCATCATGGCGCCACTAAGACATTGCCCCGCTACAAAGCAAAAGGTAATTGATTGATTTCAGTTGCCTTTTTTTATTTCTGGTCATGAGTTCGAGTTGGCGCATCATCGCGCCACTGGGCACTGCTCCCGCTACAAAGCAAAAGGTAATTGATTGATTTCAGCAACTTTTTATTTGTGGTCATGAGTTCGGAGTTGGCGCATCATCGCGCCACTACACTGCTCCCGCTACAAACAAAAGGTAATGATTGATTTCTTAGTTCACTAAACTCTTTAACCTTATGTAATTGTTTAGTACCTATGAATTTTTTTTAATATACTATAAATTGATTACACATAATATATCATCAAACTTGCTACAAATTAAATTTGATGAAGTTACATTGAATTTGAAAATTAATAAAAAGAAGAATACTTACCTTATTCCGCAAGGACGATTATAAAATTAGTAATCACTGGAAAGATAAGCACGATGCTTGAACAGACTTTTAAGAATATTGATGATATACCCGCAAAGATGTGGGACGTGTAGTGAACTGGATTAAGTGTGGAGCAGACTTCTTGGGTCTTGTTTCTAAAGTATCTGGATGATCTAGAGAAAGATAGAGCTACAGCGGCAGAACTGGCTCGGTAAAACATATTCACCTATCATTGCACCAGAATATCAATGAAACAAAGGGCTACCCAAAAACGAAGGGCAAAACTAGATCACTACAAAGCGATGATAGGTGGTGATCTAGGATTCGTGGATCAGAAGTTGTTTCCATATCTCAAAAGATTTAAGACAGAAGCGGAACGGGGAGACAGCATAGAGTACAAGATAGGTGAGAGATTTAGCGAGCTAAAGAACAGAATACAGAGTGGTTGCCAATATGTGTAGTCATCAATCGTATAGACGAGCTGCGTTTCCGTACCCATGCTGAGAAGCATGAAATGAGCCACCTGTATGAAGCTAAAATACAGAATATGGGTAATGCTGGTCGTAATGGTGGAGAGTATTATACGGTCAGACCATTGATCAAATCTATTGTAAGGGTCGTCGCGCCTCAGATAGGTCAAACAATATATGATGGTGCTGATGTGTAGTATGGATTTTCTGAAGGATCCATGTATTTGCTGATTAGTAAAGGCGGACAAGACAAGCTGACCACCAAAGATATCGAAATACTAAAAAAGAACATTCTACGGTAAGGAGAAAAAGAGCCTGGCTGATATCATCGGTATCATGAATATGATTTTGTATTGTATAGAAGCGCCTAACATCATCCTTACTAATACACTTGCAAGGTAAATTTAGCTGATACCCAGGAGAAAGACAGGCACGATATTGAACTAGCTAATCTACTATTTGTGGTAAAGATCGAGCTGAAAGGAAAATTTCCTACGTCTTATCTGAGACAGCATCTGTTTTTATGCGGCATCTTATCAAAATACTCAGAGCAGGCGGTAAGGTAGATAGTGATCAAAATACCTTCCTGAGCAATACAGATAATGTAACAGTGAGCTTACGTGAACATCTGCTGAACTTGCAATCTGCATAACAGTATTGGATCTTCCTGTTGGCGTGTTTACGGGTGCAGGTTAAAGACGGTGGTCTTCTTGGAGAAAGGGCACCAACTGTAAAATATGGTATTACCAACTCCAATCCTGGCAGAAACTTGGCAAAACTAACCACTAAATGAAAATGACTCTGGGCGAATTTGATATATTGTAGAAATCATTTGGAGAGAGTGAAAACTCCTGGAGAGTAGATGTGGCAGGTCTGGAAACAAG
>JADKGF010000038.1 GCA_016717105.1 Saprospiraceae bacterium | reverse complement strand
AAGATTATAAAACGGGTATTATCCGTATCGAAAAAGGGATGACGATATCTAGAAATGCGTTCTTGTATAGTTTGGTTTCTAGTTTATATTCAAGAACCGAGGCAGATTTTCGTAGGGGTACATTCAGAGTCAAAGGTGATACGGTCGATATTAATCTGCCCTATGTAGAATATGGGTATCGAGTGATATTTTTTGGTGATGAAATCGAAGTCATCGAACAACTAGAAACCGTCAGCGGAAAACGAATCACTTCGCTGGATCACGCGGCTATATTTCCTGCCAATCTCTATGTCGCACCAAAGGACAGACTCAATCAAGTCATAAAGTCTATCGAAGATGAATTGTACAATCATGAGCGTTTTTTCGAAGCTGAAGGTAGATATCTAGAAGCACAACGTATCAAAGAACGGGTCAATTTCGACCTCGAGATGATCCGAGAATTGGGCTATTGCTCAGGTATTGAAAATTATTCCAGGTTTTTTGATGGCAGGAAACAAGGAACAAGGCCGTTTTGTCTATTGGATTATTTTCCGGAGGACTATTTGATGGTCATTGACGAAAGTCACCAAACGTTGCCACAGGTGAGAGGCATGTGGGGCGGAGACAGAGCCCGTAAGATCAATCTTGTCAATTTTGGTTTCAGGCTTCCGTCTGCGATGGATAATAGGCCCTTGAATTTTGATGAATTCGAATCTGTGATCAACCAAGTGATATATGTGAGTGCAACGCCCGGAGATTTTGAATTGTCTAAGACTGAAGGTGTCGTTGTAGAGCAACTCCTAAGGCCTACGGGACTCTTGGATCCACCGATCGAAGTAAGACCAAGTATCAATCAGATCGATGACTTGCTTGATGAAATCCAAAAAAGAATTGATCTGGATGAACGTATTTTGGTAACTACACTGACTAAGCGAATGGCTGAAGAATTGACAAAATATCTTGTCAAGCTCAATATCAGGGTGCGCTACATACATAGTGAGGTGGATACGATGGATAGGGTAGAGATTATTAGAGATTTGAGATTGGGTGAATTTGATGTTTTGGTAGGCGTAAATCTCCTTCGTGAAGGACTTGATTTGCCAGAAGTTTCTTTGGTTGCAATCTTGGATGCAGATAAAGAAGGCTTCTTACGCAATGCACGTTCATTAACACAAACGGCAGGAAGAGCAGCCCGTAATAGTAATGGCCTTGTGATATTTTACGCAGACAAAGTCACAGACAGTATGCAATACACCATCGATGAAACAAGCAGACGCCGTGCAGTACAAATCGCATACAATCAAGAACATGGCATCACGCCTACGACCGTGTTTAAGTCGAGGGAAGATGTACTCAACCAAAAATCTATCTTGGATATACGTGGCAAAAAACCAATTCCATATATAGAGCCTTTAGAAAAAGATTCGATCGCAGCTGATCCAGTGATTGCTTATATGAATAAAGATCAAATCAGTAAACTAATCACTGAAACTGAGTCTAAAATGAAGAAAGCTGCCAAGGATTTGGATTTTATCACAGCTGCACAACTCAGAGATGAATTGAATGCACTTAAGAAAAAACTATAACTCCTGGTTATTTCTTTACGCCTTCAAATGTACAATCGTCATTTACTGGAAATCCAGCTGGAATTTCTATTCCATTGATGGTAAATGGTTCGGTCGTTACAAGGCCAACTTTCATATTTCCAGCAAGCTTTTTACTATCATCAGATAAGGTTAGGAGAGACTTCATCGATACATTTGCTTTAACATCCACATCTGGGTAATTAGGGTCTAAGTTTTTTGCATTTACAATCAAACCCAAAATTGTGGTATCAATATTTACTGTATTTTTAGTTATAACGCCATCGAAAATAATACTACCAGCAATGGAGCCTATATTGAAATTTACTCTGTCTTTTTTTGTATTTTCGGTAATATCAAGTGTTGCATCTTTAAAGACTGCACTGGCTGCTCCACAAAGGATATTAACATTAAAAGCACTAATAAATCGCTTTTGAAAGTAGCAATTGCCTTCATCTACTGTTGCATTTGCATTGTAATTATCTGCTTGCGCATCTCTACAACCTTTGATAACAGGGTCAGTTTCAGGATCTTTTTTACATGAAAAATTGACTAAACCAATGCAAACCAGAATAACAGTAAATTTTAAAATTGATGACATAGGTGTAAAGTTTTATATTACAAATTACAAAAATAGGTTAATTATTCTTATTTTCTAACATATTTACATAGTTTAAATCTCCCAACCTGAATCTCAATGCAATTGGGCTTGTTTTTTCTATCTTATGCTCAATTTTGCAAAAAAAAGGTAATTGATTCGAATTAAAAAGCAGAATTGGTTTTGAAAGGTTAGCAACTTGAAACGTAGATTTATTAATGATTATATGGTGTACATCAGGTAACGTTTTTGAATCTAATGTATTTATCGGTGTATATTGACTAAAGGATGTAAAAGCAAATATTCCAAAAAATATAGTAAGGATTGATTTAATTATTGGTTTCGGCATTTCCATATTTATTTATCCATTTTGATTTTTTGGTGCCTTTGTACATTTCGTATTTGCAATATAATGATTGGATACTTCCATTTAGCATTTTTTTTCTTACTGAAGGTCGCAATCCTACGTTTTTCATTGCTTCTAAGTGACCCGATATGATCCAAACATCACAATTTGTAAAGCAAAGTTTTAGTTTATCGCCGATCTGACGGTATAGCTCTGTGACATCATTTTCTCTAAGCCGTTCGTCATATGGTGGATTGAATATCAAGGTTGCATCTTCGGTACCTTCTTGATAGAAAAAATCTTCTTCTGCAATTTCGATATATTTTTCCAAACCTGCTGTTTCCACATTTATTTGTGATGCCTTGACAGCTTTTGGTAGGATATCGAATCCTTGAATTTTCGGCAAGGCTGATAGATTTATTTGTTTTTGGGCATTTTCACAGACAAGATTCCACATTGTCTCATCAAAGGTTTTCCATTTTTTAAAGGCGAAATTTCTGTCAAAAGATTGTGGTGGTATATTAGCGGCAATTTTGACCGCTTCACAAAGTATGGTACCAGAGCCGCACATCGGATCTATTAATGGTGTTTCGCCTTTCCAACCAGAGATAAGAACTAAGCCTGCAGCAAGTACTTCATTCATTGGCGCATCCACTTGTGCTCGCCGATATCCGCGCATGTGCAATGAAGTGCCACTACTGTCAAAACTAAGTGTTACCGTGTTTTCGCGAATGTGGACATTTATTTTAAGATGTGGATCTGTGGTATCAACACTGGGTCGAGAGCCGAATTTTTGACGGAATCTATCGACGATTGCATCCTTGGTTTTTAAGGAAATAAAATTGGCGTGGTTAAACTGACTAGAGTTTACTACAGAATCGATAGCAAACGTTTGGTCCAATGAAAAATAATCTTCCCAAGGCAATTTCATAACCTCATCATATAAGTCATTCTCGTTTCTTATTTGAAATTCTTTTAGGAAAACTAGCACTTTAATTGTGGTCCTTAGAAGTAGATTAGCCTTGTACAATGTGGTAATATCACCTGTAAAAGCAACAGCTCTATTTAATATTTCAATATTTTCACCACCAATATCCCGGATTTCGTCAGCCAGAATTTGTTCTAGTCCCTCAAGGGTCTTTGCTATTATTTTCAAGCTTTTACTATTTTTGTAAAATTAGCAATCAACCGCCACATTCTTTGCGCAATTCTGTCGTCAGGGTTGTCCATAGGTCTTTGACTTCCTGCACTTCATCATGATCACAAAAATCAGTTATTTCAAAAATGGTTTCGTTGGTGACATCAGATTTGTACATTCTGAATTCCAAATATTCTTCATCATCATCAGCCTCATCCCATTTAAAACGGACTCTTTCGTCTTCGATATCATCAACAAGTGTAGCAACTTCACTACTTCCTTGCCAATAAAAAGCATAGGTCTCGCCGGTTATATCTACCTCATTACAATACCATCTTACCAAGCAAGCTGGTGTGGTTACAAAGTTGTAAATGATGGTAGGTGAGGCTTTGAAAATAAATTCTAAATCAATTCTTACCCTTTTTGATGACATTCAGTTGGTATTTTAAAAATTCTGTTGTTCGAATAAAGCCGCAATAAAAAATATTTTTTCCATTTAGCAAAAGAAATGAACTTTTTTTAGAAAAAATTAATTATACTTAATTGCTGCCAAAGTAAATTTGAAAATTTTATAAGCAAATCTAAGGCAACTTAAATAAATGAACAATGTTCGGCTTTTTTATGATGATTTTTTCTTTACGAAACGTGAATTATAGGTAAAAAGTTGCAACATCTTTAGAATTGTTCAAACATTATTTTGAAAATATCATTTATTCCTTTTGAATATTTAAGTGTTTAAAATGTAAGAAAAAGGGATAAAAAATTATCTTTGCGGCATTTTTGGAGCAGCGACCACTTTAATCGTTATAAATTTATCTAATGAGACAGTTAAAAATAACTAAATCTATCACCAACAGAGAGAGTCAATCTCTTGAGAAGTATTTGCAAGAAATCGGTAAAGTGGACTTGCTCACACCTGAAGAAGAAGTGGATTTGGCTCAGAAAATCAAAGAAGGTGACCAGGAAGCCTTGGAAAGACTTACCAAAGCCAATCTTAGATTTGTTGTTTCTGTAGCAAAACAATACCAGAACCAAGGACTTTCACCCAGCGACTTGATCAAAGAAGGAAATCTCGGACTTATAAAAGCCGCTCAGCGATTTGACGAAACAAGGGGATTTAAATTCATATCATATGCTGTATGGTGGATCAGACAGTCTATCCTTCAAGCATTGGCAGAACAATCGAGAATTGTAAGGTTGCCTCTAAATAAAGTAGGATCTCTCAATAAAATAAATAGGGCTTTTTCTGAGCTTGAGCAGGAATTTGAACGTGAGCCTTCACCAGAAGAACTAGCTGAATTGCTCGAAATACCAACTGAAGAAGTCGAAACCACCTTGGGTGTAGCCGCCAGACACGTATCTATGGATGCACCTTTTATCGATGGTGAAGACAATTCGTTGCTTGATGTATTGGAAAATAACAGTACTCCTGATACGGATTCAGCATTGGAGTATAGAGAGTCTCTCCGCAAGGAAATAGAACGTTCGCTGAATACTTTGACTGATCGCCAGGCTGATGTTATCAAACTGTATTTTGGTATCGGTATCGAGCATCCTATGTCACTAGAAGATATTGGTGATAAATTCGGACTCACCAGAGAGCGTGTAAGGCAGATCAAAGATAAAGCGATCAATAAGCTCAGATCGGTTAATAGAAGTAAGTTACTTAAGAATTATTTGGGTTCTTAAGCGACCATCAAACCATCGTATTTTTCATTCGGTTAGGAAATCATCTTTTAGTCATGGCTGCGCTTAAGTGACCTTTGTTACTTATTTGCGTGAATTATTGGTTTGACATCAACCTTTCTTTCATTATTGGGTTATGGAAGTTGAATTAATTTTTTTCAACCAAAAGGTTTCATCTTGTGGGAAACAAGATAATTTTTTGTAATTTTGCTTCACCAATTAAATATCAAAAGGAATGTCAGAAAAAAGTGTGGAAAGATTGAAATGTTTGATCATAGGTTCCGGACCTGCAGGATATACAGCGGCGATATATGCATCCAGAGCAAATTTATCCCCAGTTTTATACACAGGCAAAGAGCCAGGCGGACAATTAACGATCACTAACGATGTAGAAAACTATCCAGGTTACCCTGAAGGTATCATGGGGCCACAGATGATGGAGGACTTTAAAAATCAAGCGCTTAGGTTTGGTACAGATATTCGATATGAATTGATTGAGAAAGTAGATTTTACTGGTCCTGTTCATAAGATATGGTCAGAAACTGGCCATGAAATCCATGCTGATGCCGTTATAATAGCAACAGGTGCAAGTGCACGTTGGTTGGGATTGGAATCAGAACAAAAACTCATGAATAAAGGTGTTTCAGCTTGTGCCGTTTGCGATGGATTCTTTTTTAGAGGCCAAGAAGTAGCAATAGTAGGAGCAGGAGATACCGCAGCAGAAGAAGCAACATATTTAGCAAAATTATGTAAAAAAGTCCATCTTTTGGTGCGTAGAGATGAAATGCGTGCTTCTAAAATAATGCAGGACCGTGTGATGAATACACCAAACCTGGAGGTACATTGGAATACCGAAACAGAAGAAATATTGGGAACCGACGGAGTCGAAGGTATCAGGGTAGTGAACAATAAATCAGGTGAAAAATCAACACTTGATGTTACAGGTTTTTTTGTTGCCATCGGCCATAAGCCCAATACAGAAATGTTTGAAGGATGGATAGATATGGAAGAGAATAAATACATCAAAACAGTCCCAGGTAGATCGTTTACCAATGTAGAAGGTGTATTTGCATGTGGAGACGCACAGGATCATGTGTATAGACAAGCTGTTACAGCTGCTGGCACAGGATGTATGGCCGCTTTGGATGCAGAAAGATATCTTTCCGAAAAAGGAATCATTTAATAACAAATTCAAAAATCAACACAACATGTCACACAGATTCAGACCAGGCGTATTGTTCGGTGATGAAGTCACAGAATTGCTCAATTATGCAAATGAACATAATTTTGCACTACCTGCCGTCAATGTGATCGGTACCAACACCGTCAATGCAGCACTTGAAACAGCCAGAGACGTTAATTCGCCGATTATTATCCAATTTAGTAATGGCGGTGCCGCATTTTATGCGGGAAAAGGATTAAGTAATGATGGCCAAAAGGCTGCAATTTTGGGTGGCATTTCTGGTGCTTTGCATATTCACAATGTAGCTGAAGCCTATGGTGTTCCTGTCATCTTGCATACTGACCACTGTGCAAAGAAATTGTTGCCTTGGATAGATGGATTGCTTGATGCCAGCGAAAAACATTATGAAACGCATGGTCATCCACTGTATTCTAGCCACATGTTGGATTTGTCAGAAGAACCAATCCAAGAAAACATTGAAATATCTGCTAATTACTTGGCAAGGATGGCTGAACTAGGGATTACGCTAGAAATAGAATTGGGCGTAACAGGTGGAGAAGAAGATGGAGTAGATAATAGTGATGTGGATAGTAGCAGACTTTATACACAGCCTGCTGAGGTTGGATTTGCATATGAAGAACTGTTGAAAATCAGCAATAAGTTTACCATAGCAGCGGCATTTGGAAATGTACATGGCGTGTACAAGCCTGGTAACGTGACACTAAAGCCAGTAATCCTTAAAAATTCTCAGGATTATATTCAAAATAAGTTCGGTACAGGACCTAATCCTGTAAATTTTGTTTTCCATGGTGGATCAGGAAGTAGTAGGGAAGAGATCAGAGAAGCCATCACATACGGAGCCGTGAAAATGAATATCGATACAGACATGCAATGGGCCTTTTGGGAAGGTGTGAAGGACTTTTATGAGTCTAAGAAAGATTATCTTCAAGGGCAGATCGGGAATCCAGAAGGTGCTGACAAGCCAAATAAAAAATATTATGACCCAAGAGTGTGGTTGAGAAGTGGCGAGGCTACTTTTGTTGCAAGGATGAAGCATGCATTTGAAGATCTTAATTGTATGAATAGAAATATTTGATTATATTTTTTTCAGATAATTATTTCATATAGCACATAAAAAAAGGGAACGAATTTTATTTTCGTTCCCTTTTTTATTTATTTGCTGAAAGTGTCAGCTTATGTGATTTTCATTAAAACATGATAAACTTAGATCTTGCACCACATTGTGCTTTCCCGAAGTAACCAATTCCCCAGTTAAGTTCGAAAACTACACCTGCAAAAGCAAGATTTGAAGCTTTGTTACCGTTTGCATAAATAGATGGATCTAAGATTGGAGCACCAACTTTTTTACCATCTTCAGAATCAAGATCTGTAAGTGCATATTCAAAACGAAGTCCTAAAATTCCACTAAATCTACCATCATTGCCCATAATATTAGCTCCAAAACCAACAACACCAGAAAAAACCTGCTTATTATATAATGATTCTGCAAACTCTATTTTTTCATTTCCTCTTGTATTAGAAACTTTATTGATCATTGACATTTTAGGTCCTATCTCAAAATATCCAAGATTTTTGGCATGTCTGAAGAGCGCATAAATGTCTAAACTCTCCCAATCGATGGTTACAGGCGTTAAATCAAATGATTGGGAAGCCTTACTTTTCATAACATCAATAGATAATCCATTGTATCCGAAATTAATACCCAACTTTCCACCATAAGAAAAACCACTACCTATTTTGTAATCATATTTAGAATCATTGTCTGCTATAGCTGCATTGTACAAACCAGCTGCTCCATATTGTGCTTTCAAACCTATGTCAAACCAAACAATTTTCTTTTGTCCGAACATGGAAAGTGAAATAAAAAGTACTGCAATAGTTAAAAAATGTTTCATTTTTGAAGTGTTAAATTTTACGAAATAATATTGTTAACGGCTCAAAGTTATAATATTTTTTAATATGAAATAAAAGATAATCACATTTTAGACAATAGAGGCTGGCTTTATGGTCTGATTATACGGTTAGAATACAAGCTTTACACCAAATTGCGCATTGAAACCAACTGCCTGATATCCATACCATCGCTCATATCGATTATTCAATATATTCATGCCGTGGATATATACCGACAAAGCGTCAAGTACCTTGTATTCTGCCCGAAAATTGACATCAAAAAGGATATTGGACTCTGTAAGGAAATTATCTTTGTCTATATAGTGCACACCGTCTCCGAAATAAACATCGCCACGCAATTTGAGTTTCTGATCCAAAAGCGACCATGTGGCATAAGCATTGGCTTCTAGATTTGGTGTATGCCATGCGTAAGGCAGAATATTTAAGTTGTAAATATTTTGGGTCAACCATCCACCAAGACTTAAAGCATCTGAAAATATAAAATCTACATTCCCACTTATAAAAATGATACCTAGGTCATCATACAACATATCAAACTGTCGAATGTCGTGGGTATTATTGAGCAAAAACAGGTGATTTTTTACATCTTTATATCCAGACCTGATCTGGTAATTGAGG
Source organism: Saprospiraceae bacterium (assembly GCA_016717105.1). Taxonomy (GTDB): domain Bacteria; phylum Bacteroidota; class Bacteroidia; order Chitinophagales; family Saprospiraceae; genus OLB9. The sequence continues at coordinate 11,220 of JADKGF010000038.1, read as the reverse complement.
AATGAGAATTTACCTTTGATACCTCCGGCATATTCCTGCCATACACTGTTTTGAAGTGAATCTATCGCTGTATTTAAGAACGGATTAAGTTTGGTGACATTTGCAAAATGATTGGTGTAATAGTTTTGACTTATTTGGGCGAATATCATAAGTTTCTGACCAGCAAGCCCGTATGATGCATATATCTCTGGAAAGATCGATGAATTACCATCACTGCTATATAGAAGATGAGCTACACTTTGCAGTATGACGTTTTTTAGTTTTGTCTTTAATGTAGGACGAAATAGGGCAGTGCTAAGACTAAACGATTTTTCGTTATTGAAGGCTGTGTAATCATACCCAGCTTGTACTGCCAAGACTGTGCTTTTTGTAAAATGTTTTTCGCCCATGGCATCAATACCAAATCCATTTTCTTTTGCATCAGTGTTGGACAAAGTTAAATTGCGCAAGTTCAATTTTACATCGTAATTGATATTATACGCAGTCGGTTCGGGATTTGCGATTCCTGCAGTGATATTCAAAGCTTGGATCTTACGCAAAGACGCATCTTCATCATACAGTGTATCGACGCCTAAATCTGTATGGAAAAAGTATCTTTTCTTCCAATCTGTAGAAATACCACCATAAACTTTTAAATTTTCCCTGATGAGATAGTTGCCGTGAAAATCTATACCAGCATCACTATATTTTTGGTAAGGGATATTTGCCGAATTGTCCATAGATTGATAGTTTAACACAATACCAGCGTCATAATTATCCTTTTTTGACCAGTGGTAGCCACCAAGGATTTCAGGATTTTTTTTGATACCGTATCCAGCATGCAAAAATCCTTTTTTTACCAAAAATGGACCATCTGGATTCATAGCCAATGGTTTTATCTGTGGATCAGGTGCCTTAAGTTCTAGCGGTACAATCGATATATCATATTCGTATTTAGGGTTAAACACTTTTTGTGCAGGGCTGACTGGTTTGACGACTACGATATTGGCCTGCTCCAGATTTGCTTCAAAGGACTTGACCACTTCTACTTGTTTGATGTCAAGTTTGGTAGAATCTACCTGGCCATATACGCTTGCAAACAGGAGATTAAAAGATATTATAAGATGATATTTCATGATTCTATGGTTAAAAATTATGAGATTAATTTCCGCCACCGGATTGCATTTCGAGTAAGTTACTGCTTGTTGCAGCAGGCTTTATTCTTGTATTCTGTTTCTCCAGATTTTCGATATTTACCAATTTTTCATTGGCTGAAGCCAACAAATCTTTGTCATCTGAAAAGTTTTCTATTACTGCTTCTAGCGCTGCCCTAGCATTAAAGAGGTCATTTCGATCCACATAGATGTCACTCAATAAGAGCAAGCTTTTTGCTATCCAAAAAGGATAAGATGCATTGGCATCATTGGCAGCATTGCATTGAGCTTCAGCACCACTTTTGTCACCTTGTTTGTATAAGATCTCAGCAACAAGATATCTTGATTCCGCAGCTTGGTTATTATTGGCTTTTTTACCAGCTCTATCAAAATTGTCCTTGGCTGCATTCAAGTCATTCTTTTTGTAATGGGTTTTTCCAGCATAATACATAGCCGTTACTTGTTCATCTGCATTTGCTTTGGGATGGATGGCCACTATGGCTGCATATTTTATAATGGCATCTGACTGGCTTATTCTGAATGCGCTACGTAAGGCGCCAAGTGCTGCTTTGTATTTTTCGTCTTCATCGGAAAGTTTTAAATAATATTGGTCGTAAAAACTATACGCTTTTTCAAACGATTGGGTATAATTATATGAAATGAGCGCCGCTTTTTTTAAAGAAGTAACATAAAACTCTGAAGATCCCATATTTACAAGTGACTCGTAGTCTGCCAAAGCTTGGTCATATTTTTTGAGTAGTGTATAGGACTCGGCTCTGTAATATGTTGCACTTAATCGATGAGCACCTTTAGGGTATTTTGTAAGATAATTGCTGTAACCTGCGATGGCTTTTTCGTATTCACCTTCATTATATCGAAGCGTACCTACCATATATGCCAATGAATCAGCGCCAGCATTGCTGACATTGTAACCTGGCAAAGAGCTGACATATTCGACATATTCTTCGGATTTGCCAAGGTCATTAATGTAGATCTCCTTCAATCCTAACAGCGCACTTTCAGATTGCTTTGATGATGGATTGTGTCTGAAAATAGCTTTGTAATGACCAATGGCTGTATTCAAATCACCTTTGTTATAGGCAATTAATCCAAGTTTGAGTTGTGCATCATTGTATAGTGGACTGATGTCATAGCTTACGACGAGATCATTGTAAGCATTATATGCATTGTCGGTATGTCCTACTTCAAAATAGGTATCGCCAAGTTGCATTAAGGCGTCATCTGCATATTCGGAGTTTGGATAGTTTGTTTTTATCACGCATGGTCAGAATCTTTTCATAAGGCTCGCCAGTCAATCCTTCTATCATACCTTTTTGATACATGGCATATTCCTGACTTCCTTTCTTTTTTTGGATGGCTTTGTTGTAGAAATCTAACGCTTCATTATATTTCTTCTCTTTGAATAGACAGTCGCCTGTCCTCACCAAAGCATCTGGCCACACTTGGTCTGAAACTGATGTGTTTTTGATTTTCGATGCATCCTTATTGAATAAGTTGATTGCATTTTTGAAGTTTTGTTCTGATTTTTTATAGTCTTTTTGCTGAAGATAATTGTATCCTTGAGTATAATATGCCAGCGATTGTGTGGACTCATCTGGCATCCAAGTAATACCATCCGCCATGGTGAAATATTGGTCCATGTAAGTGGCTGATAGTGGATAATTACCTTTGAGATGTGTGATGTGCGCTGTCCAATACACAGACTGAGCTGCCGTAATCCGGCTAAGTTGATACTTTCGTGCCTTTTCGAAACTAACTAAAGCATTGTCTTTGTCTCCATTGTTGGTTTGTTGGATTCCATATTTCAATGCCAGATTTTGATAAATAACCTTGAGCTTATCATTAATTGGGTTTAGTCCTTCAATTATTTGAATTCCCGAAGCATAATCTGAGGTATTTTCTAATAATTCAAGGATAATATTTTGGGCTTCAGTATAATATTTTGATGACTTTTCGATTTTTATCAGGGTATTGATGGCTTCCCTTTCATATCCGGATTCTGCCGACAATTTACCGTAGTTAAATAAAGCTTCTTCTTGCATTCCTTTTTCAAAATCCATTTGACTGACATATTTGAAGGCTGCTCGAGCTGAGACCATATCACCAGTTTCATAATAACAATCAGCCAAGTAGTAATTTGCCATTTGGCCAAGTTTATTGTTTAACTGACTCAACTCTTTGAAGTTGCTGATGGCGTTGGTGTATTTTTTGAGTTGATATTGGGTAAATCCAAGTTGGTAAAACTCTTCAACTGTAAGTTTTTCTGTATTATCTTCATAATATTCAAGATGTGGCAACGCAAGCTCGTAGCTACCTTTCTGAAAATATGATTGGCCTAATAATTGTCTGATTTCCTTTCTGTTGCGTAAGTCTGTGTCTTTCAATGCAGCTTCTCCGTGCTTGACGACATCATCATATTGACCTTGCGCAAAATAAATTTGAGTAATGTAATAAGGAACAAAAGATTTATAAACACTATTGGTTTTGACTTTTTCGAAGGAGGCGACTGCCGCTTTATAGTTTTTGGTAAAATATTCGCACAAACCGTAATAATAATTGGCTGGATAGTAGAATATATTTTGAATTTTAATGGTTCGGCTTAGCTCTTTTTTCGCTTGGTCAAATTCTTTGCTTACAAAGTGTGCATATCCTTTTTTAAAACTTACTTCTGACATGTCGTATTCGGTCAAGTCATCAGGATCAATCATTTCGTAGATTTCGATACACTTGCCATACCATTTTTTATTGTAGTAATAATTGCCCAATTCCATGATCGCTGGTGTCGTGACTGGATCTGGGTATTTTTTATTTATAAATGACAAAAGCTCGTTCTCTCCTGACATATAATCAGCCCTAAGCCCTGCGATAGCTGCCATGGCGGCTGCATCATCTTTGAAATTGGAAAAATCATCATTAATCGCCGGATTTTTTGGCTTGAATGTATTTGCCATAAGCATATCTTGTGGCACCATAGAGGCTATTTTCGAAAAATTCTTGTTCGAGTTTATACGATTTATGCCTGTCGAGGTAATTTTTGTTTTCTTGAGACGTGGCTGTCGTCAAGATATTGAGTAAAATAATAAGTATAAAAATGGACGATCTCATATTAAGCGATTTCGGCAATGAAAAAATAATTGGTCCGAATATAAAAAACGCAAATATACTACTATTTATTGGTAATATATATGTAATGAAGGTAATACAGATTAAATAAAATTGGAATGCGATCGTAAAATAGTAAAATATTTTGACCTGAGATTATCATGTTTAAATCATTTTCAAGGAGATTTGAGCTCGACTATTGGACAAAATTATTAAAAATTATGTTTTATGTCAGCATGCCTTTTCTGATTTGCTTTGGAAATCACTTCTTTTTTGTTAGTTTTGCCCAACTTAGCAAAGGGGAACATGGCAGACGTACTTATTTTTTTTATTATAGGCATATTTTTAGCGCTTTTATTTCTCAATATTTATTTTAGAGTAAAAGTTTTTAAATTATATAAAACGTTGGTGCAAAACAAAATAGAGTTTGATAGTTCCCATATTTTCAATAAGCAGAAGTTGGAAAAAGAAATTTGCCCAAATACCCAAAGTTCAATAGCGAAATCCTGATGTTTATAGGGAATATTCGGAGATCATTGTCTATTGCGGTAGTTTTGGTATTGCTTATTACGATGATGGGCTTCATTTTAAAACGAATTTAAAACATTAAACATTGAGAATAGGACTTGTCGGGGTAGGACATCTTGGGAAGATTCACCTAAGGTGCTTATTGAAAACAAAATTTATAGTCGAAGGATTTTTTGATACCAATCAGGAAGTAAGCGATCAGATAGCAACAGAATATAATGTCAAAGCTTTCCGAGACTTTGACAGCATGTTGGATGCCGTGGACTGCATCGATATCGTCAGCCCGACCGTTTTTCATTTTGAAATAGCCAAAAAAGCCATTATCAAAGGGAAACACATTTTTATCGAAAAACCACTCACTGAAACTACCGAACAAGCCCGAGAATTGGTATCACTAGCCATCAAATATAATGTAATCGTGCAAGTTTATATGCAATGCCCGTATTGAATTTGTCAATGGATCTGTAGCAAATCTCACAGCCAGCAGGATAAGCCTCAAAAATATGCGCAAGATTCGGATTTTTCAGGATGATGCCTACATCAGTTTGGATTTTCTAGATAAGGATGCTCAAGTCATAAAAATAGAGAATCATATCGAAGGCGACAATTTTTCGGGTATGACGATGCATACAAATACGGGTTTGAAACGTATTATAGTAGAGACACCACCGATCATGCAAAATAATGCCATAGAAGATGAACTTAATGACTTTTTTGAAGCAGTATCTGGTAACTCGTCGGTCACTGTCACCATACAAGATGGATATAGGGCCTTGCATCTTGCACAACTTATTCAGGAAAAAATAGATGAAGCGTGAGGTTAGTACAGTTTTTAGTGATAATATCGACATGTTTAGTTTTTAGTTCTTGTGGTCTTACCGACAATGACGAACCGTTACCTTTTTTCTTAAAATTGGAAAATCCGACAGTGACTAGTCCTACCCAAACAAAGGATACACATAAGATTACAGAAGTGTGGGTTTTTGCGGATGGACAGATTCTGGGTATATTCCCATTGCCAGCTAAAGTACCTGTTAATTTTACTGGTGCCGAAACGGAAATTACCATCTTTGCAGGTATTAGGAATAATGGTATGAATGACCAACCCGTTTTTTACCCATTTTACAAGTCAATAGTCAAGAAAATTAAACCAAATGTAGGTGATGAAATTACCATCCCATTGGCATTTACTTATATAGAAGGTACAAAATTTGCTGTGGAAGAAAGCTTTGAAAATTCTAATACATTTAACAATGATATAGATGCCAATCCATTGACTTTCATAAAACCAACTAATGTGACTTCTAGTTTAGGTAGTTACTCAGGTGAAGTGACATTGTCATCAGATTTGAAATTTGTTGAAGTAGCTTCGAGTACTGAGATTTTTGCTGGTCAAAATTCCAGAGGTGCTAGTTATATAGAATTTGATTATAAAGGTGATGGTGAAATTGCCGTAGGATTGGCAAAGACCACAAATGGTATCATCAAGATTGAATACTTTCTGTTTGTACCTGGCAAGGACAGCTGGAATAAGATATATGTAGATGTAACGGATAAATTGTCAACACAAGATTATGAAAAATATTCGGTGTTGCTTGCTTTTACCAAAACGGATTTGAATGAAGAATCCAAAATTTACATCGATAATTATAAACACGTGCATTTCTGATCCGGATGAAGGAGCAAAGAAAATTAGAATTGGTCATATACAGAGTTGGTGATTTTATCGCTGCATTCCTATCGTGGCTGCTTTTCTTTATGTACAGAAAACAAACGGAAACACCTGGTATCACATGGGAAGAGATATTTAAAGATGCCAGACTATGGCAAGGACTCATATTGATACCGATCATCTGGATGGTCATATATTCTATCTTCGACAAGTACCGCGATATTTACCGGTATTCTAGGCTTGAGACATTAAAAAGTACATTTTTTACGACGTTTTTGGGCGTATTATTGTTGTTTTTTTCAGTGTTAATGGATGACAAAGTATTACAATTTACATCATATTTTTCCTTATTTGCCCGGTTATTTCTCCTCCATTTTACGATAACATCCATCTTTCGCATGATCATCCTTACTGTAGCCAGCCGGAGACTCAAAAGTGGTAAGGTGACATACAATACACTCATAATAGGTGGCGATAAAAATGCTGTGGACCTATACGAAGAGATAAAAAGCAGACCTTATAGTTTGGGCCATCATTTTTCTGGGTTTCTAGATAGTAATGGTCGTAGTAGCAACCATCTGGAAGCATATCTACCCAAGCTAGGTAAGCTCAATGATATGGAGCGCGTGATGAATGAATACAAAATCGAAGAAGTCATCATCGCGGTAGAAACATCCGAACACAACAAACTCAAGAGCATTTTGGATGCGCTTTTTGATTATTCTGACCAGATTTTGATAAAAGTGATACCTGATACGTATGACATCATGCTTGGTACCGTAAAGATGAACCACATTTATGGTGCGGTATTGATTGAGATAGATCAGGAATTGATGCCCAATTGGCAAAAAGTGGTAAAACGACTGATGGATTATTTTATCAGCATCATAGCGATTGTGATCCTTTCTCCGGTTATCTTAATGAGTATCATCAGGGTAAAACTTTCATCACAAGGCCCAATCTTTTACACTCAGGAACGCATTGGTATAAATGGCAAACCTTTTAATATCATCAAATTCAGGTCTATGTATCTGGAATCAGAGAAAAACGGACCACAACTTTCCAGTGATGCAGATGACCGTGTGACACCTTGGGGCAAGGTGATGAGAAAATGGCGGATAGACGAGATTCCACAATTTTTTAATGTAATCAAAGGAGATATGTCGATCGTAGGTCCGAGACCTGAGCGCAAGTATTATATTGACTTGATATCTAAGGAAGCGCCACATTATAAGCATCTTCTAAAAGTTCGACCAGGTATCACATCTTGGGGACAAGTAAAATACGGCTACGCTTCCAATGTGCAGCAGATGATCCAACGCTTGAAGTTTGATATTCTATACATAGAAAACATGTCGCTCTCTTTAGATATTAAGATTTTGTTTTACACGGTATTGGTGCTTATCCAAGGTAAAGGAAAGTAAACATTTTAACAATCAATAATATTCACGGCTGTAGCCAATCCTCCTTCTGGAGTTTCTTTATATTTTCGGTTCATATCCTTGGCTGTTTCCCACATTGTGGTGATGACATTGTCCAAAGGCACTTTTATATCTTCTGGATTTCTATCTAGTGCTATTGCTGTCGCATTTATAGCCTTGATGGCACCCATAGAGTTGCGTTCTATACATGGAACCTGAACTAAGCCACCTATTGGGTCGCAGGTCATGCCTAGATGATGCTCCATAGCTACTTCAGCTGCGATGGTACACTGTTCTGGACTGCCACCCATCAACTCGGTCAATCCAGCTGCAGCCATTGCTGATGAGACACCTATTTCAGCTTGACAGCCACCCATAGCCGCAGAGATTGTAGAACCTTTTTTGAAGATAGAGCCGATTTCTCCAGCGGTGAGTAAAAATCTTACAATCTCATCATTACCTGCGGATTTATTGACAAAACAAAGATAATACATAAGCACAGCAGGGATGACACCGGCACTTCCATTGGTTGGTGCAGTTACTACACGTCCAAAAGCAGCATTCACCTCATTGACACCGATACCAAAACTTCCTACCCATTTCATCACATCTTGAAAATTGGGATTGGTAGCTTGGATAGCTTTTAACCATTCATCGGCATTTTGGTAGGTTGTTTCAGATTGCATGAGCTTTTTGGTAACGTCTGAAGCTCTTCGCTTTACCTTCAGCGCACCAGGTAAATATCCATCCGTATGACAGCCTAAGTACATACTGTCTAGCATTACACGCCAGATAGTCAGTAAACCTTCGCGTATTTCCTTTTCGGAGCGATCTACAAGTTCATTTTCAAATACGATGTCAGATATCGTTTTATCATGCTTTTTGCAATAGGCTAGCAATTCTAGGCTGTTTTGAATAGGATAGGGATGATCAGGTGCATTCTCGAACGTGGACATTTCTTCTCCTTCCCAAATGATAAATCCTCCACCTATCGAATAGTAGGTCTCTGAAAATACTGTACCATCAGCTTTTTCAGCCAAAAATATCATACCATTGGCATGGAATGGTAAAAACTCATGTTCAAATCTTATCGCATTTTCAGCATCAAATAAAATTCTTTTGCTATTGATTGTCAAGGATTTTTGTGCTTTAATACCATCAATAATATCGGTAATAGATTTTGTGTCCACTGTAACCGGATCATAACCAGCCAATCCCATCATCACTGCAAGATCAGTAGCGTGTCCCTTACCTGTCAGTGACAACGAGCCGTACAATGATACGGAAAGAGTTGTATTCTGCTCAATAAATCCTGCTTTGGTACAACTTTCTACAAATCTCAATGCTGCTTTCCAAGGGCCTAATGTATGGGACGAAGACGGTCCGACACCGATTTTAAATACATCAAAAACACTGATAAACTCCATGGTAATGATTAAGGATTTTGGTGAAAGGGTTAATGTTTAAAATAATCTTTAAGATCATTAGAAGCACGCAAGAAATCTTCGGGAATTCCGATATCTATAAAGTATTCATTAGAAACAAATCCCTTGAGCATTCGGTTTTCGATATGGGTTTCCAATACATCTTTTTCAAATGAAAATACTTCAGGCAGTTGCAATTGTTGGAACGTTGATTTTTGTATGATGTACGTACCACCATTGATCAATCCATCCGCTATAAAGGTCTTTTCCTTAAATGAAATGATGGTTTGACTTTCGTCCAATATCACGCTACCATATCGATCGAAATGCTGCATAGGTTTGAGCGCCAGCGTGATAAATGCTTGCAAGTGTAGGTGTTGTCCATACATGGATGCAAGATCTACCGAAATAATGTGTCTCCATTGACCACGACAAAATGGTCTTCTTGTACTTGTCGAGACGCAAGATGTATAGCGCCGCCTGTTCCTAAAGGGCTAGTTTCTATACAATATTCATAATGCAAATCAGGCCATTTTTCATTCAAATGCTGTAAGACGAATTCATGCATATAGCCTAAAGAAAAGATAATTTTACTGACTTTTTGATCCAATAATTCTTGAATAACATAATCAATGAATGGCCTTCCTGCGACAGGAGCCATACATTTGGGTAGATCAGGAACTGCAGATTTTAACCTCGTGCCCAATCCACCAGCCAAAATAACTGCCTCGCTAATCATGGTCATTGATGAAAATATTTTTCTTCTACCAACTGGCAAATGATGTGTCCTATCATGATGTGTGATTCTTGGATTCTGGGTGTATCTGTTGAAGGGACATTGATCAAAATATCAGAAATATCCTTCATCTTGCCACCTGTAGCACCAGTAAAAGAGATCGTGGACATACTTTTGGTACTTGCCGTCTCAAGTGCGTTTATGATATTCTTACTATTGCCGCTGGTAGATAGCCCGACGAGTACATCGCCAGGATTGCCGATACCATCCACCAATCTCGAGTACACCACATCAAAACTGTAATCATTGGCTACTGCTGTGAGATAGGATGTATTGACATGAAGTGCCTCCGCAGGCAAAGCTTTACGATCTTGATAAAATCTACCACTAAATTCTGCTGCCAAGTGTTGGGCATCGGCAGCACTACCACCATTGCCACAAAATAAAATTTTATTGCCTGATTTTAAAGCAGTTAAGATCACGAATACTGCTTTTTCTATACTAAGAAGCAGGTCAGCATCTATTAAAATATCTTGTTTTACCTTGATGGATGCACCTATGATTGCCTTTACAGCGCTGTCATGATTTGATATCATGTTGTATTTGATTTTTTGCAAAGATAAAAGGACTTGTTGACTTGCATGTCAAAAGAAAGTAAATTGGTAAAAAAAGTGATGAGTTTCTGCGCTATTGTTTTATTAAAAGATAATCTTTAAATACTTAATGTTTTGACTATTTTAGTAAATTTGCACTATTATAAAACTAATAAACATAAAAAATGAATCAATTAATAAGAAACATATTAAATTTAGTTATTTGTTTTAGTTTAAAACAAAGCATCATAAGTCAAACTGCATATTTTATGGAAGGTATCAAAAATGATTGGTCTTTTTTACAGATAGAATAATTTATTCAGACAATAGTGGTATTTTCTATCGACTAAATAATGATACAAATCTTTATTATTCTGATGGTACATCTGCAGGTACTAAAGCTACAGGTTATAAATTTAGCAGTCAGGTTTTAAAGTCCAGATTTTTCTGTTTTTTCACACGATAACAGCTATACTGCTTTAGGTACAAGTATTGCGCCTTTTGATATAATTAGTATTTAAGGATAAATCATCAACTTTTGAATATGTTGAAAAAGCGGTAGGTGCGTTTAAAGGAATGACATTCTTTAA
>JADKGF010000037.1 GCA_016717105.1 Saprospiraceae bacterium | reverse complement strand
TAATGCTGCGATCAAAGAAGGATTTGTAGGTTTGACTTTTCAGCAGAAAAATATAGATCAAGTAAATGTGGCAGGAGCGGATATGGTGATCGCTTTGCACGCTTGTGATGTCGCCACAGATATTGCCATAGCCAAAGGTATTCAGGCAGGAGCTCGGTATATAATGGCGTCACCTTGTTGTCATAAGCAAGTCAGAAATAGTATGTCACCAGTCAATGTGCTTTCGCCAATATTGTCGCATGGTATCCTCGCAGAGAGACAAGCTGAGATTTTGACCGACGGAATTAGGGCATTACTTATGGAAGCCCACGGATATCGGACACAAGTATTTGAATTTATTTCAACGGAGCATACCAGCAAAAACCTGATGATCACTGGCGTGAAAGGTGAACCAAATGCCAAGGCCAAGGAACAGGTGGCGCAATTGAAAGAATTTTTTGGGCTTAAGTACCATTATCTAGAAAAAATATTGGACACGGGCGTTTATGATATCGTCGATGTTCCTTTAGTATAGATTTCATGGATTTAATCTTGAGTTTACAAGTAAATAATACAAAAGATTAAGAAAAGCCAGAAAAAATTGTTGTAACTTTACCTTATTCATAACTTAAAACAATCAGCTATGTCCGGATTCAGTCCATTATTCCCTTTACTGATACTTTTCTTAGTAATTTTATTGTTTTCTGCTGTATTTACAGTCAAGCAACAAACTGCAGTCATTGTCGAAAGATTTGGAAAATACAATAGCATCAGACAATCTGGTTTACATTTCAAAATTCCGATTATCGATAGACTCGCCGGCAAAATCAACCTTAAAATACAGCAGTTGGATGTCATCATCGAAACCAAAACTAAAGACAATGTATTTGTTAAGATGAAAGTTTCAGTGCAGTTTAAGGTACTTCAAGATAAGGTGTATGATGCATTTTACAAACTTGAGTATCCACATGATCAAATCACTTCTTATGTATTTGACGTAGTGAGAGCTGAAGTCCCAAAATTGATCTTAGATGATGTTTTCGAAAGAAAAGATGATATCGCCATCGCTGTAAAAAGAGAACTAAATGAAGCGATGACAACTTATGGTTATGATATTATCAATACCCTGATTACAGATATTGACCCGGATATTCAGGTAAAAAATGCCATGAATCGTATCAATGCAGCGGATAGAGAAAAAACCGCTGCCGAATATGAAGCAGAAGCTGGCAGAATCCGAATTGTAGCCAAAGCAAAAGCAGAAGCAGAAAGCAAACGTCTCCAAGGACAAGGTATCGCTGACCAACGTAGAGAAATCGCACGTGGACTAGTAGAAAGTGTTGATATTCTGAATAAAGTGGGCATAAATTCGCAAGAAGCATCGGCACTGATCGTCGTGACTCAACATTATGACACATTGCAAGCAATCGGGGCAGATACCAATCAAACCTTATCTTACTGCCGAACTCACCTCATGCGGGTGCCGAAATGCTAAATAATATGGTTGCCAGTTTTACAGCAAGTAATGTAGTAGGCGAATCAATGAAATCAGCAAATAGTACAAAAAGATTGACCAAACATACTACTAAAGATGAGTTTGGCAAACTGCCAGATAGTGAGCATTAATGCATATATGACAATTAATTTTTGAGACCGAGCATTTTTTATGTCAACACACAAATTGTTACTTTCGGCAAAAAACCTTTGTGTTGATTATTCGCATCATGGTCTAACTACTCCCATTGTACAGGATTTTAATCTGAATATCCATGAAGGCGAAACGATAGCCATTTCTGGTGAATCTGGAAGCGGAAAATCGGTCTCAGCATTGTCGTTGATGGGATTGACTGGTTTTTATCCTGGTATGAGCGCTAGAGGTCAAGTAGTGATCGATGGTGTCAATATGTTGGAAGAAAATGAAACTGGATGGGCAAATATCAGAGGAAAGTTCATTTCTATTGTTTTCCAACAAGCACTTTCGGCACTTAATCCGGTACTGACCATCGGAAATCAACTCAAAGAAGCCATTCAAATACATCAGCCTGATCTGTCATCACAGGATATAATCATCAAAGCAAAAGCATTACTTAACGAGACAGGGCTTACTGAGACTGATAGAATGCTTCGCTCCTACCCACACGAGTTGTCAGGTGGTCAATTACAGCGGATTGTGATCTCAATGGCTATCGCTCACAAACCCAAAATCATCATTGCAGATGAAGCCACATCTTCACTAGATGAACAAACTGCCACTGAGATCATCGCCTTATTGAAACGTATTCAAGCTAAAAATGGTACTGCTCTTATAATTATAAGCCATGACTTCAGACAACTGACCGATGTTTGTGATCGATTACTTATCATCCATCAAGGGAAAGTGACCGATGAAATTTCTTCCGATCAGATACGGTCTGGTAACATGACAGAATTATCGAAAGCATACATATTAGCAGACCAATTATTGACAAAAGAAATGCCCCGGTCAAGGTGTTGATACCTTTACCAAAATCGAAAATCTATCTAAATCATACAAGAAGTCAGCTCAGCCTTTTGGAAAAGCCCAATAATTATTAAGGCGTTGCAAAATATTAGTTTTACGGTGTCAAGTGGCGAAATTTTGGGCATAATGGGACCATCAGGTAGTGGGAAATCTACTATAGCTAAAATCATCTCTGGGCTGATTGATGCGTCGGATGGCCAAATTATATTTGAAGATAGACCTCTAAGCAAAAAAGATCTTGAAGAAAATAAACTATTGAGAAAATCGATCCAGATGGTAGCCCAAGATGCTCTTTCTTCTATGAATCCAAGTATGGCCATAGGCGAACAATGGATGGAAGTCTTACTTTTTCATAAAATAGCAAAATCCAAAACTGAAGCTTGTACTATTATCGACCAAAAGATGAAAGAATTTGACCTTCCAGAAGATACAAAGTCAAAATATCCTGTCCAACTTTCAGGAGGTCAGCTGCAACGAGCCGCATTGATGAAAAATCTCTTGTTAAATCCAAAATTGGTTGTTTTTGACGAATCTTTATCAGCGCTTGATCGACCGAATCAAGTTAGGATGATAAACCTGATCAAAGATTTGCAAGCAAAAACCCAATTTAGTGGCATCTTTATTTCTCATGATCCGCTCTTGATACAAAGCATTTCACATAGGTATTTTACCCTTGAAAATGGTATGATTATTACACAAAATAACAGTTAAAATCAGGCTTTCTTACTATATTTGTATTTTCTTTATAAGAATACATCATTGACAAATATTTAAATACGAGTTGATTCATGCAAGAGTATGCCCGAATATTAAATTACGCGATACCATTTTTTTTGATTTTAATAGCTCTCGAGTATGGTGTTTCTATGCTCATGCACAAACAGGTAAACCGGCTATTCGATACCATATCTAGTCTTAGCTCCGGTATTACCAATGTTATAAAAGATGTTTTGGGCTTATCCATTGTCATCATAAGCTATGGATGGCTAGTAGATCACCTTGCTATTTACCATATACAATCTACAATCTTAACCTATGTTTTAGCTTTCATAGGAATTGATTTTGCAGGATACTGGATTCATAGGTGGAGCCATGAAATCAATGTATTTTGGAACAGGCACATTATACATCACAGTAGTGAAGAGTTCAATTTATCTTGTGCACTCAGACAATCAGTATCAGAAATTTTTGCGTTATTTACATTCACGTATATTCCAATGGCTATTTTGGGTATTCCTGCCCAAGTGGTGGCGGTAGTAGCACCAATTCAACTATTTGCACAGTTTTGGTATCATACGAGGCTTATCCACAAAATGGGATGGCTCGAATATATCTTAGTAACTCCATCTCATCATAGGGTGCATCATGCTATCAATCCAGAGTATATGGACAAAAACTACAGTCAAATTTTTATTATCTGGGATAAACTTTTCGGCACATTCCAACCTGAGAAAGAAGAAATACCAGCTGTCTATGGCGTGACGAGAGCCGTACATACTTGGAATCCTTGGATCATCAATTATCAACATCTTTGGTTACTGATATCTGATGCATGGCGCACAAAATCATGGTTAGATAAACTCAAAATATGGGTCATGCCAACAGGATGGAGACCTGCAGATGTCAGCACTTCATTTCCTGTACCTTATACCAAAGAAATCTATCTGCGCAACAAATATGACACAATAGCAAGCCCATTATTCAAAGCTTGGGCTGTAGGCCAATTATTGATTACTTTACTTTTGATGATGTTTTTGTTTAATAATATTGGCACAATTCCCTTCAGCAGTGTATTGCTTTATGGTCTATTTTTGTTTGTAAATATCTTTGCTTACACTAGTCTGATGGATGGCAATTTGATAGGCATAGTAGTTGAAGTGTTTAAGTTCGCACTCGGCATTATAATTTTATACACCAATGATTATCAATGGTTTAATATAGACAATTCTATACCGAATGGTACCTTGATAGTTTTGGGCTACTTGGTACTTTCCTTAACATCATCTGTATATTTCTATCTCTACGAAAAGCCCAAATCAATGGTTACTATAGTTTCTTAATTCCAAGATTTTTAATGAAAAGAAATGATTCTAAACAAAATCTTAGAATCATTTCTTTTTACACCTAAGCTATCAGTTGAAATCGAATCTAATTCCCAAAGAAACATTTTTCTGATTTGCTAAATCGTCAGTAAACAGCGGATTTAGATCAAATTTTGTATAGATACTGAAATCCCTGTATCCAATATAACCACTCACGCCATACACAAACTGACTCGTATTATAATCACCACTTGTCTCCTCTTCAGTGCGAAGTCCATTATTTTTGTATTCAAGGATTTGTTTTGTTTTGGTACTGATGCCAGCATATCCACCGATACCCAATCTAAAAGACTTTTGTGAGCGCACATATACTTGATCATCGTGCATTCGTTTTTTAGAAAAATCAAATTCCAAGTGTATTGGAACTACCAAATTTATTTTACGGAAATATGGTTCGTCAGTCAGCGTATATGGATGAGGAGCTAAGTAAGTCCGATCTCCAGATTTTACAAAATATTTATTTTCATCTGGTCTTAGATTATTGTAAGTCAATGACATACCATATTTGAGCTGCAACAGCGGAGAGTCTTTAGCCAGTCTTGTTTTCCAAGTCCAGCCCCATTCATAAAACCTTGAATTACTTAATTTTATACCATTTCCATCTATAGAACCAAGGTCTCCATCTGTGATAAGATTATTCAATCCAAAGGCAAAAACAAATTGAGTTGTAGTGCGAGATTCGCTTCTTTTCTTCTTATCTTTTTTGCCAGGTGTCCACTCTTTTGCAAGGTCTTTGATATCACCTTTGAGCTTGCGGTACTCATCTTTGTCATCTGGTGCATCTGGTGCATCTGGTGGCGAAGGTGGCATATCTAAGTCTCCCTCAGCTGGAGGTGCTGGTGGAGCAGGTATTTCAGGATAGCTTTCGACTTCACCCTGGACTAGATCGTGGATTTCTCTCTCCAACGGTTCAACTCTTGTTTCTATCCTTTCTGCACATTTTTCTGCGGCATCTCTTTTTTTAATATCAGCCTCACTTGCCGTAATTATTTTCTTTTCCAATTGTTCATTGATCTGTTCTACATCGAGTCTTAAAGCCTCTTTTTCCTGCTCAGTGATAATTTGAATATCATTTTTGATTTCTCGGATTCGGTCTTCAAAGGCGGATTGCGCATTCGAAAACAAAAACATGCATACCATAGTGATGGTGTAAAAAACTTTTACCATTTTGATTTGATTTAATATTAATAATAAAATTTATATTTATTTCATTGATTCAATAGCATTTGCATTACTATCTTCAAAATTTCTATTGGAGACGACCACAATAATTTGGCCAGCATTGTCCTGAATATTTTTATACATTTTTTGCAAGAACGAAGCTTCCGCGGCTTTTTCTGCTTCTGCAAGTAGCTGCTTAGGATCTACCTGGATTTTTATTAACTTTTTTGTTTGTCTGCTTGACATTTCTTGCTCAACGTTTGCCAGCAACTTAGCTGCATTTATTTTTAACTCATAATCAGCATTTTGTTTTTTTGTATTGATAGGCAATTCGAAAGATTCATTTTCCGACTTATGATTAATCTCTGGAATTGATACATTCTCAAAATTTAATTCAGAATGCTTCGCCCTTAAGTTTTTGGGTAACTATTTGGGTTGCCTTTTGCTTCGAATTGTATTTGCTTCTTGTTGCGCTGACACTGTATCCTCAAAAATTACTGTTTTTGCAGGACCTATTGGCATTTCTTCGTCAAGAGCAATAATTTCGGTTTTATTTACTTTATTTCCTATTGATTTTTCAATTTTATCATCATTTCTCAACCAAAAACCAACTATCAAACATAAACACAAAACACTTAAAATCCCTGCAAGCCAATAATAATTGGTATTAGAAGGTTTATTTTGTTCGTTGTCAAGCATAAAATCAAGTCGTTCCCAAGCGCTTTCAGATGGCTGGATCGTACGTTGATCGAAATATTCTTTTATATTATTTTCCAAATTCTTATTATCCATGATGCTTAAGTAAATCAGATTTTTGAATTATTTCTTGTAAAAGTTTTCTGGCATAAGCCAATTGTGACTTAGAAGTGCCCTCAGATATTTTGAGTTTTTCTGCAATCTCATTGTGTTTATATCCTTCGATTGCAAACAAATTGAATACTATACGGCAACCTTCAGGCAATTTGTCGATCATCAACTGAATATCAGATGACCTTAATGCACTATCGGTTTCAATTACATCCATGAGTGCCTGATCAACTTCGACAAATGTTACATTTTTATTCGCTCGGATGAAACTTATACATTCATTGACCGCAATACGTCGCATCCAAGCCTCGAAATGGCCTCGATGATCATACGTTTTCAGGTACTTAAATATTTTTGTAAAAGAAACAACAAGGCAATCTTCGGCATGAAAATCATCGCTTATATACTGACGGCATACACTTAATATCTTGGGCGAATACCGTTGATACAATGCTTTCTGTGCATCTCGTTTACCTTCGCAAGCTAGGTTGATCAAATCTTTTACTTCACTATTGATATTAACTATCCGCACGTTAGCATTTGTTTTGTATAGTAGATGACGATTAGCATCCAAGAAAGGTTGTATAGGTATTTGATTTTTTTAAAAATAATTGTCTTTTTGCGGACAATTGAGCCAAAACATCTGTGTTGCAACAATTGTTATAGTAAGATTCAATTTTTTATATTAAGTTTGTGATTGTGAATTTTGGTGTATTACAAAGGTTGGTTTTATGGATTTGTCTTGTCATACCGGCAAGTCTCTTTGCTACGCACAATAGAGCCGGAGAAATCACCTATAAACAAATAAGCTCTCTTGGCATCGAGATCACGATCATCACTTATACCAAAGCAAGTAGTACAGCAGCCGACCGTGATAGCCTTGAAGTGAGTTGGGGCGATGGTAGTATGGAATTTGTCAAAAGAGATAATTCTAAAACAAAATTTGAAGTCAATGATATCAAGGTAAACTACTATATTGCCAAACACACCTATCCGGGCGTAGCAACTTACAGTGTTTCTTTTTTGGATCCGAATAGAGTTGGTGGTATTCTAAACGTAAATTATCCCAATTCCATTGATATTCCATTTTTTATAACAACCACGTTTACGTTGCTTGATATGCAATTTCAGGGCTTTAATAATAGCGTGATCCTATTGCAACCACCGGTAGATATAGGTTGTGTAAATAAGCCATTCATCCACAATCCTAATGCGTACGATGCAGATGGGGACAGTTTGGCGTATGAACTTACAGCACCATTACAAGGACTAAATACGCCTGTTCCCCAATATAAATTTCCTGACGAAATAGGAACTTCTGTTGATAATAGCTTTACAATCAATCCCTTGACAGGTGAAATAAGATGGAATTCGCCAAAACTGCAAGGAGAATATAATATTGCGATAAGAATTAAAGAATATCGAAATGGTCGCCTAATCAATGTAATCCTTCGCGATATGCAAATCCTGATACGTGCATGTCAAAATGAGCCGCCGATAATCACTGCAGACGAAGAATTTTGTGTCATTGCTGGAGAAAAAATTTCATTGGAAATCGGAGTAGATGATCCAAACCAAAATCAAAAAGTCAAGTTTTCTGCTACCGGTGGGCCATTTACGGTTGAGAATCCTGCTGTTCTGATTGGACCAAAATTGTTCACACCTGTACCGTTTACAGAGCGATTGGAGTGGCAGACAGATTGTAACCACATTTCAGATCAATATTATCAAATTGTCCTTAGAGCTGCGGACAACTTCTTTCCTGATTCCACAGGATTGGCTACATTAAAGACCATAAGAATAAAGGTCGTAGGTCCGCCACCTGAAAACCTACAAGCTGTTACAGATAATGGAGCCGTTAGGCTTGAGTGGGGATGCACCATACGATTGTGAAGTGACTAAAAACAATTACTTCCAAAAATTCTCTGTATGGAGAAAGATAGCCAGCACAACCTTTAGCCCTGACACTTGCAATCCAGGGCTTACTGGATCTCCTTATCAAAAGATTGCTTATAAGACGCTTACACAGGATCAAGGGAAATATTTTTATTTAGATAAGACAGCAGAAAGAGGCAAAACATACTGTTATCGGGTCCAAGCTGAATTTGCAAAATTGACTTCAACTGGAAACCCGTTTAACATCGTCGAAAGTTTAGCATCCAAAGAAGCTTGTATCGTCTTGATGCGCGATGTGCCCATGATAACCAAAGTTTCTGTAATTAAAACGAGTACATCAGATGGAGAAATTCATTTACGCTGGACCAAACCATTAAAAAGTCAATTTGATACCATTATGCATCCTGGGCCATATCAGTACGAAATATTTAGGTCTAAGGATAATTCCGGATTCACATCTGTCTTTAAGCTACCTTTCACGACCTTTTCTCAAGTTATAGATACCAATTATATAGACAAAGCACTGAATACAGAATCATCCCAGTACTTTTACTATGTTCAGCTTACATCTGGAGATAACTACAATTCAAAATCGGCTGATGCATCTTCAGTTTTTTTGAATATCACACCATCTGACAAAAAAAATATATTATCATGGCAGAGTTCAACACCATGGGCCAATAAAGAACATACTATTTTTCTAAAGAATGATTTAGGTGTTTTCGAATATCTCGCTACCACAAATTCACCATCATATCAGCATGAAAACCTTATAAATGACAAGCTTTATTGTTATAAGGTGGAGACAATAGGTACTTATTCATTTGAAAATATTGAAGATCCGATTTATAATTTTTCGCAAGAATATTGTCAAAAGCCTAAAGACAATGTAGCTCCTTGTCCACCTATTACCACAGTAGAAAATATCTGTGATCAAATTAATGGTGAAACAAATCCAGATGAATTGTACAACACTGTAACCTGGACATATCCCAATTTAGGCTGTACAAATAAAGATGAAGATGCAAAGTTGTTTTATATTTATTATGGAGAAACAATAGATGATCCTTTGGTCAAAATAGATTCACAATATTTTCACGAAGAATTTTCAATCTTACACTATGCGCAAAATGGGATTTTGGGTTGTTATGCTGTGAGTACAGTAGATTCATTGGGCAATGAGAGCGTTTTAAGTAACGTAGAATGTGTCGATAATTGTCCATTTTATGAGTTGCCAAATACCTTTACGCCAAATGGTGATGGGAGAAATGATTTGTTCAAGCCAAGGGTAAATTTGTTTATTTCAAGTATCGACTTTAAGGTATTCAATCAATGGGGCAACCTTGTTTGGGAAACAACAGATCCTAAAATCAACTGGGACGGCACCACCAATGGTGGTCATTTGCTAGCTGATGGGACATATTATTATACATGTCGAGTTTTCGAAAATAGAGTTTCAGGCATTTCTGAAGCTAAAAAATCTACTTTCAGGTTTCATTCATTTAATCAAAGACTGATGTTCAGCGGTATTATAGAAAATATAGGCGTTATCATAAAAATAGAAAGTGAAGGCTCCAACAAACATTTCACCATCAATTCTCCAATAAGTAAAGATGTATATATTGATCAAAGTATTGCACACAATGGCGTATGTCTCACTGTAGTTTCTTTTGATGGACACACACATACAGTCACTGCGATAAAAGAAACGCTAGACAAAACCAATCTAAATGAATTAGTCGTCGGTGACAAGGTCAATCTGGAGCGTGCATTATTGGCAAATAGTAGAATGGATGGCCATTTTGTGCAAGGTCATGTAGACACTACGGCCCTATGTACCGATATCATACACGAAAACGGCAGCTGGTATTTCCATTTTAGTACTAATTCAGAACATGCATTGCTTATGGTAGCCAAAGGATCTATTTGTATCAATGGCGTTAGCCTGACATTGGTACACGCAGAAAAGGGTAATTTTTCAGTGGCCATCATACCATTTACCTATGAACACACCAACTTTTCAGATCTTCAAATTGGACAAAATGTCAATATCGAATTTGATGTATTAGGTAAATATATTGTCAATTACATGAAAAATTTATCAATTAACAATTAGGGCATTTTTAATAATTTTCGTTATTTTTAGAATCAATACAATACTTCCTCATGCAATTTAAGAACACTTATGTGATATTTGGCGCAATGGTTGCCATTATTTTTGGATTGAGCAATGCATCTCAACATCCTATTTCTGGAAGTTCAGGATATACTGGAGCGCCGCCTGATTCGACATGTGGACAATGTCATACAGGAAACAACTCAAATCTTGATGGTTCGGTCACTATCGATGGCTTACCTTCCACCATCATCACAGGTGAGACTTATACATTAACAGTGACAATAACAAATCCCAATGGAAATGCTGTACGAGGTGGATTTCAAATGGTCGCTCTAAATGGATCAAATGGCCAAGCAGGTAGTTATGGAGCTACACCACCATTCACATCTTTGCGTAGTGCTGGAGGAAAAACCTATTTCGGCCACGTAAATGCTCAAAATTTCCCAGGAAGTAACGAACTTTCCTACAGCATCGATTGGACGGCGCCTGCGACAACAGGTACCAATCCAGTTATTAAATTTTATGCTGCCTCAGTTATTGCTAACGGTGCTGATGGCAACCAAAATGATCGAGTCGTTCTTACCAATTTACAAATTCCAATACAATCTGGCGCACAACCTCTGGAAGCTACAATAGAAAATGTCATGGATATTTCCTGTTTTGGCTTTCAAGATGGAACAGCAACAGTCTCTGCAACTGGTGGAACTTCGCCTTACACTTATCAATGGAGTAATGGTGTCACTTCTATGACAAACACGACATTACCTGCAGGTCCTTTTACAGTAACAGTCACTGACAATGTAGGCACCACATCAACTGCAACTGAAACCATTTCTTCGCCACCACAAATCTTGGTAAATGCTTCTGGGTCGATTGTTTGTATTGGCGCTTCTAATGGAACGGCTTCCGTCCTAGCTTCTGGTGGCACAGGTGGCTTTTCCTATGAATGGAATACAGGCGATAATACCCAAAATATATCAAACCTTGAATCAGGAACATATTTCGTCACCGTAACCGATGCCAACAACTGTCAAGCAACTGGTTCAGCTACAGTAACAGAATCCCCAGAAATGACCATTACTTTCAACACAGAAGATGCACAGTGTTTTGGTGATGCCAGTGGCTATGCATTAGCTACTGTTACTGGTGGAACTGCACCTTTCACTTATTCGTGGTCAAATGGTGGTACAAATCAAAACATCCAAAATGTAACAGCGGGTACATATATCATCACTGTCACCGATATAGCTCAATGTACGAGTTCTAATACCGTGGTTATCAATAATCCACAAATGATAGTTGGATCCACCACAATACAACAAAACGTCAGTTGCTTTGGAGGCAATAATGGAATAGCAATGGTGAGTGCAACCGGAGGAACTGGCCCATATGAATTTAACTGGTCGAATGGATCTTCTGGTGTAGGAACAACCAATACTCAATCCAATTTAATAGCTGGTAGTTATTCGATTACAATAACCGACATCTTTGACTGTAGCGCTACAACAAATCTCATTATTACACAGCCACAGGATTTGAATCTTAATGCGGTCAAACTTGATTGCTCATGCCATAATGCGAATGATGGCTCTATTTCTCTAGATGTTATGGGTAGTGTAGGCAATGTGAGTTATATTTGGTCAAATAATGCGACAAGTGCTGCGATTACAAATCTTTCACCTGGAACCTATTCAGTTACTGTGTCTGATGCTGGTACCACATGTACTAAAAACGCTTCTTTTGTCATCAATAATCCAACGGAAATCAATATCATCACCTCAGTCCAGCAACCTATATGTCACAACCAACAAAATGGTAATATTTTAACGCAAGTCAGCGGAGGATGCAATGGATATTCATATATTTGGACTAATGGCAGTACAAACTCTAGCATAACCAACATCGGGCCTGGAAGCTACACTGTTACCATTACAGATTGTAAAGGGTGTACAAAAACCGCGACTGCCACTGTTAATAATCCTATACCTATTGCACTTAATATAATTCAAAGCACAAATGCAAGTTGTCTAGGTGCCACGAATGGTTCTATTACAATCAGTGCATCACAAGGCTTACTTCCGTACCAATATCTTTGGTCAAATGGTGCGACCACAACACAAATATCAAATGTAGCTTCAGGAAATTATTTTATTACTGTTTCTGATGCCAATAATTGTTCTACCATCGATACATTTACAGTCGGTACTAATGCATCTTTTACCATAAACCTGATCAGTAGCAAAAATATTTTATGTTACGGAGACAGTACAGGTATTGCTTCGGTCACCAACCAACTAAACTATACTTATCTTTGGTCCACGGGTCAAACAACAGCTACGGTTAATACACTGCCTGCAGGCGTCCATTCCGTGGTAGCCACAGATAATAATGGCTGCCAAAGCTTACCAAGAACGGTAGCTATCACTCAGCCACCACTTATTAAGGCTAATATATTATCATCTGATACGATTCTTTGCCCAGCCGATACTAACGGTTTTCTAAATATTGCACTTGTTGGCGGTGTCGGTGCCTTAGATTTTACTTGGTCTCATGGTGATACTTTATTACTTACAGATACATTAAAGGCTGGTGTATATACGATCACAATCATGGATCAAAATCAATGTGTAGAAAAATATCCATTTACCATACATCTATCTGATACTATTCGCGTAGATACCGTCAATTTGGTAAGACCATCTTGCCATGGCGACAGTGATGGCGCAATCTTATTGAGCATTTCAGGTGGCTTCGGTCCCTTGGATGTAGATTGGTCAGTGCCTACCCTATCCGGTGATAGTTTGTACAATCTTGCTGCCGGTATTTACAACGCGACTATAACAGATCTTGGTAATTGTCAACACAGTGAATCATTTACTTTGACACAGCCAGATACGCTTTCTGCTAAGGTGAATATCATCGATGAATCTATGAATGGTAGTAATGATGGTAAAGTAATTTTGACACCTATCGGAGGAACTGGACCTTATAAAGTGTCATGGTCCAATAGTGATACGACATTTACCATAGAAAATCTAGTACCAGGAATTTATTATTATACACTAACCGATTCGAAGGCATGTAGTTATAGAAATTGGGCAGTTGTTGGTGGAGGCGGCTGTCTATTGGCTGCAACATTTTCAACCACTTCTGCAAGCTGTTTTAATATTGCTGATGGTTCAGTAACTTTAAATATTACAGGTGGCCAAGAGCCTTACGACATAAAATTGTACAAAGGCCCAAATATTTATACCAAGCCGCTAGACTCATTAGAAATAGGTAATTACACCATCATCATAAGTGATTCAACTGCTTGTATTACTATACTGACAGATGTGGTGATTGTGCCGATGTATCCTGCCATTGTGCTTGATAATATTGGTAAAATTAGACCAGCTACCGAAACATCTCAGGATGGAAGCCTTACGGCTAATGTCACTGGCGGTATCGGTACCTTGAAGTATGAATGGTTCAAAAATGGAGTAAAGATTGGGAATACAGCAACCATCACCCAATTGAGTGCTGGTATATATACCCTAATAGTGCGTGATTTAACAGACTGTATATTAGTAGTAGAGGATATCCTTTTAAATTCTATTAGTGCAACTGAAGACGCAAAGCATTGGACTATTTCCATTTTACCAAATCCAGCGCAGGATAAACTTAGTATCGAAAGTTCTGAGAAAGTTTCAAAAGTGGAAATTTATGACCTTACCGGAAAAATACAATTTAGCCAAAAGTTTGATGATAAGAGCATTACTTTAGATACTGATTTGATAGGTCTTAATGAAAGTGGCATGTATTTGTGCAAATTATGGGTCAACAATAAATCCATAGTAAAGAAAATTGTTATTCTGAAATAAGGATTCAAAATATATTTTTATTTTTGCGCCAAAATATGTTGATAAACAAAACAAAATTGTGAAATATAGCGTTTTTTATCACATTTATAAATAATGTAAATTCATTTTTTAAATAAATTATTAGTAAAATCAAATAAATATGAAACCATTTTTAATGTTTACATTTGCAGTATCACTGACTTTTACAGTGATTTCTTGTAAAAATGATAAAGCAACTGCTGCGGGTGAAACCACTACAGCTGCTGCTGAGGTCGTTTCACCTAATGATTCAAAAGCGTTGGAAGGAACTGGTGCCAAAGATATCTCAGTGACACATAAGCTTGATCAGACCCAAATTGTACAAGAAGGAAATGTGGCTTTTAATTTCAAATCGCTAAATTCACTTCAAGTGTATATCAAATCTCCACAAAATGAATCATTAAACTTTAATGACAATGAAGTATTTGCCATTTTTGCAGATAAAACAATAAAGGAAACATCATTTGTGGTTGAAGGCCTTGATACTTCTGGCGAAGTTCCAACATTACAAGTCAAAACAAATATTAGCACTAAGACTGTTCCTGAATATCGCCCTTCATACGTCATCACGATACCTAAAAAAGATGTTAAAGGTATTCCTGTAATTAAACTTGACGGTTCCGTTATTCCAGTATTTGGGATGAAATAATATCAAAAGACCTCCAAAAATAATAAACCAAAGGCATCAGATTTTAATGAATCTGGTGCCTTTTGCTTTTGTATCTTTTCGATAAATAAAATAATGGCCTGGTGCAAGATGGTTAATATCTACTTCCGTCGAATATACCGATGGTTGGATTTGCATTATGACTTGTCCAAATACATTTGTTACTACAAAAGTCTCGATTTTTCCTGTTGGATTTATTAAAACCAAAGGTTGATCATTGGCCACCAAATTGGAAACTAAACCTACAGAAGTCAATTCATTTTCGGATACGCCTATGGTTTCAGGATAACTAATTTGTTTGAGATCAAAGCTTTGGATGCTTCGTCCAAATGTTCCAGCTATTAAAAGATTCTTTGCCTCATTATATTCTACATCATACACAGCAATTAGTGGCATGTTTTCGCCAAGTCGCAACCAATCTTTATGATCTTTTGTATAAAAAACACCCGCATCTGTCGCAATAAAAAGTATATCATTTGCTTTATTCTTTTGTTCGAGTGCAAGGACATTATTTATGGCAATAGCTGGCATATTCCCTTGTACAGGCTGCCAATTCGCACCAAGATCATTTGATCTATAAATATAAGGCGTATTGTCATTGTCTTTATATCCTGTATAAGTAACATAAAGTGTTTTGTCGTCTTTAGGCGAAAAGCAGATTGATGAAATATATTTTTGTGGTAAATTACTGCTAATGTTTTTCCAAGATTGACCACCATCATCAGTAAGCCAAAGCAAACCGTCACTTGTGCCCGCAGCTATTAGATTTTCATCAATATCTGACGCATGTATCGCACTGATATTGTGTCTCAAGAATCCTGATGAAAGGTCAGTTAGCGGAGGACTAATGGCTACCCAAAAAACATCTTTACCAGTCTCGTTCCTATAAATTCTATCTGTTCCAGTGTACAAAACCTCCGAATTGTGCTTGCTCATGATAATCGGCATATCCCAATTTTTTGGTTCTGATTGATTAAGCCCATCGGTGGCATTATCAAAATTATCGCCACCATCATCAGTAACATATAGTCCACCATTTTGCGTTTCAACATAAAAAGTAAGAGAATCCAACGGATGGAACAGCATTTGAAAACCATCACCTCCAAAAACTCTTTGCCAAACATTGATTGAATCCTTGTTGCCACCAGATGTACCGTTATCTTGTGCTCCACCATAAAAAAGATGCGGTTTGTGTGGATTATACCCTACTCTGTAAAATTGCGTGGTAGGAATATTTTCAATTTTAGTCCAGATTTCTCCAGTTATATCGGCACTATAAGCGCCACCATCAGTTGTGAGATACATCTTTTCTTCCGAAAAAATCAGGTCATGCTTATCGGCGTGCACATCATATAACCACCAAGGCGGCACTGCTCTTACCCATGATTGACCGCCATCTTTACTACGAAACATCTCTACACCCAACAAAAAAACATCGTTTGCATCTTTGGGATTGATCCTTATTTTACCAAAATACCACCCAAATCCACCATAAATATCAGGATTTACGCCGCCACCAACACTTTGCCAAGTCTCTCCACTATCATCTGATCTAAATACATCTTTCAAATCAAAAGTGGTCGCATCGGTATAACAAGCGTACAGTACATTCGGATTGGAAGCAGCAATATCAATGCCGATACGACTTGATGAGTCCGTAGGTAATCCACCTTCCAAAATCTTCCAATTTTGACCGCCATCTACACTTTTATAAATGTGTGCATCTGGTCCAGAAACCAGCGATTTATAATTATTTCTGATTCTGTTCCAAGCTGTTGCGTATACAATATTGTGGTTCTGTGGATGGATTACTAAATCTGCAATACCAGTAGAATCATTGACATATAGAATTTGTTGCCAAGATTGCCCACCATTTGTAGATTTGTAGAGACCACGATCATTATTTTTTTCGAATGGTAATCCCATTGCACCAACATAAATCACATTGGCATCCTGACTTGAAACCCTGATCTGAGAGATAACACGTGTCTCTTCGAGTCCAATATAGCTCCAGTTGGATCCACCATCGGTCGATTTATATATACCATTACCTATAAATGGATATCCAGAAATATTGGGATCACCTGTACCTGCATACACAATCGAACTATTATTAGGATCAAAAACTATGTCACCTATCGATAACCTGAGCTGCTTGTCAAAAACAGGTTGCCAATTGGTACCACCGTCACGCGTCATAAATATTCCACCTTCAGAATATCCGATAAGTATATGATTTGGGTCTTTGGGATTTACAGCAATGGTATTTGCTCGAGCACCAATATTGCCAGGGCCTTCTACTTGCCACAATCCAGCAGATCGATTGGCTCCATTATGAACAAAAGTATTTATATTTTTTAAAGCTTTTTCGTATGCCCGTATGTGAAATTTTGTCTCAGGAAATTGTTTCATGAGGAAAAAATCTTCGGCTGGAAACAATTTTTCAGTTCCATGTTTTTTTCTTGGTAAGACTTGATCACTATGTCGGTTCATCATCCATAGCGCAGCGCCCACAAGAGCAATAATTATCAAAGATTTCTTTGTCATAACCAATTTGATTTTTAAAAGGTAAACATAACCAAAAATAAACTTATTGTGGGAAATATTACCAAAATAACAACAAAACTGTAAGCCTGCTGACAATCATAAGATTTGTATCCAGATTTTTTGATATTAGAAATCAACTAAAAAGCAATATTTTAAAAAATAATTACAAAATTTTTAAACTATTTTCAATTTTGTTAGTTATCCTAACTATATAAAGCAAAGTAATTATTCACCAATTAAAAAAAATATTATGAGTAAATCAATTTTTTATCATGCAGGTTGTCCTGTTTGCCTTAGTGCAGAACACGACATTGTCACACTTTTGGGTACAGATAATGTAGAAATAGTGCACTTTGGAACGGACAAATCTAGAATAAATGAAGCGGAGACATTGGGTGTAAAATCAGTGCCTGCCTTAGTCACACCAAATGGGAATGTGTTGCATATCAATTTTGGAGCTTCTATGGTTGATGTAAAAGGTTAAAAAATTTGTCCCATAAAGTTAGGATTCCTACTTTTGTGGGACATTTTTTATATTTATTGATTTTTTTGTTTAATTATTCTTTAACACAAACTAAATAATAAAAATGAAAATAGCAGTTTGGGATACTTAT
Source organism: Saprospiraceae bacterium (assembly GCA_016717105.1). GTDB lineage: Bacteria > Bacteroidota > Bacteroidia > Chitinophagales > Saprospiraceae > OLB9. Next base: position 9,169 of record JADKGF010000037.1, on the reverse strand, counting down.
GTTACTAAAAATGATGGGCAAATCATGCACTTTGATATTCTCGCACCTGATGATATCAAGGATGCCGATAAAATTCATGAATTTGGTAAGGAATATCTTAAAACCAAAGGTCAAGAAGGTCAAGCTTTGACAGCCAAAGAATGTCGTTTTTGTCATGTGGAGAATTTGAAACCGCAATGGGAAGCATCGATTGCGAGTAGCGGATATTACATAATCGAAATGGAAGGCTGTTAATAATTATACCATATGAAAAAATCTGCTTTTGACATACACAATCAAAATACAAATACAGATAGTAAAATTATAGCTTCTTTAGAAAGAATCGCACAAGCATTTAGGGTGTTATTGTGGAATGAAAGCAAGGAATTTTCGTTAAGTCCCATCCAAATTCAGGTACTGATTTTTCTTTTACATCACGATACTGATAAGAGAAAGGTTAGCTTTTTGGCTGGAGAATTTAATATGTCGAAGGCCACGATCAGCGAGACAGTCAAAATACTGGAACAAAAAAAACTCATCCACAAAGAATTTGAACAAAATGATGCCAGAAGTTATATAATTCATCTGTCTAACAAAGGTAAAGATGTAGCACAAAAAACATCGCTCTTTGCCCAACAAATTCAAGTGCCCATCCAAAAGCTAGATGCTGACCATAAAGATAATTTATTAATAAGTTTATTGGAAATCATTCATCACCTTAATCAATCTGGTGTAATCACGATCCAAAGAATGTGCTTGTCTTGCAGGTATTATACACATCAAAAAAACGGGAATGAACATTTCTGTAAATGGATGAAGCAAGCGCTTGCCCAACATGAATTGCGAATCGACTGTCCAGAACATGTTACATCACCAACACAAGAATCCACTACATAATTAATTTTATATTAATCTTTTATACATAGCACAATTCTACAATATTTAGAATACTTTGATTATCTTGACTGGGCAATGCTCAGCAGTTTGTACACTAAGTTGTATGCTTTCTTCTGGTATTTCCAAGATGTGTGTATCTTTTTTCAAATGGCTATTTATAAGCGTGGCTTTGCCATCTTTTTTGATAGCCGCCAATACTCCGGCTGCATCTCAAAACAAATATTACACCCGATACATTTACTTCGATAATGGATAATTTTAGCCATTGTCTGATATGATTTTGTAGAGTTTATCGTTGGATTTCAAAGGTTTAGGGAATGGAAACGTAATTTTGTCTCCTTTATTGGCTTCCGATTGTTTGACACCATTTACGATAAGTTCTTCGAGTATGATTTTGTCAGAACCAGTATTCCTTCCTATGATCATCAACTCTTCTCCTGTGCGAATTGTGCCGGTTTCCAAGAGAAATTCAGCAACATTAATGTTAGGATAATATTTTGTAGCTTTAGCAAGGTAGATTTTCTTTTCTGTGGCGATTGATCCTGGATTTTTGGTCCATTCACCAAGTTTTCGTCCCATAAAATATCCTTCCCAAAATCCACGATTATACACTTTGTCTAGTTCGCTTAGCCATGTTTGCATTTTTTCTTGGGTATAACTTCCATCTATAACTGCATCTATGGCCTCTCTATAACTCTTTGTAGTAGTATAAACATATTCTGCTGACTTGCTCCGGCCTTCAATTTTGAAAACATCAATACCTGCATCCATCAATTCATCTACAAACTCTATAGTGCACAGATCTTTAGGTGACATGATATACTCATTATCTATCAGTAGCTCATTACCTGTTTCCAAATCGGTCACTTGGTATGGTCGGCGACAATTCTGAACACAAGCACCACGATTGGCAGAAGCATTTTTTTCGTGAAGGCTGAGGTAACATTTGCCGGAAACGGCCATACATAAAGCACCATGTACAAAGGTCTCTATTTTCATCAAATCTCCAGAAACACCACATAAATCACGACGTTTAATTTCTGAAGTGATGTGGGCTACTTGTTTTAGAGTCAGCTCTCTCGCTAGGACTACAACATCTGCCATTTGTGCAAAAAACGACACCGACTCTATATTGCTAACATTTGCTTGTGTACTGATGTGCAGCGGCATACCAATGGATTTGCACATTTCAAATACTGCAAAATCAGACGCTATTACCGCATCAATGCCTTGGATTTTACATTCGGTGATGATTTTACGTGCCAATTGCATATCATAATCATACACCACTGTATTCAGTGTTAGATAAACCTTGATCGTATTTTGTTTACAGATATCTGCCACTTCTGCGATATCATCTATTGTAATCGTAGGTATAGACTTTGTACGCATATTGAGCTGTTCCACACCAAAATATATAGCATCAGCACCACCACGAATGGCTGCATGCAATGACTCAAACGAACCTACAGGAGAAAGTAGTAAAGGTTTTTTTGTTATCGACATGTATTGGAAAAATACTTATTTGGATATTAAACTAAATCAAGTTTAGCAGTAAAGTGACGAAGTATCTCAGCTTCTTCTGTTATCTTCATACCCTTAATTTGATTGCGCTCTTCGAAGACTTCTATAATGACTTCTGCCACGTAATCGATATGGCTCTGGGTATATACGCGGCGTGGTATTGCTAATCTGACGAGTTCCAATGCAGCTGGTATGAGTTTTCGGTTTTCGTCGTACTTTCCGAACATCAATGAACCAATCTCTACACCACGGATTCCACCTTTGATATACAGTGCGCACACCAAGGCCTGTCCTGGATACTGATCAACTGGTATATGTGGCAGAAATTGTTTTGCATCAAGATAGACGGCATGTCCACCCGCAGGCAACATCACAGGAACACCAGCTTCACTCAGTTTTTTGTAAGATATTCCATACTCCTGATTCGGTAATGGAGATAATTTTCTTCCATCACTTCGTAAAGACCTATCGCAATCGCCTCCAAGTCTCTGCCTGCCAATCCGCCATATGTTGGAAATCCTTCGGTAATAACCAATAAATTCCGGCATTTGGTAGCTAAATCTGGGTCATTTAAAGCCAAAAATCCTCCTATATTTGCAAATGCATCTTTTTTGCACTCATGGTACATCCATCTGCGTAGGAAAACATTTCATTGGCTATTTCCTTAATAGTTTTATCAGCATATCCAGCTTCACGGGTTTTTATGAAATAACAATTCTCAGCAAATCTACATGCATCGATATACATCGTAATATTATGTGCCTGACAAATACGTCGAGTTTCGCGGATATTTTCCATACTTACAGGCTGCCCACCACCAGAATTATTCGTCACTGTGATGATCACCATAGCGATGTGGTCAGCGCCATGTGACTTGATGTATAATTCTAAGGCTTCGGTGTCAATATTGCCTTTGAAAGGTGCCGGTATAGTAGGTAATTTTCCTTCCTTACATATCATGTCAATTCCTTGACCACCTGCAAATTCGATATTGGCTCTGGTGGTGTCAAAAAGTGTATTGGAAATAAAAACTTTGCCTTTACCGCCAGTAATGCTAAATAATATCTTCTCAGAAGCACGACCTTGATGTGTAGGAATGACTACAGACATGCCTGTGATATCTTTGACTGCACTTTCAAATCTATAAAAACTAGGACTGCCGGCATAAGACTCGTCGCCCATCATCATGCCTGCCCACTGGGCACTACTCATTGCACTCGTACCACTATCCGTGAGCAAATCAATCATCACATCATCTGATGGCAACAAAAATGTATTATAACTGGCCTTTTTTAATGCTTCTTTTCTATAGGATTCTGTATTAAAATGTATGGGTTCGACAGATTTTATTCTGAATGGCTCTATGATTGTATTCACCTGATTTTTTTATTTTGGGTGCAAAAGTACGTGGTATAGCAGCAAGTTTTGATGATCTAAATCATATAATCATTAGAAAGCCTATGAAATACTTTGTATTAGTTTTCTCAATCTCTTTGGGCTACAATATAGTGAAATAGGGATCAATAGTAAGGTCACTATAGTAATCAATCTATAATGTTGGGACCATTTGAATGCATTCCATCCAATAATATCTGATCCGTGAATCGGCGAAAACACAATCATCGAAACGCCAAATATAACCAACACACTTTTATACACCAATGTATGCTTTGCGCTATACGTCTTTATGAAAAAAAACAGTACATAAGCCACCATTGGGATAACCAATAAAAAGGCGTATTTTTGTTGATGCGGTATTATCAGTGGAATTAAAAGCATAAAATAAGATATCTCCCATATAGACTTAATATCATCTTTTTCTTTTGTAAAAGGCCAAGATCTAAAATACAAAAGCGAAACGGAAATCAATCCAAGTATAGCAATATGAGTGATGCGAATCGCAGTATCTAAATCTAAGTTAAAAATATTTCGATTGTAGGGCAATTCTCCTACAGTTTCAGTCAGGAAAACAGGTAGAAAAGCCACCATACTATGCGTGCCAATACCTGTTTCCATCAGATGCTCAGCATTAGTTGGATTTATAATTTTCCACCAGTCTCCTAGCAAAGTATAGTTATATTCAAGGCCCCAAAAAATGGAAGGACTAAATAAAAGCAATATAGCAGTAACAATAGCAACAAAAAAAGCCTTCAAATATCCTCTATAAAAAAGATATCCCAACATCACTAAGGGCATAATCTTAATATTGATGATAGCTCCTAATATTAATCCGCCCAATACTTCCTGTCCATTTTTGGTAAGTTTTAGTGACTCCAGCATTGCCCACAATAGGAAGATCGTCATTTGCACCATTCCTAGATTATTGCTAGCAAACTGATACGATAAAACAAGAAGAATCCATGCCCATATCTTATATTCCTTAGATGTCAATCCTTCAGAAATAAGGTATTGGTAAAACAACTTGAAACTCCTGTAAAGCAAAAAACAAGACAAAAGACACCACATAAACTCCGTGATGAAATAATTTCCTGTAAATGGAATAAGCAAGATGATAAAAAACGGACTGTACGAATATCCCATTCCATCTTTTGCATAAGGTGGTAAATAAGGATTCATACCATGATATAATTTATAAGCAGCTTCTATATACACATCAAAATCGCCACCATCCTTCGCAGACAAATATGACAAAACTACACTAACGAGTATAAAAAAGGCCATTAACTTATGGGAAGAAGTCCACTTAAAATTAGAGCGAAGCATAGCTTACTTTTATATGAGTTGCAAAAGTATGAATATTTCCTAAAACGGCCTGAATTATAATAAATTAGTCAGTTCTATTTCCATTCTCTCCATTCACAAACGTTTCTGTTCTAAGTATGTATTTTGTTGTTTTGCAACTATCAATAAAACTCAGCCCAAAATATTGTACTTCAATATTTGTCATTTCTCTTACATGAGAATAAATAGTAAGCTTTTAAAAGGAATGATTTCGTCCATAATAAACTACTTTTCGTAGAGAAATTAGACTATTCTGCAACCTGTCTTCATATTTTGACGTCAGTTAACAAAGACATGTGGCTAAGCATCTCTTTCCATTTAATATTATTAACAAAACTAAACAATTTATCATGCAATCGAAAACCTTTTATCTTTTACTGGCACTAACACTATTATCATTTTCAGTCATGGGACAGATAAATATAGCTGGTAAAATTTATAATGAAAATAAAGAACCTATAGCTTTTGCATCGCTATCATTGCTTACATTACCTGATTCTATTCTGGACCGTGGCAGTTTGAGTGATGAAACAGGAAGTTTTGTCTTTGAGCATGTAAATCCTGGAAAATATATAATACTTGCTTCATACATTGGTTATGAAAACCAATACTCAGAAAATTTCACTATTCAACTTGAGAATAAAACCGTGACAGTAGAAATGAATATGAAACAACAAAGCAAACTACTTCAAGAAGTTGTAATAAGTGCAAAAAGACCTTTTTTGGAACAAAAAGCAGATCGCTTGGTCATCAACGTAGCTAATAGTCCAGTTGCTGCTGGCCGTACAGCACTTGAAATTTTGAAAAAAGTTCCAGGTATTGTTGTAGTACAAGAAAAAGTTACTCTTGGAGGAAGTCAAAGTTTACAAATTTGGATCGATGGTAAACCGTCACCATATCAAGACATGAATGCACTACTTAAAGATATGCCAGGTGACCAGATCGAAAAGATTGAGCTTATTACACAGCCAGGGGCGCAGTTTGATGCCGCTGGAGGAGCCATTCTCAATGTAGTTCTAAAACGTAATGCTAACTTAGGTTGGAAAGGAACAGCAAGTTTAAATTTAGGCGGATATCGTTACGATCATAGTCGATTTTATGGTAATAACCAAAATGACTTTGGAAGGATAAATCCAGGAATAAATCTTACATATCGAGGAGGAAAGATAAGTTTTTTTGTAAATGGAACCATAAATAGAGGAAGTTATTTTGATGGATTTGCAGTCAAGCGATATATTGAAACAGATATTTATAATGGGAATAATTTAAATAAAGCAAACTATTTTTATCGAGCAGTCAGGGCTGGTTTAGACTATTATGTTTCAGAAAAAACTACTTTGGGTCTTACAACAAGAATCTGGGGACGCGATGGTGATGAAGCCGCAACAAATAGAACAACAGTCGCAAATGCATCTTTACCTGATAAAGTGCTTTATGCATTTTTACTGATAATGTTGGTGACGATAAATCACGTGGATTGTATTCAAGTCTTAACTTCAAGCATGAGTTCGATAAAAAACTTGGAAAAACCTTTACATTAGATCTTGATCACAGCAATATAAATAGTACTAATATAAATAATCTTACAATATATCCCGAAGATATCCCGACTCAACGTTCGCTTTCTCAACAAATTGTAACACAGCCAATTGGCCTTTATGTAATCAAAAGTGATTATAACCATCCTATTGATTCAACTTTCAAGTTATCTCTTGGTCTGAAATCAAGTATTGCTACCATAGACAATGGTTTATCTTTTACAAGGGCTGGGATAATATCACCAAATGAATCGAATGATTTTTTATATAAAGAAAATATCAACGCAGCTTATATAAATGTCAACAAAACTATTGGTAAATTTGATTTAAGTGCTGGACTTAGAACAGAACAAACTGTCATAAATGGAAAAACAGACGAAGTAACAGTTCTTAGCAGAAATTATACACAATTTTTTCCAAGTGGAAGTGCTGTATTTCGGCTAAATGATCATATGGCAATCCAAAGTTCTTATGCTAAAAGAGTCAATAGACCTAATTTTAACCAACAAAATCCGTTTACTTATTTTATAGATTCATTAACTTACACAAGAGGTAATCCTACTTTAAAGCCAGAAATTGCTAATGTTTCAAAACTCACATTTACATATGATAATCAACCAGTTTTTGGCATTAGTTATAGTGTGATAGATAGTGTGATTGTAGATAATGCGCCAAAGTTAGAAGGTACAAGGACTTTTACAACTGCTGATAACATAGCACATCAATCCCGACTTGAATTACAACTGAATTTTCCAATAAAATTTGGTAAATATATTGATGGATTTGGTGGCAATCAATTGATTAGAAATGCATATGATGCTACATATCAAGATATAAAATACAATGCAAGCCGATGGCACTGGCTAGCTTATTGGTCTGTTAATGTTAAATTACCCAAAGACATAAAAGTAGAAATAGGTGGCTTCTATATGACAAAATTTTTAGAAGAGTTCTTAACTATCGACCCATTATGGGGATTAGACTTAGGGATTTCAAAAAATTTCAACAACAATAAAGGAAGTATTTCATTAAGCTACGACGATGTGTTTTATTCTCAAAACAGTCGTGCTAATATAGATTTTAACAATGTAAAAGTTGATTTTCGTCAGTTCCAATATTCTAGAAATCTAAAATTATCTTTTAGATACAACTTTGGAAATGATAAGGTCAAGAATGCCCAAAACAGAACTAGTGCATCAGAATCTGAATCATCACGTTTAAAAGTAGATTAATCAGAAATTAGAAAAGGATGATGTAAATGGGCGGCAGTGCCTGTCAAGCTCTGCTTGAATGAGAACCTGCGACCCTCACGCTCCGGCGTGATGCGCTAACCCAACATTAAGCCATCCAAATATCTTTTTATGCCCCGTTTTTTAATCTGTTTTTCCTTACTAATTGCAGCATTTTTGTCAGCGTATTCTACAACATGTACCAACTTCCAATCTTTTGCACTACTTGTAAATCCACCATGATCACAAAGATGTCTTGAGATGCGCTCCTCTATCGTCATGGATGTATCCAACGTAATACTTCCCCAATGTGCTCGGAATATAATATATACACTTTATAAGTTTGATTTTCCATTTCGTCTTTAAATTAAAAAAGGTCTGAAGATTACTCTCCAGACCTTTGGTCGGGGCGGCATTGCCTGTCAAGCTCTGCTTGAATGAGAACCTGCGACCCTCACGCTCCGGCGTGATGCGCTAACCCAACATTAAGCCATCCAAATATCTTTTATGCCCCGTTTTTTAATCTGTTTTTCCTTACAAATTGCAGCATTTTTGTCAGTGTATTCTTCAACATGCACCAACTTCCAATCTTTTGCACTACTTGTAAATCCACCATGTTCACAAAGATGTCTCGATATCCGTTCTTCGATGGTCATGGATGTATATCCAACGTAATATTTCCCCAATGTCTCGGAATGTATTATGTACACTTTATAGGTTTGATCCTCCATTTCGTCTTTAAATTAAAAAAGGTCTGAAGATTGCTCTTCAGACCTTTGGTCGGGGCGGCAGGATTCGAACCTGCGACCCCCTGGTCCCAAACCAGGTGCGCTAACCGGACTGCGCTACGCCCCGTATACTTCTCTCCAGTTTGTCTCGCTATCCCTGCGACACTCACGCTCCAAGCGTGATGCGTTAACCGGACTGCGCTACGCCCCGTATATTCTCTTCAGTTTGTCTCGCTATCCCTGCGACACTCACGCTCCAAGCGTGATGCGCTAACCGGACTGCGCTACGCCCCGTATATTTCTCTTCAGTTTGTCTCGCTATCCCTGCGACACTCACGCTCCAAGCGTGATGCGCTAACCGGACTGCGCTACGCCCCGTATATTTCTCTTCAGTTTGTCTCGCTATCCCTGCTACACTCACGCTCCAAGCGTGATGCGCTAACCGGACTGCGCTACGCCCCGTATTTTTCTCTTCAGTTTGTCTCGCTATCCCTGCGACCCTCACGCTCCAAGCGTGATGCGCTAACCGGAC
>JADKGF010000036.1 GCA_016717105.1 Saprospiraceae bacterium | reverse complement strand
CCATCTCGTATTTCCTGCAAAAAGTGACTTGAGCAAGGTCGTATTTAAACTGAAAATTCGGCCATTGGATTGTGCTCCGGCAGTAATGTCGCCATGCCAATGTGGATCGTATTGCAATTCTTCGGGTTCCAATACAACAAGGCCACCTAAGGCTGATAGCCCATATTTTATAGCACTTGATCCTTTATAAACTGAAATTTTGTCTGCAGTATTCGGGTCGATTTCAGGTGCGTGATCATTTCCCCATTGCTGGCCTTCTTGTGGTATGCCGTTATTGAGAATGGTTACGCGGTTGCCAAACAAGCCGTTGATTATTGGTTTTGATAAATTTGGACCCGATCTCAGCGTATTGACACCAGGTATGGCTATCAACATATCAGATAGATTTTTGCCCGTATTTTCTTTCATCATCTCTTTAGAAACAACAGATTTTTGAAGCCCAGTTCTTGATTTACTATTTTTTCCTTCTATAATGACTTCATCCAATAGCTCATCATGATGTTCCATCGATATGTCAAGCATTGTATCTTGCTGTATATCAACAAATAGCGCTTTACTTTCACAACCAATATGGGAGACAAGGATATGATATTTGCCAGGACACAATGATTTTATCTCAAAATTTCCATTTTCATCTGTTACAGTACCATTTTGAATCTCCTTTATATAGATGGTGGCAAACTCGAGTCCAAGATTTTCATGATGGTCAGCCACATTTCCGCGTAAGACGATGTTGCAAGCTTCGCTTTGTGCAAGTACAAATTGCATCAGGCAAATACTTATCAATACGGTAAATATGTATTTTAAAAAGCTCATTACACAAAGATATAATTTAAATGCAACAATGTTGCATTATGTTAGCAATTTTTGATATTAAACTAGATATTTACTTAATGATAGATTTTGGCATGTTGTTTGCCTACAAGTAAGCAGATCATTTCTATTTATCTACATTCGGATGATACCCCCATGTTGTCCGAGAAATGATCCGATTTCCCATGGACTCGGTACCCGGGTATCTCAATTGATAATTTTGCCAATTCCGGGTACCTTTTTAACTAAAGGTAATTGATGTATTAGAGCACTTCGGCAACAACAAAAATACTGCCACCCACAAAAATGAGATCTTCAGGTTGTGCTTTTTTATGCGCTGCTGCGAAGGCTTTATTTACGCTGGTGTATGATTTTCCTATTAGTTGAAATTCTTTAGCAATAGTTTGTAATGCACTGGCTTCGAGTCCTCTAGGTATGTTTGCTTTTGCAAAATAATAAGTTGCATTCATGGGAAACAATGCCAATACTTTCGACAAGTCTTTATCATTTACAAAGCCCATAACAATGTGCAGGTGTGCTTTTTTTATTGTAGTTAATTCATTGATAACCAACTTTAATCCACCTTCATTGTGTGCACTATCAGCAATGATCAGCGGTCGTTGACCTAAAACTTGCCATCTACCCATATATGCTGTTTTTTGGATCAAATCTGGGAAAAAACGCATTAATTGCGCATCATTTATCTCGATTTGTTTGCTCAACATCTTCAACGCGCATAATCCTGTAACTAAGTTTTTTTCTTGAAAAGGTCCAGAAAGCGATGTTTTTAAAGATTCTAGCCATATTTCATCTTGATATATAACGTGATATTCTTTAGTTCCATTGGCTGAATGTAGCAATGTGAGTTTTAAGTTATCTTCTGCAAATGTGATAGGAGCGGACATTGTTTTTGCTTTATCGACAAATACTTGTTCTACTTCAGATTGCCTTTCACCGATGAGAATGGGTACTTTTTCTTTTATTATTCCTGCTTTTTCACCAGCAATAGCTTGCAAAGTATCACCCAATAGATTTTGATGATCGTAACTGATATTGGTAATGACCGATAATAATGGATTTATGATATTGGTAGAATCTAGTCTTCCTCCTAAACCCGTTTCTATTATAGCAAAATCAACGTTCTCTGATTCGAAATACGCAAATGCCATTGCCACAGTTACTTCAAAAAAAGAAGGATCGACCAGTTCAATTGTTTCATGATGCTTGTTTAAAAAATTGACAATAAACTTTGAAGTGATGTATTGGCCATTGATTTTGATCCTTTCTCTGAAATCTTTGTAGTGCGGCGAAGTGTAAACACCGACTTTATAGCCTTGTGATTGCAATCCGCCAGCAATGATGTGTGTTGTAGTCCCTTTACCGTTTGTACCAGCTATATGAATGGTTTTGATTTTATCCTGAGGATTTCCAGCAGCTTCACAAAGTCGAATAGTATTAGTCAGATCTTTTTTATAGGCGACTTGACCGACTCTATGGTACATTGGCAATTTGGCAAAAATATAGGAAAGGGCTGATTTGTAAGACTTTATCGGAAACATCGCTACAAGATGGTTGTAATTAATACGATTTATTTTTCAGCCATTGACACATCATAATCAACATGAAGAAAATGGCTACTTGTTATTGTGGTTTATAAAACAAAAAGTCGCCACAAGATATCTCCTGTCACGACTTTCTATTATTTTATATAATGCTATTTTGTGTCAAATGCTTCATCAAAGTACTTGAGAGACGTCGGTATATTCCAAGCCAAATGCATCAGACACACCTTTGTACACAACTTTGCCATTCACTACATTGAGACCCAATTTGAGCTCTTGATTGTCGCTACATGCTTTTTTCCAGCCTTTGTCGGCCAATTGTAAGGCATAAGGTAAAGTCGCATTGGTCAATGCAATAGTAGATGTATAAGGCACGGCTCCTGGCATATTTGCTACACAATAATGTACTACATCATCGATGATAAACGTAGGATTGTCATGAGTAGTAGGTCTGCATGTTTCGATACATCCACCTTGATCTACCGCTACGTCAACGATTACGGTGCCCGGTCTCATATCCTTGAGCATTTCTTTTGTTATAAGATTTGGTGCTTTGGCGCCAGGTATCAAAACAGCACCAACGATGAGGTCATGATTTTTTATCAATCTCCTGATGGTATATTCATTAGAATACATGGTAGTAACATTGGCAGGCATGACATCAGATAAGTATCTCAAACGCTTAAGGCTAACATCCAAAATAGTCACCATCGCACCAAGACCTGCAGCCATTTTTGCAGCTTGTGTACCTACTATACCGCCACCCAAAACCAATACCTTTGCTGGTGGTACACCAGGTACACCACCTAATAATACACCACGTCCTTGTTGCGGTTTTTCAAGATATTTTGCCCCTTGTTGTATTGCCATTCTACCCGCTACTTCAGACATAGGTACCAAAAGTGGAAGTGATCTATCGGATGACTCTACAGTTTCATAAGCAAGACATACCGCATTGCTAGAGATCATCGCTTTCGTAAGTGGTTCGTATGAAGCAAAGTGGAAATACGTAAACAACAATTGGTTGGGTTTGATTAAACTGTATTCCTTTTCTATTGGCTCTTTTACCTTGATGATCATTTCTGCAATAGCATAAACATCTTCGATTGTAGGTAATATTTTTGCGCCAGCTGTTTCGTATTCATCATTTGGAAAACCTGAACCTTCTCCTGCATTGGTCTGTACATAGACTTGATGACCACGACTGACAAATTCCATAACACCAGCAGGTGTAAGCGCCACACGATTTTCACTTTGTTTGATTTCTTTTGGTACTCCGATTATCATTGATAGGGTATTTTATTGGTTTGAATAATTTAAAGTGCGAAAGTAAGGATTTTTATTATTATCTGAAGCCTCAATGGCGATGATTTTCATCTCTATGGTGTTGAAACTTTATCTTTTACTTAAGCTAAAAAATGAAATAGTCAACCCTAAACTCATGATGATCATCAAAATATAGGTGTACTGGAAACCAAATTTATCCGCGATTGCAAGACTTCCAACGGGAGCCAATATGTGTGCTATACCGTATGCCATTGAATACAAAGCCATATATTGTCCTCGTCGGTTTTCTGACGGCTTGGAGACGGCATAATTGGTCATAAATGGCATAGCGAACATTTCTGCAAAAGACATCAAAACTATAAATAAAAAAGCAGGAAATATATGATGCCAACCTGTAAGTAGCGTAAGAAATGCGAATATCATAAAGAAACTACCAATGGATATCATGGTCATATACTTACGAACATGCTCCAAAGATTTGATAAACGGCATTTCAAAAAGCACAATTATCAAACCATTTAAGCCTAACAACATACCGATAGTTGATTTTGAAAATCCCCATTCAGTTTGCCAATATAAAGGTACACTGGCAAATAGTTGGAAAAATGCTGTCGCCCATATTGCAACCAGAATTATAAAAGTAAGATATTCGGAATCTTTGTAGGCAGAATTGCTATCCTGAACTTTAATGTCTTGTTTTATGGGTCTATTCGATGATTTATATGGAAGATATTGGCTCAATATAAAAGCTGCAATCAGGCATGTGACACCGTCTATTACAAAAACCCATCGATATCCTATCCATTGTGCTACTAAGCCACCGACGACCGGACCGATAGAAAATCCCAAATTGATGGCAAATCGCATCAATGAAAATGAACGCGTTCTGTTTTCTTCAGTTGCATAAGCAGCAATGGCTACACTGTTGGCAGGTCTAAGGGTATCAGAAATAGCAGCAAATATGAAAACTGTTGCCGTAATGACATAAAATCCTTCTAAAAAGACCAACAGAAAAAGCAATAAACTTCCTAGAACAAGGGAATAAAATTGGATATAATAATAACCAAATCTATCTGTCAATTGGCCACCGATGTAAGCACCTAAAATACTTCCTGCACCATACGCGCCCATGACCCAACCAGCACTTGTTTTAGTAAAATGAAGGTCATCTGTCAAATACAATGTCATGAATGGCAAGACCATTGCGCCAGCCCTGTTTATAAACATGATCAAACAGAGCAACCAAACGCTATGAGACAAACCTGAAAATGACTCTTTATAAATATTTAATGCTTTGGAGAACATACCATTTTTTATTGGCCTATGAGTTCCTTTGCATTTGCTTTGGCGGCTTCAGTTGGCGGATTACCACTAAGCATCTTAGCTATTTCATACACTCGTTCACCTTGATCTAATTGACGCATCGCTGTGACCGTTCTTGATTCGGTATCATTTTTATAGACCCAATAATGACTCATAGCTTTTGCAGCTATCTGAGGTGAATGTGTGATGGCTATAATTTGATGTTTATTTGCAAGATTGTTGAGAATTTCTCCCATTTTTCCTGCAATCAAAAAGAATACTGATGTCATCGAGTCCCGAATTAGAAAAATTTGATAAAATGCCTGTTTGAACCTTGATATACGCATGATTCATGCTTAAATCAGTTAGTAAATTATGAACATCTTTTTCAAGTGAAGGGATCACTTTTTTTCTGGCTTGGCTAAGTACTTGTGCTAGGTCTTTTAATGAACGCTCTTTTTTGGAAATTTCAAGTTCGAGATTTTCAATATCACTTGTAAGGTCACCAAATTTATCAAGCTTGTCTTTGATTTCAGCTTGTGTTTTTAACAAATCATCCATCGTGATGACTCCATGTTTTTTCTGGAGCCTGTTGATTATATTCAGCCTTGTTGTTGTAGTTTCTATAGCTGCTGCATCATATTCTGTACTATCAGATATTCGTGAAGCATCTTTGGAAATATCCATTAATTCCTCACGTACAGACAACAATCTATCATAAATGTCAGAAAAATTTTTATCCAGATTTTTTATGGAACCAAACTGGTTAGAGATGAATTGAAGTTGGCCTAATATGGCATTTTCACCTTCTTCTACAGCTTGTACGATGGCTGAACAGTTTTTGATAATGTCCTCGGCCGAAGTAAGTTTTTGCAACTGCATTTCCAGTTCGTCTTGCTCATTTGGTTTTAGATCTGCCTGATCAAACTCTGCAATCTGAAAATTCAAAAATTCTACTTCTTGTTGTGCATTTCGATTTTTTTCTTTTAGAAGTTCCAATTTTTGACAAGTCTGACGATAATCTTTATAGAGATTAGAATATTGATCCAATACATTTTTATTTCCCGCAAGGGCATCAATAATCCGCAACTGAAATACAGGTTTTTGGATGTCAAGTGTGTCAAATTGTTGATGAATATCAATAAGATTTTCTGTTAATGTAGTCAAAATATCCAGGGTAACAGGAGAATCATTAATATAAGCACGACTTTTTCCACCAGGAGCTATCTCTCTACGAATAATTAATTCATCATCATAGTCCAGACCTTCTTCTGCAAAATATTCATGCAATTGATAATCAGCTATTGCGAAGGTAGCCTCTACAAAACACTTTCTTTCTTGGTCAAAAAGCACCTTGGTATCCGCACGTTTGCCCATGATGAGTCCCAATGCACCTAATAATATGGATTTTCCGGCACCTGTTTCTCCGGTAATAATGGTAAGACCAGTCGGAAAATCAATTTCTAACTTGTCTATGATGGCATAATTTTGAATCTCTAACTTTCTAAGCATAATGGAGGCAAAGGTACAATTTTTGTCTAATAAGCAGACTGACTGTCATTCCAAAAAACTTTCAAAGATAAGATTTGACAAATTCTTAAACCTTTTGTGTATTAAATTTATTACATTTGCGCAAAAATAAGCATAGTCAAAATATAAAAGTATGTCCAGAATATTGACATTAAGAGAGGCATTAGGTGAAGCTATGTCCGAAGAGATGCGCAGAGATGAAAGTGTTTTCCTTTTGGGTGAAGAAGTAGCTGAGTATAATGGTGCATATAAGGTAAGTAAAGGTATGCTCGATGAGTTTGGCCCGAAACGAGTCATTGATACACCGATCACAGAGCTGGGATTTGCTGGTATAGGTGTCGGAGCTGCTATGAATGGCTTACGACCAATTGTAGAGTTTATGACTTGGAATTTTGCTGTTTTGGCTTTTGACCAGATTGTAAATAATGCCGCAAAAACATTGTCACAATCAGCTGGACAGTTTAGTTGCCCAATAGTTTTCAGAGGTCCGTCTGGATCGGCAGGACAATTGGCACAACAACATTCACAGACATTTGAAAGCTGGATGGCCAATATTCCAGGTATAAAAGTGATTTCTTGTATCGACCCGGCAGATGCTAAGGGTTTGCTTAAGTCTGCGATCAGAGATAACGATCCAGTATGTGTGATGGAGTCTGAGGTGATGTATGGATTGAAAGGTGAAGTGCCAGATGGTGATTATCTAGTTCCTATAGGCAAAGCAGCCATTAGAAGAGAAGGTACAGATGTTACGATTGTGTCTTACAATAAAATGATCGAAGTAGCAAAAGAAGCGGCCATCGAATTGGAAAAAGAAGGTATATCAGCCGAAGTCATTGATTTGAGGACGATAAGGCCACTTGATTATAAAACACTTGTGGCTTCTGTTAAGAAAACCAATAGAATGGTTGTCGTGGATGAAGCATGGCCGTTTTCAGGTGTTTCTGCAGAAATTGCTTACGAGATGCAAAAATATGCCTTCGATTATCTAGATGCACCAATCACAAGAGTCAATTCTGCAGATACTTCTTTGCCTTATGCACCTACGTTTTTGGATGAATATCTCCCTACACCAGCTAAAGTTATAAAAGCAGTGAAGGAAGTGATGTATGTAAATAGATAAGATTCTAGTTTTATATTGGATTTGTAATATTCAATTACATAAAACAGGTAATCATGTCCTCAGTAAGCGAGCTCATAATTGTGCAAATTGGCAATTTGTCTTTGCAAAATAAATAATTGGTATGTCAAAAAGTAAAAAACCAACACAATTTTATGCGACTATGTCCACGTCCATAGTGTTGGTCTTGATATCCCTTTTTTTGCTTATTTTTTTTCATTCTGGCAATATTACCAATATCGTCAAAGAAAATATCAACATCCTTGTCGAACTGGAAGATGGTTTGCCTACAGGACAAATAGAAAATCTTAAAAAAACAATTACTGCGTATGATGGTGTTTTGCCAGCTTCCGTTGAATATCTGACTAAAGAAAGCGCACTTTCCTTAATGTCAAAAGAGCTTGATATCTCACAAACTACAGGAGAAAATCCTTTTAAGGATATCATCAAATTCAACTTGAAACACCAATCTTATAGTGAGCAAAATATCCAGAAAATCAAATCTGAAATTGAACTCGAAAAAGGTGTTACCGGACTTTATTATGAAAATGAAAGCATAGATCAGGTTAAATCTAACTTAGACAAACTTTCGTTAGGAATTCTGGTTTTGGCCTTTTGCTTTATCATCTTGGCGTTAGCCATTATATTTAATACTATACAACTGACGCTATATAGCGACCTGAAAGAAATCAGAACGATGCAAATGGTTGGTGCTGAAAATAAATTTGTAAAAAAGCCTTATCTTAAGTCAGCCTTCACAATGGCACTAAAGTCAATTCTGGCTGTGATCATTTTTATTGGTATCATTTGTACTTATCTTATGACCGCTGGTAATGTTATAGCTGATGTGATACAATGGGATTACGTTATTTATACAATCCTTATTTGTCTCTTTGTTGCTATAGGCATCCAATACTATTCTACCAATCTTATAGTCAATCGTTTTCTTAAAAGAGAAGGCAGATAATCATCATCGCATGATTATAAACCTAGAGACCCAATTCCCATTAATCGTCTGAATACTAATAAAATATGTACCGGAACTTAAACTGGTTGTTTCTAATTTATACGATTCGTTACTTCCAGATATCGCACCAGACTGAACGATTTTGCCACTTATATCATGGATGCTATAATTAGCGTTGTTGAGTGCTAAATCTGATGTTTTGATTACAATTTGATTGTCTGCTGGATTTGGTGAAATATGGATATTTGCAGCAAAACTTGCATTATTTGTATTTGTGGCACCTTCAAAAATTGCCACAAGTGTATCCTGTCCTAATAAATTTACACTTGTACTTACAGCTGATGTTGATTCAAATGCTGACGTACCATTCAAAGATTTCCAGTACAGAAATTTTTTACCAAATTTTGGACTTACGCTTATGGTATTGGACATATTTCCAAAATAATTGCCTCGCCACGGTAGAGATTCATGTGTCAAACTATTGAAATTTATAGTACCACTGTTAGGCGGATCTGTCAAAATTGTAATTTGATGTGGGCCTGTCAGATCATAACAACTTATTAGTCCATCACTTATTAGTGTACATCTTTTGGAAATAAAATCTCTTAAATCATTGACATTCGAAAGCCACTCATTCATTGTTCCGCCCCAACGTCCTATTTGCCTAGGCATTTCTGGGCGTAATTGATTAGTTATACTATCTATTGTAGCGAGCATAACATCACAATTGAATGTAGTATTTAATATATCGGCATATCGTCCGAAATATAGATTTTTGAATTGCTGATTGTTATTCAATAATTTGAGAAAGATTTTCTCGTGCTTACCAGGGTCAGGAACTAACCAAAATGTGTCGGCTTCAAAATATATCCACTCGCCATCAATAAAAATTGAATCAGCTGGCAATTGCACTAACATAGAGTCACTGGGGAAAAATCCGTCCATTGAAGTACTGATATCATCTATATCACAAGCTTTTGCATTGGGCGAAGTATCAGGAACACCAGTATAATTTATATAATAATCACAAGTGGCATCATTGTCCCACATAATGTATCCCCATTTTTTGTGCGTTCCTTCTGGATTTAGTCCGCGCCACCAACCGGTATTATAATTGAGCCAGTCAACAGAAACAAAAGATAAATTGGCAATCATGTAATCCATGAGACTTACCACATCCAATTGGTCGGTGATGCTTTTGTAAACATTTGGTTGACTCACATCATTGTTCAAAATAAAATCTCTGAATTTGCCCCAATCTTTAAATGACTGATCTTCGCCGTATTCAGACCAAGAAGATCCCCAAGTTTTCAGAAATTGTAAATCGTGTTTATCTTGTTTATAATTAAATTGTGTGTAATCATGGTCATCTGGTTTTTCTCTTATCGCGTAAATCCCCCAATATTTGCCATTTAAAAAGAGTTGATATCGCTCAGCAGACCTTATATCTAAGTGCATACCAGCTTTTTTGACCATCGTATGAACATACTCGTCTCTCATATGCGTACTGCCATCATGCTCTTCAGCATCAGTAGCTGGATAATTATCATCGCCAGATGCACGTAAAATGATACGTTGATATTCATCTCTTTCTGATCCATGAAATAATTTTTGCTTGATGCCATTATCATGCCCCATTTCGTCTCTACTGATCCAGTCCAAACTTCTTTGTTCATTCACCCAGCTATCTTGTCCGTGCTTATCAAGTTCACCATACGATTTACTTAATATAACGCGTTCTTTTGAAAATACTTCAATCGAACCAATCGGGTTTTGGTTGATATCTCCTTCTGCAAGTGTAATCAAAGATTCTCCACCACCGACAGAAATGATGGGCAAAGTACTCTTAGGTTCGTTTATAAAATAGCTTTATAATCTGAAAAACCTGGATAAACATCAGGCGAAGTGGAAAAACTTCGTGCACTGACTACCATATTGTTTTTGATCGTAATAGGGCCTGTATATAAATTGTCATTCTCATTTGGTAATCCACCATTTATAGTATACCTGATGGCTTCACCACTAAGATTTGACATAGTTATTGTAACAGAATCGGCATAGAATCCAGAATTAACCTCAATTTTGGGTTTGGATGCATAAATATTATACAGGTTTTTTTCTATGTTCTCACCAAAAAAAGTTGGTTCTGCACATATCATCCATTTGCCATTAACAGGATTTTTTGCCACAGAATGGTGCAATTGCGTAATGATCAAAGGTGAAGATTCGAGAATGGTACCACCTGCATTTGTAAGTACTACGAATTCATCTCCTTTGGTCTGTGAAAATTTGAAATTTGTATGCAAAACAGTATCTGTTAAATCTCTGCCAGAAGCCCAAATGACGAGATAGCCCTTTGCAGGAATCACAGTGCCAGCAGGAATTTGCCACTTTTTTGGCTTGGTGTCTCGATCTGAAAGATACCAACCAGAAATATCTGTCGCTTTATCGTTTTTATTATACAATTCTATCCAATCTTCGTATTTCCCGAAATTATCAGCAAATTGTCGTAAGTTTGACGCAGAATACTCGTTGATTACAACTTGTCCAAAAAGTGTATTTACTAATAACATAAATACGGCCAACCTAAATATTTTCATATATTTGATTTTTTCCACAAATATATAATATAAAATAATTGGGTGTACATTGGATTTACTCACACATTTGTCATATAGCTGACTTAATGTTATTTGGTTTCAAGTCACGAAATATGTTATTAATATTTTCATAATATATTCGATAAATATAACGTTATAACTATATTATATATATTTTTGCATTTCAAAATCTCAGATATTTTATCATGGCAAAAGAAAAAGCATATACACGTCGCGTTAGTTCAGAAACTGAAAAAGTAATGTCAGGTGCAAATACAAATGTTGTAGAAAGTAATGATTTGCTTTTTGGAAAGAAAAATTTTACATTTATTCTGATAGGAGTAGGGCTAATCTTTTTAGGTTTGGCACTAATGTCAGGTGGACATATGCCATCTCCTGAAGTTTGGGATGAGTCACTAATATATAGCGGACGGAGAATTACTTTGGCGCCAATGGTTATAATCGCGGGGCTGATAGTAAATGTTTATGCGATTTTTGTAAAAAAATAAGGTTTATAAACCAAATTCGCTTGAAAGAAGACTCATCGTTGCCTTTTCCAAAGGATATAATTTTTAGCAAAAGCAGGCTAAACGAATCCATAGATTTTTTATCAGGTGCAGTTTTATTGGTTGATAAGCCTATTGGATGGACATCATTTGATGTTGTCAATAAGATTCGAGGTATCATCAGGCATAACACTGGATTAAAAAGATAAAAGTGGGTCATGCAGGTACCTTAGACCCATTGGCAACAGGTTTATTGTTGATTTGTACTGGCAAATTGACAAAACAGATAGATTTGTTACAAGCGCAGGAAAAAACATACATAGGATCAATGTATTTGGGTGCGACTACACCCACGTATGATAGCGAATGCCCGCCTGATGAATGTTTTCCAATAGAACATATTGATAGTGCGCTGATTACGCAAACGATTACCCAATTTGAAGGTACAATAGACCAATTGCCACCTGCATATTCTGCGATCAAGTTAAACGGCAAAGCTGCATACGCATTAGCTCGTAAAGGCAAAGACGTAGAACTTAAACCTAGATCAATACACATCCATTATTTCAAGATTTCTAATATTGTATTGCCTACTCTTGATTTCGAGGTTAAATGCTCAAAGGGAACTTACATCCGTTCATTGGCTCATGACCTAGGCAAAGCTTTAAATTCTGGTGCATACCTTGCATCTCTAAGAAGGGAAGCGATTGGTGATTTTAATGTCCAAGATGCATTTTCAGTTTCTGATTTTGTTGAAAAATTTGCAAAAGGATTATAATTTTTTGATAAATATGATTTTTTTTGTCTTACCTTGTGGCAAAATATTCCCCCCGAAGTATGAAAATCATAGATGGTAAGGCAGTAGCGGAAGAGATGAAGAATTCCATGAAGCAAGAAGTACTTGAATATCAAAAAAGTACAGGACGAGTGCCACACTTAGCGGCGATTCTCGTAGGAAATAATCCGGCAAGCAAGGCATACGTAGGTAATAAAGTTCGGTCATGTAATCAGGTAGGTTTCAAATCTACTTTGATAAAATTGGAAGAGACCGTTTCCCAGGATGATTTAATGAAGGAAATTGAAAAATTAAATCAAGATCCTGATGTAGATGGTTTCATAGTACAATTACCATTACCCAAACACATAGATGAAGTCAAAGTCACTTTAGCAATAGATTATAGAAAAGATGTCGATGGCTTTCATCCAGTCAATTTCGGAAGAATGGCTCAAGGTCTGCCATGTTATTTGCCCGCAACACCATATGGGATTACGATTCTTCTCGAAAGATACAATATAGAAACAGCAGGTAAACATGTAGTAGTGGTGGGACGAAGTAATATCGTGGGCACGCCGATTAGTATTTTGCTTTCACGCAAATCAAAAATGGGTGATGCTACTGTTACATTAACGCATAGTAAAACCAAAAATCTTCATCGCATTTTGCTGGATGCAGATATTATCATAGCAGCAATTGGCATTCCTGGGTTTGTAAAAGAGGATATGGTAAAACAAGGTGCCGTTGTCATCGATGTAGGGATCAACAGGGTAGAAGATGAATCACACCAAGGACCTTCCAAATTAGTAGGTGATGTAGATTACGAACATGTCAAAAATAAATGCAGCTTCATCACACCTGTACCTGGTGGTGTAGGCCCTATGACCGTCATGGGATTGATGAAAAACACCTTTAAGTCGGCAACAAAAGAAATTTATCCTTAAATAAGGCATATGGAGATTTATTTGGCTTATACGGTCAAAAGTACAGATGAAGTTTTGATGGCTTTATTGACACAATTTGAATTTGAATCTTTTGAAGAGCATGAAGATCATTTTATAGGCTATATTAAAAAAGATGACCTTACCGCTGCAGACCAAGATGAAATTATTTCGATCATCACACGTTTTACGGATGATTATAAAATCGATGACATCGAGCCACAAAATTGGAATGCAATTTGGGAAGCATCATTCCAACCTGTCGAAGTTGGTGATTTTTGTCAGATAAGAGCAGATTTTCATCCTAAATCAGCAGATGTTCGATATGATTTGGTTATAAATCCCAAAATGGCATTTGGTACTGGGCATCACGCCACAACACACATGGTGATATCCTTTATGGAGCAAATAGATTTTCAAAAGAAAACTGTATTTGATTTTGGATGTGGTACCGGAATCTTGGCTATTCTGGCTTCAAAATTGGGTGCAGAAAAGATTGATGCCCTTGATATCGAACATGAATCGTATATGAACACTATAGAAAATGCTTCGATAAATGGTGTGAACAACATCTCAGTTTTTGAAGGAGACCTAAGTGTAATGCCTGCATCAAGTTATGATGTCATTTTAGCTAATATCAATAGGAATATTTTAATTCGCTATGCAGCTGAACTGTCCCAGATGCTAGTGAATGGTGGGCAGCTGCTCTTGTCAGGAGTTTTGGCTGAAGATAGCAAAAGTGTCATTGAAACATATCAAACATATGGCATCCAATTGGTAGATTCAAAAGAAATGGATGGCTGGATGAGTGCCTATCTTACAAAACTTGTGTAAGTGGATTGAGTAAGATTGTAAATCTTAATTTATATTTCCCATATTTATATAATAAACGACTACTTCATCATTTTTAATAAAAGGTAGCAACAATACATTTGTTTCATTAAAATGTGTAGGATTCGTTATAATGGATTCCTTTACAGCAAAATGAAACGATTTATTTGACGGAAGTGTTTGGTTGATTTGTAAGATTATTTTGCGAAAATCCGTAAGATCTGATGCCGTTATTTTACCGTCGAAATTGGCATCTGCGGCAATAAAAAGTGCATTATTTTGGAATGGTGTTAGGTTGAGGATGTGTCTTTGAATTAGAATTAGGTCTAGTGTAGTCAGTTTATCGAAGATTGGGTCAGTGGTCATATATTCAAAGCTAGCTCTCACACAACCATTTTGTCCTGCGTCTATTTGGCCATTTCTATCCGTGTATGTTATTTCTACTTGATTATTCTGATCCAAAAGAGAGACTTTTACATTACTTATAGGTGTGCCATCTGGTGCTATAATTGTGATTTTGTAGGGCTCTACCATGCAGCTTACTTGTGCGTTTGCAATAGAGAGGCAAACGAAATACGCTAAGAATATTCTCTGTACCATAGTAAATCAGGTTTGACGTACGGCAAATTTAATATAATATTTTGTACAAACCAATTTTTGCGGTTAGAATTAATGAAATATATAGTTATGTAAATATTATATTATAAATATATTGTATATACCTATTTAAAACATTTTAGAATTTATTTTGCCAAAAAACATAAAATTTTCGAACAAAAAATGTGGCTTTTGGTTTTTTTATGAGTCAAAAGGCTAAATTTTATTTTGAGAATAGTTGGCAAATATTTTGAGTTTGAATCGGTAGCGGGTAATCAATTTAAGGTTAGTCTAGATGATATTCTTTTTGTGGAGGCAAATGGAAAGAACATTAGATGTTATTATGAAAAAGACAATGAGATAAAGAGTAATGCCATCAACTTAAGCATGAAAGATTTTATTCACATTATCGATAAGCATCACCAATTTTTTAGGTGCATAAATCATACGTAGTAAATTGTACCAAAATACGAGAATTGGATAGTTTTCCTGTGTATTTTGTGAAATTTATGCTCAACAATCAAAACTTTGTTGTCCCTGTTTCCAGATTTCGCAAAACAGAGTTTTATAAACATTATATAGAAATAAAGCAAGCAAGCTAATATTTCACTTGCTTTATAGTATTATGTAAGGTAATGATGAAATTGCCTTACATAATATTTACATTATTTTGTGGCCTAAATTACTTTATTGTCATTTGCCTTTCTTCTTAAATGGGTTGAAATCTTTGAGTTTGTCCTTGATTTTATCAACTTCCTCCTGACCTTTTTTACCTACTGCGTCTTTGGCTTTTTGCTTCAGTGAATCAGTCAAAATACCTTTAGTCAGTGTATCTATTTTGGTTATGACTTCAGATTTTGCTCTTGATTTTATACTGTCAAGTGCTTTTCTGGCTGCTTCTTCAGCTTTAGATTTTGCATTTTCCACTTCTTGATTTACCTTTTTTGTAATAGTATCTTTAAGCTTGGCTTCTTGCTTTTTAATTTCTTTAGATATTGAATCCTTGACTGTTGCTACAGTTTCATTAACCTTTGATTCTATCACGCTTCCAGCAGATGTACCACTTCCAGTTTTTGGTGTTATCTTGAACTTAGGATTTTTGATATTTCCAGTCATTTTGACATTGAGGAAAATATTTGGCCCTTGATCGATGTTGATGCCTAGTTTTGAAGCTTCTTTTTCGATCATAGAAAGACCAAGCTCAGCTGTACCGGTTATTTTATTTTTCTTGAGCAATTCTCTAGGAATAATGAGATCAATATTGTAATCCATATCTTTCCCAAAACCATGTTTGCCGCTTATGGTCATATCTATATCTTTGACTACTTTTTTGTATTCTTTAAGCTCGACAAATCCTTGAGCGATTTCAAACCAGTTTTTGGTGTTGAGAAAATTCACTTCATTTATTTCTTTAATCCCGAGCTTATCAGCCAATTGTCCTAGAGGATTAAACCCTTTGAGTGTGCCTTGCAAGGTTTCTAAAAATCCGGATGCATCTAGTGTAGATAGGTCTGGTGTCATTTCGGCGCCCAATTTGCCTTTCATGACTAATGTGGTATTAAAAAATCCATCGATATAAGCTGCAATTGGTGCTGCTTTTTGCAACATCTCGATTTTTTTGATCGCTTCGACGTACTTGATTTTGCTCAGGTCGAGTTTTACCGAGAAGTCAGGAGCAGCGAGATTTTTAGTACCATATAAGCCATCCAAACTGATTGTACCACCTAAGGTATTGGTTTTTACATCTTTTAATGCAACTTCCTGATTGGCGACTTGTAAGATTCCAGAGAAATCCTTTAAATTTAAATTGGTGTAAGTAAGATTTTTAATATTTGTGTTGATTTGGATGTCTACATTGGCTGGAACTGGAATCACAGTTAGTGGTTCTGCGGTTTTACTGGTTTCTGCACTCATAAACTTATTCGCATCAAAATTATTTGAAGTCATCCGTATATCACCTTTTAATACACCATTACCAAAAAAATAATTATATGCATTAGCTACTATACCGCTTACTGCCAAGTCATTTTCTCCGATCATCGTGGTGAATTGATCTATCTTGATCGAATTGGCAGCTAGACTCCCAGCAACTTTCAATTTGTCTAGCACGTACTCATTCATTAGGATTTTATCAAATTCAGCATTGACATTCATCTTCGAATTTTGTAATAGTTTTTCGTCAGCCATATAAGTTGATTGACTATTGGCTGTGGTTTCTGCTGGTGTTTCTGTCATCCATTCATTCATGTCAAATAGCTTAGACTTACTGTTGATATCTATAGCGACATTTTTTTCTGTGGAGAATGCAGCCAAGGGATTTTGAATTGAAGCAGCAAGTGTCAGATCGCTTTTTCCCAATTGCATATTGTCACCAGAGAACTCGATTTTTTGTGGTGAAGCCGCCGCTTTTGCATAAGGAAGGCTTATCACAGGCATTCCTTTACTTTGATATTTTATGTTTTTTGCTTCTGCATTTCCTTTAAAGGCGATAGCTTCATAATTTTCAGCATTTACATCACTCATCTTGGCTTTAAAGTCGATGTCACAAGCCATCGTTCCACTTACTTTCATGCCTTCTTCCATAGGAAATATAGTCGATAGATTTTGTAAATTTAATGTTCCTTTCAGAAAGCCTTCTACATTCTGATCACCAGTTAGATTATTTGCAAGAAGCTTTCCGCTGATAGCATCTTTGTCGAGTTTCATCTTAAATGCTGGGATATTGATTTGCATATCTTTATAATCAGATCTAGAAGCCTTTATTTTCATATCTGCAAAAATATCACTTACAGCCATTGGCATTCCTGGATATTTGACATATCCGTTGTCCACCTTGATATCTACATCAAAAGCAGGCATCTTATTCATTTTTTCATTATAAACACCTTTTATGATACCCTTGAAACTGGCCTTGCCCTGTGTTTTTACATCTTTAAAATCAGCAGTATATGCATTCGGTATCATAGAGAGCAAGGATTGGAATGTTTCTGAAGCTGTACTGAATGTAAAGTCGGTAATCATATCATCACCTTTCAGTTGTACGAATCCTTGCCCATTGACATCCAATTCATTTATTCTCAATTTATTGTCCAATAACGTGTACTTACTTTCAGGAAAGTTTATATTAAATCCTGCAGTAAGATCTGTCGAGGCATTTTTCAAATATTTAATACCATCAAATTCCAGTGTGAGTTTGTCGGCTTTTGTTTTTGTTGTGAGATCGAAGACATCTTGTGTGAAATCTCCTTTTCCAGAATGATTTACATTGTCCATCGATACAAACAGATTCATCGTGTGGTCGTTGTAGCTTATTTTTCCATCTTCGATAGCATATTCATCCAGTTGGAGTTGATAATTTGACGACTGTTGTTGTGTGGTATCCAGAGCTGTTATCAAATAGTTGGCTCTCAAGCTGTCTAGGACGATAATGTTAATTTCTGGTTGCTTAAGTAAGATACTGTTAATTTTTGGTGTTTTCCCACTGCCCAACAGAGATGGCAAGCTGATGTCGATATTAGTTTTTACAGCTTTATATAAGACTATACCATCAAAGTCATCTATACCCGTCACATTTAGGCTGTCGATACTGACTCTAACATCTGGAAAGGATGAAAAAAGTGATAGATTGGCATCGTGAAATGTAACGTGAGCTTCTACATTTTTATTTATATTTTCTTTTAGATAAGCCATAAGTTTATCTTTAAATACATAGGGTAGGAGCAAGCCACCTATCACCAAACCTATCAATGCAAACCCAAAATATTTTAAGACTTTTTTAAAATTCTTCATGTGAAAATAAAATAATTAATGATTAGACGATTTAAAAATTAAAAAGTGAACAATTTTTATAAAAAATGAATTTAAAATAGTATAATACTTAATAATATAATGGTTATTTGTCATGATTTGTTTAATATGGATGTATTTTAATGTGAAATAATTGTTTAAATGGTGGTTATTTTCGTATATTTGCCATCCTTAAGAAACAACGATACAGTTTCGATGCCGATTAAATCACGCCAGAAAATGGAGGACCAGGAAGATGATAAATTATTTAGCAAAGCAAAATGGCGAATTAAAGGAATTCGGCGATTTGGAGCAGGCTACCTGGGTCAATGTTTTTCCTCCTTTTGAGCATGGAGAACTAGATTCATTAGCAAAAAAGCTCGAAATACCCTTAGATTTCCTTACGGATTCACTCGACGTTGACGAGAGATCCAGATTTGAAAAAGAAGATGACTCTACTTTTATCCTTGTAAATAGCCCCATTTTGAACGATGAAGGCAAGGATTCGGAAGCCATTTATATTACTGTACCTATCGGCATCATCCTTACCAATGGGCATATTGTGACTATTTGTTCGGACGAAAATCCAGTATTAGACAAGTTTTATGAAAATAAAGTCAAAAACTTCGATCCATCTGACCGAAATATGTTTGTACTCCAAATATTCGAGCAGAATGTGTATCGCTTTCTAGAATGTCTTAAAAAATTGAATCTTAAGAGAAACCTTATAGAACAGGAACTTTACCATTCAAGCAGAAGTTCTGAGCTACAACAATTGCTGCGAATCGAAAAATCCTTGGTATATTTTGTAAGTTCATTGAGTACCAATGAGCTGCTCAAGATGAAAATCAAAAGAACAGATTTGCTGCGTATAGCGAATGAAGAACGCTATGCAGACCTTTTTGAAGATATTATCATTGACAATTCTCAGGCTTTGGAGATGTCAAATGTATATACCAACATCTTGAGTGGGACGATGGAAGCATATGCATCAATTATTTCAAACAATCTGAATGTAATCATCCATCGATTGACAGTGGTAACGATAATCCTCTTAGTACCGTCTATGGTCGCTAGTTTTTATGGGATGAATTTGGATTATTTGCCATTTAAAAGCTACACCATGTCTTTCCCAATTATCATCATCTTATCCATCATTTTGGGCTTCGGTGTAGTTTATTATTTCTCAAAGAAAAAATAATTGCTGAAGTGTTTTATCAAAATGTGATGTAAAACAACTTCAGCAACTAGTTGACAATATTAGTGTGTCAGTTCGTATTTGTAATCGATGATTTTAAGGATCCTTTGTCCAGTTTTAGGGTTTAGGTTTTTGAGATATAAGTCCACATCTACTGTTTCAGAGACTTCTTTTTTGCCACTGTCAAATGTCACATGAATAACACCTTTTTTACCTGGTAAAATCTTACTTTTTGGATAGTCCAAAGTAGTACAGTCACATCCTGATGCAATATCGATTTCTATAATTTCACTACCTGTGTTGGTAAATGTAAAATCAAACTTTTTTACTTCTCCTTTTTTGACTTTGCCAATATCGAGATGTTCATTTTCGAAAGTCATGTGCACACCTTGTTTAAAATCTGTAACCGGTGTTTGCGCTGTTGCTTTAGGTTTGGCGGCTTGAACAGTTTTGTTATTGGCTTTTTTAGATGGCTTTGTGTTTTGCGCAGAAATAGCATCATTATTGAAAACTAGCAAAACAACAAGAATGATTAAATTAAATATCTTCATGGATTTATTATTGAAATGATTTATGATATTAACGATGCAAATTTCATAAATGTTTCAGTAATATACTCTTATTGTTTTGTTAAAATATTCATTTATCACCTTTTATGGCTCTGGTTATCTCTCTTTTGCCAGGAGGACCAGGCAAATTTTCAATTCTAAAGCCAACATCTTTCAAAGTTCGCTTGAAGCTGCCCTTAGCGCAATAACTTACTAGGATACCTTTATGATTCAGTAGATTATACATTTTTTTTAGCATAGATTCTGCCCAAAGTGTTGGTTGGTCATCAGGTGCGAAGGCGTCGAAATATATCACATCATAAGTGCAAAATGTTTCGAGATTTTCTATAAAACCCTGATGTTTGTTAAAGCTGAAATTCGGCACAATTTTTTGTTCTGTTTCCCATGGGCATGTATGAAGGCATTGGAATAACGAATCATTTCCTCCCAGCAAACCATAATTTAGTTTCTGTGCGAGCTCAACATTAATGGGATATGCTTCAATAGTGTGGTAGATGAGTTCTTTTTGATTTTCAACAGCCCAAAGGCAAGAAAGAAATGCATTTAGTCCTGTGCCAAAGCCCATTTCGAAAATAGCTATCTTATCTTTAGTAGATTTGAAATATTCAAGCCCAGCATTAATAAAAACTACTTTACTTTCTGTAATAGCTCCTTTCGTAGAATGATAAGAAGCGTTAAAAACTGGCGAAATTAATGTATGTGAGCCATCTTCAGACTCAATGATCTGCGGTGGAAGCATCATGCCAAAGTATTGATTCTTTCAATTCGTCCACAGTAATGTCGAAATGAGAAGCATCATAGATACATTCTTTATTTCTGATGAGAAGTAGTTGTGGAGATTCATGGTTTACAGACATCTTTTCAGCGATTAGCATTGAAATATTGCGATGTTCCTTTACATCCACATAGTAAGGTATAAGCTTATCTTCAGCAAAATCCCATTTTTCTTCAAACCGCATCTTAGCCATCAAGCTGATGGAACAAGTGGTACTATGCTTAAATATCACAATATCCGTACTAGCTGATTTGGCCAAAGCCCCATCAAGATCGTCCGAAGTTTTGAGATATTTCCAATGAATGGACAAGATTATCTTACTTGGATTGGCGTAATGATTTTTACAGCAGACTTAAGCTCATATGGGCAACCATATCCTCTATTGCATGATGTAAATGATACCGCCATGATAATAAGCGATGCGAAAATTACTATTTTTTTTGAAATCTTTGTGTTCATGATATTTATAATTGATAATACGTAAACGAGCGAAGCCACAAAAATATTATTTATTTTAAATATATAGACACTAATTTTGATATTTCAGTCACACTTTTACTAATATTTAACAAATAAAAATTTTGTACTATTGAATTGTTGGAATTAACACGCGAGCAAAATTTTAAATTTATAAATAAGTTTTTTTAAAGTGTGCAAAAAAAAAAAAGGATTATAAAATTGTTCGGGGGGAGGGGAGGTTGTAAAAAGGGGGGGAAAAAAAAAATTTCCCACGGTTAAAAAAAAAAAAAGGTTTTTTTTTGGCGAGGGTGGAAATTTTTGGTAAAAACGAGGGAATTATGGGAAAAAAGGGGGAAGTTTTGGATATTTTAGGGGGAAAAGGTGTTTACAAGGGGGATTTGTATCAAAAATTTAGGTTTTGGTGATATTTTGGACTTATAACCCTTAAACCTAACTACCAAATTCTCACCCATCAATCCTTACTCGCCGACATAAACAAGCGATCCCAGTTTATACCATTGCTGATGCTGCCTTCCTTCGTCGAAAACCAAATAAAGAGTGGCTTACCTACGATGTGGTCATGCGGTACATAGCCCCATGCACGTGAGTCTTCAGAATTGTGTCGGTTATCACCCATTGCCCAGTAATAATCTTGCTTGAATGTGTATGAAGTGGCCTTGGCACCATTGATGTAGATATCTTGACCTTTGATTTCTAGCTTGTTGTTTTCGTACACTTCTATGACACGACGATAGAAAGGCAGATTTTTTAGGGTCAAGGCTGTAGTTGCTCCAGCTTTGGGTATCCAGATAGGCCCATAATTGTCCACAGTCCAGTTTTGTGATCCTACGATGGTATCAAACGGAAAAAGCTTCAATGGCTCTTTGGCTTGCGGATAAGCTTCAATACGGACATTAGGATCAAGTGATTTTATTTTGCTTACCTGATCTGCATCCAAAAACAAAATACCTTCACCATTTTGGAATAATTCCTTAGATCCATAGGCATTATCACCGAAATCAATGCCCCAATCTTCCATTTTTTTATAATTTACCGAAACATTTGATGGCAATACTATATGATATAAATATTGTAGGTGCTTTGGATTGACTACGGCTTTACCATTTAGGTAGATTTGTTTGTCTTTTATCTGCAAACTATCGCCAGGACCAGCTACGCATCGCTTGATATAATGATCTTTTTTATCGATTGGTCTTACGACAAAATCCTTGTTTTTTACCTTGGCGCTGAGTTCTCTATCCTGATCCATATATTCTGGTTGGCGGTCTATTTGACTGACGAAATAAGATCTAGATGAAGTGATATAAACACTATCGCCTACAGGCCAGTTGAAAACTATAGGTTTTCCTGCTTCGATTTTCTCCAATGCTGGAAGCCTTTTGTAAGGTAAACTTGGGCTTTTAAGATATGATTCTTTATTGACAATTGGAATTTGATTGTGCAATAAGGGCAACATAGCTACAGTCATGGGCATTCTGATTCCGTAATGTGCTTTTGATACAAATAGAAAGTCTCCCACATTGAGCGATCCTTCCATAGATGGAGTAGGGATGACGTAGGCTTCTATCAAAAACATACGGATAAATGACGCTGCAAATACTGCAAATACGATGGATTCTACCCATTCGCGAGCAGCCGTTTTTTTGTATGGGTTTTTTTCTTCTAATTGTTTGAGTTTGTACGCATCGCCGCTAGCTTTGGCATCTACCAAGTTTTGGGCATATTCAGCTTCTTTTGTGATGGTTGGCCCAAGATATTTATCAGCTGGATTGGTTGCTATTCTAAAAAATGCTGCAGGTGCATAAATAACCGCTGCCGCTGTGTGCTTAAATTCCAGCTTTCCAAATGACCTAACCATATCCACAGCCATGTAGGCAAAAATGAATATATTAACTATAGGAACCAAAAGCCACAAAGCATGAGCAGGTTTTTGACCAATGATTTTACTCCATTCGACAAAATTAACTCCAGGTATCAGCCCCTTTATTGCATCAACGCCTGCTTTGGGAAAAAGCATGTACAAACTGATACTTAGTAAAATATACGAAACGATTAGAAAAATTAATATACTCACTTGTTGATTTTTTTTTACAGATGCAAATATAAAGGAAAACGTTGATTTATGGACTTTTAATCTAGTTGTTTTGGATACAATGATTCGAAATCAAGATGAAATTGATAATTTTGATGATAAAAGATACATTTAAATGGACGGCTAACCAAGTTTCTTTTTCCACTCTTTCAATCCTAAATAAGCCATGACCAAAAACAAGATGTACATCAACGTGAACAACATAAATCCCTTGTAAAAATTAAGTGGAATCGCTACAATATTGCTAAATATCCAAGCGATCCAGTTTTCGATTTTTCTTTTGGCCATCCACCACATAGCCGTGATGGCCGATGATGACACTAACGAGTCAAGTACTGGTGTATTGCTATCTGTCATGTACACCAACATGGTGTATATACTGATCCATCCTATACCAAATGTGATCAATCCTTGGACCAATTCTGATCTTGTACACCAACTGACAGGGTAGGAGACTGTATTTGTTGTATCTACCTTAGTCCAATTAATCCATCCATAAACGCTCATAGCTAGATAGTAGATATTGAGAATTCCATCTGCATACAAAGGCGGCGATGCTATAAAAAAATATACCCATGCTGCCAGAATGACACCGATGATTCCCGTCGGATAGACCAAAATATTGTTTTTCCTAGCATACCAAACGCTGGCTATTTGTGTCAAAGTTGAGATCCATTCTTGCCATCTTGTGTACTGAATGTCCGTCAGAAATTGCTGGTAGATTTCAGTCATTATTGGACGGTTTGAAGGATGGACTCAGCAGCATGTCGTGAAGCTCCTTCTTTTCCCAAATCAAGAATCAATTGGTCATAATCATTCAAGACCTTTTGCCTATTTTTGTTAAGGTCATCGAGTGTAAGATTGATGTTTTCAGGTGTGAGATCATTTTGAATAAGCTCCTTGACTACTTCCTTTCCTGCTATCAGATTTACGAGTGAAATGTATTTCAAGTCAACCAATTTTTTTGCAATCATATAAGAAATCTTGCCGCCTTTGTAACAAACGATCTGTGGCACTCTAAACAATGCTGTCTCGAGCGTTGCTGTACCGCTGCCCACTAAAGCACAAGAAGCGCGAGACAATATTTCATAGGTTTCATTGCGCACCAAGATTACCTTGCCTGTCAATTGTTCTTTTTCTATGATTTGCAGATAGATATCGTCAGGAATTGACGGCGCACCAGCCAACACGATGGCATTATCCTTATTTTTAATAGCACGAAGCATAATAGGTAGAATGAGTTTTATTTCTTGCATTCTGCTTCCCGGTAAGAGTGCAATGATTTCTTTTTTTATGTGGTACTTTGATTCAAAATCAGGATTAGACTTGAAAACCAAGATTTCGTCGAGCAGAGGATGCCCTGTGTAAGTGGTTTCGTATCCATATTTTCTGAAAAAAGCCGTTTCAAAAGGTAGGATAACCAATAATCGATCAGTATATTTATCCAGATCATGAATGCGGCTTTTGTGCCAAGCCCAGACCTGTGGTACAATATAATACACTACTTTAAATCCAGCTGGTTTTGCCCATTTTGCAATCCGCAAATTGAAGCCTGGATAATCGATCAAAATCAACACGTCAGGTGCATATTCTGCAATATCTTTTTTACATTTTTTAATGAAATTAAGAATGGTGCTCAAGTTTTTGATAACCTCCAAAAATCCCATGAAGGCCGTATTTCGGTAATGCTCAACAATCGTACCACCTACCGCAAGCATTTTATCTCCACCCCAAAATCTGAAATCTGCTCCAGGATCAAGCACTTGTAGCTGTTTCATCAAATTGGATCCATGTAGATCACCCGAAGCTTCTCCGGCTATCAGATAGTACTTCATACCTTATCCGAAAAGTTCGCTATAAAATCTAAAAAGCCAAGCACCTACATAAACCAAGGTAGGAAAAACGATACCACGCATAGTCTGATCCCAACGATTGTTTTTACAGATGTTGAATGGAATCAGGTTAAAACAAATGCCTATTAGGGCTAATGTACGCAATCTGCGACCTTCAGAAGAAGCCGTCACTTCAGCCATCAATCCAAACTGTGTCAGTGTATCGAAAATGAATTGCACTACAATAAAGCCCAATACAGGTACAATACAACCGAGTACCAAACCGGTAACTATTGAATTTTTATCCATCATATTATATGTTATTTAAATATATAAGTTTATCAATATCTTTGTAGTGTGTCAAATCATGGCCAGATGGTACTATAGAAACATAATTGTGCTTTAATGCCCAGATATCGTTTTCAGTATTATCTTCATCTTCAAATGATACAAATTTTCCTGTAAGCCAATAGTACTTTTCGCCCCTTGGATCTTTTCCTTCCTGAAATTCTTCCACCCAAGTGCCATTGCCTTGCCTACATACTCTGACACCTTGGATTTCATCTGGTGCACATGCCGGAATGTTGACATTCAGTAGCTT
Organism: Saprospiraceae bacterium; assembly: GCA_016717105.1. GTDB lineage: Bacteria > Bacteroidota > Bacteroidia > Chitinophagales > Saprospiraceae > OLB9. Next base: position 17,122 of record JADKGF010000036.1, on the reverse strand, counting down.
GCAATCTTGTAATGGATTTTCTAACACTGATTTAATAATTTTAGCTGCATACATTTTTGCACCCGTAAAATCTGCATCAAAACTAAAATCTAATAAGGAAAATCCAATAGAATCTATATTTTCAATGCTGGCTTCCATTGCCGCGGACATAGTACCGCTATAGAGAATGTTTATCGATGAATTGGCACCATGATTGATACCTGACAGACAAAGGTCTATTTTTTTATCTTTTAGCAGTACATTTTTTGCCAGCTTGACGCAATCTACTGGTGTCCCAGAGCATTCGTAAGCTTCGATGCCTTCCCACATTGATACTTTCCTTAATTTCAATGGTTTGTGCAGCGTGATAGCGTGCCCTTGGCCTGATTGTGGTGCATCCGGAGCCACGACAACTACTTCACCAAATTGGCGTGCTACTTCAACCAGAGCCTTGATGCCTGGCGCAACAATACCATCATCATTGGTTATTAATATCATGTTTCAAAAGTTATATGTTGCAAATTAACAACAATCATGGAAATATTCGGGCATCCAGATATTCAAAAAACATAATTCATTCAAATATCATCTAAAATTCCCATTAGGATTTATTAATTTTACATTCAGTTAATTTTTATAAATCTTTCATTCATGTAAATCCTTCATCAAATGCAAGGCAATCAATTTCAACTTCTTGAATATAAAAAACCAGAATTATCAGAACTTACACAAAGTGCGCACACATTCAAAAATGTCATGCACCAAAGACGGTCTGTCCGATCTTTTTCTGATGAGCCTGTACCTAGATCTGTTATAGACGACATCATCATGACCGCATCATCAGCTCCTTCAGGGGCACACAAGCAGCCTTGGACATTTTGTGTAGTGAGCGATGATGAGATCAAAACTAGGATCAGAGAAGCTGCCGAAAAGGAAGAATATGAAAATTATCACGGGCGTATGTCAGATGAGTGGCTTCAAGATTTGGAGAAATTTGAAACCAACTGGCACAAAGAGTTTTTGACTATTGCTCCGTATTTGATTGTAATATTCAAAAAATCGTATGATCTTGTAGATGGTCAAAAATCTAAAAACTACTACGTTGCTGAGTCCGTAGGTATTGCTGCTGGTTTGCTTATTGCTGCGATTCATATGGCAGGACTTGTCACCTTGACACATACACCGAGTCCGATGAATTTTCTACAAGAGATATTGGGCAGACCTGAAAATGAACGACCGTTTTTGCTTTTACCTGTTGGTTATCCAAGCATTGACTGCAAGGTACCAGTTTTGGATCGAAAAAAAGCTGAAGATATCATTTTACATTATTGAAAATCAGAAATGTATATAATTTAGAATGCGTATAAACAATCGCAACAATGAAGTGTTTATATCTTGACAATTATATTCAAACAATTTTAAATTTTATAAAATGCCTTTTACACTTCCGGCTTTAAATTTTGCGTACGACGCACTAGAGCCGCATATCGATTCGCGTACTATGGAGATTCATCATACCAAACATCATCAAGCGTATATTACCAATTTGAATAATGCTATTTCAGGTACAGCATTGGAAAACCAAACTCTTGACGAAATCATCAAGAACATGGATATGACAAACAATGCTGTTCGAAATAATGGTGGAGGACATTGGAACCATTCGTTCTTTTGGGAGATTTTACAACCTGAAAACAAGGGCAGACTTTCTGGTCCTTTGGCAGATGCCATTGATGCTGCTTATGGTTCTAAGGAAACATTTATGGAGAAATTTGCTGCGGCAGCAATGACGAGATTCGGCTCAGGTTGGGCTTGGCTTTGTGCACATAAAGATGGTCATGTAGAAATTTGCAGTTCGGCTAACCAAGACAATCCACTCATGCCAGGTATCGGTTGTGGTGGTACACCTATTGCAGGACTAGATGTATGGGAACATGCATATTATCTTAATTATCAAAACAGAAGAGCTGATTACGTTGCTTCGTTTTGGAATGTACTCAATTGGAATGTAGTTGAAGAAAAATATAAAGCTGCGACAAAATAAATGTCTTATGTTTTTTTTTGTTAATAGAAAGCCCGCTAAAATTCAAGAGAAAATTAACGGGCTTTCTTATTTATATTTGAAAAATATGATCAATCTGTGATAAAAGGATAGTCCTTCTGTGTGTAATTATCTTCATATAATTCTGAAGGAAGCGGAAAATCTGATGTCTCTGCGAATTCCATTGCCGCATCTATTTCTGCATTGATGGTTTCGATGATTTGATCTACTTCAGCTTTTGTAGCGATTTTTTCAGCGATCAACTTCTCTTGGATCATTTCTACGGGATCTTTCTCCTTATATGCTTCCAATTCTTCTTTTGTACGGTATTTTGCTGGATCTGATACTGAATGTCCTCTATAACGATAGGTTTTGATCTCTAGATAATATGGACCTTTACCAGACCTAATGTGTTCGGCAGCGCGCATGATGGCGTCATGAACAGACTCTGGATTCATACCATCTACTGATTCGCTCGGCATGTCGAATGCTGATCCTATCTTATACAAATCATGTACATTACTCGTGCGTTTTACACTTGTACCCATGGCGTACATATTGTTTTCACAAATATACAGAACAGGCAATTGCCATGTCATGGCCATATTAAAGGATTCGTACAATGCACCTTGCCTTGCGGCTCCGTCACCAAACATAGTAACACAAAAATTGTCAGTACCTCTATATTTTTCGGCAAATCCTATGCCTGTACCTATTGGAATTTGTGCACCTACAATACCATTACCACCGAAATAATTGTGTTCAGCTGAAAAGAAGTGCATACTTCCACCTTTACCTTTGACACAGCCTGTTGCTTTGCCATACAGTTCTGCCATACATGAATCAGCACTTAGCCCACGTGCCAGTGCAATTCCATGTTGTCTGTAAGCTGTAACGATTTTATCATCTGGTCTCAGAGCTGTAGCCAGTGCACCAGCTATTGCTTCTTGGCCTATGTAAACGTGAAAAAATCCTCTGATTTTCTGTTGCGAATAAGCATAAAGCCCTTTTTCTTCAAATCTTCGCACTCTATACATGACTTCCAACCATCTCATATAAGTGGCTTTGTCATACTTTTGGGTGACTGCTTTTTTATCAGCGGTTTTCTTTTTTTCCAAAACTTCAGGCATGATATTTATTAAATTTGCAAATGAATTAATGCTAATCTTCTTATTAATAAAAGCGTAAAATTAAGCTAATGTTGCAAAATAATACGCTGTGTGAGCAATATTTTTTATTCTTATCGTGAACTTACCAGAATGGTGCGTCGTTAAAAGTATGTTAATCACATGCACTAATCCAAATATGGTGACAATTTATTCGTTTGATTTTTAATAAAAATATTTACAGCCCATGGGGAAATATTGGTTGATTTGTTTTTTAGTTATGTATGTATTCACCGTAAATGGACAGAATACACCAGAGAAATTTGTTTCAAAAGATTCATTGTATAATGAAAATATAAAGAAATCAAAATTATATGGCGTCTATATTCCTAGGGACATAGATGATGCATTGAGCAAATTAATGGAACTAACCACACCAGAAGCACGGGAACCGATGAAAAATGTTGATGAAGAAGTTGTAGCAAAAAAATTACATTTTGGACTGGGTAGATGGATGGAATACAATTGGAATTTTGCGGAAGGATCACGTTTTTCCCATTACCTCAGACAGAAGGGAATCATTTATACCGATGACATGACAAGGTTTATGTTGATATTATTTCATAGACAGGTAGTTGGACATCCATTGGACGTCCATAAGTTGGTCAAAAAAATAGTGGATGAAAGGACAAAAAAAATAGAAGAAGAGCGAAAAACCTACAAAGTAATAAGCACTGAAGTGAAATTAAATTCTAAAAATTGAGAAAAGCCTAAACAATTGGGCTAAATAAGTGATTTATTAGATGTCCAATGTGGGACAATAATTTGTTCATTTTATCAATAGTAAAAATTTTAAATAGATGAAAAACCTTTTAAGTGTATTGTTTTCAGGTGTGTTTATTCTTTTCGTATCGACAGTGTCGGCACAGATCAAGACACCGGCAGCCAGTCCTTCAGCAAAATTTCAGACTACAGTAGGTCTGACAGATATTACAGTAGAGTATTCTCGCCCAAGTAAGAATGGACGAAAAATTTATGGTGATCTTGTACCATTTGATGCCCTTTGGAGAACTGGAGCAAACAAAAATACTATGATTACTTTTAGCGATGATGTGGTGATTGGTAGTGCTGAAGTGAAGAAAGGCAGTTATGCTATCTTTACAAAGCCAGGCAAAACTTCATGGGAAGTGTATTTCTATGCTGATACTGAAAACTGGGGAACTCCAGAAAAATGGGATGATACCAAAGTTGCTGCTAAGGTAATGGTAACACCACAAACGTATTCAAATACCGAAACATTTACCATCGGAATCAATAACGTAGCTAATGACGGATGTCAGCTAGAAATCGTTTGGGATAATGTAAGTGTTCCAGTAAAAATAGCTGTACCTACAGACAAGAAAGTGTCAGCAGCGATTACACAGGTAATGGCAGGACCTACAGCAGGTGATTATTATAATGCAGCGCGTTATTATAGAGAAGCTAAGAAGGACTTGAATCAAGCATTGACTTGGATGAATAAGTCTGTTGAAATGGGTAATGATCAGTTTTGGGTATTGAGACAAAAATCCTTAATTGAGGCAGATCTTGGAAATTACAAAGCAGCAGTTGCGACAGCAAATCAGTCATTGGCAAAAGCCAAAGAAGCAGGTAACAATGATTATGTAAAAATGAATATGGATTCTATAGCTGCTTGGTCAAAAAAATAAAATTGAGGTTAAAAACCTCTTTAACAAATTTAATATTAAGCCCGAACTTCTGCAGTTACGGGCTTTTTTTATGCATATTTTTGAATAATAATTTTTAAAGATCAATTAATCCTATTCTTTTACAAACTAACTTACTGACAAGGTTAAAAAAAAATATTATCAGTCAAATCACCAAATGTAAGTAAGTCTTTATATCTTGCGTTCAAAATCAATTTTATCACATCTAAAAATAATATTATCATATGATGAATGAAAAAGTGGAAACAATAATGATTAAAAATTTGATCACATTGGGTCCAGAAAGTACAGTTGCACATGCAGTTGAAATATTCAAATCTAAAAGAATCCATCATATTCCTGTCGTAGATGAAGGGAGATTAGTCGGATTAATTACAACACATGATTTATGGAATAAATTTGTTTCTCCGGATGCTTTTGGTACTACAGTTATAAAAGACATCATGAGCAAAAAATTGGTCAAATTAGAGCCTGATGATAAGGTAGGTACTGCTGCAGAACTATTTCTAGATAATAGATTTCATGCTTTGCCTGTGGTAAAAGATGGTATGCTGGTTGGTATGGTTACTACATTTGATGTACTTAGGTATGAATTTAAAAGAGAATATACATCTGAACCGATTTTATATAAGGATGTCTTAGATAAAGGTGTTAACCCTGCTCACGATCATTGAGTTTTAATATGTTGATATCACAATAAATCAAGCATTTATATTCGTTGTAGTGTATAATGCTTGATCTTTTTTTTTTGGAAATCTATTCTAATTTATAAAATAACGAAAACATGAAAATTTTAAAATTCATTTATTCAGCTACTTTGGTGCTTTCTTGTAATGTAGTAAGTTTTGCAAATCAAACATTAGATGCAGACACTATAAAAACTCATTTGCCATAAGTTGGCCAAAAATCATTGTTAATAAGTATTAATCCTCTTATCTCATTTGTAGGCAATATGTTTAATGGAACTACTGATAACGGATTATATTTGACATCTGGTTCAATCTTGTATAGAAAGCACCTTGAAAAAAATGTTACCAAACGATATAGACTTAACTTTCAAATTAGTTCGATTAACTATTTAGGGTATAACGAAAAATATTTTCCAGATCTATTAAAAAATGGAACTCATAGGACAAATTATTTTTCATTGACCTATGCATTTGGTAAAGAAAAAAGATACCAAATGAAAAATATTTCTTTGTACACAGGATGGGAAGTATTTTCTCGTGCTAGTCATTACTCTGAAATATGGAAGTACGAATACAATAAAGGTGATGAAGTTGATAGTGTCTTTCCTGATTATTCTCTAAATAGAATTGTATCAGAAGGTAATTATAATCAATTGCAAGGAGGGATAGTAGGCCTTTTGGGTATAGATTACCACTTTTCTAAAATGTTTTATGTAAATATGGAACTATCAATTCCATTAGTTATAAATTTCGAATTGATCTCAGAGCGTAAATACGAAGATGTAAAGGTTATAGGTAATAGGATTGTTGATGTAATGCAACAAGATACCGAAAAACCTACATTATTGTGGGATGTTTATATTAATAGCAGTCAACTTTTACAATTCCGCGCAGGTGTGGTATTCTAAGATCAATTTATAGAAATTACTAAAAAATTTCTCATTGCCTCTGGCGAATAGCTGAAACCTATTTTATATTCAAACTATTCATCCAAGCTGCAAAAGCATCAGCATTTTTTAGATGATCAGCATAACTTTCTGCAAAAGCATGGATACCGCTGTTATCTGCTTTGGCACAAAAAAACATATACTTGTGATCTTCAGCATTGATGACGGCTTCGAGACTTGCCAATGAAGGCATACAAATAGGGCCAGGCGGTAAGCCATGATTCATGTAAGTGTTATATGGTGGTTCGGTTTTCAGATGACTGGACAAGACGCGTTGCAAAGAGAAATCACCTGTGGCAAATACTACCGTTGGATCGGCTTGGAGTTTTTCGCCAGCCTTTAAGCGATTTAAATAAACACCTGCTATGGTAGCTCTTTCGGGATCATAATTACTTTCCTTCTCGACAATTGATGCTAATGTATATGCTTCAGTCTTATTTAAGTTGTTTTTGGCTATTTTTGCTATTCGATCCTCTGTCCAGAATGTATCATACTCTTTTTGCATCCTGTCTGCAAATTTTTCTGGTGTAGCTGTCCAAAACATCTCGTACGTATTCGGGATGAACATAGACAAAAAATTGTTTTGTGTAAAGCCAAATTTTGCAGCAACTTCTGGATTCGTCAGATAATTTAGGAAGGCTAAAGAGTCTGATTCGAAGTAATCGGAGGCTTTACCTGCCAAATCACTTAGCAAACGGATATTATTGATTACTACTTGTTCTGCATCTTGATCACCTGAACGCAATTTGTTGATTATCTTTGTATTGGACATACCTTCATCAAATTCATATCTTCCTGGTTTTGCTTTATTGAATGACTTTAATTTTGCCACTGTTCGAAACGATGACATATCTTTCAATAATCTTGGATGAAAATCCTTAGTAATGCCAAGGACATCGTGTACTACTAGCACTTGTCCATCTGTTCCATTACCAGCACCGATGCCAATTACGGGGAATATGCAAAGATTCTGATACTTTTTTGCCCAATGTAGCTGGTATTTTTTTAATACTAAGGCAAAGCATCCTATTTCTTCAAGTTTAGCATCTTCTATTAGTTTTGCGCTTCAGCTTCTTCTTTGGCGTACGGAATAAGTTCCAAATTTGTAAATGCTCTGCGGCGTAAGCCCAAGGTGGCCCATGACTGGAACACCGGCTGAAAGAATACGTCTCACTGATTCTTCTATTTCAGCGCCTCCTTCCAGCTTCACAGCGTGAGCACCTGACTCTTTCATGATTGTGATGGCCGAATTTAGTGCTTTGGTACTATTGCCTTGATAAGATCCAAAGGTGAATCCACTACCACAAAGATCTATTAACGCCCCTGATAACGGATTGTGCGTGATATACCATTTGCTCCAGTGTAATCGGAAGGGGTAGTCTCGTGTCCTGCCATTACATTAGAAGCAGAGTCTCCAACTAAAAGAATATCTATACCTGCTTCGTCTAGGATTTTTGCCATACTATAATCGTAAGCAGTAAGCATAGATATTTTTTCACCCTTTTCCTTCATGGCGTGAAGTACATGAGTTGTTATCCTTTTTATATCATTTTTTGCTGTTGACATTGCTTGATTTTTATGGCTTTGGACATTGAAGTGCAAATGTCATAAAATATACCCGAAAAGTAAAATTTTAAATATCAATTAAAATTTATTGCAGCACATCTCTTTAGTTTATAAAAATGTTAGTAAATCGTGGTGCATGGTGAATAGAAAAATAGGCGCAAGAAAATTATTAATTAAAGGCAATATTGCCAATACAATACGTATATGTTAATTAATTATATAATATTTTAATTGAAATGATTACCTTTGGTGGGTGTATATTCCTATTTTTGTGCCTTTAAAGTTAATCCTGAAACTCATCACATACCTTAAATAGCAAATATGAGCTGGTTCAAAAGACTCAAAGAAGGTATTCAGACCGCAACAAAGAATAAAAAGGAAACACCGGATGGCCTTTGGCACAAATGCACAAGGTGCAATATGCTTACTACGGTAAAAGACTTGAGGGAACATCTATATATTTGCCCCAAATGTGATTATCATACACGAATCAGTTCGGCTGATTATTTTGATATTTTGTTTGATGGTAAATACACCAGACTTTTTGACGAAATAGTGTCTGTCGATATGCTTGATTTTAAAGATGTCAAGTCTTATGAAGACAGACTTGCTGAGGCATATAAGAAGACCAACCTTAAAGATTCGATGGCTGTAGCTGCTGGTAAGGTCAATAAATATCCATTGATCATTGCCTGTATGGATTTTGGTTTTATTGGTGGATCTATGGGATCTGTTGTAGGTGAAAAGATTTCTAGAGCTATCGACTATGCTATAGTGCACAGGACGCCACTTATGATTATTTCTAAATCAGGTGGTGCCCGTATGATGGAATCTGCATTTTCGCTAATGCAGATGGCAAAATCTTCAGCAAAACTGACCTTACTTGCAAAAAATGGAATTCCTTACCTTTCGATGATGACTGATCCGACCACTGGCGGTGTGACGGCTTCATTTGCTATGCTCGGAGACATCAATTTTTCTGAGCCAGGCGGACTTATTGGATTTGCTGGTCCACGTGTCATCATAGAAACAATAAAAAGGGATTTGCCAGAAGGATTCCAAACATCAGAATATCTTTTAGAACACGGATTTTTAGATTTTATAGTCCATCGCAATGACTTGAAAAACAAGCTGACGGATATCTTGGCTTGCTTTGACATCAAAATCAGATGCTGAACCACTCGAAGAAGCTGTTTAATCAGCTATCAGTGATATTTTGTCATTGATTTCAACTTTTCTACAGTCATAATTACTTCTTCTTCTGTATTGAAAGGTGAAAAAGAAAATCTTATGGTTTTTCTATCTTTTTGATGGCCGATTGCTTGTAAAACATGTGAATCTTCTTCTATTCCAGATGTACACGCGCTTCCAGATGATGCTGAAATGCCTGCAATATCCAAATTCATAACCAACATTTCTGCTTTAGGGCCTGGAGGAAATGATACACTCAAGACATGGGCCATAAAGTTATCATCCTGATTTCCATTATACTTTATATCATCCAAAGTTGTACTCAAACCAGTTTTGAATTTGTTTCTAAGGGCTAAAATTTTAGCATAATTGGTCTCCATGTTGGCGGTAGAAATCTCTAATGCCTTAGCCAAACCTGCAATTCCAGCTACATTTTCGGTGCCAGCTCTCATATTTCTCTCTTGGGCGCCACCGTGAATGTATGGTGAAATAATATGCTCATTGCTGATAAATGCAAATCCTGCACCTTTGGGACCGTGAAATTTATGAGCAGAGCCCGAAAGAAAATCGATATGGTCATCTTGCACATTAATCGGATACTTACCTATGGTTTGTACAGTGTCACAATGGAAGAGCGCTCCATATTGCCTGCAAATGCCACCAATAATTCTTATAGGAGCCATTGTGCCTATTTCATTATTGCCATGCATGATTGTGATCAATGTAGGTACCGTAGATGCTTGTAATACTGTTTCCAGCTGATTTATATTTACTAATCCGAATGCGTCTACATCAAGTAAAACAACATCACAACTTCCTTTTTCCTTAAATAGCCTAAGCTATGAAGGATACAATGATGTTCAGTAGGAGTACTTATAATCCGTTTGATACCCAAATCCTGAACACAATTTTTGATAATCATGTTATTAGCTTCCGTTGCACAGGAAGTAAAAAATATTTCGCTAATAGAAGCTTGAATGATGGATGCAACACTTTTTCGGGCTTGCTCTATGATAGAACGAGCTTTCCGACCATGATGGTGAATGGAAGATGGATTGCCATAATCTTCAGCCAAAACGCTACACATAGTTTCCAGTACATTTGGGTGTAGCGGTGTGGTAGATGCATTGTCAAAATAAATTCGCATGATTAATAATTACCAAAATATCTTCTTAAAAACCACTCAATTCCCAATAGGAAAATCAATAAGAAAAACAACCATTTCAGATTAATTATTGCCTTTGTAGAATTGGTTTGATACATGACCGGTTTGATATTGACATTATTCAATAACAAATCTTTTAATGAACTAATTTCTGATGGATAGACCATTTTTCCGTTATATTTTTCGCTAATTCCTCTTAGCAATCCATGTCTCGCGGTCAAGTCATAATGCTCCAATTGTATGGCTTCCACGTTGAATCGTCCACTTACAGAGTGAGATTTCCCTTGCAATGTAGTATTGGCTGTAAAGCTATAAGTTCCTTTGGCAAAAGTACCAGCATTTAAGGTGTAATAATTATGAGTTTTATTGAAAGTAAGGCATATTCCTTACCATTTTCATCCTTTATTACGAGTTTTACATCAGATTCATTTACGAGTTCGTAACTGTCATTATAGAGTTGGGCATCAAACACAATAGGCTCATTATCCTTATATAAGTTCTTTGAAGTATTTGCCCTAAACTTTCTTTTATCAGCTTTCACAGAGGTGAGTAACAAGGTCTTACCTACCAATTCTTGTACTAGATCGTAGTTATTATGCTGCAATTTGTCAAATAGTCTCCACTTCCAGATGCCTTCGCCATTAATGACACAAGTTTTGATTCCTTCCTTTTCATCGAATGCAATCAACGGATAATTTGTTTTTACTTTTTTTATATTTTGGTACAAATACACACTACCTGCGCCAGCCAACTTATACTCTCCGAAGGTGTGAGTAATGGAGGAAAAGTTTTTAACTTATTTTTCAATTGGTCAGAAGTGGTAAACATGGTGAAGCTGGATTTACTTCTGCTTGAATTTCTTCTGTATTTTTGATTGTGCCATTGATGCGCAATACATCTTGGGCAGTATTAAATTTCGGTAAAGATGTTTGTAAACCGACGATAAATATTTTGGGTATATTATTTTTATTTAATTGGGTGACTAATGCAGTAATGTCTGCATTTTCAGATGGCAGATTGTGTAAAATGACTAGATTATATTTTGAAATATTTCCTTTGAAATCATTGATATATGCTATTTCTGTATCATAATTTTTATTTTCAGAAATTATAGATTTTAATGCAGATAAATCAGGATGTGGTGCATTCGCCAGCAATAGAATTTTTTGACGGGCATCCAATACTTCGACAAAAAACTCCTTTACATTATTCTTAAGATTTTGTTCTCCTGCAATACCTGCAAGACTGAGCCTGTATCTTATTACACCACTTTGGTTGGCGTCAATATTGAAAGTTTTGGTTGTGAAGAATGATAGACTGTTAACGTTTATGGTTTCTTCGGCCAATTTTTGACTGTAGATCCGGATATCATTTCTAGGGTGATCTTTGTATTTGATCCTACGCAATTAAACGCCAAAACGTCTGCTTGCACTGGAAATTTATCACCCAGAAAAGCTATTTTATTATGCAAAATATTCTGAAAATACAAATCTTTTTTCTGTAAAGTGTCGCCCATTGCTATCGTATATATAGGCGCATGAATATTGTATGTTGTATATAGTGGATTGCTACCTTCATTAAAAATACCATCTGAACCTACAATTAATGCACCTAGATTCTGATCCCCGTAATTATCGCTTACTGATTTGAAAAGTTGACTTAAGTTGGTGCTCTTGTCTAAAAAACTATCCTTTTTGATATCGTGTACATTACTACCGAAGGTTAGATACTTCACATCAAATTTTGAATTCAAATCGTTTTCTAAGTTATCAATGGCTTGTTTATAAGTATCTAAATTTTCCTTTTTTTCGCCTTCAGCTATGGATTCTGATTTGTCAGATGCTATGATTATAAGTGGTCGTTTAGTGTCTTCCTTAATGGTTTTCACAAACGGAGAGAGAAGTAAAAGTGCAATGATAAAAACACTCAAACATCTGAGTAAAGCCAGAAATTTTGTAAACCAATGTGAATATTCCGCGAATCTTATCTCTAAAATACATGAGGAAGGCATATCCGACACCTAGAGCTACACAAATATGATATACCACCACGGATACGAGAAACTTATTGTATTAATCACTTGTTTATTTTAATTATGATGCAAATATTAAAAAATTCACTCATTCATTCATAAATTGTATGGAGATTAAGAAATTTTTAAACAAATTTGCACTGATTGAAGTTTTAAAACGTTTTTTATAACAAAAAGATTAAATGCAAAAGATAATAATCTTCATAGCGGCCATGTTTTTTACTTTGTCTCTTTCGGCGAGTTACATCCTCATACCGATGGAGCACGACAAACAGACGAATCACTTGAAGGCATATGGTATTACATATTGGGTGATTAATCAAGGTATCGAAGCCTATTGGTTGTTGAATTATAGAGGCGGTAGTTTTGCATTTCCACATACAAAAGGACTAGAAAATGAGTTGAAGGTCAGAGGCGTTTCATACCAAGTTATTTCCGATGCCCAATGGATTGCCATCAGATCTGAAATCAGTGATCCTGAATTAAATCAAGAAGCTGTAAAACTAGAGAAGGCTCCAAAAATTGCCGTATATACACCTGATTTTAATCCACGCGGCAACAGGATACAGCCTTGGGACGATGCTGTTACATTGGTACTTGCGTATGCTGAAATTCCATTTGATAAAGTATATGATAGGGAAGTCCTTGAAGGATATATGTGGAGAGATGTATGATGGTGACGGTTATGATAATGCTGCGCAAAGTAAGTTGGATTATACCAAGACATTTGCATTTAAAGATTTTGAGTTGGTGCTCAATCCATTACAATATGAGCACTCGGACATAGACAACAAAAAGTCGATCAGTCACACCAGAAGTAGATTATTTTAATTTATTTGAGTTTTCTGCTAAGTGGGACCCGATACCATCCATGCTTTGCCAAAATCATACTCAGACGATCAAAGGTTTTATGGGACAGGCTACGGCTTTCAAAAAATCATTGGTAAAATCTGATGTTTTAATCCTTGGCGAGACCAAATCAGCAGGCGAAGTGCGCTATCTTCACGGTAGTTATGGCTTCGGCACATGGACATTTTACGAGGCCATGATCCTGAAGATTACAGACATTATGTAGGTGATCCTGAAACAGATCTCAATTTGCATCCGAATAGTGCTGGTTATCGGTTGATACTTAATAATATATTGTTTCCGGCAGCCGAGAAGAAAAAAAGGAAGACGTAGGATGGCTCTGGCTTAAGAAGATCAAGGAAGTTAAACTATCTTCAATATTATTTATGTAATTGAATAAACCACATAAATTTATAAAAAAAAGCATATTAAATTGATCTATAGACCTATTAAATTATAAAATGCAAATTTTATTGCAAATACTTTATTATACAGTATAAATATATATTATTTTAACAATAACAAATTTATATATTTAAGATCATAATTATACTGCAAAATTTGCGCATTCAAGGATGTTAAGTTAATTCAAGTCCCACCATAAAAACTGCAATTGAAATTGGATTAGTTGTGATTAATTTTCTGTGGCAATCACATTTTTTTATTGTCATATACCAAAAATTATCGCATGGAGTCCGACAATAAACATATAACACTAATTAATATTCTAGGAAAGAATCAAATAATATCTATTGATGATTTTTTATTTGTAAAAGCAAATGGAAAATTTACAAAAGGTTATTTTGTTGAAAAGGATGATGTTATTTGTTCAAATCTGAATATGAGCTTTGGTAAATTTGTGGAACATTGTTCGTGTTATCCTGCATTAGTGCAAATCCATAAATCTTATGTTGTGAATATTAATAAAATTGATCAATACGGGAATTATCCAAAAGACCGTTTAACCATTACAATAAACGACGATAAATTTGAATTACCAGTAGCTAGAAAGAGAAAACTTATGATACACAACATAATAAACAGATATAAAAAAAGTATAATATGAATACTACTTATTCCTTTTTTGATAGTTATAAATAACTAATTACTACCTTTGCACTACCCCAAGATACTATGATACCCTAAGAAATTAATTTTATTGATTGTTTTGGAATAAGGACACTACAATATTATTTTTAAACCAAAACTTAATCTCATGCAGCACTTTAAATTCTTATTGCTATTAATAATAGCAATTCAAGGTTTTTCTTTTAGTACGCTAAATGGAAAAGCTTCGCCAGTATTTTCTATGAAAATGCATTAATTCAAAAAGTCACCTTAATCTCAGCAAATGAAAAAGTAATCAATGTCTTGGTTGAGCATGATGGGTTGATAAATCAATCTAATTTCGCCTCGGTTTTCGAAGTTAATTCCTATTTTGAAAAAATTGATGGCATTATTATGTGTTCGTATTCATGGAATGGCGGAACATTCAAGTTTGAATTGGAAAGATCGAAAGCAAAAGAAATTCTGATCAATTTCATTAAACTTGATCCAACACAAGTTAATATATTGTTTTAATACTCTCATAAATAATAGACATGAATAGAATATATGTAATAATAATACTATTAGTATTTGGGATTAATAGTAATTTTTTTGCACAAGGTGCAACATGTAGTGCAGCTAAGCAAATTTGTGGTAGTATCCCACCATTTCCTGCAAATACAACTGGAGGTACAGCAATAGGCTCAATCCCAACAAATATTGGATGTTTAGGAAGCACACCAAATGAGTCATGGTTTTTCTTTGAAGTTACACAGGCTGGAACAATGACAGGATCTATATCGAATTCTGCTGGAGTGGACATAGATGGTGCGATTTTTGGTCCATTTACTTCGATAACAAATGCTTGTGCAAATCTCACCGCTGCCAATATTGTAGCATGTGACTATGGAGTAGTGGAAACGTACCTTTAATTTTTCAGCTTCTGTCGGAATTTATGCTGTATTGATTACAAATTATTCTGGCTCAGCAACAAATATTTCAATTGGATTCTCTTCAGGTAACAACCTAGTTTGTTGTATTTCGGCTGAGGGAGATTATGCAATTTGCGAAGGAGAGCCATCACATGATTTGACAGGTGCACATTTGTCAGGTTCATGTCCCCGGAATCTTTCACATCAACTTGTATGACAAATACCCCGGCAACAACAGGTTCTTACACTACTAGTACAACAACTTCAGTAAATGCTACTTGTACTATTTCTGGAGTGCCTGCTGGAGCCACAATAACTAATATCTCATACGAAATTAAAGGAAATGCCATTTCACCATCATTTTGTAATGAATTGCGAGTAAATGTGGCAGCACCAAACACTACGTTTAATTTATCAGGTGGTAGTATATCCGGTGCAACTAGTACCGCATGTACACTTTCGACTTTTACTACAGTTGGTGCATGGAATGGTACGTCCACAAATAGCCCAAATGGAACATATACTTTCTCATTTTATGAGACTTCAAACGATGGTGCTGGTAACCAAGATTTTTCAGTATCTATGGTACAGGTTATTGTAACTTATAACTTAGGTGGGACAACTCAATTGACATGGTTTAATGTTCCTATGGGAGGAACAGCTTTAGGCACAGGTACTACTTTTGATCCCGTTGGAGTTGCTGGTTCAGGTCTAGCTGATACTAATTCACCGGGTGTTTATACTTTCTATGTCGGTTGCGGTGATGCAGGATGCAGAGCGCCTGTAACTATAACTATTTATGATAAACCAGTTATTACATCAGCAACAGCGATTTGTCAGGCTGATGAAACCGTAACTATTACAATCATTGCAGATCCAATTACTCCTTTGCCTGTTGGCTGCCATTGGGAATATTCCTTTAACAACGGTTCAACTTGGGGGATTTCTAATACCTTAGCTGGTGTTAGTCCAGGTACACCAGATATTACTGTGCTTGTTAGAAATTCATGTGATATTACAAATTGCCAAGTAATGCAAATAGTAGCAATTCCTGCTATTTGTGCTGCTTGTACACCTCAAATGCCAACCGGAAGCATAACATTTACTGAAAGTTCTTGTTTGCCTGTTTGTGTGTTAGGCGGAGGAACAATACAATCTAATACTTTGGCATGTCCTTCTGGTCAAACATTAGAATATTCTACTGATGGAATTACCTACTCAGGTATTGTTCCTTCTTATAATCAAAATAATTCAATTACAATATATGCTCGATGTTCATGTGAAGCAGGCATTGAATCTGCACCAGTTTCATTTGTAACATCTCCTGGCACTTGTACGGATCCTGTTGCACCAACAACAGCCGAAATTATAAATAGTACTTGTTCAGGAGCTTGTGCTGTATCTGGGGGATCATTAAATATGACAGGTTGTGGTGTTGGGAGAACGCTCACATTTTTTACTGATGGTACTGGATCAGCGACTACTACAGCCCCAACATATAATCAAACAGGACCAGCACAAACAGTTTATTTTGCTTGTGTTGATGATGCTTCGGGTTGTAAGAGTGTAATTCAATCACTTACCACATCCCCGGGTGTTTGTTTAAATCCGCTTGGGCCTACCACCGCAGAAGTTATAAATAGCACATGTTCAGGGTCTTGTGTCGTATCTGGGGGCTCATTTAATATTACAGGTTGTAGTGCTGGGACCACATTGACATTTTATACTGATGGTACTGGCACAACTACGGCTACAGCACCAATATATAATCAAACAGGACCTGCTCAAATAGTTTATTTTGCCTGTGTTGATGATGTTTCGGGTTGTAAAAGCCCAATTCAGAGTTTAACA
>JADKGF010000035.1 GCA_016717105.1 Saprospiraceae bacterium | reverse complement strand
AATTGAAATCAAAAATAACGGATTGAAAATCTTAAAAACTATACTTACGGAAGATGATTTGAGGTTTATGCTTCCATTAGATCTTACTTTTCACGATAATCTTTTAGTTTATCATGTGGAAGAAGGATCTGTTTTTATTAATCAAAATGGTTTAATATTACAAGACTATCCATCCAAGGCCAATTCAATTATTGCTTTTAGCTTAGAGTCGTTGGGATTATCTAGTGTAACACAAGACCAAAGTCTAAATGTTATTAATATCCAACCCAATCCTGTACAAAGTGAAGCGATAATCTACCATCCAGATGTTATTTTGTCAAAGGTAGAATTATTGTGGTTAGTTTCGGGTAGAGCTGTTTTCACTCAGCATGGTGGTATTGACCATACTACAATAGATGTCAGTCATATACCGTCAGGCCTTTATTTTGTTACGGCCACGGACATCTCTGGCAGGAAACAAACAGAAAAACTTGTAGTACATCATTGATAGAATAGAATTTTTTATAAATCAAAGAAGCCCGATTTTCTTGCGAAAACCGGGCTTCTTTTGCGCCCTCCGTGATTTGAACTCGACCCGCGGATTAACAGTCCGTCGCTCTAAACTGACTGAGCTAAGGGGCATTAGCATAATTGTAAATCTAAAATCTAAGACTAAATTTCTAAAATGTGGCAAAATATAACTCTTACGTAAACTGTCAATAAATTTGTATATTTTTTATTTTTTTTAATTTACAGTGTCTTTCCCGCATGATAAGAACTTCGACCAATGGACCGCTCTCTCCAAATCAAATCCACGTTGCATTCCTTCGGCTTTGTACATCGCAAATGTGTCTGGATGAACATACTCCGCTACCTCTATGTGCATTTTCGTAGGTTGTAGATATTGACCGATCGTAAGGACATCACATCCATGCTTTGCTAGGTCATCCATTGTTTTTAGAACTTCGTCTTTGGTTTCGCCTAGGCCTACCATGATACCAGACTTCGTACGTTTACCGAAATCTTTAGTACGTCTGATTTGTTCAAGTGATCTGTCATACTTGGCTTGAGGCCTTACTTTTCTATAAAGGCTTTCTACGGTCTCCATATTGTGAGAAACTACTTCTTGGCCAGCACTGATCATTTTTTCTAAGGCTTCCCAATTGGCTTTTACATCTGGTATCAATGTTTCTATAGTAGTATCTGGCGACAATTCTTTGATTTTTTTGACAGTCTGATGCCAGATCTCAGCACCTTTGTCCTTGAGTTCATCGCGATTTACAGATGTGATGACAGCGTGTTTTACCTTCATCAAGAAAATTGCTTCTGCCACACGTGCTGGTTCATCCTCATCGTATTCGGTTGGTTTTCCAGTTTTCACGGCACAAAAAGAACAGCTTCTTGTACACATTGTCCAAAATCAAAGGCACATACCAAAGCCCCCCAACATTCGGCCATCTTGAAAGTTACCGCTTTGCTATGGTGTGCAATTTATATTCATCTACCAGATTTCTTACCCGACGATAATCTTCACCTATCGGGAGTTTTACTCTCAACCAGTCAGGCTTTTTAGCCCTTTGTTCAGTTGGTTGATGTGAGATTATGGGCAATTCTACCACTATACTCGATTTATGATTGTATTCTTAAATGTTAATTCGTCCTCTTACCAAACTCCAACGTAGCATAAAAGTTCAAAAAATAGGGTTTGGCACTGACAGCTTCTGTTTCTACCATGATGGGAATCTTTCGGATATAAAAGTCACCCTTAATGCCTATTTCTAGTGATTTGGCATATTCTTCAAAGGCACCCAATGAAAAAAACAAACCCAATTTACCCTGAATGCCTGGTACAACACTTATGGATGACCAGCCACCACTTGCACCACCGAAAACAGAATTATAATCTAAAAACTTTGCCGCATTGGTCTTGCCATACTTTTCTTCACGCAACTTTATTAAAAGACTGACCATTTTCTCCAGATTGTATATCAATTCCAAATAATAAGGCCGGAGAAATGCTATCGATGGCCCTGCCTCATAATTATAACCGATGGCAACACCTTTGCGCTTAGCTTTGTCGGTGATCAATCGCTTGGTACCTTTTCCGGCTCGCAGTACGTACATGTAATTTTGTTTACCGAACTTAAATGATTGGGATACCTTGCTAAATGAAATGGGGATATTTCTATTTTGCTTTTGTTCTCTCGGATCCGTCATATATCCCAATTCTAGGTGGTAATAATTGGTCTTATAATAGGTTTTTATTTTGCCTTTGTTGTAAGCGAGTGCATATCCATTGGTATGGAGTGTAACATTGCCAGTCATTTCATTTCTATATACAATACCTTTCCAGTCAAAATCTACTTGTTTTGGTTGAAATGATTTTTGACTAAAAATACTAAAGTGGAAAATTACCACTCCAATCCAAGTAAAAACTGCTCTAGTCATTAATAGCATGCATTTATTTTGTGTCTTACCATCATGATTTTTTGACGCTTTCAAAAGTACGACATTTGGGAATAATGGTGGTAATTTTTTGGCTATAAAATCATAGATAGCCGCTTTTGATACAATTATTAGCCGTTATTGATTCGGAAAAATAACTTTTTATGTAATTTACAATTTATTTTGAAATGAGATTTGTCCCATTTTACCTATATTTACATGTTATAATAATAGGGATACTTAGGTGACCAATTTCTAATTTTTTAAATAAATAAAGATGAAAATCCGTATCAGTGGCAATTCGGTTAGATTGCGTCTTTCGCAGTCTGAAGTTTTACATTTTGTGTCTCAAGGACTTGTAAGTGATGAATGTCATTTCGGCAATGAAAAGCTAACATATCAGATAGCACAATACAATGGAAATGAAATAGTCGCATCATTGACTGGTCAAACAATTTCAGTGCAAGTACCTGAAAATTTAGCAGCCCATTGGGATACTGACACACGAGTTGGTTTTGATGGAAGGATGGCGAATGGTTTGTTTATCCTTATAGAAAAGGATTTTCAATGTCTTAAGCCGCGACCCAACGAAGACGAATCTGACCTTTTTCCCAATCCACAAGCTGAATGTGGGGACCATGATTGACAAAAAGATACATAATCTGCAGATCAAAGAAATAGACATCACTAAGTATAGATCTGGTGATATCACTAAGCACGTCGATTTTGTTGCTGAAGAATCACCTTTGCAGATCAAGTGTGATAGTAAGGCCATGTCCATCACGATGCGTACACCAGGAGATGATATTGCTTTGACTTTGGGATTCATGTTTACCGAAGGCTTACTCAAGGACTTTGATGAAGTAGTCGATGTTGTCCAAGAAGATGACAATACGGTCAATGTCATGCTAGAAGCAGGAACAAAAATTGAAGCCAAAAATTTGGAAAGGAATTTTTATAGTACTTCCAGTTGTGGTGTATGTGGTAAGGCTTCTGTAGATGCGATTATGGCTCAGTCTATGTATTCACAAGCTGAAAACGATATGAAAATTGATGGAAAAATATTGTTTGCTTTGCAAGAGAAACTACTTGCTGTGCAGTCTGCTTTCGAGATGACGGGCGGCCTTCATGCTTGCGCTATATTCAGCCCGAGGGAGATTATCTTTTTCATAGTGAAGATGTAGGCCGTCATAATGCACTTGACAAACTTATTGGACATGCTTTTATGGCAGGAAGAATTCCTTTAGATAAGCATATATTACTGCTTAGTGGTAGGGCAAGTTTTGAATTAATCCAAAAAGCATCAATGGCCGGAATATCTTGTATAGTAGCAGTTGGCGCACCTTCAAGTCTCGCAGTTGAGTTGGCAAAAGAGAATAAGCTGACCTTAGTCGGATTTCTCAAAAAATCGGGATTTAATATTTATTCAGGCAGCCAAAGGATTCTATGAAATTACCTTATGGAGTAGTGTTGATGGGTGGCCGTAGTACACGAATGGGCACAGACAAATCTATGATTCAATTAGATAATCGCTATCTTTACGAAATTGCCATAGAAAAATTACTTCCTTTTTGTGCGCATATTCGCTTGTCTATCAATGAAAACCAAAGCAACTTAAACCATACATTCCCAACTATAATAGATAAGTATGAAAATACAGGACCGATTGGTGGTATTTTATCTTGCTTCGAAAATGACATCAGCCCAATACTTGTATTAGCACCAGATTTGGTAAATATGAGTGTGGATACCATAAAAGACTTGATCGGCATTCATCAAAAAAACAACCAAAGCTGTTCTATGTATTATGATTCTGACCAACAAATGTATGAACCCATGTTGTCGATATGGGAGAAGTCAGCTTTAGTGCAATTACAAACCTTTTATATGAATGACGGGAGATCTCTTCAGAAATTTCTGAATACAATCAATGCACCTCGTCATACATTATACAACACCGAAGAATTTGTAAACATTAATACAGCCCAAGAAAAAGAAGCGTGGCTACAAAAGCGCTAAAATATTAAATTATGCAGGCCAGATAAGCGTCTCACCATCTTCTTCTACATCAGGTAATATTTGGATTTCAATTGCTTCATCATTTTCAAACCAAATCATAAGACCTTCTTCGTCTGATTCGACAAGCTCTAGATTAGGATTTTCTTCGTCAGAAACATCTTCCATACCAGATATTTCTATATTGTTTTTCTCGAGCATATCCATTACGTCTTGCTTGTCCATACCTACAATCGAGACACCATTGTAAGTAAAATATGGATCACTCACCGCGATAGAAACCAATCTCCATTCATAATCAGCATCGAATACTAGAGAAAATTCATACTCATCGTAATGCCATGATTCTAAGGTATCACTGATCTCTTCTTCAAATCCAGGAAGATTTTCGACATCATCAGGTTTACCTGCAATTTTGATTACTTCATCTCTGGTCATTCCAAACTTTATTGCTCCAAGTCCTGAGCCAGGTATGATTTCTTTAATATTCTTTTGCATTATGGATTAAATTTCGGCACAAGGTAAGGACTTAATAAATGAAAGGCAGAATATTTACTACAAAAATGAAGATAATATTTTTTCAGATGATTTGGAAATGTCTATTTTGCGGAAAATTTCACAGATAATGGATGCAATATGGGGCTTCGACCTTGGCGGTACAAAAATTGAAGGCATTATTCTCAATAAAGAGGATCACAAAGTGGTCACTAGACTTAGGATACCTACAGAAGGGCATCTGGGATATGACCACGTACTGGATCAGATCTGTACATTGATAGAAAATATGAAATCACACAGTAACCTGAGTCCCATAGCGGCAGGAATCGGTACACCAGGCACATTGGACCCGATACTGAATGTGATGAAAAATTGCAATAGCACCTCGCTCAACGGAAAAAATATGAAGGCCGACCTTGAAAAAAGAACCGGAATCAAATTTAATTTTAGCAATGATGCCAATTGTTTTGCCGTAGCAGAGGCGAAAATGGGTGTTATTCCAAAGTTAATGCCTGAAGCAAAAGTGATTTTTGGTGTAATCATGGGTACAGGAGTAGGTGGAGGCTTGGTAGTAGATGGCAGAGTTGTAGGTGGAAGACAAGGTATCGGTGGAGAATGGGGCCATAATTTTCTTGATGAATCTGGTGGCGCATGTTATTGCGGAAAAGTAGGTTGTGTAGAAACTGTTATTTCAGGTCCTGCCTTAGAGAAATATTATCATAAGATAAGCGGACAGCCTCTAAATCTAAAGGAAATTACCGAAAGATACAGGGATGGAAATGACAAATATGCGCAACAGACAATGGAGCGACTTTTTGCCTATTTTGGAAAAGCAATTTCTGTGGTAATCAATATTATTGATCCTGACGCAATCGTGATTGGTGGTGGAGTTGGAAATATTGCTGAAATATATACAAAAGGTGTAGAAGAAGTCAAAAAACATGTCTTCAATCATCGACTAGATACACAGTTTTTTAAACCAGATTTGGGAGATTCTGCAGGTGTATTTGGTGCTGCATTTTTATAATGACTTAAAATTTAGTTAAATATAGCGGTTATTCAATATTTATATAAAACAGTAGCTATAAAATTTGCGTTATAGACCCAATTGTATTTTGGTATGAAGACATTGATTTTTTTATTACTATTTTTTAGTCTGGGTACATGGCCGGATAGTCATCCTACTGCCAGCCAGCAAAAAAATATGATAGATGCGGTCAATAAGATCAGGGAGAAAGGATGCTATTGCGGACGTAGATATATGGCGCCAGTGAATAAAATAACATGGAATAACTTATTGTATAAGAGTGCGCATAATCAGGCCACAGAGATGTATGAACACAATTTTTTTGCCCATTTTTCTTCTGACGGATTGGATATCGGACAAAGATTGGATCAAGTAGGCTATGCTTGGATGGTTGCTGGTGAAAATCTAGGTGAAGGGCAAAAATCATTTGACGAAGTTCTCCAAGATTGGTTGAACAGCTATTCGCACTGTACAATGCTTATGAATCCTAAAGTCAATGAAATGGCTGTAGCCAAAGTTGATAAATATTGGGTCCAGCACTTTGGCAAACCAATGCCGCAAAAACCTTAGGGGATTTATTCGAAATCGATCAATATCTGGTTTTTATCCACCGAATTTCCTTTCTGAATACGTATAGACTTTATGGTCCCAGATCCAGGAGACTTGAGAATATTTTCCATTTTCATTGCTTCTAAAGTAAGTAATTTCTCACCTTCAGAAACTTCCTGGCCTACTTCCACAAAAATATTGACGACAAGCCCTGGCATAGGAGATTTTACTTCTTTGACTGAGTGTTTGTTTGCTGATAAGAAGCCCAATTCATTAATCAGATGATCTAATGGCTCTTTTATTTTGATTTTGAAGTCAAAGCCGTTGACATTAATTTTGGCTTCTTTGGTTTCGTAATTGAAATGTTTTATTCGGGCGTCAAAAGCCTTGTTATTATACATCAAACGCAAAGTGTCACCACTTCTGGAAATTATTTTAATATCTGCATCAGTTAGCATAGTATCGGTAACAGAAAATAAATTTTCCATTTCGTACGTGGTAATAAAATTGGACATATACTTACGTTTTTTTATAAAAATTAAGGTTTTTCATCTGCCATACGGATCATAAACCAGGTCTCAAAAGTAGTAAAAACCAAGTAAATTATAAGGAATGGCAAAACAAAATCTCCATCAATTGGATTATGTATCTTTTTGTAAATAAGAAGCAATCCTACCGAACAGACCATCTTTACAAGTGTATTTGCGATCGTTATAGAAAGGAAAAGTTGCTTATTGGGACTGAAGATAGATTTTCTCAAAAAATAATATAATAGAATACTCAATACCGTAAACATAGCTATACCATAGAGCGCTATGGAATACCCTGTATCAAACAAAGATGAATCGATCAGGTACAAAATAGGTATCAGTATTATGATAGCAATGAAATATCCTTTGGCATAGTCTTTCATTTGTTTTTTATCAATTCGATATACAGTTTGTACATAAATGTGCCGAAAAATAAGACGATCAGCGCTAATACAAAAATGGGTTTTGAAAAGCCCATCTTTTCATCCAACCATCTTCCTGCAAAAATTGCAATCACCATCATGCCAGCAAACTGTATGCCTAAGCCCGAATATTGGAGATAATTGATTGTTTTTTTTGTAGGCTTGGATGGCTCCATTATGTATTTTTTAGACTGTTACTACTCTCAGACTTTGGCTACCTGTTCTTTAGGTACCAAAGGCTTGAGTTTCTGACCACTCATACTACAAGTTACATTAAATATGGCGCCGGTCTGAATAAAGAGTTTATCACAATTGATATCGCCATTTATAACACCTGTTTCTTTTACTGTCAAAAGTTCTTTAACATTGAGATTGCCAGTAAAACTGCCTTCAATGATTGCATTAATACAAGTAATATCACCTTCGATTTTTCCTTGAGGACCAATGATGACTCTGCCATTGCAATGTAATTTTCCTTGGAGTGCACCATCGATTCTGATGTCATTTGAAGCTGTGATATTTCCTATGATGCTGGTACCTTCTACTATACTGTTGCTCACATTTGTAGATGTAACCGCTCCATTGTTATTTTGCTTTTCATTTTTACTTCCAAACATAATTTACATTGGTTTTTGAAAGAATTAAAATTCTTTTATTATTAATAAATCAAACACCATTTAAAATAATGATGTAATAGGGTTTATACCTGAATTAAGTAGGATAATATACAAATAATAATAAGCCTATTCCTACTATATACTAATGTCCGATAGTTTAGGACTAGATTGGATGAAACAATCCTGTATTTCTATTAGAATCTTGGACAGTAAACGCCTCTGCTTTCTGGTCCACAGATGTTGTAAAGCAAAGAAAATTCAAAAGCACCATTGGCTGGTGATGCCTGTCTCAGGCCCGAAACGTTGATATCATAACTAAATCCGATACCAAAGTTTTCATAATTGAATCTGGTAGATAATATGACCGCGTCAGAGTGAAGACCTGAAGGTACTTTATTTCCGATTCTATACCAAGCACCTATTTCCCATGATTGATTGGTTGTACGTGATGGTCCCATTGCAAATCTAAGGTTAGCTCCAGCATTAAGTGATCTGTGCGGGCCTTGAGCCATATACACACCAAAAGGAAGTAAAGAGATTTTGCGTTGGATCTCGAACTGTAAACCTGCATGCATAGTATATCTGCTATATAAATCTACCTCTGTTCCCAAAAATGACACATTAGGTTTGTTGAAATGGTGAACAGCCGCTCCAAAATACCAGTTGGTATAATTGTCTATAATACTAAACCAAAGCAAACCAGCACCTAAGTCAGCGTATAAAAAGTCTTTGTCCACACCAGCCAATTCGTCCAAACCTGTGGAAGGATCCCAACCTGATGCTGATATTTGTGAAGGCCATCTCAAGTCGTCGCCACTGATACCTCTATTGGTCAATGCAGCATCTGCACCTATCACTAAGTAACTCGCTTTTTTTCTGTATCCAGCCATCTTTTTGCTATAGGATAATGAAATTCTACCTTGTGTAGTTCCAAACCGCGATGCTCCTGCCACGTCACCCCAAATCGAGCCGCCGATACCAAAATAGTCTTCGCGACCAACAGGTATCTTCTGGTCATAAGACACAGAATACGTATTGTAGGCATTGGCAGTAAGGATAGCTGACCATTGATTACGGTAATTGGCTACCATTCTGGTTTTACAATTCATTACTCCAGTCAATGCGGGATTGAGATTGAGTGGTGACATATAAAACTGCGTAAAGTGAATATCTTGCGCCGAAATCGTGAGCGAAGATATTACAAAAAGAAGAACACCGATTTTTGAAACTAAATTGTTCATATTAAACTTTTTATTAAAATGTGCTTAAAAAGCTGTATTTTTATTGTAAATGGAAGGTAAAAATAGATATTAATTTTATACCTAGTTACATTCTGCCTAAAAAAATTGAAAAAGTTGTTAAATTTTATCAAACTGGTCTAATTGGTTTTTCCATTTAGCACCATACTGTTCTACCAGAATGTTGTCATATTCATCCGCTTTTGCCAATAATTGTTTAAATAGCTTCAATAAGGTATTGCTGTTGATATATTGGTCATAAATCAACAATGACAAAATTATATCCTGATCTTTTAGTGAAAAATTCATGCCCTGAAGAAGATAATTTTGTTTTAGTAAAAAGAGATATAAGTCATTTATCTTATTTTCAGGCAAGGTACACACGAAAACATCACCTACTAAAAGGCCCGTTTTCTCATAATATGAAATATTGACGATGGCACCGCCTTTGGAGCGACCAGCTATTCGGACCCTTGCGGCAGATAGCTGGATTGTATCCTAACGCTGTGATCATTTCCTCCACTGTCAGACATAATCCATATGGCTCATATTCTTGAATAAGTGAAATCATAGAGATAGATGCACCACAAAACGTACAGTAATTGGTTATCTTTTGTTCTGTCTCAAAACTTATGTTTCGGCATGAAGCACATCGGACACCTTTGACACCATTACCTTTCGCAAAGTCAAGTAAACATTTCAAGATATTGTCTGAAGTCAATGCGAATCCGATATTATGGCCATCTTGGATGATAAATGTATTAATGCCGATGATATTTCCAGTTTTATCCACCAATGGACCACCGCTATTTCCCGGATTTAGGGCTGCATCGTGCTGGATATAGCTGATGTCGTCTTTCTGATGGACCAGATTAGAGATGATACCTTGAGTAGCTGTAAAATTTAAATCAAAAGGATGACCTATCGCAATTATACTGTCACCTTCATCAGCGGTGCTGGTATCACCCAGTGAGACAGCAGACATATTGTGATCATTGGGCGGACTTATAAATGCCAAATCATAGGTTTCATCCAAGTATAATACAGACACAATCTGCTTATTAAATGTCTTACCAGCGATCATGACATTTTTATTGCCTCTGATGACGTGTTCATTGGTTATGATCAGATTGTATTCCTTGAGAAAGAAACCTGTACCCGTACTATATGGCGTGGCTATCTGAATGAGATTGTCTTCGAAGCGTTTTATTATCTCTCTAGGATTGGTATCTTTGATCTGATCATTCATTTTAGTTGATAGTTTTCAATAGTGATAAATAACTTTTGCAGAATGCGCAAGTGTTTTCAAATTTCAAAACGGAAAGATCTACAGATATTTTGCCATATTTTTCCTCATTATCCCTAATGATTTCTTTGATTGCTGAAGTAATTTTTGACTTATTAAATTTCTGATCTGAGGAAACGTAAACATCTTTAAAATGAAGTGCCTGGAACAATTGATTTTCTGTGATCGAATAATATAGCTTGAGTAAGGCTTTAGTCGGATCTGGCAATGCAAAAGAATATAGTGAATATCCAATAGTGTAGCCACAAATCGCTTGTGCAATCACTGGAAAATTGTTGTCACAATACCAATCAAAATCATTAATTTGTGCATCTATGATCTCCACCAATCGTTGGTGACCTTCAGGAACAGAAGTGCCGAAGGTAGAACTCACCTCATATATCTCCGATGCAAATTCGTCAAAACTAATTTTTTCAAATTCCCGAATTAGACGAATCATTTCTTTGTTTTTGTCATGAACAGACGTGATGGTGTCATTAAAAAACTTTTTATGGATCAGATTGATTTGTTCGAGGATATTTCCTTCGGGCTTTATTAGGAAATCGATTTTGTAAATAAAATTTAGAATAAGATAGCTAATAGCACCTGGATACAAAAAGCATTGATAGTGCCATTATTTATTTCGTTCAATACACTTGTGAGTGTCTGTTTAAAGTAATGATATTTTGAATTGATTTCTTCAGTAGATACATCACGTGTATGGTGGCGATTGATCGGGGATAAACCATCAAATTTCGAGATAATGACGTCATCTTTTTTGTCGGCCTCAGTGGCCAATTCTTTTAGTGCATCATATATTTTGTGAGGCGATCCATCTTCTACAAAGGTATCAAATTTTAAACAAATACAATTGGATTCATCAAAAGCATACCTGGCATATTTTAGATCAAAATTGTTTTCAAGCAAAATTCTCATTAAGCCAAGTGGTGGATTTTCTGCAAGAACGATCTTGGCACATGCGCTAAAGAGTTTGGTATTTGCTTCACCTTCTATAATTTTTGACCCTTGATGGATCTTGAATGTCAAGATGCCATTTTGTAAGGTATAGCTAACATTAGATTTTTCTGTATTGGACATGAAATCCAATAAATGTGTGTAAGCCACTAGGTATTTTTCGCTATCAAAATTTTCGATTGCATAATCCCAACTTTTGTATTGCTCAGCCGACTTGTTCGTATCCGTAAATCTTCCAAATTGGATTTCAGGATCCGAAGATTTTGGATTTTGGCTGAAAAATTTAGAAAAAATACTCATTTTTACATTTTTGTTTATCAGTCTTACAGATATGATCAATTTTCGAACTGAACTTAATTTGCCACCGGCATCATTCTCCATAAAACACGATGATCCCATCATGTTGATAGGATCGTGCTTTTCGAATAATATCGGTAGCAGGTTGCAAAATTATAAATTTAATTCGATTTGTAACCCATTTGGTACCGTCTTCCATCCAGTATCGATTTCTAGATTAATTGAGTACGCATTACAATTGAAAGTGGTTGCAATAGAAGACGTTCAACTTTCACAAGGCGTGTTTGTCCATTGCGATTTTCACAGCAACTTGGGCAGTGTGGATAATCAACAAGCTGTACATAATATAAATCTTGCAATAGCAGAGACTCATGAAGCTCTTAAAAGGGTGAAATATCTATTTATTACTTTGGGGACATCGATTGGATACTCATTAAAATCCACTGACGCCATAGTAGCCAATTGCCATAAATTGCCTTCAGAAATGTTTGCTAAGGCAAATAGTTCGATAGAAATGTGTGAAAATGCACTTGCCAATGCCTTGTCTAGCCTATTTGCGATCAATAATGATGTGCACGTCATTATGACTGTAAGTCCAGTACGACATACAAAAGATGGAATCATCGAAAATGCAAGAAGCAAGGCAAAATTGCTGTCTGTTGCTGAAAATCTGCAAATGCGATTCGAAAATGTAAGCTATTTTCCAGCTTATGAATGGATGATGGATGATCTTCGAGACTATCGGTTTTATGAGAAAGATTTGATTCATCCCAACGAACAAGCTATAGATTATATTTGGGAAAAATTTGAAGGTCATTACTTCGATGGGGAAACAAATAACTTAAATAAAAAAATTGGCAAAATCATCCAACAAATGAATCATCGTCCTTTTAATGTGGAATCTACAGAATATCAGGATTTTATGAAAAATTTGGAGACCCAGAAATCCTTACTCCAGAGTGCTTATCCTTGGATTCAATTTTAAGTATGAAAATGATATGAAATCGATGATTCCCAACCGATTTAGCTTTATTTTTCTTGACACCAGGAAAGCTCGCCGTCTTAATAATACAATCTAATTGCTGGATGAAATCTCTTTTTTCTTCACCAGGAGCGAATACAAATACATCAATAAAAACTATTTCGCTTTTGGCTTCATTTAGCATGAGGTAACTGACGAATGGTCCACCCATAAAATCATTTACTGTCTCCCATATGCCCCTGACTTCTTTTGTATAAGCATTGTTTTGGTAATAAGTGTATTCGAAGGTAGGCAAATCTCTGTCGTTGGTGCTCATATAAGCATCTTCTGATCCAGTGGTTATAAATTCTTTGCCATATTCATTGCGCATTTTAACGATATTTTCCATCGTAAATTGGGATTTATCTTTATATGGAAATTTGCGAATTACAATACTTTGGTTGAGTTCTTTACTATCAAATCGAAGCCAAAGAAAATTAGGTTTGTTCATCGCCAACTGATACAATCCAGGAATCTTCAAATTCATACCGAAACTGTCCAAAACCAAGGTTGAAAGCGGTTTATTATCATTTTGTAATCCAAATACAGTTGCTGAAAGATTTTTATGGTCGTGGGTATTGATCTTTTTGGCAACATTTGGAAATTGTTTTCTGATGACTTCCGCAAGTTTGTCTCTGCCATTGGCAAATAAATAGACGATCATTTGGTCTTTAGCCCATTTTTCCATACCTACTGATGTATTGAAAGTTGGATCAGTTTGTGCCCTTTTAAATTTTTCTTCACCCAAATCTTGTCTAAGCATCTTGGTAGTTTCGAGTGTGGTATCAGCTACATCTGCTATTAAAACATACGTACGAAGCTCTTTGCGCAATGGTTTGGCTATCAAGTCTTTCGGTGTCATATACCTGATGTCAAAAATCGGTTCGTCAGCAGTAAGTACAGGATATGGCGCTTCGAAGTAATAAGATATGGTGTCTTTTAGGTTACTTTCGGCAATAGATTGGTCCGCGAGAATCACCACATCATTTATCCTTCCAAAAGCAGTGGGTCTCTTGCTCAGCATGTGATTTTCAGAAGAATTGCCACATGACAAATTCAAAGCAACAAAAGCGAAAAAGATACCAATATATTTTATATACAAATTCATAAAAATGAATGATTTTATTGATAGTAAGATGCAAATTTAGCTTTTTTTGGCGTCAGGAATCAATATTTTCCAATAAAGTAATTTAGATGTGTCAATAAATATGATTTATTTTTTGATAAAACAATAAGACAGTACATTTGTGTGTTAGAATTGATAAAAAGGTTATGTACAGAATATATATTATCTTGTTGGGCTTTGTTTTAGTATCGGGATGCAAGTCTTCAAATACACCTGATGTAAGTCACATTGCAGTGGATGTAAAACTGATTCGTACCGAGGGCAACTTGGCTGAAATGGATAGCAAGGAAAAACTAGAGACACAAATCCAAAGCCATAAAGCATTTTACAAGTTGTATCTCAAAGAAATACTTCCGCTTTATAAAGGTGAAAACATGGACAGTCTTTTCGCAGATTTTAGGGCATTTTCACAAGATTCTATAGTTGATGATTTGAGAAAAAAGGTAGTCAAGAAATATGCTAATTTGGACGACATCAAGCGGCAAGCTGACCAGATGTATCGATATTTACTATATTATTTTCCGCAAAGGACATCAATACCCAATCTTTATACCTTTATTTCAGACTTTGGGTATCAAATTTTTATTTTTGAAGATGATGACAAAAAAGACGGTATCGGTATCGGACTAGATATGTTTATGTCTCCAGAAGTTGATTACAAGGCCATTGATCCCGACAATACCAATTTTTCTGATTATATCACTCGGTCTTGGAATAAAGACCATATTGTCAAAAAGATAGCGGACTTACATGTGCAAGATATTGTAGGCGAAACACCTGGACATCGCATGTTGGATCAGATGATTCACAACGGTAAAGCTTTGTATATCACAGAGTTATTGCTTCCTGAAGTGCACGATTCCATCATTCACGAATATAGTGCTGCGCAACTTAACTGGTGCATGGAAAATGAACTGCAGATGTGGTCGTTCTTTTTTGACAGAAAGCTGTTTTATGAATCAAATCCTTCGAAAATTGCTAAATACATATATCCAAGCCCTACAAGTCCCGATATGCCTTCAGGTGCGCCGGGTAGGACTGCCAATTATGTTGGTTGGAAAATCATTAAAGCATATATGGATAGGTACCCTGAAACGACACTTCAAGCGTTGATTAACATGAAAGATAGTCAAGAGATCATGGATAAATCCAAATACAAACCACAACGAAAATAGACGAAGCAAGCTATATTATTCCTTAAACCAAGACGAATACATCACATAATTGTCGGCTATCCGGTTTATTTCACCTGATGTAAGTTCTTGACTAATGTCTTTTATTTTTTTTGCAGGAATACCAGCATAGATAGTTCCAGATTCTATGTGTGTATTTTGGGTAACGACAGATCCTGCCGCTATAATGGTATTGGACTCTACTATACAATTATCCATAACGATTGCGCCCATACCGATGAGTACATTGTCATGAATGGTACAACCGTGTACAATGGCATTATGTCCTATTGATACGTTGTTTCCTATGTTTGTAGGATATTTTTTGTATGTGCAATGTATTACAGCGCCATCCTGTACGTTGACTTTATTACCTAGTTTGATATAGTTGACATCGCCTCTCAGCACAGCATTAAACCAAATACTGCAATTGTCACCAGTCACCACGTCACCTACGATTGTAGCATTTTCTGCTAGATAACAATTATCACCAAAAATCGGAGATTTACCATTAACAGGTTTTATAAGCGCCATACATACATGTTTTGTTGGATGCAAAGTTAATTCAAGCAAATATGATATTTCACTTTAGGTTACTATATTTGCATGAATTGAAACCATATTCTAAACAAAGTCAGAAAATTTTGTTATATATCAAGGTGTTTTTTAAAAAAATAAGGGAATGAAGTTTTCTGTAGTTATTGCATATTATAAAAATCAAACAGCCTTGGAATTGATAATAAAGGCACTTGAAAATCAGACTTTTCAAGATTTTGAAGTAATCATTGCAGAAGATGATGTCAGGAGCGAATTTCAATTTTTGTCTTCCAGTTTATTAAAAGATAGAATAAAACATGTCTATCAAGCTAAGGATAATGGTTTTACAAAAAATGCTACGCTCAATTTAGCGCTGAAAGCTGCCACTAGTACATATATTTTATTTGTCGATGGCGATTGTGTTCCGCACAAGCACATGGTGAAGGCTTATGACAAATGGATGCAACATAATGCTATTTGTTTTGGTCGAAGAGTCATGCTTGGGCCAATTTTTACTGAAAAATTGTACGCTTCAAAAGATCTGAAAATGCTTAATTTTTTTAAAATTTTTGGTTCAGATTCAAGGCGAGTAAAGTATATGTTTTACCTACCTTTTATAAGACAAGAGAGATCAAAAGGTATCTGGGGACACAACTGGTGTGTGGCAAAGCAACATCTGATAGATATCAATGGTTTTGACGAAGATTATGTAACTGCAGGAGTAGGTGAGGACGTCGATATTGAATGGCGATTGTTGGCAAAAGGCTTGAAATTATATTCCATACGATTTGCGGCAATTCAGTTTCATCTGCATCACAAAGAAAATTACAATAATATGGATGTAGAAACGGGTAAAAAGCAGTTAGCTGCAAAGATGCAAATCGGTTCGATCGTCTGTAAAAACGGGCTAAATAAAATCTAAAATCGGGTACATACGGAATTATCTTAGCATATATAACTAGCTTTTTGGCAACATAAATAATTAATCCTGTTATTTTTGCATTCTCGAATTTTAAAAAACCAAAATGAATATACTTATATTAGGATCGGGTGGGAGAGAACATGCTTTCGCAAAAAAAATATCCGAAAGCAAACGTTGTAAGCAACTCTTCATAGCACCCGGTAATCCTGGCACTGCACAATTTGGGATAAATGTACCAATTCAAGTGACAGATATTGCTTCAGTTAAGCAGTTTTGTCTTAACAATAAGATGGATATGCTCGTAGTTGGTCCTGAAGCGCCATTGGTAGAAGGGATTACTGATGCTTTTCGCAGCGAAGAAACAAAACACATAGGCGTGATAGGCCCTGATGCTTTTGCTGCCCAGCTAGAAGGAAGCAAAGCTTTTGCCAAAAGTTTTATGAAAAAATATCATATTCCTACAGCAGGATACCTAGAAGTAACGACTGAAAATATCGAAGCAGGATTTGCTTTTTTGGATACTTTGGCTAGTCCTTATGTACTCAAAGCTGATGGACTTGCCGCAGGAAAAGGTGTAGTCATCTTGAACGATTTGGATGAAGCCAAAGAAGAATTACGTGCAATGCTTTCGGGTAAATTTGGTGCTGCGTCTTCCAAAGTTGTCATTGAAGAATTTTTAGATGGCATCGAGTTTTCTGTTTTTGCTTTAACTGATGGACAGCATTATGTATTGTTGCCAGAAGCCAAGGATTATAAAAAGATCGGTGAAGGTGATACAGGTCTCAATACTGGAGGAATGGGCGCCATCTCACCTGTACCATTTGTTGATGATACATTGTGGCAAAAAGTAATAAACAAGATCGTAACGCCAACTATTGAAGGCATCAAATCCGAAAATATGGACTATACTGGATTTGTCTTTTTTGGGCTAATCAAAGTTGGAAACGAACCATTTGTGATAGAATACAATTGTAGAATGGGAGATCCTGAAACAGAAGTGGTGATACCAAGGATAGAAGATGACTTGGTGGAAGTATTTCAAGATGCCATTTCGAAAAAACTTGAAGGGAAAAAACTAACATTTTCATCGCAATCGGCAGCAACAATAATGCTGGTCTCAGGTGGCTATCCTGGTGATTTTGAAAAATACAAACGAATCACGGGTGTAGATGACGTGCAAGATAGTATCGTATTTCATGCGGGTACAACAGAAAAAGATGGAGATATTTTGACTTCCGGTGGCCGGGTAATGGCGATTACTTCAGTGGCAGAAAATTTTCAAGAGGCAATTCGTATATCGCTGAAAAATGCCGAAAAAATCCATTTTGAAGGAAAATATTTTCGTCGAGACATAGGATTTGATTTATAAAAATGATCGATTTTTATGTATAAAGCATCTGAAATAGCCAAAATTATTGGCAGCGACGCCAAGTATCTTGTGGATCCTGATGCTACGATTCGGTATTTAGAAATGGATACCAGAAAGATAGTACAACCAAAGGAAACACTATATTTCGCTTTGAGTGGAAGCATGCACGATGGTCATGATTTTATCAAAGATGCGATTGAGTCGGGCATAAGAAATTTTGTGGTTAGTAAAGTATATCTAACTGATAGACAAGACCTTAATTTTTATATTGTTGATAACACTTTAATAGCGTTACAAAACTTGGCTGCTTATCACAGACAGCAATTTGATTTTCCTATTTTAGGAATAACTGGAAGCAATGGTAAGACGACAATCAAAGAATGGTTATATCAACTCATCAATGACAGACAAGTAGTAAAAAGTCCGAAGAGTTATAATTCGCAGACAGGTGTACCTCTATCTGTTTGGCAAATAAAAGAAGGAGACCAACTGGGTATCTTCGAAGCGGGAATCTCTCGGCCGCATGAGATGGAAGCATTGCAAAAGATTATCAGACCAGATATCGGAATATTTACGACTTTGGGTGATGCGCATAATGAAGGATTTGAAGACCAAGCGACCAAACTGGCTGAAAAACTTATACTTTTTAAGGATGAGAAAACAATCATTTTTAATGCGGACAATATTGAAGTCAGTAATGCAATAAAACATAAATTTGGTGATAGAAATCTTTTGAGTTGGGGCAAAAGTGCTGATGCTACACTTTTTCAAATTTTAGATGTAATAACTACAAGCCATGATTCACGGATAGACATCTTATTTCAAGAAAAACTAAATACCATTCATATTCCATTTACGGATGTTGCTTCCATCGAAAATGCGCTGCATTGTGTAGCGTTTTTGCTGCTGTTGGGATACAATTTTGAGTCAATCGAAACTGGAATGAAGCGCCTTCAGAATATTCCAATGAGGCTCGAAATGAAGAATGGTATTCAAGGAAGTATTTTGATAAATGATACCTATAATGCAGATTTACAGTCTTTTAAGATAGCTATTGAATTTTTATCTCAGCAAGCTGGTCAAAGAGAGAAAATGGTCATCCTTTCAGATTTTATGCAAACAGGATTGACACCTGAGCAATTAAATCTACAATTGGCCAACCAAATACAGAACCATCAAATACAAGAAGTAATTGCGGTAGGAAAAGGTGTAGCAGAAATTTCCAAGTTTTTGGGAGATAAAGTCCAGTTCCAAGCTTATGAAAATACTGATCAGCTTCTTAAAGAGATTTCGACAATTGATATATATCAAAAAGCGATATTGGTAAAAGGAGCACGTTCGTTTCAATTAGAGAAAGTCATTCACGCACTTTCAGATAAAGGCCATACTGCGACGCTGGAGACTGATCTTCAAGCAGTAGAGCATAATTTGGGTGTATTTTCTAAACATTTAAAATCCGAAACACAAATTATTGTCGTCATTAAAGCTTCAGCTTATGGCAGTGGCAGTGAAGAATTGGCCAAATTTTTAGAATTCAAAAAAGTACCATATCTAGCTGTCGCATTTATTGACGAAGGCATTCAACTCAGAAAATCAGGTATTCAGATTCCGATTATAATCCTAAATCCAGATAGAAATGGTGTACTAGAAATGACAAAATACAATCTGGAACCAGAAGTCTATTGCTTAGAACAATTGGAGGATATCACTACTTTTTTGTCAAGAGAAACTAGCTCGACACTTAATATTCACATCAAAATGGATACAGGAATGCATCGCCTTGGATTCAGTAAGGATGAAATCCTACCCATGATACAAATATTGTCTGAATATAGATCACAGCTCAAAGTAAAGTCCATTTTTAGCCACTTAAGCAGTAGTGAAGATCCTGATGATGATGATTTTACACATAGACAAGTGGTAAGATTGAATGAAGCATATGATAGGATCGCGCAAGGTATCGGGTATAAACCGATGAAACACATACTCAATAGTGCCGGAATTATCAGGTTTCCACAATACCATTTTGACATGGTGCGGCTTGGTTTGGGTTTGTATGGGATTGACAGTACGGGCCAGTTTGCAGACAAGCTCGAAAAAGTTCATACCTTAAAAGCTAGTATAGTTCAAATCAAAAATGTCGTAAAATCGGAAGAAGTCGGTTATAATCGACGAGGTAAACTCACCGAAGATAGTAGGATAGCCGTCATCAATATGGGTTATGCTGATGGATTGATGCGAATAGCGGGTAATGGCAAATTTTGTGTCAATATCCGAGGAAAAGAATATCCTTTGATAGGTAATGTTTGTATGGATCTTTCATTGGTAAATATTGGAAATAATACAAGCATAAAAATAGGTGATGAAGTAGAAATTTTTGGCAAAAGTAAACCTATCGAAATTCTCGCAGATGTTTGTCAAACAATACCTTATGAAATCCTTTGCAGAATCTCTACAAGAATAAAAAGATTATATACCCAAGGATAGTTTTGTAAAGTAAAAAGTATAAGCTTATATAAATTAGGCATCTTTGTATAACGAAAAAAGCCCGAATGCATTACGCATTCGGACTTTTCGAATATTTTTGGTTTATAGGTTAAATCTACTTATTAAGATAAATCATCTTTTTAGTGGCTTTAAACCCTTTACTTTCAAGTTCGTAGAACATAACACCTTGAGCAGAAAAATCATCAGCATTTAGGATAACTTCATTTGCACCTTTGGCATACTGGCCTGTGATGGTCTTGATTGTTTTTCCAGTGATGTCAAAGATTTTCAATGTTGCTTCACCTGCTTCTGGCAAAGTAAAGCTGATTGCTGTTGTAGATGAGAATGGATTCGGATTGTTTTGGTCCAAGGCGAATTCACCAGCATTAACAGATCTGAAAGTAAGTCCCAATTTGATTTCACTTAAGTCATGTGTGTAAGCTTCGGCTTTAGTGATATCTGATGTCAGACTGAAAGTATTTGAAATTGTATTGTTCGTAATTGCTCTGAAATCTATGGTAAATAGTACCACATCTTTGTCTATGGTTAATCCATTTTCGTTATTCCAACTGAATGCGATTTTACCATTCTGTAAGTGGATATTGTCATTTGTCAAACTTAATGCACCAGCTACCACATTTTCGAAAGCCAAAGCTTTGTTATCAAAATTGAATGTCCACTGTGCACCTGCGATATTGTCAAAGTTATCAGCTGTGATTGCTATTTGAACACTTTCACTTGCATTGTAAGATTGCTCAACCGTTGCCATAGTAAGTGTTTTGCTTGATCTAGTATCAGTCGTAGGGTCATTAGCATTTACAGTTGCAGATGAGTTGACGTCTCCGACTTTTACAGCGGTGAAGTTATTGTCCATCACAGAAGAGCTCAAATTGTCTATGTACTTATATTCATTTGCTTCAAACACTTTGGTGAAATCGCTAAGATTAGCTGCTTCATCCACAAATCTCCAAGATTTATTGTTAGGAAGCTCAGTGTAGATACCTAAGATCAATTTTCTAAGTTCAACAAGGTCAGAAGCTGAGATTTTTTTGTCATTATTTACGTCAGCTGCTTTGTATTTGAATGCTGAATTCAGATTGCTTAATCCTAAGATATGTCTTTGCATCATTACAAGGTCAAGTGTAGAGATACCATTCAAGTGATCGGTATTCTTTTCAGGAGTGATTTTATAAGGTGCATTTTCAGCCATTCCTATAAATTCGTACGCACCATTGACATCTGTAATCAGAGATTTAGATTCATTATTGTTCATGTTTTGAAGAGAAACAGTTACGTTTTGAACCATATCGTTTCCTTCAGTACCAATGTTACCAGCAAGTCTTGAACCTGCACAAGCAGTACCGTTTGCCTGAACATTGAGCGTTACTGTACAAAAATCTGTATTGCCAGCTACATCCCAAACACTCATATCTTCTTCATTCGCACCTAAGTCGCTACATGTGTACAGTTTTGCAGAAGAACAAGTCGAAGGCAACCATCTTTGGTATAATCCACTTTCGTAACCTGCAAGTAAAGATGCGTTTGTTGTAGGCCAATTTCCAACCACTGTTCCATTGCTATTAAACAATACTTCATTGTTAGAAACTGGAGGTACAAATCCATTGAAAGTATATTTTAAACCACAACCTGTTAAAGGACAATTATCAGATGAACCTTTGTCAAAATCTTTTGCCCAAATTTCAATACCGTTTGTTGTAGGCATGATAACAGTGGTTAACTCAGATATACAGTACGGTGTTGGTTTCTTCTTGTCCAATACTCTGAATGTATAGCTACAAGTACCTTGATTTCCACACATATCTTCTACTGTCCAAGTGATCTTGTGTGTTCCTACCGCAAATGTACCTGATGCATCATTTGTCGTACCTGTAATATGTGGACCAACGTTATCATTGTTTGTGTCTATCGTATAAGTCCAACGAAGTTGTGCTGCAGGTGTACAGTCAGTGGCTGTATTTTTAAGTTCAACATAACCATTGCAGTTGTCGCCAAATGCATCAGTATCAGCCTTAGAACAAGTATTTATTACTGGTTTTACATCTTCAGATACTTTGATGATCTGTGTATATGTCCAAGTATTAATCTTCCATGAATCTGCTGGGCTACTTACTGAAGATGTAGGAACGGTAGGATAAACCTGACCATTTGGTGCTATATTTGGTGAAAATTTACACCAGTCAATAACTGTCCACTTTCTCAATATCTTGAAGCAAACTCCATCAACAAATGGGAATATCTGATCTTCATAAGTATATGCAACTTGGCTACATGAACCGCTTCCGATCACAGGAGATCCAGTTTTTGCAGGATCTGTATCTACATTCATACAACCTGTAACTTCTTTTGGCGAAACCGGCCATGATGAAGGACCATTGTATGGTGTTGTATTTCTAACTGTGATAGTTTGGGTACATGATGCTGTTCTTCCACCATTATCTGTAACTGTCCAAGTTTTGGTTAAAGTTCCAGCGCCACAATTATTTATAGTACCTACTTGAGGTGGATTGTTAATAGTTGCAGAACAGTTATCAGAATATGTAGGCAAACCAAATACTACTGCATCTGTACAGTTTATGGTTTTATCTGCAGGGCAAGTCAAAATAACTGGTGGTACTTTATCTTGTGTAGTAACAGTAACCATACAAGAATTTTTATTACCATAAGCATCCGTGACTCTTAATTCTACCATAACATCTTTTCCTACATCTTCACAACAAAACTGTACAAAAGGACCAAACGGATTACTTGCTTCATTTGTAGATCCATTAGACCCACATCCAGCGGTCAATCTTCTTACAGAGAAAGTTACATCAGTACAGTTGTCATGACTTCCATCATCAAAAGTTTCAGCAAAAACATGTGCCCAGCCATTATTAGATAAAGTCACTACTGTGAATTCATCACAAACTGGTACTGGTGGAGTAACATCAAAAACATCGATCTCTGTGGTCGCTTCTGTACTTGTGTTGTTACAAGCATCTGTTACGATATATTGAACCCAAGATCTTCCTAAAGGTAAACCTGTGATCACAAAATTAGGGTATGTACCTGTAACTGTTGTGGTACCATCAGTAGAGATGAAAGGCACACTGTCGCCTGGATCACCACCTAAGTAATCTGCTTTTTTAAACTTAACTGTCCAAGTTGTTGTATTACAATCTGAAATGGTAACAGGTGGCCTTACTGCCCATGAACCAGTGCACGAATAAGGATCAGCAGAAATGATTCCAGCAACCAAAGTACCTGGTGCTAAAGAAGAAGTTAAGTCAGCAGGAGCAGTAACAACTGGTGGCTCATCGTCTACAACTTTGATGATCTGATACTGTGTGGACAATTTACCTGAGCACCAGTCCAAAACGGTCCAAGATCTTAGTACTTTAAAGCTTTTAGTACAAATATCGATTCTTGTATCGCTATATGTTGTATTTATTTTACAAATATTATTTGTTCCGACTATAGGATTATAGAATGTATCTACATAATTATAACTTGTTATAAGACATCCTAAGCCAGTATAATAATCCAATTTGTCAGGCGTAAAAATTGTGTTAAGTACACAACCTGCAGGTCCTGTAGCTGTAACACGGAATCCAGTAATGAATCCAGTAATGTTCTGATTGTTAGCAACATACGGAGCTCCCGTTTCAGCAGGATCTGGATATCCATTTCCATTTACATCCCAGTTTGCAGTAGGGAATGGTACATTTGCGACAGTCTTATACCCGTTCCATGCCCATCCACCATCACATTGGAGGTGAGGTCTGTTACCAGCACTACCATCATAATTTTTCGGAAATTTAACATCTGATAACGTGATTTTTTCGTACCAGATTTTTCTTTCGCAAATAGCGGAAACGTTACCACTGGCATCTTTTGCCTGATAACGGATCACTCTCATTGCTCTGAATCTTTCGTCACATTCCATGTCTGTGGTTACATCAGAAAGCAAGGTGACTGCAGTAGATGGCAATTGTATAAGACCTCTTCCGTTACAATTGTCAAACGCTGCTGGTGCTGCAAATGTGCGTGGGTCATAACAAGCCACGGTGATAGGATCAGGACAAACAATGGTTGGGGCCAATTTGTCCTCGATTTTGATTGTACCCCAACATGAGTTACCTCCGACATTACTAAGCCAAATCTTGACTTGAAGTGTTTGTCCTACGTTGGATACAGTGACCCAATTGTTACCGGTGTAAGCCAGTCCTGTATTTGGGTTGATACCTGTCGGTGCAGCCAGTGGCTGACCATTGGTGTTTAGAACCTGAACTATGTAGGTACAACCAGGTGATACACCTTGTCCTTCCAACATCATGTCAGGAGTGATTTCGACTACACAGTCTTCATCCATGGATACTTGGACCAGGTTGTTACATGCCAAAGGGCATTGAGCCTGAAGCCCGGAGTACCATATCGTCAGCAAGGCTGACAGCATACTCATTTTGATAAACCTATCAAAACCTATGCGTTTTGTAAGTGTAAATTTCTCCGATTTCATGAGATAATTTGATTTAATTATAAACTAAAAATGATTCCAAATCAATTTCAGACTTACGAAAAGGGAAATACTATTGCAAAAAGTGGCAAGGGGAAT
Organism: Saprospiraceae bacterium; assembly: GCA_016717105.1. GTDB lineage: Bacteria > Bacteroidota > Bacteroidia > Chitinophagales > Saprospiraceae > OLB9. Next base: position 16,527 of record JADKGF010000035.1, on the reverse strand, counting down.
GCCAAAAAAAATGGATTATTTATTTTTAATACAAAAACTATACCAATTGATGATCTAGTGAAAATTTGATGAGTTTGACGGTATTATTTATGCCAAACTTTTTCATTATTCGCTTACGATGTGCTGACACCGTCTGATCACTTATAAATAGCTCTTCTGCTATTGTCTTATTATTTTTATACTGAACGATCATCGTTAAAATTTCTTTTTCTCTTTTCGTCAGTTTTTGCTTGAGAAGGTATCTGTCTTCAAAGATTTTTCTTTTTTCCCTTTGAGAAGATTTTTTCTGCTTGTCATATTCTGGTGCCAATCTTAGACCTTCCGCCAGATATGTTCTACCTTCCATTACAAATTCTATACATTGTAATAATTCCAGCGAGTGATTGGATTTTAATACATACCCATCTGCTCCCTGTATAAATGCTTCTCTTACAATGTTTGCTTCGCCATAATTGCTTAATATAATTATTTTGATATCTGGCCACATTACTTTTAGTTCAGAAATGTATGTGGCCCCATGTTGGTCTGTCAATGCTAATTCCATGATTAACAGATCTATGGGAAACTCTGTCATTTTATTAAGTTCATCAAGACTGTGTGCTACGCCTACTATCTTTATAGGTGGAAATTGCATTTCAGTCAGTATGGCCTGGATTCCTTCTGTAAACATTTTCTGATGATCAGCAATTACAGCTCTTGTCGCCATTATTGTAAAATTATGTGGTTAAAAAAAATAAAATTCGTGTGTGTCTAATAATCCACTGGTATATAGGCAATTTACATGCCAATTAATATTATTATTTTCTATTAGGAAGGCTTTAAATTTTAGATTTTATAACTTTTAATTATAAAAACAATAAAATTAATCTTATATATATAATGAAAATATTTAATGTGTTTGTAGATTTTTAAAATATTTTTTAGTAACCCAATATCAATTTAGTATTTTATACATAATAATTAATATAGTAATTATCAACGTTAGCGTTTATAACGTGGTCAAATAATGGCTACTCACACATTGTGTTTTTAAGATAAGAAAAGAAGATTTAATATTTTGGGAATTCCAAATGCCATATAATCCCGAAAGGGGAAAATCGTCTTTATAGTATGGCAGGGATCTTGCGGTAATCAGGATCTGATTTGAGTACTTTATATTTTTCCAAAAGTTTTTTGGCATTTACACCATGGTCATAATAATCTTCCACAAAAGATTTTGCAGCTTCGCCGATTTTCTTTCTATCCTTCTGGCCCGAAAGAACTGAAGCTATCTGAGTGATAAAGGCATCAGGTGTATCCGCTACTAATAAATGCTCACCATTTTCAGCATGTATTCCTTCCTTGCCCATTTCTGTAGTAATCACGACCATGCTGAGTGCCATACCTTCTAGGATTTTAACACGCATGCCACTACCTGAAAATAATGGAACAACCATCATAGTATAATTTTCCATAAACCGGATGGCGTCAGGGACTTCTCCGTGTACAACAATATTCTTAATATTTAGTGCTTTGAGCGAATCAGGTGTATTACGACCTGCTATGTGAAATTTTAAATTTGGAAATCGTTCAGAAAGTGCAGGCCAAACCTTATCTATAAACCAAGTCAGTCCTTCCATATTGGGAATCCAATCCAAAGCACCTATAAAACATATATCTTGAGAAACATCATGCTTGTAGGTAGGATTATAATTTTTAAGGTCTAGACCTATCGGTGATGATATAGCACCGTTTTTATATCCAAGTGATTTAAACTTTCGAAGATCTCTTTCTGATACAGCTACTAGATAGTCGTATTTATTTAGATGTGCGAGTTCGTATCGTTTAAGTTTATTAGTTAGATACTTAAGATACAACCGCTTTGGTAAAAATTTTGTATTTTCTGTGATTCGCTCCCAAATCTCGAACTCAACATTGTGCGCTCTCATTGTGATTAGGGCATTGGAATGTTGTTTGATAACTTCTATATATGGTGCCAGATATAGTGTTTCCAACTGTACTACATCATATTGATTTTGCTGCAAAAGCGAGATCAATTTATCTTTAAAATCTGGACAGACAAACCGACTCACGTGGTACGAATCTTTTGAAAACAAATTCTTGAAAGCGTCAAAGTACTTTATACTATTATCCAAAGGCGTGACATGAATTTCCTTATAGTGATTAAAATCAGCTGGAAGCTCGTCGATATTTACAAAATGCTTTGAGGTATTCATACTCAATAGAGATATCTCACAACCTAAATTGTGGAGGGCATTGCTTAGATAAGTCACGGCAATTGATTCACCATCTTTAAGCGGAAAAGGAAACTTCTTGCACAACTGAAGGATCTTCATATCTCTTTGAATATCGGTTTCAACTATAAGGGTTGCAAAGGTAACAAAAAAATCATTAATTCTAATTATGATCTATGCTTTTTACAAATGATATTTCGTATTTGCTCACCATATTAATAATAAATACATATCCTTTTTACAACTTCATGAATTGAATTTTTATTGTAAGTTTTGTTAACATTTTATTAAATATTTTATATATTTTTATAATAATTCTATATACATTTGATTGTTAATTGTATAAGAATTTAAATTATTATAATCCATCACTAGTTTTAGGACTAAATATAAATGGATAAAAAGGTACTGATTTTTCAAAAAATTATTTTTACACAATTTTGCGTACATTTGCATTACAAATATTGCTCTTATTCATGATTTCAGCCCAGAATATAAAAAAATCTTACGGTGATATTAACGTGTTAAAAAATATAAACTTAGAGATTCCACAAGGAGAAATCATAAGTATTACCGGCAAATCAGGTGCAGGAAAAAGTACATTGCTACATATCTTGGGTACGCTGGACTACGCTGATGAAGGCAATCTCATTATTTGCAACCAAAGTATCTCAGGTCTTAATGAAAAGGCATTGGCTGCATTTAGGAATAAAAATATTGGTTTCGTTTTTCAGTTCCATCACCTGCTTCAGGAGTTTACGGCTTTAGAAAATGTCTGTATTCCGGCATTTATTGGTGGGAAATCCATGGCAGCGACAGAGACCAAGGCAAAAGAATTATTGAACTATCTTGATCTGGCTGATAGAATCCACCACAAACCCAATCAGTTATCCGGCGGCGAAGCACAACGCGTAGCTGTCGCTAGGGCATTGATCAATGAGCCAGCTGTTGTTTTTGCTGACGAACCTACAGGCAATCTAGATAAAGCCAGCTCTGAAAATCTACACCATCTTTTTCTGCAATTGCGCAAGGATTTTAACCATACATTTGTGATTGTCACCCATAATACTGATTTGGCAAATTTGAGTGATCGAGTGATTGTTTTGGAAGACGGTATGGTAAAATAGGTCATTCATCAAACCACATCTTGATGTTAGTTTAATTTTCGAGGTTAATGTTTCGAATATTTAAATTTAACATTTTCTTAAATTTATATCTTATGAGTTTAGTGTATATTATGTATGTATTTTAAAACATATAACCTACATCTTTGGTTTGTATTGTGTGACTTTCAGCTTTACAAACGTCATTATATAGGTTTAGTGTTAGTCGATTTTAGAAGATTAAATCAAAAATTTAATTATTAATTATATGCATTTTAGACATTTACTCCATTCATTTTTGGTTTTGACAATTTGGATGCTTGCGGATAATGTTGCTTTATCACAAGATATCCATTACAGCCAATTTTACAATTCGCCACAAAATTTAAATCCAGCACTCACTGGATCTTTTAATGGCGACCACAGATTTACATTGAGTCATCGTGACCAATGGCGTTTTGTTCCCGTACCATGGACCACTTTTAGTGGTGCTTATGACAGAAATATCATGCCGTACCATTCAGATAAGCATTTTTATGGTGTCGGCTTGAATGTAAATTATGACAGACAAGGAGATTCCAGACTTACGTTGTTGAATATCGGGCTAAATGGTGCTTTCCACAAATTGCTGAATAGTAAAAATATCATAAGCCTAGGCGCCAATCTTGGGTATGCCACCAAAGGTTTTGATACAAAATCACTAACATGGAATGAACAGTGGAATGGTGAGAAATTCGACCCAACAAAAAGTAGCGGCGAAGCTTTCCAAAATACCGAAAGAGTGAATTATGTGGAGACAGGACTTGGATTAAACTATAGATATCAAAAATCTGCCAGGACAAATCTTGACCTTGGTATAGGTGCATTACATCTTATCGAGCCCGAAGTATCTTTTAATGGCGATAAACCTACAAAATTGCCGCGGAGATATACTTTCAGCGGTGTTGGAAATTTCAGATTGACAGAGTCATTAGACTTGCAATTGCATGCTTTACACCAAATTCAGACCAAGTACAATGAAACGGTTTTTGGTGGATTGGGTAAGATCTACCTTGACCAAAATCGAGGCAGGGAACTTCAATTGCATCTGGGTCTGGGATATAGAACATCTGGATCACTCATACCGACCGCAGCGCTCCAATACAATGCTTGGTATGTATCATTTAATCTAGATATGGATAGCACACCTTTTAATGATGCTCTAGATACCAATCGTGGTGCTTATGAGTTACATCTCAGATATATCATTAAAAATGTAAAACCTTTCAGATTTAAAAATTGCCCGATCCTTTGATAAAGGATGATTGGCAGATCAATTTTTAATCCTAAAATTAATAAAATGAAAATTAAATATTTTTACCTTACTCTATTCTGTTTCATGCAATTATGGAGTCAGGCCCAATCTAAAAAAGCATTTGTTCAGGAGGCTGAAAAAGCATTGACAGAACGAAATTTTCATGGAGCTTTGGTTTATTTTGACGAAGCTTTAAAATTTGATAAAAATGATGTAGAACTTATTTATAAAACTGCAGATGCGGCGCGCCAATACAACGCCTATGGTTTTGCAGCATCAAAATATGCTTATCTCATCGATACATTAAAAAATAATACGTATCCTGACGCAATCTATCGCTTAGGAGAAATGTAACATAAGCTGGGTGAATATGATAAAGCAATGACATATTATAATCTGTATCTGTCAGAATATTCTAATACTGATCAGACACTTACAGCTGATGCAAGGAAAAATCTTGTCGCAGTCGGCAAAGCAAAGTCACTAATAACCAAGCCAGATAATAGAGTGACCGTCTCAAGAATGGCAGATCCAGTAAATTCACCTGATGCAGATTTCGCAGCTTCAGAGGTGAATGGAAAAATGTATTTTAGTTCTCTAAGATTTGATGCCAAATCAAAAGAATTGAAATATAAACAAATTGCCAAATCACTCGTAAAAAATATTAGCAACGAACAGATAAATGTAATAGATGGCTATCTGAATGATAGAGATAAATCAGTAGCGCACATCGCATTTAATGCTTCAAAAACTAAAGCTTATTATAGTATCTGTGATTATGTAGATGGCTGGAGCCAAGGATGTAGCATCTATAGTAGTGACGTGGACAAAAATGGCGTATTCAGTAATGAAATGGCTTTGCCAGCTTCAGTAAATGCTGAAAACAGTTCAAATACGCAGCCGTCGATAGGACAAAATGCAGCAGGGAATGAAGTGTTGTATTTTGTGTCTGATCGCAAAGGTGGTCAAGGTGGTAGAGACATTTATTCAGTGGTTTTGAATGGTTATACATCACTTACCAATTTGACATCAGTAAATACAAAAGATGATGAAATTTCTCCTTTTTATCATAATAATACACAAACACTATACTGGAGTACAGAAGGCCGTGAAGGATATGGAGGATTTGATTTGTTCAGTTTGAAAGATGGTAAAAATACACCGGAATTACTACCTGCACCATATAATACAAGCATGAACGACATGTTTTATTTTATGAATGATGAAGGAACAAAAGGCTACCTTACATCTAATAGAGCTGGATCAACTTATCAATACGACAGTTACGAAGCTTGTTGTATGGATATCTATAGTGTAGATGTACAATCTATCAGACTGGATGTGCTTACATTATTACAATCTGATATGTCTGATCTTAATGCTACACGGATATGTTTACTTGATGCAGACACGGGTGAAGAATTGGAATGTGTGGATAATCCACAAGATCTAAATAAGCATAGCTTTACATTACAACCCAATAGGAATTACAAAGTAGTTGCTACCAAAAATGGATATACAACAGCATCTGAGTCATTCCGTACTAAACCAAGCGATAAAGTAATTACTAAAAAATTGATATTGGCACCTGCTGACATCAGGCTTGAAGTATTTACATTCGAAAATCCGACAAAAGCATTGCTACCGGGTACTACTGTAACGCTTACAGATTTGACTGATGGATCTGTTCAGAAAGTGGTAATTACCAATGCTTTAGGAAATGATTTTGTATTCAATGTTAAAACTGATAGAAAGTATAAATTAGATGCAGTAAAAGATGGCTACTCTACAGCCATTGAAACTATAGATACGCATGGTGCAACTGGTACAATTAAAAAAGATATGTACCTTCAAAAAGTACAATTGCAAGAATTACTCCCTATATCGCTTTACTTTGACAATGATTATCCGAATCCAAGAAGTAATCAGCCTACGACAAGTTCAAAATTTGTAGCTTTGGTAAATGATTATATAGTCAGAAAAGGCGATTATATTAAAAATTATACATCTCCTTTATCGGGTGATGCGAAGCAACAAGCAACAAATGAGATAGAAGCATTTTTCACCAATGATGTACAAAATGGAAGAGATAAGTTTGTCGCATTCCTAGTACAGTTGGAGCAGAGACTAGCAATGGGTGAAAAAATAGAGCTTGAAGTTAGAGGTTTTGCTTCTCCAAGATCAAAATCTGATTATAATAAAATCCTGAGTGAGCGTAGGATCAACTCCATCAAGAATGAAATGAAGTCATTTAACGTTGGCGGTATCAGTCAATATATCAATAATGGATCATTGAAACTCAAAGATGTATCTTATGGTGACCAAACGGCCAAGGCTTCTGTAATAGGTGACTTGAAAGACGAAAGGAATTCCATTTATAGTCTGGATGCAGCTAGGGAAAGGAGAGTAGAGATCTTGAAAGTAAATTACAAGTAATTTTTTAATAACATTATCAAAATATAGTATAATGATTAAGTTAATTCAAAATAAAATCAAATCAATTTGGCTTTTTGCCATTGTTATATTTACCGTAATGCCATCTGCGGTGGATGCAACTCATATTATTGGTGGAGACATGACATATCGTAATCTGGGTAATAATAAATATGAGGTTACATTGACGCTAAGAAGAGATTGTCAATTAGGACAAGTATCTTTTGACTCGAGGGCATCGATTGGTATATTCGGAAAAGATAGTGATGGCGAATATACATTGCTAAATGAGGTAAGAATCCCTTTCATGGCATCTGATACAGTGGGAAATACCATAGTTTCAAGTTGTGGTTTTATAGGATCAGAAGTGTGTGTTCAAAGGACTTCTTATAGGGACACAATCACTTTAGATTTTAGAACTGGCGGATATATTTTGTCATATCAAAGATGTTGTCGTAATGGTTCTTTAAACAATGTTGTCGACCCTTTGGAAACAGGTACCACACAATGGATTGAAGTAAGTGAATTTGCCTTGCAGGAAGGTAATAGTTCACCTACTTTCAATAATTGGCCAGATGTTTATATTTGTGCCAATCAACCATTGGTTTTCGACCATTCTGCAGTAGATATAGATGGAGATTCTATTGTGTATAGCATTTGTACTCCATTTGCTGGTGCAACAGAAGTAGATAATACACCACAACCACCATATTTACCACTTTATACACCTATAAATTGGTTGGCTCCATATACGCTTCAAAATATGATGGGTGGCGAAGCTTTACAAATCGATCCAAAAACAGGTATCATCACCGCAAATCCAGACCTTGTAGGTCAGTTTTTGATCGGAATTTGTATGTCAGAGTATCGAAACGGAGTACTTATTTCGACCGTGAGGAGAGATTTTCAATACAATGTAAGGGTGTGTAGCGAGCAAGTTATTGCTGACTTTAATGTCTTATCAGATGCTTGTGATAGTTTAAGTGTAAAAGTGGAAAATAATTCTTTATTCAGCAATAGTTATGAATGGAATTTTAATTACCCTTCAACGGATACTATATATAGAAGTTTTGAGACTAATCCAAGCTTTACTTATTCTGCAGCTGGAACATATGTTATTCAATTGATTGCAAGATCAGATTCAGGTTCTTGTGACAGTATCGTGTATAAAAACATAACTGTAAAACCAGGATCTGATATCCCTGATTTGAATTTGGTTTCGGACAAATTATTACTATGTCCTGGCGAAAGGACAGCACTACTTACTGATCCTAATACAGGAAACTCCTATGCATGGTCGCCTCAGCAAGGTTTGGATCTGACAGACCCAGCAAATCCTTTCTTTGTAGGCACTGAATCGGGAATTTACTCTGTGACTGTCACCAATCCAAATAAATGTACAAATATTGGCATCATCACTATTACAGTCAAACCGGCTACAGAACCAATTAACATCTCAGGCGCAAAAAATATTTGCGATGAAAATGTGCAACTCACAGCGACAGGTGGCAATGGACAATTCGAATGGAGTCTTACTTCTGATTTTAATATAATTATTGCCACAGGCGCCAATCTAGTCACAACTCAGAGTGCCATTTCTCAATCATATTTCGTACGTTCTGTGCAAGCAGAGTGTGGTGATGTTGTTCAAGAGATAACCGTTGTCAGAAGACTAGTGGATTTGAGTTATACTGAGACCATAAATATTTGTGAAGGTCAGGAACAGGCTATTACAATTACAAATCTTAATACCGACCAAGATCTGAATTTCGTTTGGAATGATCCACATGTAGTCAGTTTTACCAATAATATCCTTATCGTGCAATCTATCGTAGGCGATGGCAATTCATTTACAGTGACAGGTACTGCTACCAATCAATATGGTTGTACAGAAGAAATTTCTATTTTGGTAAACATAACTAAAATTCAAGACATATCATTAGATGCAAGCTTGAAGTCATGTGATGATTATACCATGTGCTTTACCATCAATGGCAATTATGCAGGAAATGTGTTGTGGTCATTCGGTTCAGGGTCAACGATAGATACATCTACACTTGCTAGTCCTTGCTTCAAATATAGTGACAATGGAAATTATAAGGTCACATTGACAAATGTAAATTCATTATGTCCTTTCAGTTCAGTAGTCAAGACGATAACTGTACCTGAATTGGGAGACAAGACTGTAAAAGTATCATCGGTATTGGAAGATTGTGATGAAAATAAAGTATGTTTCAAAATCGATGGAGATTATGTCGGCAATATTCATTGGGATTTTGGAGTAGGAACTACATTAGCGGATACATCCAATGTAAGTGCACCTTGCTATTCTTATTCAGGACCTGGTACTTATACAGTGACTTTGACCAATGTGAATCCACTGTGTCCTTTTGCTAAAGTTGAGTACAAAGTTGTTATTGATCCTGAATTTAAGGTTGATCCTATCGCAAATAGTATCATTTGTGAAGGAGAAATGATCACATTGAAGGCGACATCCAATGATCCTACAGCTACCTACAAATGGTGTAATGTACAAGGTCAGGTTTTGGGAGAATTACCAACATTGACGCTAAGTCCGATGTCTGATACTGAATTGATAGTCAAAGCGGTAAATAGTAAAGGTTGTACTGACTCTACCAAAGTAAATGTTACAATATTTAAATTTAATTATACGCTTGATCTTCCACAGGTGATATGTCCGGATGAAGAATATCAAGTAAATTTGAACATTTCAAACCCTGGAAACTATACTTTTGAATGGTCTCCAGCAGAAGTAGTAGTGAATGGAGGTAATACAAATCAACCGATTCTTCTTGCCATCAATGGAAAGGTAGTAACGGTATTGATTACAAACAAAGAAACTGGATGTAAAGAAACAAAAACTTTCACACCACAGATAGAAGCGCCATTGGTATCTAACTTTAGTGGTGAACTTTGTTTCGATCAGCCATCAGATATAAGTATAAACATCACTAATCCTGATCAATATACTTATCAATGGGCTCCTGCTGCAAATATCATTTCAGGAGGACAAACGTCAAATCCAATCGTTAAAGCACAGTCAGGACAGGTATTCACAGTAATTGTCACCAATAAGACCACTGGCTGTTCAAAAGAATTGACTTATACACCATCTGTGTTTCCTTCATTGGTTGTGAATTTTACGGAGACAAACATAGAGATAGCACAAGGTACAGACACAGACATCGATATCAAAAATGCGATACCAGGGGCAACCTATGTATGGAGTACTGGAGAAATTGGAACTTCAATAAATGTAGATCCAATACAAACCACAACTTACTCTGTGACTGTGACTGATGCCAATGGATGTACAGGAGTAGGTCAGATCACAGTAAATGTGCGAGTGATAGGCTGTACAGACAAAGATGAGTATTTACCTAACGCTTTTTCACCAAATGGTGATGCTGTTAATAATGTGCTTTTAGTAAAATCTGAAGTTTTGACAGAAATGACCTTGGTGATATACAATAGATGGGGCCAAGAGGTATTTAGTACCAACGATCAATCCATAGGATGGGATGGAACCTTCAAGGGTGAAAAAATGGCCCCTGATGCTTATGCATACTACCTCCGAGGTACTTGTATCAATGGAGACAAATTTATTAAAAAGGGTAATGTAAGTCTTTTAAAATAAGATAAGACATTATTTTCCAAAATAGAAAAGAGACCAGGTGGATTATCTGGTCTCTTTTTTTCTGTTTTATTAGGATGAAAACGAATTTATAAATTCTTAATCATTTTTGTTTTGAAATTCAGTTTTCATCTCAGTTTTCAATCTAAAAGAAATAGGAATGGTTTGAGTGCTAGAAACTGCCTTTCCATCCTTGGTGGCAGGAATCCAATTTGGCATCATTTTAACTACTCTTAGGCCTTCTTCTCCGCAACCAAATCCTATGTCTTCTGTAATAACTGCATCAGTTATTACACCTTTGGCGTCTAAATTTATTCGAATATAAGTTGTGCCTTCGATATTATTATCTTTGGCTTTTGATGGATATTTGAGATGTTTTTCGATAAATTTTCTCATCTCATTGTTTGAAATATTAATACGTTGAATTTCATTATTAATATTTTCATTAATTGGGAAAATGGCCATTTCACCTATTATCTTCTTGGCATCATTTACACTAACTTCATCTGATTTCTTAGAAATTTCTTTTGTATTTGGTTGATCACCAGACATTTTAAACTTAATTGGCAAAGTATAAACTACATTAACATTTTTACCTGATTGGCGACCTGGAATCCATTTTTCTGGCATATCATTCATTGTTTGTAATAAGTCAATTACAGCTTTGCCGCAGCCACCACCAATATCTTGGATAATTTGGATGTTAGAAACGCTTCCATCAGTATTTATTATAAATTGTGATACGACTTTTCCTTCTATTCCATTTATTTTTGCATCTATTGGATATTTGATATTTTTATAAATATATTCAAACATCTTTCTGTTGGAACAATCTTTTTTGTCAGACTCAGATAGTTGATCTTCGCAATCTGGAAATCTAGGCATTTGTTGAGCTACCCTAAAAATTTGTTTATCAGTATTTGTTGGAATTGCTGTTGAGGTGAGATTACCATAAAAATTATTAAACTCTAATTCATCATTTTTATTATCAAGATAATAGTATTTTATAACCCATTTGTATTTTTCGAAAATATTTCAGATACACCCGTTGGTATTATCTTTCCATGCAAGGTTGAGTTAGAAATTATATTTGGTATTGAATCTTTATTTAATGAAAATACATTATCGGATTTAGGTTTCAAGGTTGAAGATGAAAATTACCACCATTCCTATAAGTATCGGCAATACCAGTGCATACTTCCAAGTTGCGCTTCGGTTAGTTTTAGTTGTTGTCATCATTTGAATACGTTTTTTAATTTGTGAATGAAAAAATTGATTTGTCAGTGCCAGTTCTAGTCCAGATTGTGATTTACTAAGCAATAGATTAGTGTAGTTGCTTACTGAATTATTGCGACAGATGATGTCATCAGCGAGAAACTCGTGTGCTTGGCGCAAAGCGCGTTTATAAAAAATCATCACTGGATTGAACCAAAAGAACGCCTGAACGATTTCGGCAATTAAAACGTCCAAAGTGTGCCATTGACGGATGTGAATTTGTTCATGTTCGAGGATCGTGTGGATATGATCTTTTAAGGGTACGTGTTTGCTGATGTAAATGCGCTTGAAAAATGAGAAAGGCAAATGGACCGCATCAGTATTGATAATTTGGTAGCCGTTAAGATCTTCTTTTTGGCCTTGCGTATAGTATGTATATATCTTGGACAATCCATAGATCATTTTTAGCAAAACTACAGTCACACCGATACCATAAATCGCCCACAAAATCTTACCAATCAATACCTTCCAATCAAAAGTCTCCTGTTCGCTATCTGCGATGATATAAGTAATATCGTCTGACAAATGACTCCAATGCAAGGCTGGTACCGACGCTGCCGGCAAAACTAGCAATGGTGCTAAAACAGGTATTGACAATGAAACCAACATCGAAAGTAAAAGATAGGCCCGATTGTACTTAAAGAACGTCATCTCCGCTAGGATAAAACGCTAGATCCCGTAGAAAATGATGAGACACATGGACGATTGTAGGAGATAGGTGAGCATTGGATTAGTTTTTGAAGCTGATGTTTAATTGCTGATCTCCGGCCAATAGGGACTGATTGATAACTCTCAAATTTCCTTTTTCATAATCGACAACATAATCAACATTTTCAACCAGAGATATCCCACTACTAGAAACTAAAATATCTCCTTTTACAAAAGTTTTTTTGTTATGATTGTTTAAGGCTGATAGAAAACTGACATTCAAACCTTGATTTAGTGAAGTTTTATCAACATTAATTTGAGTTTCTTTTAATATTTCAAATTCGCTTTTTATCAATTTGTCAATGCTTTTTGGCTCTTTTGATAATGATTTTGTGTCATTTTGCGATAAGGTATTTGCTAATGCTGCGTTATTTGAATCTATGCTTTCAGCTTTTCTTTCCACTTTTCCTATACTTTTTACATCATCTTCCAACTTAAATCTTACTGGCAATGTGTATAAAACTTTTACAAGTTTTCCACCTTGTTTGCCAGAGATCCATTTTTCCTGCATCTCATTCATACCAGAAATGACATTGAGTACTGCTTGGCCACAGCCGCCACCGATGTCTCTTACAATTTTTATATTTTCAATATTTCCATATGTATTAACTATAAACCGGACAACACATTGCCCTTCTAAACCTGCCTTTATAGCTTCTTGAGGATATTTCAGGTTTTTATAGATGTATTCTAACATTTTGTTTTTTGCGCAATCTTCTTTTTCCTTTGCAGAAGTGATGAACTCACAACCAGGAAATCTTGGCATTTCTTCTACAACATTATAAACATTTTCCATTTCTGCATCAGAGTAAATCCCAGGATCGGAAATAGGTTTGGATATAATTTCTGTTGGAGTTTCAGTAGTGCTGTCTTGGTTGACTTGTGATTCTCTACAAGAAAAGAAGAAAATTAAGCCTATAAGTATCGGCAATACCAGTGCATACTTCCAAGTTGCGCTTCGATTAGTTTTAGTTGTTGTCATCATCTGAATACGTATTTTTATTTGTGAATGAAAAAATTGATTTGTCAGTGCCAGTTCTAGTCCAGATTGGGATTTACTAAGCAATAGATTAGTGTAGTTGCTTACTGAATTATTGCGACAGATGATGTCATCGGCCAGAAACTCGTGTGCTTGGCGCAAAGCGCGTTTATAAAAAATCATCACTGGATTGAACCAAAAGAATGCCTGAATGATTTCGGCAATTAAAACGTCCAAAGTGTGCCAATGACGGATGTGAATTTGTTCATGTTCGAGGATCGTGTGGATATGATCTTTTAAGGGTACATGTTTGCTGATGTAAATGCTCTTGAAAAATGAGAAAGGCATATGGACAGCATCAGTAGTGATAATTTGGTAGCCGTTAAAATCTTCTTTTTGGCCTCGTGTGTAGTATGTATATATCTTGGACAATCCATAGAGCATTTTTAGCAAAACTACAGTCACACCGACGCCATAAATCGCCCACAAAATCTTACCAATCAATACCTTCCAATCAAATGTCGCCTGTTCGCTATCTGCGATGATATAAGTAATATCGTCTGACAAATGACTCCAATGCAAGGCTGGTACCGACGCTTCTGGCAAAACCAGCAGTGGTGCTAAAACAGGTATTGACAACGAAACCAACATCGAAAGTAAAAGATAGGCCCGATTGTACTTAAAGAAAGTCATCTCTGCCAAGATAAAATGATAGATCCCGTAGAAAATGATGAGACACGTGGACGATTGAAGGAGATAGGTGAGCATTGGATTAGGATTTAGGTGATGATTTATCTGCCAGATCTTGTTTGATGCGTTCTAGTTCGCTAAGTGTGATATCATTTTCTTTGACCAGAAAAGAAACCAATTCATTAACTGAACCTTCAAAATAGTTGCTGACCAATTTGCTCAATGAAAATCTTGAGTATTCCTTTTTGCTGATGATCGGGAAATATTCATATGTTTTGCCATAAGTTTTGTGGTCAACAAATCCTTTTTTTTCTAAGATTCTTACTATGGATGAAATCGAAGAATGTGGCGGTTTAGGGTCGGGCATTTCATCTATCAGTGCGCTCACAAGTGCTGGGCCTTTGTCCCAAAACAATTGCATGATTTCTTCTTCTGCTTTTGTTAATTTTTGCATGATATTTTTAAAATTGTATTATAAAAATGTGATTTTAACTAATTAATAAACAGATTGTTATATTACATTATGATAAATTACGGTGACAGTTCTGCATTTCCAATCCTTACGATTTTCTACCCATAAATTCTTTTTCTTTTAATAACCTGACTCGCTCGTTTGCTATTCGTTGCCATTCCGCATGGTTGTGACCACTTTTCAGATATTGTTGATAATAATAGATGGCTTTATTTTGCTTCTTTTGCATTTGCTCAGCTGTATTTGCCATATAAAAATATACTTCAGGATCGTTAAAATATTCCAAGCTTTTTTCATAATGTTCTAAAACAAGATTATAAGTCTTCTTATTGGAATAGATGCGTGCTAAACCACGATGATATTGCGACATATTAGGCGAAATTCCTGCCTTTGCTGCTTCTTCAAAAAACCAAAGGGACTTATCGTATTCTTTTTTTCTTTCATGGGCCAAGGCTAGATAATACAGCGCATATTCTGGATCGTTTTCTGCCAAAAGTGATTTTTGCAAGTGGTGTATAGCCTTGTCGAGTGAGTCGATTTGCAAGTAAGAATAGCCAAGGAGTTTGTTATAATAATTATTAATTTCTGTCAGCGTATTTAGCTTAGCGAGGACATCCGAACTCGTTTTATAGTCTCTTAATCGGTAACTAATTCTTGCTTTAAGGTATAATAAACTCAAATTGGAACTATCTATTTTGATACCTAAATTTATAGTGCTGTCAGCCTTAGAAAGTTCATCGGCTTCTAGATATAACTCTGTAAGTCCTTGGATAGTCAAAATATCCCTAGGGTTCAGACTTAAAGCTTGAATATAAGATTCTCGCCCTTGTTTTGTCTCACGTCCTTGCAAATACAATCCGCCCAACTTTCGCAAATAGACTGGATTTTCTGGATTTAAACGGTTCAAAATCGTATAATATCGAATAGCTTTTGGGAGATTTTGTTGCGACTCATAAATTCCTGCTAATTTTGAGATGGCATCTTTGCTGTATAAACTATCATTTTCTAGTTGGTGGTAATATTTTTTTGCGAGCGTAATATCTCCTGATAGCATAGAGCAATTTGCTAGGGATATCAATGCCTGTTTATTCGTAGTATCTTGCTCATTACAAAGATGGTATAGCTTGGCTGCTTCAATAAAGGACTCTTTGACCATTAAACTGTCTGCTTCAGTGCAGAAGCTGTGCTGTGCAGATATTGACAAACATGCCAAAAGCAAGATAGCTAAGAGTAAATTCTTAAGATTCATTTTTTTGATCTTTTAGTGTTTTACCAAGAGCAATACAAATATACAACGTATATTTTAGTTGTGCAATTATTTTGTTAGTTATTTTGAAAAAAATTGATTTATTTATAAAATTATTATGAATACAAACTAAATAAACAGGCGTAATACGTAGATAAATAAGTAGTTAATGTGTATTTTGACAAAGTGGACACATTAAATTTTGTAAATTAGGATATCGCATTGATTCTTTCTCGCAATTTTTTGAAAAATTTAAAACGCTCTTTTCGCCAGTCATAGTGATATGTGTAGATATCTTTCGTATATTTTCGAAAAACCTAAACTGATTATCTATCATCCTTGGGTCTGTGGTACGCATATAATTGGGAACATCTATCTGTTGGAAAAGCAAATCTAAGTTTTCTGATCTAACCAAAATCACTTCTGACCCGATGTTCA
>JADKGF010000034.1 GCA_016717105.1 Saprospiraceae bacterium | reverse complement strand
CGTATTGGATGAAATTATTTTAATGAATAAGCTGTAAGTTTGTTGGAAGAAATATAATACAACTGACCATCGATCTCGTCAACAATAAAATTAGGATTGGTCTCTGTCATATTTACCCTCATATTTATGATTGCCAGTTTCCTGATCTATAAATATCAGCCATGTTGCTTACTATTCTCAAATTTTGTATGGACATAAGGAAACATAGCAGAGGATTTATTTTGCTGCCGCTTTCTTTTAGCGGCCAATTCATTGCTATAATTTGACATACTATTGAGCCCATCAACATATTCTCCTTTATGCACTTGCTGGTTATTACTATAAACAGTAACCACTTTATCAGCATTGCCAGTTGCTATAGAAGCTGCAGAAATTGCCACTACTGCAAGGTTACTAAAGTTGAAGCATTATCTACACTTTTATAGTGTTTTCGTGCAAAATATTGCCGTCAAGGTCCGTAATTATTATCGAATTGGAGCCTTTCAAGTAAATATATTTTTCATTAATACTCATATGTGGTCGCATAGTAAGATAGTCAAAATCTTTGAATGCGATCGACTTCTTTCGATTGTTTAAATTCCCCAGTATTTAGATTAAGCATTTTTAGGCGCTTTTCAGAATAAAATGTAATCAAGTTTGTCTTCTCATTTAGGTTAAAAACCATAGATGGACCTGTCAATATTTCATCTTTCACAATTGGTTTACCCGTATTTACATCAAAAAGGTAGGCTTTGACATCGGTTATTAATAATATCCCTGAAGGTGTTAAATCCACAGTTTGAATTACTTCCTTATCAAATTTCTTTTTCCAAAGCACTTCCCCAGCCTTTCCAATCATGTACATCATGGAAATTTTGTCATTTATGTACAAATTAGCATTGTCACATGATAGAAAATCTGTGATAATACCAAGTGGAATATTTGTAGGATATCGTGGCGTAAACGTGGATAAATCTATTTCATTTGATCCATAATTATCGCCCATAAACATCCTATCTCGTACTTGATAAATCTGTCCAATAGCTTTACTTACCTCTGCACTTCTTATCGTTTCTGCTGTTTTTTGGTCTATTTCTAAAATTGATTTTTTTATAGATAAATAGTATTTATTAGTCTCATTGTCGAAGTAAGTATATTTTATTTTATCGTCAAATTTTTTATTTACAACGATTTCTCCATTGGTCGAATTAAAGAAAAAAGCTTTTCCCATCTCGCAATGCAAAAATATTTCCCTCGTTTATGATGTCAAGGAAAAATCTTCATCTTCCAATTTGATTGTTGATTCGATTTTGCCGGTATTAGTATTTACAAAGTGTAATTTTTTTTCTTCCCTTACATAAAGAAAATTGTTAAATTCATTAAAATTTATTTTTTCTAAGTCCTCTTCAAATTCAGTTCTGTGTTTTACTATTCCATTATTACCAATGACCGTAACTGCTTTTTTATCTACCAAAATTATCGAACCGTCATTGGCAATTGAAGGCGCATAATGTGTAGCATTTTTCACCAGACCAAACATAGATTTCTTTATTTCAGCCACTTTCGTTGTCGTTGCTTTATTGTTGGTCAAATCCAAACATGTTATGTATAAACTACCATTTCTATCTTGCTCAAGGATTACTTTACTTTTATCCCAAAAATAATGTACGTTCAAAACATCAGTTTTTTGTGCATCCTTATCTATGACTTTACCAGTCACGGCATCTATGATGGCATAAGATTTTCCAGAAAAATAAAATATCGGCAGATCATCCAGAAATATCGGATCTTTATCATTAGCTACCGATGTAGTCCATAGCACTTTACCTTCTATTTGATCTAATAATGTGATTTTTTCATTTTCTTTCACTAATATTTCTCCGGTTTCTATTTGCTTCATATAGGCATCTTTGGCAACATCTATTGACCAAATTTCCTTTTAGCTTATTAATTGTGAAATTTGTGTAAAAGGCGATATACAAAATATTTTCTTCATTAGAATCATATTTACAGTTAATAAAAAAGTTTACATTTAAAATAATTGGTTTCCAAGCGCTAAAGTACCATTTTTTTTTAAACTCTGTCACCTTATATTGACCAAAACTTGATTGAAGAAAATTAATTTTAAAGTTGTTAAAATTTATCAGCAGTAGCCTTTTTACAATCCTTCATCCATTTTTCTGGAATACTTTCTTCACTCAAAAGACAACCTGCTGTCAATTCAGGATATGTCTCTCGGAAAGTTTCAATATTATTGGCATCGATCCTACGACAAACGACCCATCTATTTACTTCATCTGGATGTGAAAGTCCGCTTGCCGCAATCAATTCTAAGGCATTTTTTACGGTTTCGTGATGGTATCGAAATACACGATGAGATTTCAAATTGACATCGAGACCGTTATATAAATTGGGATCTTGGGTAGCAATACCAGTCGGACATGTATTTCTATTACATTCCAAAGCTTGGATGCAGCCCAATGCAAACATCATACCTCTGGCCGAATTGCACACATCTGCGCCAATAGATAATGCCCGAACGATATCAAAACCAGATATAATTTTGCCACTAGCGATTATTTTTATTTCCTTTTTCAGATCAAATCCTTTTAAGGTATCGTGAACAAATGCTAAAGCGTCTCTTAATGGCATACCCACATGATCGCTAAACTCAGGTGGTGCAGCTCCTGTGCCGCCTTCTCCACCATCGACGGTGATAAAATCTAAATGCGTATTTTCCGAAATCATAGCTTTACACAAAGAAATAAATTCGTATTTTCGACCAACGCAAAGCTTGATCCCAATAGGTTTACCTCCTGATTTCTCGCGCAATAATCGTACGAACTGCATCAATTCTCTTGGAAAAAGCACTATGCGTAGGTGGAGACAATATATCTGCACCCTTTGTAACCAAACGAATCTGTGCTATCTCATCCGTCACCTTAGCCTTGGGCAGAATACCACCGTGTCCAGGTTTTGCACCTTGCGAAAATTTTATTTCTATCATCTTTACTTGTGGCAATACAGCACGTTTTGTAAATTCTTCGATGCTAAATCTACCTTCTGGTGTCCTACAACTAAAATAGCCCGTGCCAATATTCCAAACTATGTCACCACCTTTTTCTAAGTGATATGGAGACAAGCCACCTTCACCTGTATTGTGATAAAATCCACCCAATTTTGCACCTTCATTTAAAGCTAGAATAGCAGTCTTACTCAATGAACCAAAACTCATCGCACTGATGTTAAACATACTTGCAAAATAAGGCTGTGTGCATTGACTTGAACCGATTTTTGTGCGTGGATTTTCTTCGATTTGATCAAAGTGAACCGCTTTCATACTATGATTCACAAATTCGTATCCAAGATCGTACACATCCAGTTGTGTTCCGAATGGTTGTGTGTCTGTCTCGTTTTTGCTACGCTGATAAACTACTGAGCGTTGAAGTCGGTTGAAAGGTGTGCCATTGGTATCACTTTCAATAAAATATTGATAAATTTTGGGCCGAATCACTTCCATGAAATAACGCAATCTACCGAGCACTGGAAAATTATGTTTAATAGCATGTTTTTTCTGTAAAACATCGGCAATTCCCATCCATAAAAGGGGAACAATAAGTATTGCCATCCAAAGAAAATTCAAGTTGAAAAGCAGTAAACCAATCCAAACTACGACAACAATTATTGAAATCAAAAAAAATTGCTTTTTCATTATTTATCCTATTTGTTACACAAATGATTTATCAAGGCACCCAAATTCTTAATTTTTTGCCCTTTATATAATTTAAAATTAGACTTTATTTAAAATAATTCGTCAATTTCCAATAGAAACAAATCCTATTCTGGTAAGTTCTTACATTCCATTTTACTACCCTTTCTAATGGCTTTATTTTAGAAAATTTCCTTAATTCCGAAATTCAAAGCACATTTTACGTATTATTATATTATATTTACAACAAAAAGTCATGATCGGATATCAAGTTAGGGCTTATGGGTCAGAATCACCTACAGCGGATTTAAAACTTATGGAAATCAGCCGAAGAGAAATCATGCCCAAGGATGTAGAAATTGAGATTTTGTATTGTGGTGTATGTCATAGCGACTTGCATACAGCAAGGAATGACTGGGGCGGCACTGTATATCCTACTGTACCAGGTCACGAAATCGTAGGTAAAATCACGAGAATAGGTGCCGAAGTTACTAAACTAAAGGTAGGAGATTTTGCAGGTGTAGGCTGTTTGGTGGATTCATGTAGGACATGTGACAATTGCAAACAAGACCTCGAACAATACTGTCTCAATGGATTTACTGGCACCTATAATGGAAAGGAAAAATATTTAGAAAATCAGACATTCGGAGGATATTCAGAAAAAATAGTAGTGGATGAGCATTTCGTCCTAAAAGTTCCGTCAAATCTCAATATGGCGGCAGTCGCACCTTTACTTTGTGCCGGAATTACTACTTGGTCACCACTTCGACATTGGAATGTAACAAAAGACAGTAAGGTTGCTGTAGTCGGACTTGGAGGACTTGGGCATATGGCTATAAAACTGGCTAAAGGCCTTGGAGCAGAAGTCACCTTATTCTCTAGATCTCCCGAGAAAATCAGCGATGCCACGGAACTTGGCGCAGATGCTGTCGTTATTTCATCAGATGCAACACAAATGCTTGCTGCAAAGGGCAAATTTGACCTTATTATCGATACAGTGCCTTATGTGCACGATTTGAATCCATATGTCTCCACACTGAGAACTAGTGGGACACTGGTTTTGGTAGGTTACCTAGGTGTTTTGGATGCCTTTATAAATACAGTACCATTTATTTTGGGTCGAAAAGCAGTCGCTGGATCTGTAATCGGTGGTATCGCAGAGACCCAAGAATTACTTGATTTTTGTGGAAAACACAATATTGTCTCTGATATAGAATTGATAAAAATGCAAGATATCAACTTGGCATACGAACGTATGTTAAAAAGTGATGTACGTTATCGATTTGTGGTTGATATGTCTTCACTCAAAGTAACAGATGCATAGTATTTTCAAACTAAATTGTAGTAACTAAAATTTGAGATTGATATTTATGCCCTTTATAAAAATACATAATAATGTTAGGTTGGACGCAGAAAATATCCTGAATTCCAATCCTGAAATGGTAGAGAGAATTGCAAATATTTTAAACTTAACGTTTATAACCACATCAGATCATATTGGGAATCTTTGTTATGCTAATAATAGTGGTAATTTACAGGATGCTTACAAGGAAACATTTAATCGATCAGATATTTTAGCATTCATCCAAGCAGTATTTTTCTCAGCGAAATTTAATGAAAAGCATTATTGGATATATGATGATGGGGACATGAAAGTACCTTATCCGAAAGATAGAGATACTTTTTGGAAGCTTGTACAAATTAGCAAACAAATCAAACAATCTATCGAACTAAAAAGTCCATACAACCAAGATTTTTCTTCACAATTCCCGATAATTGGAGACAACTTAATAAGAGACCCAAAATTTGATTTAGACAAAATTTACATTAACAATTCACAATATTTTAGTAATGTCTTGCCATCTACCTGGGCATTTACTATCGATGTAATCCAACCAGCACAAAAATGGCTATTGGATAGAGTAAACCACAAACTTGAACCCGATGATGTCATTCATTATCAGAAGATTATAAAGACAATTTCTGAAACAAAAAGATTGATAAAAAAGATAAATAACTTCGAATTTGATTGATAAAATGTATGTTGAATCTTCTCAAAATATTAATCCATTCCAATATCTTTATATCATTAGCGGCTGTGTCCTTGACAATTGCCACGCAAATACAATTGGGCATGGCACCACAGTGGCATCCATATTTATTTATAATCTTTTTTGCCACATTATTTGAGTATAACATACATCGACTTATCACGGTTATAAAAAATAAAGATGCCTTAGACACGGAAAAGCATGGTTGGGTAAAAAATAACCTATACAAATTTTATCTGCTTGTATTTCTTTCTGTTGCTGGATTTTTAAGTGTTGCATTTTTAGCTAAAAAAGAAGTTTTGATCGCCTTGGCGCCCATTGCAGTGCTGACGATTCTGTATTCCCTACCCTTTTTTGAAGGCGAGAAAATTATTTTCAGATTGCGAGATATTCCCTTTTTGAAAATATTTTTGATTGCGTTTGTATGGTCAGTCTCCACTATTTTATTACCTGTAATCCAATCCGGAATTTCATTTAAAAAGATAGATATCGTGACCATGCTTTTAGAAAGATTTCTTTTTATTTTTGCCATAACTATCCCATTTGATATACGAGATATGGAAGATGATAGACAGGCTGGACTAAAGACTATTCCGCTCGTTTTGGGTGAAAAGGCAGCATTAATTATAGCCTACATTTCATTATTTTTTTTTATGGTCATCACTTTCATTCATTATAATCAATTGCAATCTTGGTTTATAGTTTACGCTTTGTCTTTATCGGCGATAACGACTTTTTATTTTCTAAAATCAAAAAAAATTAGGGCTTTGAGATTTTATCATTACGGTATTTTGGACGGAACTATGTTACTACAAGGTCTTTTAGTCTTGTTTTTTTATTATGGTAAAATTTACTTTAATTTTTAAACTGCTACGCCCATAAGAAGCTTAATAAAAATATTTTGAAAAACAGTATTTAAATAATGATTAGCGCATTTTCAACACTTTTCGGAAATATTACTACCTTTGCATCTACAATTCCGTCATAATGAAAAAAGTAAGATTGGATATAATGGCATTATCTCACAGTGTGACACAATCACATAATTATGCTGTTGTTTTGGGTGAAGAAAATGGGAATCGACGTCTTCCTATAGTTATTGGTGGTTTTGAAGCACAAGCCATCGCAGTTGCTTTGGAAAACATGACACCCAACAGACCCTTGACTCATGATTTGTTCAAAAATACCCTTGACGCATTTGATATCAATCTAAAGGAAGTAGTCATCAACAATCTGCTTGATGGTATATTTTATGCACAACTCATTTGCGAAATGGATGGCAATGTCATGCAAATCGACGCAAGGACTTCGGATGCGATATCTATGGCGGTACGATATGGTTGTCCTATTTATACATTCGATTTCATCATGGAAAGTGCCGGTGTCATACTAGATGATGAAGAGCAACAAAAGAGAAAAGAAGGCATCAAAACCAGCTGCTGCATCCATCGAAGAAATGAGTATTGCCAATCTGGAAAAACTCCTCGATGAAGCACTTCACAAAGAAGAATATGAAAAAGCCGCACAAATCAGAGACATCATCAATAGCAAAAAAAATAGCGATTCCTAACCAGCACATCGCAAGACTGATATACATTCATGACCATGACTAAGTTAAGTGTCAACATCAATAAAATTGCACTTATTCGAAATTCGAGAGGTGGAAATTATCCTGATTTGCTGCAAGTAGCCAGAGACTGCGAATCTTATGGTGCGCAGGGCATCACCGTACATCCAAGACCTGACCAACGCCATATTAGGTACGACGATATCCCGTTGCTCAAGGAACAAGTCACTACAGAATTTAACATCGAAGGATACCCGTCAGAAGATTTCCTTGACATGGTCATCAAGAACAAACCAGACCAATGCACTTTAGTGCCCGATTTGCCAGGTGCATTGACTTCCGATAATGGTTGGGATACCGTCACACATCAACACTTTTTGCGGGAAACGACCAAAAAATTACAGGATAATGGTATAAGAGTAAGCCTGTTTATAGACCCGATACCAGAAAGATTGTACGCTGCCAAAGAAACAGGAACGGATAGAATAGAATTTTATACTGGACCTTATGCGTATGATTTCCACCAAAATAAAGAAGTTGCCATCAAGCCTTATGCAGATGCTGGTCATCTGTGCAACCAATTGGAACTTGGCATTAATGCAGGACACGATCTAAATCTTGACAACTTATATCATTTCCGTGCTGAAGTACCTCAATTGTTGGAAGTATCGATAGGCCATGCATTAGTATGTGACGCACTTTACTTCGGGCTCAAGAATACCATTCAGATGTATTTGCATCAATTGACTAAAGTATAATCCTTAGAATTTCTATCTGTTAGCAGCTTTTTTCAATGTAAATCCAAAGGTGGAGCCTATCTCCGATGTAGATCTGACATTTATTGTCTGGTCGTGCGCTTCGATGATGTGTTTTACA
Source organism: Saprospiraceae bacterium (assembly GCA_016717105.1). Classification (GTDB taxonomy): domain Bacteria; phylum Bacteroidota; class Bacteroidia; order Chitinophagales; family Saprospiraceae; genus OLB9. The sequence continues at coordinate 21,258 of JADKGF010000034.1, read as the reverse complement.
ATAGACAATCCTAGCCCAGATCCACCTTGCTTTCTGCTTCTACTGGCATCCACTCTATAAAATCTATCAAAAACATGCTTGAGATGTTTCTCATCTATACCTATACCATTATCAGAAACTTCGGTAAGAATTTCTGTCTCCATATCATAAAATGAAACCTTTGTCGTACCGCCTTCTTTGCCATATTTTATGGAATTTACTAGCAAATTGGTAAATACCTGACGAATGGACTCTCTATCAGCCAACACGAAATAAGTAGATGATGCACCTTCTTTGAGTTGTAATTTGATTTTTTTTCTTTTAGCCATAGATTTGAGATCTAGGAAAATGTCCTTTACTAACTCCTTCAAGTCAAAGCGTCGAATATCCAACTCAGCATTGCCGGACTCGAGCTTATTGATAATATCTAGATCTTCAACAATATTTTGTAATCGTTCGGTATTGTCTGCGGCTCTACGGAGATATTCGGTATTGATATTTTCATCGTATAGTCCACCTTCCATGAGCGTATGCAGATAAGCTTGAATGGTGAATATCGGTGTCTTCAGTTCATGCGAAATGTTCCCTACGTAATTCTTTCGATACTCTTCCAATGACTTAAGGCTGGCAATTTCCTTTTTGGTATTTTCAGCCCATTCCATAACTTTGGTATTGACATCTTCCAAGCTTTCACCATTGATATCTACCAATGGCTTATCCTTTTTGGAATCATATATCAATTTGTAAATAATTTTTATCTTCCTGAAGACATACTTTTCAATAAAAAAGCGAACTATCAAAAAATTGACTAGCAAAACAATTAAAAACATCGGTAAATACCACCAAGTCAACATCAATGACATGCCGATCCCGATGATGAGTACATTTACTGTAGTCACTAATAATGTGATCAGTAATGTAATTTGTCTTATGGTGATGTTTTTGTACAAGGTCAAAAATCAAATTTATACCCAACACCTTTCATAGTGTGGATGAAATGATCACCTATTTTTTCCCGTAGTTTCCTTATGTGGACATCGATCGTTCTGTCTCCTACGATCACATCATTACCCCAAATTTTCGAAAGAATTTCATTTCTCTTGAATACTTTGCCTGGTCGAGATGCCAATAATGATAAAAGTTCAAACTCCTTTTTTGCTAATCCTGTGTCCTTCCCATCAACAAGTACTTTAAATTGTTCTTCATCTATCTCCATAGACCCAAATTTAGTGATCAATGCTTTTCCATCTTCGGATGGATTGACCGCCAGTCTTCTAAGCAAAGCATTGATTCGGGATTTTAGCACATTGGGTTTAATGGGTTTATTGATGAAGTCATCGCCACCTGAATCTAATGCAGATATCTGTGTAAAAGCTTCGCTTCGAGCTGTAAGGAATGCAATTATCGTATTTTTAAACTTAGGATTTTTTCGTAGTTTTTGGCAAACTTCGATTCCGTCCATACCAGGCATCATGATATCTAATAAAATGAGATGTGGATCAAAGTCATTAGCGACAATAAGCGCTGCTTCGCCATCAGCGGCAGTTTTCACCTTAAATCCTTCGTTCTTAAGGTTGTATTTTAAAATTTCTAATATATCCTCTTCATCATCCACTACTAAGATCCGGTGCTCAAGATTCATATTTTGCATCTATTGATAAGATTAGTCACAAAATTACCGTTCTGTTTGCCTATCTCAACGATTATCTATATTATTTTAATGTTAATTAATATTAAACTTGGAAGTGCTGCCTCGTGTAAGAAGACGCTCTTGTATAACACGAATCGTGTCCAAAGACCTGTTTTGAAGTACTAGCAACGAATCGGGCATTTGTTGTAGCTTCGCAAAATCCGATTTGATTGTCTCAATGCTGTGCCCAGTCAATTTTGAAATCTGTTGTAAATACACACCTGAAATACTGTCCCTGAATGAGAAATCGTTGATATTTACTGCTGCATTTACAGAATACATTTGTACTATAGCATGGACAATTTCATCTGATGTCATTTCGAGTTTAGGCACATCATTATTTTTTTTTGCACAAGAAAAAAAACAAAGCCCAACAAGCATTACCCATATTTTTTTGTTCATGGAACATAATTTTTAGGTACCAAAATAGTTTTTAATTCCATGTTTTCAAAAGTGATTTTATGCCAAGGAATTTGTATCTCCATAGTTGCTATGATGATACCACAAGTCGGAATATTGTCCGTACATCCGGGCTTTATTTGATTTGCTATAATAGTAATGCCCGGATTATGACCAAACAAAGCTACTGTATTGATCTTTTCATCAAGCAGATTTATTTGGTCGAGGTAATTTTGTGGTAGTCCATGATATAAGTTTCGGTCTTCATCAGGTGTGATGCCAAATTTGTCAGAAAAAAACCTAGCAGTAGATTTGGCTCTAACTGCTGTAGATGTGATAAGTCTCTGTGGGAAAAAACCCAATTCGGAAAGCCAATTAGCCATAAACGGACTATCTTTAATACCACGCTCATCTAATGGCCTGTCGTGATCAGAAATAGTAAAGTTTGCCCATGATGACTTTCCATGGCGAACGATAATGACCTGCTTATACATTTTAGTGCGTTATTGAAAAACAAACACAAATATACGCATTATTGGCAAAATTTCAAGTAAAATATGGTTGAAAGCCAATACATTGTAAGATAAGTAAGCCCAAATCGATTTTTGAGACCCAGTTTCCCTATATTATTTGAAGCAATATTTTAAGATATCGTGGTTTGTAATAATGCCAGAGAGTTGGTCACCATTCAGAATAGGAATAGAGTGAATTTGATTTGCCAAAATGATATCCGCGGCTAAACCAATAGTATCTTCTGTATCGAGTGTAACTGGATTTTTGGTCATAAGATCACTGGCTAGAATTGTCGACCTATCAGGGAAAACTCCTTCATTTACAGCCTTTTTGTACACTTTGAGCAGATCACTTTTACTAATAACGCCTCTAAGCTTTTCATTTTCAACCACCAAAATATGATGTATAGGCACAGTCTCAAATACTTCCTCAACTTTCATCATGGTGTCAGTCGGCAAAACATATACAATCTTTGATGTCTTTATACGTTTGACAGGGATTTCCGAATTCATATATTCTAATTTTGATATAAAATTAAACACAATGACACTCAAAAAATGTGATTAAAATCATTGCCTGTTATGTTCCAAATCACCATTCTTGATCGATTTAAAACATTTTACTTGAATCACTTCAAGGCGTTGTAAAAGTATTCTAGACCGTTTACCCAATCAATTATTTATTCCCAATAATGGTCCCTGAAGGAATGATGGCATTTTTATTGACTACTACAATACCCTTTTTGATGACATAATGTTCAGACTCCATATCCGTCAGATTCTCGTGTCCTCTTATAATGACATTGTCCCCTATTCTGACATGTTTGTCTATGATTGCATTCTCTATATAACAATCTTTGCCGATACCCATCGGGATCTTATTAGGATCAGCAAGATCTTCGAGTGACTCAAAATAATCATTACCCATGATATAGGCATTCTTTATAATGGTACCATAATCGATCCTAGATCGAATGCCGAGAATAGAATTTTCTACCATCTTGGCTTGGATAATAGATCCTTCTGCTACAATTGCTCGCGAAAATGAAACACCAGAAAACTTAGCCGGTGGAAGCAGACGTGCTCGCGTATAGATTTTATTTTCATTATCGAACATGTTAAACTGCGGAATATCATCAGCTAGTGCAATATTTGCTTCAAAAAACGATTTGATATCTCCTATATCTGTCCAATATCCATCATATGCATAGCTGACGACATTCATACCCCGATTGATAGAATCTGGTATCAATTCCTTTCCAAAATCTACAGCTTTTGGATTTTCATTGAGCAATACACGTAATGCCGGCCTGCTGAAGACATAAATACCCATGGAAGCAAGATAAATTTTGCCTTTTGCCTTCAATTCATCAGATACATCAGACGACCATTTTTCCAATATATCCATGGACGGCTTTTCTGTAAAACTCGTGATTTTGTTTTCATTATTTACTTTCATGATGCCAAATGATGTTGCATCTGCAGCGATAACAGGAATTGTAGCGATTGTGACATCTGCATTTTGTTTGACATGATCCAGCAAGACCTCTTCGATATCCATTTGATAGAGTTGGTCACCAGATAATATCAAAATATAATCAAAATCATAGTAAGCAAAATTTCTCACGGATTGACGCACAGCATCGGCAGTACCTTGAAACCAATCCATATTGTTGCTGGTCTGTTCGGCTGCTAATATATCCACAAATCCATTTGAGTAATTGTCAAAATGAAATGAGTTTTTAATATGCTTATTTAGTGAAGCAGAATTGTATTGTGTCAAAACAAAAATACGATACAACCCTGAATTCAGACAATTAGAAATAGGAATATCTATCAACCTATACTTGCCTCCAATCGGAACTGCCGGCTTGGATCTGTCCTTTGTAAGCGGGTAAAGTCGCGAACCTGCTCCACCACCAAGGATGAGACATATAGTTTTTTGTAACACATTTTTTCCGGATTTCATACTACCTCTGATTTATAAAGTTATGATTGTCTATTCAAATGCAATAATAATACCTATGTCTTAATTATGGAAACTTCTCATGTTATTATTTTTTTAATTAATCCTATATCATAATAAAAAATAAACATCATACCCAAATTGACTGACTTTACCATGAATCAATGACAAATCTGTGTACAATTATAACAAGATGTTAACAACACATATAAGATAAAAATAATATTTTTGCGTTCTTTTTTAACTGATTTAAGTCGATACAAATGAAGTCAGGCGAATTATTAATGTACAACAGTCTCAGCCGACAGAAAGAAGTTTTCAAACCGATACAGGAGGGATATGTGGGTATGTATGTCTGCGGCCCTACCGTTTATAATGATGTTCATTTGGGCAATTGTAGGACTTTTATAAGTTTTGACATCATATATAGATATCTGACATATCTCGGATATCAGGTGCGATATGTGCGTAATATCACTGATGTGGGACACTTGCTGGATGATGGTGAAGATAGGATGTCTAAAGGTGCGCGTCTTGACAATTTGGAGCCAATGGAAGTAGCACAAAAGTACACCAATGGTTTTCATGACATTATGCGGACTTTCAATACGCTTTCTCCTGGTATAGAGCCAAGAGCTACAGGTCATATCCTCGAGCAAATTGAAATGGTTACCGAAATTTTAAAAAACGGATTGGCGTATGAAAAAAACGGATCTGTATATTTCGATACTGTAAAATATGCCGAGAAAACTGGTGAATATGGCAAACTCTCAGGCCGAGTGATTGATGAATTATTGAGTGAAACCAGAGACAATCTCAAAAATCAAGACGAAAAAAATCACCCATCGGATTTTGCTATTTGGATGAAAGCATCAGATGAACACATCATGAAGTGGAATTCTCCTTGGTCCGTAGGTTTTCCAGGATGGCATTTGGAATGTAGTGCGATGAGTACTAAATATCTTGGCAAAAAATTCGATATCCACGGTGGCGGCAATGACCTGAAATTTCCGCATCACGAAAATGAGATAGCCCAGAATGTAGGTGCTTGTAATTGTCAACCAGCCAATTACTGGTTGCATACCAATATGTTGCTGATGAATGGCAAAAAAATGTCAAAAAGTGATGGCAATACAATCTCACCACAAGAACTTTTCACAGGCGCTAGTGAGCATGTATCCAAAGGATATCACCCGATGGTAGTTCGGTTTTTTATGTTGCAATCCCATTATAGGTCTACCAATGACCTTACAGATGAAGGCTTGCAAGCAGCAGAAAAAGGATTCAAAAGGATCATGGAAGCATTCAAATCTGTCCATTCGCTACATTCTGACATCGAAAACATTGCACCACTCGACCAAAAAATAGATGAAATCATTCAAGGTGCTTTTGATGATATGAACGACGACTTCAATACTCCGCGCGTGCTAGCAAGGCTTTTTGAGCTAGTTACTTTTATTAATAGCTTGAAGGAAGGTCAAATAAAGATGTCCGAAGTGTCAAATGATGCTCTTGAAAAAATAAAATCGACACTTTATACAATATTATTTGAAATATTCGGTTTAAAAGATGAGTCTGAAACCAATGCAGGTCCGGTGGATGGATTGATGCAGCTTGTAATAGAGTTACGTCAATTAGCCAGAACGAACAAAGATTGGCCTACTTCAGATAAAATCAGAGATTCCCTAAGTGATTTAAACATCCAAATAAAGGATGGCAAAGAAGGCAGTTCTTGGAGTTATAAATAATAATGTCCAATTTACAGCAGTCATATTTTTGTATTAATTTATTTTCTATCATACAAATTAAATATAATGAAAAATTTAATTTTACTTTTTACTTTTTTTATTTTTAGTCAGGCAAGTGCGCAGGTAGTGAGTACCAAAAACTGGACATTGATTCACGAACGTACTGCCTCATGGTGTCCATATTGTGGTACTTGGGGTTGGGATATGAAAGAACAAATCCTGAACAAATTTGCCAATGAAAATTCAGTTTTTATGGCCGTCCATTATAGTGGTGACTTATTAAATCCGGTTGCAGAGAAGTTCGGTGAAAATTTTGTAGGTGTAGGACAACCATTGTTTTATGTTGATGGATTTAATATCGGTGTAAATTCAGGAAATATTTCCACAAAAATATCTGAAACACAGGCTGAAATTGATTTCAAAAAGGATGTTAGTACTATTGCAGGATTAGGCTTAAACGCAGTGTATGATGCAACTGAAAAAAGCATAAATGTACGAGCTAAGGTCGAATTTTTTGAAGATGTCACAGGCGGAGACTACTATTTGGGATTATATTTATTGGAAGATGTTCAAAACCAACAAGCCAGTAGAACTGGTATCCAAACCCATAAAAATGTATTGCGAAACAGCTTTTTGCCTAATGTATTTGACAATTCAATCATAACGGGCCCTGTAAAATTAGGTACTACATTCGAGATGTTTGGAGATTTAGAGGGACTAACCGCACCTATAGAAAAATATAAAGTTGTTGGAATAATTTGGACTAAAGTGAATGGAAAATATATTTTCTTTAATGCCAATATCATCAATTCGATAGGTACTTCTGCAATAGACGACCAAAAGGTAGCTAGTTTTGACTTCACAAGTTATCAAGCTGAAAGTGGCAATATCATCATCAATATGGCTAATGCTCCTTCTGATGGCTTAGTTCAGATCACGGACCTAACTGGAAAAATCATATCAACTGCAAGCGTAAACAGTGCAACCAATGGCAGATTAAATATTGCAGCAAATTACGCACCGGGTGTACATATCATCACCTTGACAAGTGGAAAAAACATAGTATCCAAGAAGATATCTTTATTCTAATTACCGAATTTACGATATAAAAAAAAGCCTGAATCACTTTGCTTCAGGCTTTTTTTATAGTTGAAAATTTCAATTTTTATTGGACTTTAAAGTCGATTGTTACAGTCCCACATTGGCTATCCGTATCACTTTTCGAAAATTTATATTTCATAGCGGTTCGACGCGCTACATCGATGAGATAACTATCTGATGTGGTTGACCCTTTTTGGGTAAAATCTGCCTTGATCACTTTACCATCACTGTTTACACAAATAGCCAAAGAAACTTTCCCTGTTTTTTGAGAATTATCACTAAAAGTAGGCGAATATTCTACACCACGACCACTAAGTCCTCCACCTACCAAGCCTTTTCCCTTGCTTATTCCCTCCAAGGCTTTGCCATCCGGGTCGCCAGCTGATGTACCTTGATTTCCTCCAGTATTGTTATTTCCCTTGCCTTTTCCTAACAAATCGGCATACTTCTTCTTTTGATTTGCAGCCGCTGCTGCCTTATCTGCAGCTTCTTTGTCTGCTTTTGCTTTAGCAGCTGCAAGTTGATCCGCTTTTGCTTTGGCATCTGCTTTAGCTTTAGCGTCAGCCTTGGCTTTTGCATCTTCGTTGGCTTTATCCTTATTTACTTGAGCTTCTTTGGGATTTGGTGTTTTCTTTTCTACTGCCTTTATGGGAGCTTCCTCTGTAACTGTTTTTGACGCACTTGTCTCTTCATTTTGCGCTGATTCAGAAGCTGCAGGTGGAGGAGCAGCTTTCTCATAAGTCTCTTCCGATACTAGCTCCGCATCATCAGAACCTGCATCCGGGTCACCAAAAGCAACTAAGATACCTTCGGTTTGGATGATGTCTTCTTGTTTAGATAAAAATGGAATCAATAATAGTAAAATCAAGGCAATGTGCAATGCCAAGCTTATCATTGCGCCTATTTTTTTATTATCATCTTCTTTATGTGATTGCTTATTATTCATTTATCAGTTTAATACAAATATCAAAAATCCGTGTAATTCATGATGAATGACCGGTAAGTTGTGTAAGAAATGAGATTAAACAATAAAGTCCTGTAACCTATTATCTAGGTTCAACCAAAACTGCTCTAACTTGCATTTTATAAGCTAAATCCAGTACTGCCACGACTGTTTCGTTGCTTGCCTTGCCAGAAGGAGCGATGGCTATTGCGGCTTTCGTACCGTCTATTCTTTTTAGTGCTTCCATTTGTCGTTCTACTCCATCCAAACTGATAGGTGCACCATTGAGTGTATATGCACCAGATTCGTCTATGGCTACCACTTTATTTTTTGATTTTGGTGGTGGCGGACTTGTCTTTTTACCGGGCAATTGCAGATCCAAGGCATTAGGCGTAACAATAGAAGATGTCAACATAAAAAATATCAACAATAGAAAAATTATATCTGTCAATGATGACATATTAAATTCTGCACTTACTTTACTTCTCTTTTTAACAGCCATAATTCTAAAATTTAATGGGTAGAAGGTTGTGTTGCAATAATCGCCTTTATCTTGAGCCCACTAGCGATAGACATTGCTTTATGTACATTTTCCCAAGGCACACCGACCTCAGAAATTATATTTAATGTGGCATTCTCCTTATTGTCTGTTTGCCTTACGGCCAATGCGATATCCCTTTCCATATTTTCAATGCTACTATCTTTACCTGCTACTTTGATCTTACCATCGATTGTCATCATGACTGGAAGGTTAGAAGGTGCAACTGTGGTCGAATCTGATTCAGGTAGTGGTATTGATATTTGTACGGTCTTGGATGTAAGCATAAAGAAAATTAACAGCAAAAAGATAATATCCGTCAATGACGACATATTAAATTCTGCACTTACTTTACTTCTTTTTTTTACTGCCACAATAATTTAAATTTATTAATTAATTGCCTGGTTCTTGCAAAAGATCCATAAAGTCAACGGTGATTTTTTCCATTTGGAAGATCACGCCTTCTACTTTGGCAACAAGATAATTATACCCAACAAAAGAAAATATACCTACTACAAGACCAAATGCTGTTGTGATCAAAGCCTGATAGATACCACCTGCCAAAAGCGAAGGAGTCACATTCTGCTGGCTAGCCATCTGATAAAATGCCAAAATCATACCCGTAACTGTACCCAAGAAACCATTCATCGGCGCAGCACCTGAGATACTCGCGAGTGTCGAAAGGTTTTTTTCGAGTTTGAATACTTCAAGATTACCTACGTTTTCGATTGCTGCATCGATATCTTTTAATGGCTTACCTATACGCATGAGCCATTTTTCTATCATTCGGGAAGATGGCGTATCTGTCGCACGACAAAGTGCCTTTGCTCCTTCGATATTTCCTGAAGCTACAGCACCTCTGATATTATTGATAAAATTCTCATCTACTTTACCTGCTTGTTTGATCGTCAGGTATCTTTCCACAAAAATATACAAAGCTATGACTGAAAGGATCGCTGTGATCGTCACATTCGCTATACCCATGATACCACCTGATGCGATGATGTCGATAATATTTTGTGATGGTGGCGTAGCGGCTGCGTCTGCTGCTACCTCGGCTGTTTGAAATAAAAAGAAGGAGAGATTAAACATGATTTAATTTTGTAATGATTGTTGTCAGTTAAAACGACTACTTTCGTGAATTATTATATTTCACCACAAAATTAAAAGAATTTATTATATTACACTTTTTTTATATTTAAATTTTGAAAATATATTTCTGACCTTATCTTGGAAAAGGCATATAAACTGTCTACAAAAAATTATTTATCATTATAAAATGCAAGCTATATTATTGATTTAAGTAATTTTGTAACAAAATCAACAGTTTTAAAACAAAATGAATCCAATATTAAAAAATATCTTAGCTGTCGTCTTGGGTATCGTCACAGGCAGTATAGTAAATATGGGCATTCTACACTTTGGGAATATTTTAATACCATTGCCTGAAGGCACTGACACAAATACAGCAGAAGGATTGAAAGCAGCTATTCCACTATTTGAATTTAAACATTTCCTAACTCCGTTTTTTGCACATGCATTAGGTACTTTAGCGGGTGCTACTGTCGCTGCTCGGATAGCGGCAACCAACAAATTAAAAATAGCACTTACCATTGGTTTTTTCTTTTTCCTTGGTGGCTTTTCTATGATTTTTATGATACCTTCACCTCTTTGGTTTTCGCTTACAGATTTAATACTTGCTTATATTCCAATGGCTTATCTGGGCGCAAGATTGGCTGGTGGAAACGAAACTTCGATATTTTAAAAACAATATTTTAAGCTGGCGAAGTCTTATTTTTTGTAATCTCACACTATTTCGATAGTCGAATATCCTTGATTGGATTTTACAACCTTTATCTGTGTGGCGATTCGCTCTTTGAGGCTTTCGACATGAGATATGATGCCTATCATTCTATTGCCTTCAGATTGTAGTTTTTCAAGTGTGATCAATGCAACTTCCATCGTCTCGGGATCCAAAGTACCAAAACCTTCATCTATAAACAAACTGTCTAGTCTTACATTTTTTGATGCCATATCAGAAAGACTCAGCGCCATTGCCAAGCTGATGATAAAGGTCTCTCCACCGGATAATGTTTTTACGCTTCGTGTGATCTGACCTTGATAGTGGTCGATGATTTTCAGGTCATCCTCTATGTCAGTCACAGCCATGGTATATCGATCTGACAATTTTTCTAAGCGGACATTGGCTAGGTTTATCAAATGTCTCAAACTCAAATTTTGGGCAAATTTAGCATATCTGTTGCCTTGAGCATCACCGATCAGATGATTGAGATGAAGTACTGGTGTAGCGGCTTTTTCCACTTTTGCAATCGTTGCAGTCAATTCTCGAAACTTTACTACCTGTTCTTCATGGTTTTTTAATTCATTGCGGATAGCGCCGGTTAAAACATGTAATTCGTCTTTTTCTTTATTCAGGTTTTCCAATGATGCTTTTGCTTCCGCGATCAAATTTGCGTCTGCATCAATGTCTTTTAACATTGCTAAATCAACGTCAAGCTGTCGAATTGCTGCATTCAACTCTGTCTCTTCTTTCACAAGTATGTCCTTCTTGTTTTGGAAGTCACGTAAGATCTCATCTGGCAATATATCGGCTAGGGCATCGATCGGATTGCCATAACCTAGGACGTTGAGTTCATCTTTGAGTATTGTGGTCATTTTTTCCCACTTTTGAAGCGTCCCAACCTTCTCCTTCTTAATATTCTCTATAGTAACATTCAGGTTTTGCAAGGATTCTCGAGCTGCCACGAAAGCATTTTGGATTTTATCCGCATCGCCATTAATATCATTGCCTTGGTACAATCCCATTCGCATTCCTTTGATATTCAAGTATGAAGTTGTAATCACCTTAAGCTCTTCAACTGTCGTCATCAATTCACCAATCAAATCTTTATCTTGTCGCACAACCAATTCATGTTTGCATGTCTCCAATTCGATTTTGATACGTTCGATATCCTTTGAAATTTCATTGGATGTCATAGTATTTTGTATGTGTGCTTCCCTTATGGCTATAATTTTGCTTAGATTTTCTTGGATACGCGCCTTGATATTCAGATTGGTCGTGGCTATTGTTGTAGCAGAAGTTTTAATTCCTTGCAATAGCTTCTCTACGGTTTGGAGCTCAATAGTCAAATTATTTATCAAAATTTCATTTTCTCCTATTTTAAAAGGCAAATTTGCAGCATACGGATGATCCAATGCACCACAAAGTGGACACGGCTCGCCATCAATCAATTCGTGTCTATGGTCATCCAATGTGGCTATTTTGAGCCATTGTTGTTTTAAGTCTTTTGCTTGTTCCAAAGACTTCTTTACTTCAGCCAATTTTTCTTCTGTTTCTGTAGATCTTTGATTTAACGTTTTCCACTCCTTTTCATTTTCTGAAGATTGAGTTTGAAATTTTTCATTCTCCAAAACCAATAATTCCATCATTTGCACATCCTTAAACAAGGCCATTTGGGCAACTGCTTGTTGCTGTAGCTGGTGCATATGTGCATTCAATTCAATCTCAGTGCCAGCAAAGGTAATTGCTACATTGTCCAATGATTCTTTAAGCGATTTTGCATGTTCATATCTGGCTTCCCAATTTTGCGCCAGTTTTATAACTTGCCATTCAGGAGAAGATCGTTTTTCGATAAGATTGTTATAACGTTCACGCCAGGATTTCCCTGTTTTTTCTAGATTCGACAATTGATTATCATAGTCAATAATTTTATTTTCAAAAGCCTTCATTTGGCTCATAAAATTATCAACTGTAATGGTAGAATGGGTAAACTCAGCCATTTGGGTTAAGGCTTGCTGAAGAATAATTTCTGCCTTTCCAGATGTTTTGACATTCGAAGCTAAATCATTTTCCAAAACAATAATCCTATCTCTTTCATTCTGCCAAAGTACCAATCTACCACGATAGGTATCAAGATTTTTGTGCTTTTGAAGGCGAATTTCATCATTTTGAAAAGACTGTTTTTTGTGCACTAAATTTGTAAACAATGTTTGTGTCTCTACTTGACGGTTTAAAAAAGTCGCCTTCTTTTCCATCAGAGAGAGAAGCTGTGCTTGTATTTCTATTTCGGTGTTTAACTTATTTAATTTGGTAGCGTTTTGAAGCAAAGCATCTTGTTTTTCTACTACTATCTCATCTGTGAGTCTTGAAATCATTCCAGATTGTACACGCAGATTTTTGAGTTCATCTTCGTATGATCTGGCTTTTTCGAATACACGGATTCCGATCTCACGGTAGATGCGACTGTCCGTGATATTTTCGAGCAAACGGGCCCGTTCTTTATCATCTGACTTAAGAAACCTTGCAAAATCACCTTGCGACAAGACAATCGACCTGATAAACTGATCATACTTCAAGCCTAGGATTTCTTCATTCTTGGAAGGAACCTCAGATTTTTTAAGGTCTAATAGATTTTTATCCGAGACTGTTGCCAATTCCATTTCGTAATCTCGGAGATTGCCCGTTCTAGCTCTAGAGATAGACCATCGTGATCTGTAGATAATATTTTTGCATTCATACTCGATTTCTGCATAGGCGTCATCGGTAAAATGCGTCATCACCGAACCTGTTTTTTCTATATCCGTTTTAGAAATGCTTTCTGTTCCTTTGGTAGCGAATCTAGGGATCTTATTGAAAAGTGCGAGTGTAATGACATCCAAGATGGTTGATTTGCCTGCGCCAGTCGGTCCCGTTATGGCAAAAAGGCCTGCATTGGACAAAGGCGGCTTGGTAAAATCAATCTGGTGATTGCCCTTTAGGGAATGAATATTTCGGAAACGAAGACACAATATTTTCATAGAAATCAGGCTATTCGTTAAGGCTTTCCAAAATATGAAGATACGCTATTTTCAGGGCTTCGCGACTTTGTGCTTCCATTTGCTCAGTTTCCATTCTGATGTCAAATATTTGCCAAGGATCGAGATTTTCAATGTGGTCATCCATTTCTGTTCTCGAATCATTTCCTTGGCGTTGATCCAAAAACGATATCCTTGTTTTAATCACTTGATATACTTCACTTTGTATAGACTCAAGCGATTGTGCTTCATGGATAATAGTAGCATCAAAAGCTTTGTCAATCACTTCCACTTCCACCAAAGTTTTTAATGGATAAGGATTTTTATACTGGTTAAGTTGCGTCGTTATCTCATCCAGTTTGCCTTTCAAGCGAAGCAATTCTCTGAATTTTGGTATCGGCACAGGATGGACTTCTACCCTATTTTCAGACAACTCAACACGCACGACCATTTTTTCATACATTGATTCAGAAAATCGAGATAAATCGGTGACCCACTATACCTGATAAACTCATTTTTGTCCACTTTTTGTGGTTTGTGAATGTGTCCCAAAGCCGTATAACTGATCTGTTCGGGAATGCACTGGCTATCTATTCCCATCAAATTGCCTACATGGATTTCACGCTCGCTCTCAGATGTAAGCGCGCCACGCATGAATAAATGTCCCATGGCAATAAGTGGCACTTGCCCATACCGAAGTCTGGCATCTACTACCAAAAGATCATAATGCCGTCGAATCGCAAGTGGAATGACATCCATTTTATCTTCTATCTGATCTGCAGCCACCGAAGCTCGTAGCTCATGATCTCTTAAAAAAGGTACCGCCAAAACAACAGCGACAGTTTCCTTATTTTTATTTTCAATGGGAATAAGTTGATTGTAAAAATCTTCTGGTACACCGCCGATCACAGAAATATTTAGCGATGTCAATAAAGTCGCAGGTGCATTGAGCAAGCTTACTGAATCGTGGTTGCCTCCGGTGATGATGGTTTTGACACCAGTCAAAGAAAGCCTATGTAAAAATTGTAATACAACTTTATATCACGTGAAGCAGGATTGGCAAGATCAAAGATATCACCAGAAACCAACAAGACATCAATCTTTTCTGTGATTATATACGCTTCAAGCCAGTCAAAAAACAAAATAATGTCTTCGTTTAGCGCATATTTATAGAGCATTTTGCCAAGATGCCAGTCAGCTGTGTGAAGGATTTTGATCATGAAGGAATATGGATGACTTTGTCTCCTGTAAGGGCAAAGATAGTAGATTTTTTATCAGCCTTCATTATAGATTTACCTGTAAAATATCCGAATGCGGGTAAGATGCCTTGATTTTCATAAAAAACAAAACATGACAATGTGACACTTTGCTTTGCTAAGCCGGATATTCTGATACCTGGATGAATGTGGCCAGCAAGATTAAAAAAGTTAGAATCTATATGTTCTTGAGGCTCATGTGTAAGCCAAAGTTTGTCTATAAATTGCTCTGCTACAACGGTAATACCCAAATCATGATAATGATTTTCAGAGTAAATATCGTGATTGCCCCTAATCAAAGTAAATTTAGTCTCTTGATATCGTAATAATAAGTTCTTAAGAATGTCGAATGAATTATTGATTTTGGAATGAAAAAGATCGCCCAAAAAACAACTTCTTTCGGAAGATATTTGTCCAAAACCAACGATAATGTATTTTGCGAATGTGTTTCTGCCTGACTGGGTAAACCAATACCTTCTGACCTAAAATGTGATACCTTTCCTAGGTGAACATCAGCTATTATCAAAATAGATCTATCTTCTATCCAAATAGCTTTCTCTGGCAATAAAGTAAGTTCTATGCCTTTGACATTAAAGGTGGTATCTGGTTGGGTCATAAAATTGGCAAAGATAATGCAAATGGTGTAAAATGGTGATTGATATAATTGGCTTTCCATCCATTAAAAAATGGAGTATTATTAAGCCGCCTTTAAAAAAATAGATTACCTAAATATTTTTGTAAAATCAAAAAGAACAATATTTTTGCGGCTTTTTAATTTATTTAATTTTAAACGCATCATGTCAAAGTACTTTATTTTTCTTAGTTTTTTTATTGGAATTACATTACAAGCCCAAAGTATCAAGTTTAATCCTAAACTTGGGATTGGAAGCTATGATTTTAATATTACTTCAAATCAAACCATTGAGGCAAAGTCTATGTTATCTATCGGAGCTGATGTAAGAATCGGGTCAGGTGCTTTCTTCTTGAACACTGGTGCACATTACACTAGTGATGCATTTGATCAAGATCCAAACACATTCGTAGAAAAAGGTTCTTTAAATTTCTTGAGAGTTCCAGCAAATGTAGGATTGTATCTTACTGGAAGAGATGGTATTCTTGTCATCTTTTTAAAAGGTGGTTTAACAAATAATTTCTATTTGTCTGGATCTGGATTAGCAGGAAGCGTAAGTTCAGAATTGGTTAAGAAGTATAATCTTGCTGCAAATTTAGGATTAGGATTTGATATTTTCAAGTTTGTACATGTAGGTGTTGAGTATGATAAAGGTTTGACAAATTATTTTGACCTTGACCCGATAGTTGGTAAGAAAGGCGCTGTCCTAATAAATTTGGGCTTGGTATTCTAAGCACTGATTGAAATTTATTTATTTGAAGAATTTGGTTTCTTGGATTGCTTTTGTTGGACAAGAAACTAAATTCTTCAATTTTTCTATTATTGGAACTACTACACAATCATCGGTCACAGACCGGCAGATAGCTTCCGCCAAAGTCAATAGACTTTGACAAAACAAAAAAACCACATTATAAAATACAATTATGTTTCATATAGCTCATTCCTCACCATCAAGGACTTCTTTAATCAGTCCATATTCATAACCTTTACTCAAGGCATAATCAGTAAGTTTTTTATATCTGTCAAATTTATTTTTAAAACTTGTAAGTCGTGATTTTTTAGCCAATACATTGCGCAAGCTCGCTTTGTAATCTGTTTCATCGATTTCTTTCATGGCTTCGTTGATAGAATATGTTGAAACTTGACGAAGCTTGAGTTCATTCTGTATTTTGACTCTGCCCCATTGTTTCATGCGAAATTTACCTCTAGCAAATGTGCGTGCAAATCGCTCTTCATTAAGAAAATTGTTACAAATCAAATCGCTGATGATCTCCTCCAAAAGATCGCCATAGATACCATGCTCGAGCAATTTTGTCCTTACCTCGGCATGGCTTCGCTCTTGAAAAGCACAATATTTTTGTATCAGCAATACAGCTTCATCACTTGACCAATATGTCTTCTTTTTTCTCAGGAAAATCAGCATCCATGACATAAATTTTTAATAAAGATACTATAATAACAAGTTTACATCAATTTCAATTTCTCAGTGAATACTTGGATCAAATCGTCTTTCGGATCGTGTTGATATACATTCCAGCCTGTCACCTTTGCGGCTAAAGTATTGACTTCCAAGTCATCTATAAATAAGGTTTCTGCAGGATCAAGTCCAGCATCTTGGGTAACAAATTCGAAAATCTGGCTATCAGGTTTTCTCATTCCAATCAGATGGGAATAGTATGTTTTATTAAAATAAGTCGTATCAAAATCGACGATATTATGGTGTTTTTTGAGATCGTTAAGCACCCAAGTCAGATGTAGTTCATTGGTATTGGACAATAAATATGTTTTATACTTATTGCGCAGCGACAATAGAAAATCAAACTTGGCCGGCTGCCATCCTAGCAACATGGCATTCCAAGCTTTGATGACGTCTTGACCTATGGGAACTTCTTTTTTTGCCAAACGTTGCAAGTTCCAAATGAAGGTTTCGGTATTGATCTTACCTATCTCATATTCGTTCAGAAATTTGGTAGTTTCAGGTGTAAAAGTAGCAGGTATAAACTCAAAACCCAATAACTTACTCATAGCGTCATGTGTCTTGGTATAGTCAAGATCTAGCAAGACGCCACCGAAGTCAAAAACGATATTTTGATCTTTTTATTATTTTTATCCTTGTCATGATGTCTGATACGCACTGATTTCAAGTAATACAATGTATTTTCTGGATCTTTTGTTGTAGATGAATGAATAGCCAATTTTTTTGCACTTCTACGCCCGACCAATTTTTCCATCAAAAGGCCAGATTCTTTACCCGTTTTCGAAATATAGATTTTACGGTAGTAGCCATCTATTGTGTCTAAATAAAAGTTAGTTTCGCTGGCTTCATCCAATGCTTGGTCACTAAAAAATGGAAAATTGTACACCTTCTTTCTAAAACGCAGTGTAGCAACCTGATTGCAAGCCTTGCATTCAAATAAATATGTGCCACGAAATTGACTTTTTTGCACAATAGCCAAAATCTCTACTGAATCCATGTATTTCGCTGAAAGCTTTGTATCTATATAAATATGGTCAAAAAACTTATTGTGATAATTTCCAATGAAAGCATATCTGAATTTCTCTGCGGCGGTCAAAGGTCCTTGATAGCTATTTTCATGATATTCGTAGGTATATTTGTCTCCATCACATTGTATTGACCCACGAATTGTATCTTGCTTTTCATTAGGATGTATTTCGCATCTTTTGTCTATGGTAAATGGCGGATTCCATGGATTTTCATCTGGACGCAAAATGCTACATGCCGTTGTGCATAAGATGAGTAACAAAAAGGCTGATCTCATTGTATCACTTTTTTGGGCAAGGTAGCCAAGACTTCTTTTAGAAAAGCATTGACATCAAAATGTGATCCACCTGTACCCATTCTGACAATCACGGCATCGTGCGAAGGAATCACAAATACAAACTGTCCTTGATAGCCGTCCGCAATAAGCATGTCATGTGGCGCATCGGGATATTGAACACCTTTTTTATTGAGCCAGAAATGAGCGCCATATTTTCCATCACTTCCTGCAGCTTCACTTCCTGTGAAAGTCGTCCATCCTTCTGGTAGCAACCTTTTTCCTTTCCAGACGCCATCATGCAGATACAATAATCCAAATTTTGCCCAATCTCTTGGTGTTGCGTATCCATAGCTCGAGCCGATAAATGTACCAGTTTCGTCAGTTTCGATTAGCGCAGAGTTCATTCCCAAAGGCGCAAAAAGATGTGTATTCAAAAAAGTCCGATATATCGAATCACCCAAAAGATTCCTAAAATACTTGCTCAAAATATTGCTTGTACCGGAGCTATAATACCAAGATTCTCCGCGCTTTGTATTGATTTTTTTTCCAGTGGGAATAGCAGATACGTCTTCAGCATTGTACAGCATTTGTGTTGCGTCAGATGATGTGGTGTAATCTTCTTCCCATTCTAGGCCACTATTCATTTGTAGTAAATTCTTTATGGAAATGTCGCGTCTTTCATCATTGGACCAAGCCTTAAAAAGATTGTTTTGGTCAAGCTTAATTTTGCCTTGTTGCTGAAGTATCCCTGCAAAAGCATTCATCAAGCTCTTGGTCATAGACCAACCCAATTGTGCCATTGCAGCGTTAAATGGTGGTGCATATTTTTCCGCAATCAATGTATCTTTATGAATTACGAGCACTGCCGCAGTCCTTTTTCTATTAATTGATTATCAGGATCAAAGGCATGATCTATCGCTTGTTGCAGCTTATTTTGATCTGTGCCGACTGTGATATATTTCTGTTCGAAAAGTGTATCAACCTTAGCGTCAAGCAACTCATTTGCATTAAACTTAACATGATAATCATCTGCGCCATCCAATAAAATACACCCAATACCTTTTCGGAACACAGCAGTTTGTGGCGCTAAACCAAAAATGCTGGTTGTGACAATGTTTTTTTGCAAATCTATATCAACATCTACATTCGATAGAATACTGAAATACAAATCATTACGGACTATTTCTTGTTTATCTCTCTTGGATAAAAAAGTACAAGTACACACTTTTTTCGCAGCATATCCAGTAGCGATCAACAGCATAGGAAAATAGGTAATAACCAAGGCCGCCAATCCTATGATTAATCCTGTCAATATCAATATCTTGCGTCTTGTCATCAGCTATTTATATCAATGTAGGTAGGATTTGTTCCAATTGTTCTACCATATTTTCGGTGATATCTAGGTGAAAAACAAATCTAATGGTATTATCTCCGAAAGGTACCGCAAGAATTCCATTTTGCTTTAAAATCTGAATGAAGTCATGGTCGCGGATATCGTCTTGCAATTTGAAGATGACAATATTGGATTGAACAGGTTTTAGCTCCTGAACAAATGGCAATGAAGACAATATTTTGCCGATATGTTTTGCTCGGTCATTGTCTATTTTCAATTTCGGAATATTGTTTTCTAGGGCAAAAATACCAGCTGCGGCAAGATAGCCTGCTTGTCTCATACCGCCACCCATTACTTTTCTAAATCTTCTCGCTTCCTTGATTTTATCCTTTGTGCCTAGTAGTAGCGAGCCTACGGGAGCTCCAAGTCCTTTGGACAAGCAGATCGAAATAGTATCAAAATGCCTTCCCCAATCTATAGTAGATTCGTTGGTCTCGACAAGGGCATTAAATATTCTGGCACCATCGAGATGAATATTGAGCCCATTTGCCTTGCAGTAATTAGATGTAGGAACTACTTCATCCAAGGTATAGATACTACCGCCACCTTTATTGCAGGTGTTTTCGAGTACGACCAATTTTGAGATTGGTTGCCAGTCGTGGCCAGGTTTGATAACATTTGCTACTTGGTTGGTTGTAATTTTGCCATAGTTGCCTTGTATTAGGTTTACGGCTACACCACTATTGAATGCGTATCCTCCGGTTTCAGATTGATAAATATGAGAATCTATATCGCATATCACTTCATCCAAAGGATTTGTATTGATTTTGATGGCAATTTGATTGGTCATAGTACCGGATGGGCAAAATAATCCAGCTTCCTTTCCAAACATTTTTGCTACCTTTTCTTGCAAGGCATTTACCGTAGGATCTTCTCCAAATACATCGTCCCCTACTTCGGCTTGCATCATATATGCCAGCATATCCCGACATGGTTTAGTTACCGTATCACTTATTAAATTGATCATTTTAAAACAACTATTTTATTGTCCAGTTTGCTATAAAAAACAAAGCAGAAAATAATGTAACTTACCTTCTGCTTTGCAACAACATTTCTAGCAATTCAAAAAATTATTTGAGCTTAAATGCGCCCTTTCCTACAGGAAATCCATTGTTGTACATTTCTATCTTATAATCACCTTTTACCAACTGCTCAGAAAGTGTCCAGTCAATACAAGCATTTGTATCTTCATTATTATAATTAATTTCTCCTGAAGTGGTATATCGTACCTGAGAATTGTCCAATTTATTGGTCAAAACACCTGAACCTTGATCTTCGATAGCGATGGTCTCTCCTTGTGGATTGATGATACGTATGAAGAATTTCTTTTGTCCAGATGCTGTAACCATATTCGTCTCAGTCAAGAAACAAATTCTCAACATTTGCACGTCTTTTGCTTTGCTACGCTCCTTAAGTTTGCCATCTTTTTTGATCTCAAATCCTTTTACTTCCATAAAATTGATCTTGATCGCATTGGCCATGTCCACTTTAGTACCTAGAGCTGCAT
>JADKGF010000033.1 GCA_016717105.1 Saprospiraceae bacterium | reverse complement strand
ATATCCTCTAAGTGCTAAAATTTCTTTTCCTTGAAGACCAGCATTCTGATTATTGATACCATCTCCACCTAGTTCAAACCTTTCGAAAGGTGATATTCCGATATCTTTGTTAAATGCGCCAAGGATACCAATCTTGGCCGATGCCGCAAATACCAACTTGTCCACTACGTTGTAATACCATTCTGAAGTAAATCTCCATTTATGATATTCTAGCCATTTGAATTTATTTGCTTCACGCAATTCATTGATTTTCGATTGTACGTCTGCTTCAGTAAATGTTCCTGCTGGACCAACTTCATATCTCAACTCACGTCTTATTTCTGCTTCTTGCTCTGCGGTTGGAGTAAACACGTTATCTTTTCTAAATAGAGAATATGGTGGAGTTATTTGTAATGAAAGTGATACTTTAGATCCATTTCTCGGGAATAATGGATCGCTGATACTACTTCGTGTGAATGTTTGTTTTATACTGAAGTTGTTGAATTTTCCCTTTGTAATGGCAAATCCACCAGATCTGAAATTATCGAGATTGATTTGCTCAATATTGAGTGTAGTATTGGTAGAAAAGAAGTCATCGGGCCACTTCATTTGTGATCCCAAACCTACAAAACCTCTTGTAATTTTTAGTTTTCCACTTCCATTTAGAGAATAATCAAATGAAGTTTGCACAGCTCCTACGGTCAATGATCTTGGCTTCTTGCCACCCAACCAAGGCTCGGTAAATGAAAAGTTATATGACTTGAAGAAACGGCTATTTGATTGTAATCTGACGGATAATTTTTGACCATCGCCTTGTGGTAATGGACTCCATGTGGATCGGTCTTTGACATTTGCAAGCGAAAAGTTATTGAAAACTACACCTAACGTACCGATAAGTCCACTGAATCCACCATATCCAGCAGATAATTCAAGTTGGTCTGATGGCTTTTCTTCCAATTGATATTCTATGGTTACAGTACCTCTAGCCTGATTTACTGGATTTTCGATATTTAAAGATTCTGGGTTAAAGTAGCCAAGATTGATGATTTCTCTCTGTGAACGAATGATTGCCGAACGGCTAAATTTCTGACCTGGTCTAGTCCTAATTTCTCGACGTACTATATCTTCATTGGTTCGATCATTTCCTTTGATCACGATATTATCCACCGTAAATTGCGGACCTTCAAATATTCTCATTTCGATATCTACAGAGTCATTTTCTACTGAAGTTTCTACTGGAGTAATGTCAAATGCAAGGTATCCATCATCTAGATATTGAGAAGAAATATCTCTTCCATCCAAACTGAATTTTAACCTGTTTTGAAGTAACTCAGGATTGTAGATGTCACCTTTGGAAATACCTAAGACTGTGGACAAATAATCATTGGAGTAGAGTGTATTGCCTTTCCATTTTATGTTTCTGAAAAAATGGCGTTTGCCTTCTTCGATATTTAATTTGACCATCACATTGCCATCCTTGGTACGGTAAGTGGTGTCCGAGACGATTGACATGTTTTTGAAACCTTCATTCTGATAAAACTTAGTCAGCGTTTTTATATCTTCTTGATATTCTTTTTCTATAAATTTTGACTTTCTGAGTAAAGTGCCCTTCCGTTTTGTTTTCTTCATTTGTTTGCGCAGCTTTCTATCTGTAAAGGTCTGATTGCCATCGATGACGATATCTTCCACTTTGACTCTATCTTTGGGATCTATCACAAACTCTAGTCTGACACTCGTATTTTTTGTTTCTTCAGGTATTTCATTCACCTTAATGCTAACATCCAACTTACCTTTTTCTACATAAAATTCTTTGATTTTAGCTTTTGCAAGATCTTTTTGATCATCGGTCACTATACCACCTTTAGTCAATATATTCTTTAAAATGTCATTAAGGTCTTCGTGCTGAGATGTTCGGATGCCTTTATAAGACCATCTGGAAAGTATCGGTCTTTCTACTAAGACAACTTTTAAAAAACACCACTGCTTCAACTTTCTTGAAATATCTGAACATCATCAAAAAGACGTAGCTTCAACAATGCTTTGATAGCCGCAGGAATAGCTGGTCCAGGTATTTGAATTTTATTTCCTTCTTTCAGATTTGCTATGGATTTTATGGCATTTCTATCTCTGGTTTCTGCACCTGTGATATTACTCATTTCAACGATTTCATAAGTTTTTTTATCAGAATAGTTAATTACATCTTCATTCTGACCATAGGCTGGCAGTATTAGCCAACAAAAGACCAATAAATTAACTAAATATTTTAAAATATTATTCTTCATATGTATTTGGTGTCTGATTATGCAGTGACTAACGCTTGATTGCTTGAGTCCGCTGTTTTTATTATTTCTTTTAACGTTTTATTAATGATTTATGACGTTTGAAGCAGAAAGTTGCTCACTTGTCATTCCAAATCTCCTTTCCCTATTTTGATAATCGAGAATAGCAGAATAAAAATGTTCCTTACGGAAGTCAGGCCACATGACCGATGTAAAAAATAATTCCGCATAAGCCGCTTGCCAAAGTAGGTAATTGCTGATCCTATGTTCGCCGCCAGTCCTGATTAATAACTCTGGGTCTGGTATATCCTTTGTTGTCAAATATTGTGTAAATAATGTGGTGTCAATATCTTCCGGAGATAATTGACCTTCCGCTACTTTTTGCGCGATTCTTTTGGTGGCTTCTACTATTTCCCAACGTGAGGAATAATTTAAAGCCAAAATAAGTGTCATTCGGGTGTTGTCTTTTGTCAATTCAATCCCTTCTAGTAAGGTCAATCTTGTCTTTTCTGGAAGCCCATCGAGATTTCCAATAGCCTGCAAACGGATATTGTTTTTATTGAGTGTTGATACTTCTTTACGGACAGTTTCGACCAGTAACGTCATGAGTGCATTTACTTCAAATGTTGGTCTCGACCAGTTTTCAGTCGAAAATGCATATAATGTCAAGTAATGAACACCAAGCTCTGCTGCACCTTCTGTGACTTCCCTCACTGAGACAACACCACTCTTATGACCGAATACCCTCGGTTTTCCCTGAGATTTGGCCCACCGACCATTGCCATCCATAATGATAGCAACATGAGCAGGAAGTTTGGCTATATTTATTTTTTCTTTTAGTGAATGCATCCGTATGACCAGAATCTTTGTAAAGTTGCGCAAATGTAAGAAATTTATAGCTCTAACTTTCATTTTATACCTAAATTATTGAATTTCACCTTGCTGTTAAATTCTGACTGAAACACAGTTCAATTCTTTATATGCCACAGGTTTGACTTATGTTTTATGTAAATTATAAACGATGGCTATGTAAAGTTAGGTTCAATATTTGCATTCTTTCAGAAATATTCCAACTTTATATGAACAATGATTAAATTTCAGCAATTTTTGCAATAAATTTGTATTTATTTTATCTTGAAATCTTAAAATTATGAGATTATCTTTCAGTTATAGTGGTAGATTGCTTGATGCAAAAACTTTGCCGCAATTCGTGCACGAAGTGGAGGATATCTGCAATACTCTAGGTTGGGAATGTACTATTTATAAAAGTGCGTTTCCAGACCATCAATTTGTAAACCCGGCAAATGATCAGGCATATGGCTTGACATTCAAACCAAAAGGTTGTGATTCTGTGAGTTTGGTGTTCGATAGTGAAGGGCGTATCTACAATTATTTTTTTAAGGATATGATCCAAAAACACCAATCAGGCGAAGTAAAAGTAATAACGGTAAAACTCAATCTAGATGATGATAATTCTAAGCCGGAGATATCAGAAGAATTAAAACCTATTGACATCAATAAAATGGTATATCAAGTATCTGTCAATTTACAAGATGAAGATACCGGGCTGTATATCAATGTGTTAGAGCTTATTAGATATCTTAGTGAAAAGTACCTAACGGATTTTGAACTGAATGATGATTGTGAATATTGGACGACTCGAAATCCAGAAAAACTTACTGGAAAACTGAAGGAAATAAACATGTTTATGGACACGTTCAAAGATTTTTTGAGCACAGAAAATTTTAATAACCCGGTAGAATTTATCAAATTTTTACAACATTTTTCTCGTCAATTTCGACATCGTAGCGAAGAGGAATAATGTAGTCGGTAACTAAAGTAGCACAGCATTAGTCTGGCAGGTCGTACCTTTGCAAAAAATAAATGAAATATGGATGCAGAACAATTAATTGTCAATAACAGCGGCACTATAATCGATGTGCGTACACAAGGAGAATTTATGGGTGGAAATGTATTGGGATCATTCAATATTCCACTCAATGAAATTCCATACCGATTGGAAGAAATAAAAACATTGGCATCACCACTCATTTTGTGTTGTGCATCAGGCAATCGTAGTGGTCAGGCAGAAGGATATCTTGCAGCTCAGGGCATTGAATGCGTCAATGGTGGATCTTGGATGACTGTAAATTATTATAAATCAAAGGCAATGCAAGACTAAGTATGATAAGCAATCTTATTTTGACAGGATGGAATTGGATGAGATGGCTCAGGCTATCAGCGGGATTATTTATTCTTTTTCAAGCCTACTTTTCAAAGGATAATTTTTCAGCTTTTTTGGGAACTATATTACTTGTCCAAGCCATTTCGAATACAGGATGTTGTGGTTCAGGTGGTTGTGGTGTGAATCAGACCAAAATTACTGATGAAAATGAAGAACCCAAATTTGAAATCATTAAACCAAAATAACCATGGAATCACATATATATCAAGTAGATGTAAAGTGGATGGCAGATAGAATCGGTGAAGCATCTTCACCAGAATTGTTGAATAAGATAGATATCGCTACGCCACCACAATTTCCCAAAGGAATGGAAGGTGTTTGGTCTCCAGAACATTTTTTTACGGCAGCGGTAAATGGCTGTTTTATGACGACATTTCTTGCTATTGCTGAAAACTCTAAATTATCTTTCACTTCTTTTCATTGTACTGCAGATGGCAAACTCGAAAAAGTAGATGGAAAATACCTCATGACTGAAGTAGCCCTAAAGCCAATCCTAGTGATAGAGTCTGAATCGGATAGAGAAAAAGCAGAACGAATCTTGCAAAAATCAGAAAGTGCTTGTCTGATTTCTAATTCTATCAAGTCAAAGGTAAGTCTCATCACTGATGTTAGAGTAAAATAATTGAGCACCATTTGTGTTGGGAATTGGCGCATTCAATAACTCTATTGAATTTTAACCAACATCTCAGTTCTTCTGTTTTTACGTCTGCCTTCATCGCTTGTATTTTCAGCTATTGGTTGAGTCTCGCCCTTACCTATTGATTGTATTCGAGCGGGTGATATACCTTTGGCAATGATGGCAGTAGCTACTGCTTTTGCTCTTTGTTCTGAAAGAAGTTGGTTATCTGCATCATTGCCTACATCATCAGTATGTCCTATTATTTGGATAGAAATATTTTTATTTTCAGACATCATATTACTGATTAGCGCGATTTCCTGAGAAGATTCAGGCAGAAGGTCGGCTGATCCAGTGTTGAAAAAAATGTTCTGCAAAATGATAGGAGCTGTAGTTTCGATTGTTTCTTTTTTTGGGATAGGTTGGAGCTTGATATCCAGATTGTAAGGTTTAGAAAAAACTTTAACATCTGTAAGATCGAAGTTTTCAGCATGATAAGTATATAATTTATTTTCGGCGATACAAACATAGTTTTTGCCTACGGTGATTCCGCTTATGAATTCTCCTTTTTCGTCTGTTTGGATTTTAAATACCACTTTTTTGGTTTTCAGATCCAAAATGGTGATGGCAGCCTTTACCGACTTACCAGTAATCGCATCGGTAACCTGACCTTTAATAAATGTAGTCGCCTTAGGTCGTGCATCTTCGTATAATTCAAAAGAGTATATATCGAGATTGTTGTATTTAGTAGCATCGCTAGGGTGAGAATCACTTGCATAATACGCCATGGTGCCGTCTAGAGATACAGTTAGTGAACCTTCATCTCCATAAGTATTTATTGGATAACCAAGGTTGACAGGAGTCTGATAAAGATCAGTTGTATCATTCTTTTTGCTGAAATATAGATCATGTTTGCCCATGCCAGGTCTTCCATTAGATCTCAGGTAAAGCGTGACACCATCTGGATGGAGAAAAGGGCTTTCGTCGTCACCTTCAGTATTGATTGTCGGCCCGATATTTACTGGAATTGTCCAGGCATCTTTTTCATCTTTTTGTGTAATAAATATATCTGATCCACCAAGCGTCCCCAATCGTTTGCTGGCGAAAATTAAGGTTCTTCCATCTGCAGATAATGTCGGCTGTGAATCCCAAGCTGCAGAATTGACCTTATGTCCCATATTGACAGGCATTGTCCACTCGCCATTCATAAGCATGGAATAGTATAAATCACAACTTCCAAATGCATCTCTTCGGTCACATGCCGTAAATACCATGTATTTTCCATTAGCTGCTAAGGCAAAGGCGCCTTCATTTTGTAAAGTATTGATGTCTGTCAGTGCATATGATTCGCTCCAGCGTGTCCCATCGAACTCAGATATAAAAAGTCCTCTTGTCCAGTAAAATCTGTTGGTTTTTTGACATTTCTGGTATAAATCATCTTGGATCCATCCAATGACAATGCAGGTGAATATTCAGAATTTTCTGAATTGATGCTGACGCCCATATTTATCGGCTGAAAAGGTACCGGATGTTTTAAAGCAAATGTGATAAATCTTAGGTTGTCTCGCTGTTTTGTTGCTTTTTTTACCTTTTCAGGTTTGTCTTTAGCTTTGATGATGTATGTATCCAGTTGGTCAGCTGCTTCTGCATGTTTTTTCAATTCTGTCTGTACCATAGCTAATGAGTAATACATTTCTGGATCAAAATCAGGTTGAAGATTTATCGCTTTCTTGAAGTTTTCTTCAGCAGGTAAATAAAATTTTTGTTGATAATAATTGGAAGCCAAGCGGAGATATGCTTCAGTAAATCTGGTTTTGCTGATAGTAATTTAGGAATTTATCGTTGCTTTTATCCAATTCTCCACTTTTGCAAATGTTTTGGCCTCTTCAAAATCTTTTCTCCTTTTTGTCAAAGTCTCTTTTGTGGTTTGTGCCATAATTTCTCCACCTATAAAAATAAATAGTGTAGAAAATAGAGCGCATTTAATTATACGAATAAGCCTAAGATATGCCATGGTTTATATTTTTAATGCAAACGCAAATTACCTTTACAAAAGTTTATCGATTTGTAAAAAGTTCTAAAAAATGGTGATTTAGTTCATAGCAAGAATACCATCAGCTGAAGATATTTCAAAAATGTCGGGCAATTTCCCAAACTCCTTAAAGTACAATGATTTTATTTTTCTTGAAAATCTTCACCAAGATCACCATTGACCAGATTGATGGTACAGCCACCGAATCCTCCGCCCATCATACGTGCACCTAAGATATGATCATGATTAAAGGTATAATTTACTAGCCAATCAAGCTCATCACAACTCACCCGATACATTTGCGATAGGCCATCATGAGATTCATACATCAGCGTACCTAGCCAAGTAAAATTATGATTTGTAAGCGCTTCTTTTGCCAATAAAACCCGATTATTCTCCTGCACAACAAAACTTACAATCCGAAAAACATCGTCATCTAGTTTAGATTGAAGTTCTATGAGATTTGTAATTTGCAAATCTCTTAAGGCTGATATTGGTTTTATATATTGGTTAATGTACGATACTGCCAAATCACATTGTTTTCTTCTGTTATTATAATCTGTATCCAGAAGATGATGTTTGACATTGGTATTTATCAAATAAAATTTGTGATTTTTTAATTCAAGTGGCAATAATTCAGCAGCATCGTTCCTGCAATCTAATAGAATGGCTTTATCTTTTTTTCCATTGAAAATACAAAATGGGTCCATGATTCCACCTTTGACACCATGATTTTGTTCTGCCAAACCTGCCGTATCTACCAATTCTTTAGGCGAAAGCATTAATGAATTTAGTTTATCCAATAAATAGGTAAATCCGCATGCTATGGCTGAAGATGAAGAAATTCCGGCACCTATCGGTAGATTGCCACCAAAACAAATCTCAGCACCACGTATGTTCTTATTTGGTAAAGCTAGGAGTACTTGAATAAAATATTTTGCCCAACTATAATCATTTTGGGATTGCAATGTATCAAGGTCAATTTCAGTGTATTCGTCTGTATCCTTGGCTTTGATGCTGATCACAGAAGTGTTATTGACCGAGCCAGCAAACCAAATTCCCTTCTCAAGTGCGAAAGGAAGTACAAATCCTTCATTGTAATCTGTATGTTCTCCAATAATATTAGCCCTACCTGGTGCAAAGTGGCAATGATCAGGTGTCTTTTTATATTGAGCAATAAAAGATGCGGTTATATCTTCTTTCATTGTATTGATTACACAATTGTCTGGATTTCAACAAATCTCCTATATGGACCATCTACATTTAATAACTCGGTATGTGTACCACATTGTACGATACTTCCGTCTTCAAGTACGATTATTTTATCAGCTTTTTGTATGGTCGAAAGTCTATGGGCCACGACAATGGATGTGCGACTTTCCATGACTTTTTCTAGGGCTTCTTGTACCAGTTTTTCAGACTCAGAGTCTAGTGCTGATGTCGCCTCGTCTAGGATGAGGATAGGTGGATTTCGCAATATTGCTCTGGCAATAGTCAAACGCTGCCTTTGTCCTCCCGACAGTTTTAATCCTCTGTCTCCTAGAGATGTATTATAACCATCAGGCAATGCTGATATAAAATCATGCGCATTGGCTATATTGGCAGCTTCTTTTATTTGATCCAATGTGTAGTCATTTTGCCCAAAGGTTATATTGTTGCTGATCGTGTCATGTAGCAAAACCGGATCTTGAGACACGATTCCAAATAAAGATCGAAGGCTATTTATTGACATGTCCTTAATATCAATGCCATCAATGGTGATTTTTCCTTCTGTAGGATCATAAAACCTAGGTAGCAAATCTGCAAAAGTGGATTTACCGGCACCTGAAGATCCAACTAAGGCCACAATCTCACCCTTATTTATCGTAAGGTTTACGTTGTTTAGTGCTTTTTATGAGTGTCTTTATAGGCGAAACTCACGTTTTCGAAGGCGATTTTGTTTGTAAATTCCTTTTTATTAATAGCATCTGGCTTGGAAGTGATGTCATTGCGTAGATCGAGGACTCTATCTATTCTGTCTAATGCCGCCAGACCTTTTTGGATATTAAAATAGGCAGAAGAGAAGGATTTTGCAGGTTCTATCACTTGATAAAATGCAAAAATAAAGGAAAAAAATGTTTCTGGTTCTAACTCTGCATTAAATACCAATGTAGCACCATACCACATCAAAACCGTCACTACCGAAACGCCCAAAAATTCTGATACAGGGCTAGCCAAGTCTCTTCTATTGATCACTTTGATTAGGATATCCCTAAAAAAACCATTTTCTTTTTCAAATTTGCCCGCTTGGTAAGACTCTGCGTTAAACCCTTTGATGATCCTCAGGCCACCGAGTGTTTCTTCTACATGGGATGTAAATGGCCATAGACTCTTGTATGTTCTCAGAGTTCTTTTTAAGTGATGTCACCGTCTTACCTATGATTATGCCTGCAAATATGACTAGAAAAAAGGCAAACACGGTCAACTGTGGACTGATGTAAATCATATAAAATATACTTCCAGCCATGATGACTGGTGACTTAAATACAGCTTCGATCACACTTAAAATGGACCATTCTACTTCCTGAACATCTACTGTGATAGAGGACAATAATCCGCCTTTTCTTTCATTAGAATAAAAGCTCAATGGTAGATCTAAATATTTTTGGAAAAGCTTTTTGCGTAGGTCATAAATAATGCCATACCTCATAGGTGTAATGAAGTACTGGGCACTGTATCTAAAAAGATTTTTTAAGAAAAAAACTACGATCAGCGCTAGACAGACGTACAACAAGGCGCTTTGTTTGCCATGTTCATTGATAAGAAAGGAAATATAATACTTGATCCACTCCATAAGATTGGTTCCTTTAGGGAGTACAGGATCAGGTGTAGATCTTTCGAATAAAATAGTAAAAAATGGCACAAGTAGTGGAATACTTATGATTGTAAATATTGAATAAAAAATATTGGAAATAATACTTAGTGCAAAACTCCGTTTATAATCCTTTATTCTGGAGATCAATCGCCAGAAGCCATTCATCTTTTTTTGCTGTTGATTGATGTTTTAGATTTTACTATTATTCTTTACAATTGTCCATGTCAAATGTATTCATGAAGCCGGTATTGAAATCACCACTTTTAAAAGCTTCGTTTTTCATCAGCGCCTTATGGAAAGGTATTGTGGTCTTGATGCCTTCGATCACAAATTCGTCAAGTGCGCGCTGCATTTTTTTAATACAATCTTCTCTAGTCTGAGCTTTGCATATCAGTTTTGCAATCATCGAATCATAAAACGGTGGCACCGAATAGCCCGCATACACATGGGTATCTACGCGTACGCCATGTCCTTTTGCACTGTGGAATGATGTGATTTTACCTGGATTTGGTCTGAATCCATTAAAAATATCTTCCGCATTAATACGGCACTCCATAGCATGCATTGTTGGGTAATAATTTTTGCCAGAGATCGGAATACCTGCGGCTACTTTGATCTGTTCTTTTATGAGGTCATGATCTATAACTTCTTCTGTCACTGGATGCTCTACTTGGATACGCGTGTTCATTTCCATAAAGTAAAAATTCCTGAATTTGTCCACCAGAAACTCTATGGTACCTACACCTTCATAATTTATAGATTTGCCTGCTTTGATGGCTGCTTCACCCATTTTTTCTCTTAGCTCAGGAGTCATAAATGGTGATGGACTTTCTTCTACAAGCTTTTGATGTCTGCGTTGGATAGAACAATCTCTTTCGGAAAGATGACATACATTACCGTATTGGTCACCGACGATTTGAAACTCTATATGCCTTGGCTCTACTACATATTTTTCGACATAAATACCATCATTGGTAAACGATGCTTTAGCTTCTTTTCTTGCACTATCCCAGGCATCTTCAAATTCATCATCTTTAGTAACGATACGCATACCTTTACCACCACCACCAGCAGTTGCTTTTAGTATGACAGGATAACCTATTTGATTGGCTATTTTGATGCCTTGTTTTACATCTTTCAAGAGCCCATCTGAGCCTGGCACTACAGGTACACCAGCTTTTATCATGGTTTCCTTTGCAGTGACTTTATCACCCATTTTATTTATCATCTCCGCGTAGGTCCGATAAATTTCACACCTGATTGTCTGCATATCTCAGCAAAACCCGCATTTTCTGCCAGAAAACCATATCCTGGATGGATAGCGTCGGCATTTGTAATCTCGACAGCTGCCATGATTCGCGGTATATTTAGGTATGACTCTGCGGATGAAGCTGGTCCGATACAAACTGCTTCATCTGCAAATCTTACATGGAGACTTTCGGCATCTGCTTTTGAATAGATGGCTACAGTTTTTATACCCATCTCTTTACAGGTACGAATAATTCTCAAGGCAATCTCTCCTCGATTGGCTATTAATATCTTATTAAACATGTACATTACTTAATAAAGTGATGAAATACGACAATTGAAAATATGAGGTACTATACCTCTACCAGGAATAGTACCTGATCATATTCTACCGGCGAAGCGTCTTCTACAAGTACTTTTACTATTGTACCAGTTGCATCACTTTCTATTTCATTAAATAATTTCATCGCTTCTATAATACACACTACATCACCTTGTTTTACTTGGTCACCTACTTTGGTGAAAACCGGTTTGTCCGGGCCTGATGCTCTATAAAACGTACCCACAATTGGCGACTTGATTTCTACAATATTTTTTCCTTTAGCAGTTTCAGCACCTGATTGTTCATCATTTTTTGGTGCAGTTGCTGCAGGTGCATTCGAAGGCGCAATGGCTGCTTGCTGTTGAGGCATGACAGACATGGTTGCTGGAGGCGCTGTAATGTACGTTTGTCCCGATCCTTTCTGATATTTATCAGTTCTGATTAATACTTCAAAATCTTTGTCCTTGAGTTTAAATTCGGTAAGGTTGGATTTATTGATAAGCTTGATAAGCTCTTGTATTTCATTGAAATTCATAAGGCATTTATTTTAATGGTTATGCTTTGACTCTTTCCAGATATGCACCAGTCTTGGTATCTATCTTGATTCTGTCTCCTTGATTGATAAAAATAGGAACTTTTACTTCTGCACCAGTTTCTACGGTAGCAGGTTTTGTGACGTTGGTAGCAGTATCTCCTCTTACACCTGGCTCTGTGTAGGTAATTTCGAGGATTATACTTTGAGGCATTTCAGCTGTTAGTGGTATGTTTTTTTCTGCGTGAAACAAAATTTCTATTTCGCTTCCTTCCTTTAGGAAATCAGGTCTTTCGAGCATTGCTTCATTGAGCGAAACCTGATCATACGTCTCATTGTCCATAAAATTGTATCCACTCTCATCATTGTAAAGGTATTGGAATTTTCTTCTTTCAACGCGGACGTCATCTATTTTGTGTCCTGCTGGAAAGGTGTTTTCCACTACTTTGCCTGTAGTGAGACTTTTGAGTTTTGTTCTGACAAAAGCATTGCCTTTGCCTGGTTTTACATGTAGAAATTCCACAACTGAGTATATATCACCATTATAGGTGAGACAAAGTCCATTTCGAATATCTGAAGTACTTGCCATAAATGATTATTACTATTTTTTTAAAAACATTGCAAAATTAAAAAACTTCTTTGGTAAACCAAATTTTATATTGTTATCAACTAATTGTGATTTCAGTATGCCCATTTAAGATATAGGCTGCCCCATGTGAATCCGCCGCCAAATGCAGTCAACATCAGGTTGTCTCCTTTTTTGAGTTGAGATTCATATTCCCACAAACAAAGCGGTAACGTACCCGCAGTTGTATTGCCGTATTTATGTATATTGACCATGACTTTGTCCATTGGAAAATCCAGCATATCACCAACCGAATTTATAATACGCATATTGGCCTGATGTGGGACTAACCAATCAATGTCTTCTGTGGTCATATTATTTCTTGCCAATACCTGATTGACTGTAGTAACCATTCCTGTGACGGCAGCCTTGAATACAGGTTTCCCATCCTGAAAAACAAAATGTTCCTTATTTGCCACCGTTTCAGGTGTAGCGGGTTTTAATGATCCTCCTGCTTTCATATGCAAAAACTCTCTTCCCGAACCATCAGATTTCAATATCGCATCAATAACGCCATTCCCTTCTGTATTTGGTTCCAACAAAACTCCACCAGCTCCATCACCAAAAATTATACATGTGGATCGATCAGAGTAATCTACGATAGCAGACATTTTATCTGCGCCGATGACTATGACCTTTTTATACATGCCAGATTCGATAAATTTAGCGCCTGTAGTAAGTGCAAATAAAAATCCAGAACATGCAGCATTAATATCAAATCCAAAAGCATTTTTAGCTCCAGCCTTGTCCAAAATAGTATTGGCCGTATCAGGAAAAGTAGTATCTGGTGTGACTGTAGCACATATAAGTAAGTCAATTTCTTCTGGTTTCGTACCGGTCTTTTCTAAAAGTTGGCGAACAACTTCTAAGCCCATGTCTGAAGTAGCTTTGCCTGGCGTCCTAAGAATTCTCCTTTCTTTGATACCAGTTCTAGTGGTGATCCACTCGTCTGTAGTGTCGACCATCTTTTCTAAATCTGCATTTGTAAGTACATCATCAGGGACATATCCGCCTACGCCAGTTATTGCTGCAAGGATTTTTGCCCTTGTTTTTGGATTTATAAATGACTTTTGAAAAGAGGCGCAAGATAATTCTTTTTATGTTTTGATAATAACGATAATAACAAATATTCAAATTATATATTTTTAATTTACAATAATATTTAACACATAAAATTTTGATATATAATGTTATATAAATTTATTTAATTACAAAATGAAAAATTGCCTTTATTGAAATGAAGGATTTGGTATTATAATTGATGTAAGGTAAAGTAGTGTATAGCAATATTATACAAATTCTAAAATATCATAATGTCTTGGATTTATTCATGATGTTGTTTTAATGAAGTAATTTTTTCATTTTTTAAAATAAGTATCTATGTACAGGATTAAAGTTTATTACTCTTTAGCAATGATATTATTGCTATCGGGGACAATGCTGGCAGGAGATATCAAAATCAATTTTTCGACTTCCAATATCAATGATGCCCGCAAATTGGCAAGCCAGGAAGGGAAATTGATTTTTGTAGATTTCTATGCCGATTGGTGCACACCATGCAAGTGGATGGAACAAACGACTTTTGCCGATGAAGAAGTAGTAAAAACACTTAATGGCAATTTTATCGCTGTCAAAGCTAATATCGACGAAGCAGAAGGTTATGATTTAAAAAATGCCTTTGAAGTCCGATATTTACCTACCATGCTGATCTTTAATTCAGAAGGACAATTGCTGGATAGAGTAGAAGAAACGCTCTCACCGCGAAAACTCCTCGAATTGCTCGAGAAATACAATGCACCCGAACATAAAAAAGTGGTGAAATACGACTTCAATACTTCGCCGACACAAGCCAAGAGAGCACAATCTGAAAGCATGAAACAAACGGCTTCAGAATATACAAAATATTTTGATGAACCTCAAAAGAATGATGTGTTCAGAGTGCAAGTTGGTGTCTTCCAACGACATGAAGGCGCAAATGAAATGGTGAAAACACTTCAACAGCTTTTTGTAGAGCAGGTGACTGTAACGAATGAATTGAAAAATGGTGTTCCAGTTTATAAGGTAAGATTAGGTCAGTTTACCACTCAAAGTGAAGCTGAGAATTTCAAAAATACCTTAAAGAATGAGTACAACATGATAGGAATCGTCATTTGAAAATCATAAATATGCCATCTACCCTTATAAAAAACATAGGAGCCATCATTGGCGTACAGTCTAAGCCGTCTTCCTTCAAAAAAGGAGCGGCTATGTCTGTTGTTGAAACAATCGAAAATGCATATATTTTAATAGAAGGTGACACGATCAGCGCTTTCGGAAGTATGGAAAATATGCCGGAAAGAGCTGATATCATTATAGATGCCGAAGCTGGATTGGTTATGCCTTGTTGGTGTGACAGTCATACGCATATTGTGTTTGCTGAAGGTAGAGAAGGAGAATATGTGGACAGGTTGAAAGGTGTTTCTTATGAAGAAATTGCAAAAAAAGGTGGCGGAATCCTTAATTCGGCAAATAAATTGCATCTGAAATCTGAAGACGCACTGTACGAATCAGCCTTTAATAGGCTCAATGAAGTCATTGGTATGGGCACAGGCGCTATTGAGATTAAAAGTGGATACGGCTTGAGTACGGAAAGCGAATTGAAAATCCTAAAAGTTATCAGGCGTCTTAAGGAAAATAGCAGCGCTACCATAAAATCTACCTTTTTGGGAGCTCATGCAATTCCAATGCAATATAAGGAAGATAGACAAAAGTATATTGACCTTGTAATCCACGAAATGTTACCTTTGGTGGCTGGAGAAGGATTGGCGGACTATTGTGATGTATTTTGTGATAAAGGATTTTTTACTGTTAGTGAATCTGATCAAATTCTAAAATCGGCAGCGAAATATGGTTTGAAAGCAAAAATTCACGCCAATGAACTAGCTATTTCAGGTGGAGTACAAGTAGGAATTGCAAATAATGCCATTTCTGTTGATCATTTGGAAGCCATCGGGCAAGAAGAAATCGATGCACTAAAATATGCTGATACAATTCCAACGGTCTTGCCGTCATGTTCTTTTTTTCTGCATATCCACGATGCACCTGCTCGGCGGATGATAGATGAAGGGCTTGGCATCGCTATTGCCACTGATTATAATCCTGGATCAAGTCCTTCAGGTAATATACCATTATTGATGGCGTTGGCTTGCAATAATATGAGGCTTATTCCTTCGGAAGCTTTTAATGGAGTCACTATAAATGGCGCATTTGCTATGGAATTGGGAGAAAGTCACGGATCGATAAGTATTGGCAAAAAAGCAAATCTGATTATTACAAAAGCAATACCTTCATTGGATTATTTTGTGTACGCTTTCGGAAGTAACCACATTCATAAAGTCCTACTAAATGGGAAAGTGGTAAATAATGCCTGAGGAACTAATTGTTTCAAATCATTGTTATAATGAAAATTTTTAGAATCCAATGTCGCAAAATAAAAGTTGTGGTGAATTGCAATTTTTTATGATATTTGCGGCGTTTTTTACAATAATTTCAGCAAATGTTATTACACATACATAAATCTAAGATACACAGGGTAAAGGTTACTGAAGCAAACCTTAATTATGTAGGATCTATTACTATTGATGAAGCCCTCATGGAAGCTGCAAATCTATATGATGGCGAGAAAGTTCAAATTGTCAATAATAACAATGGTGAACGCATAGAAACCTATGTGATCAGAGGTGCACGTGGGTCAGGTATGATCTGCCTCAATGGCGCAGCGGCTAGAAAAGCCGAGGTGGGCGATATCGTTATCATCATAAGCTATGCATTAATGACACCAGAGGAAGCCAAAGCATACAAACCTGTGGCGGTTTTTCCTGATGAAAATAACAGACTCAATTAACATTTCTCCTCTATAGGCTATCCAAACAATATCGGCTTTTGCCTTAATGTTTTATTATGAAGACACACCTGACAAAGGCGCTCAAAATAAGCTTGTTTTTTGCTGTTGGGATCATCATACTTTATTTGGTGTATCAGCGACAGGAATTAGCTTTTCAGGCTGATTGCGCTTTGAAAGGTACGCCTGCAGATCAGTGCAGTTTGTTAAATAAAATCATAAGTGACATCAGTAATGCCAATTACTTTTGGGTAATCATCACGATGATTTTATTTCTCATCACCAATATTTTCAGGGCTTTACGGTGGAAGATGATGCTTGAAGCTATCGGATATCAGCCACGTTTGATCAATCTTTTTGGTACCATCATGATCAATTATTTGGCAAATCTCGGTATTCCGCGATCGGGTGAAGTGATCAGAGCAGGACTTATATCGCAATATGAAGATATACCAGTAGAAAAGGCGCTAGGAACTATTTTTACTGATAGGAT
This sequence comes from Saprospiraceae bacterium, assembly GCA_016717105.1. Taxonomy (GTDB): domain Bacteria; phylum Bacteroidota; class Bacteroidia; order Chitinophagales; family Saprospiraceae; genus OLB9. The sequence continues at coordinate 24,011 of JADKGF010000033.1, read as the reverse complement.
ATTTGATGTCATTATGCTTGCATTGGTTATTGGATTGGCGGTACTGATTGGCGGTAGTGATTTCCTTGCTTATCTTGACCAAAATATCAATTTAGGTCAGAAATTTGGAGCCTTGATGCAGAATACAAAAGCTGTTTTTGGCTTATTGTTGGTAAGTGGATTGATTGTATGGCTTGTATGGAGCAACAGGACAAAAATTAATAATTCGAAAATAGGAAAAAAGCTTCGAAATCTTATCACGGGTTTTTCGGATGGAGTCCAAAGTGTAAGACATGTATCATCCATACCTTTGTTTATTTTCTATACAGTGGGAATTTGGGTTTTATATTATTTTATGATGTATTTTGCTTTTTTTACATTTGCACCAACTGCACATTTAGGACCAATAGCCGGTTTGGTTGTATTTGTATTTGGAAGTTTGGGTATCTTGATACCAACGCCTGGCGGAATGGGTAGTTACCATTATCTGGTCGGCGAGGCACTGACTATGTATGGCGTAAGTGGTGTAGATGCATTTTCGTTTGCCAATATTGTATTTTTTTCTATTCAATTGTTTGTCAATATTTTATTTGGTATCATTTCTCTAATTGTATTACCAGCGATCAATAAAAATTAAAAAATGGCCAGCATATCAGAAAAAGTATTCGGAAATCATGATTGCGCTGTTGCACAAGTGAAGGCTTGGAAAGATGCTGGCAAAAAAATTGTATTTACAAATGGCTGTTTTGATCTGATCCATATTGGTCATGTATTATATCTCGAAGAAGCCAAAAGCCTTGGTGATATCCTCATCGTCGCAGCCAATAGTGACGCTTCTGTAAGTAAACTCAAAGGGCCACATCGTCCTATCAAAGATGAATACAACAGAACACACATTCTTGCGGCACTCGCCAGTGTGGATATGGTCTTAGTTTTCGACGAAAATGATCCCTACAACATTATAAAACAAATCAAACCTGATGTGCTTGTCAAAGGCGGAGATTGGACTACGGAGCAAATCATAGGTAGTGACATCGTATTATTGTACGGTGGACAAGTGAAGTCTTTGCAGTTTGTACCCGGATATTCCACTACTGCACTGGAACAAAAGATTATTTCCAATCAGTAAATTTCAAAACATTTTTTTTAGTTCTTACTATTATTTTATCTTTGTTCAGTATTATCAAATCATGATTTTATGAAGAAGATTATCATAACTTTTCTTGCAGGTATCATTTATCTTACAAATTTAGGTGCGCAGAGTTACCTATATGACAAAGGATCTAGTGGTGCTTCTTTGGGCGTTTCTAGATTAAACAGTCAGTTTATTTTATCTATAGATATGAGCTACAAAGGGAGATTAGGTGTAGGCGCAACAGCTTATAGAATAAGTGAATATGACCATATTGTGGGTATTCATGCTACTTATAACTTGGTGAAGGTACAAACGGAAGATAATGTCTTAAGTTTTCCGATAACATTTGGATACTTCAATAAAGGCTTAAGAGCAATAGGTGCTGGTTTGTACAATAAAAATAAGGTTACAAAGGATTTTTCAATTGCTATTGGATTGAATTACAGTAGATTATTTAGTTCAAAGAGTAGTAATTTTAATTATGCTAAAAGCGGTACAAATAATCTCGGCTTTGATCTTGTTTTATTTTATAAAGATTTTAAAGTTGGCTCAACCATTAGTTGGAGTAAAAATACCAATCTTAGTGTTGGAGTAACAGTTGGTATAGCTTTTGGACACAAATCTAATTTTTCTGAAGACGAAGAAGAATATATTGAACCAGAAGATGAGCCTTGATATTGCAGAATCGTTTAACATTATGGTGACTACATTGATCCAAGAAGACTAGAATTAATCAAATCAAGTATGAAGAAATATTTTTCAAAATACAGTAAAACAGTAAAATACACATATAATAAAATAGAATGCGTCCAAAAGTGTGTTTTTTATACTACTTTTGGCTGAATTGACATTTTGATTTGTCCAAAAGTGCACTTATCTTTGTAAAAAATATTTTGTATCATGGCTACAGTATTGGTAGGACGCAAAGATGAGATTAATATCCTAGATGAATGTTATGATGCTTACAGATCCCATTTCGTGGCGGTATATGGTCGTCGTAGAGTGGGTAAAACATTTCTTATAAAATCTCATTTTGAAGGACGCTTATTTTTTACTTTTACAGGAATATCTAATGCTTCACTCCAGCAGCAAATTACCAACTTCAATGTGGAAATATCGCAACAGCTGGCTATAAATAATGATGAATATGTGGCGAATTGGTTTTCTGCCTTCCAGCTATTGAGAGATAAGATTTCCAAAAGCAAAATAAAAAAGAAGGTTATTTTTATTGATGAGCTACCTTGGTTAGATACCAGAAACGCTCATTTTGTGCAAGCATTAGAGCATTTTGGAATAGTTGGGCGAATATGAGAAGCGATATATTACTCATAGTATGTGGATCTGCCGCCTCATGGATGATTAAAAAACTGATCAGTAATAAAGGCGGCTTGCACAATAGAGTAACCAAAAGATTACAAATAGAACCGTTCAACCTTGCTGAAACTGAGGCATTTCTTAAAAATTTAGGAGCTAATTACAGCAAGTACCAGATTGTGCAGTTGTACATGGTGTTTGGAGGTATACCTTACTATCTTGAACAAATCAATGTCTCACAAAGTGACGTACAAAATATCAACACTCTATGCTTTAAGTCTAATGCATTTTTCAAGACTGAGTATGATCTATTGTTCGGTTCATTGTTTAACCACCACCACAGACATCAGGATGTCATGGCCGCATTAGCAAAAAAAGGCAGTGGTATGACAAGATCAGAAATTCTCAAATATTCAAAACTAGACTCTGGCGGTACTACGTCCAGCATTCTGAGGGAGCTGGAGGAGAGCTCTTTTATCAGAAAATATTCTGCATATGGAAAAAAAGAAAAGGATCATGTGTACCAATTGATTGACTTTTATTCTCTTTTCTACCTAAAACATATCAGCAAGGTTGCTAATTCAGATTCAACCTATTGGATTGACAATTTTAATTCACCAAAGTATTTTGCATGGGCTGGATATTCTTTTGAGTTGGTATGTTTGACGCATATTTCTGTCATCAAAAAGGCTCTAGGCATACAAGGAATTGGTAGTGAAACACTTTCTTGGCGATCCGCTGAGGCTCAGATTGATCTCATCATTGATCGCAAAGATAGTGTCATTAATATCTGTGAAATCAAATTTAGTCTAGGCAAATATAAGCTTACAAAAAAGTATGTTTCAGAAATTCAAAACAAAATCAATAGTTTCATAAGTAGCGGAGTTGGCAAAAACAAATCCATCTTTCCTACCATTATTACTACCTATGGCTTAGATGCAGGACCAAATAATGGTTTATTTGTAAACCAAATCACCCTTGATGATATTTTTTCATGAAATTGTTAAACAATAAATTACACATAGAAACATTTTGAATGCGTCCAAAAGTATATTTTTTATACCACTTTTGGCTGAATTGAAATTTTGATTTGTCCAAAAGTAATTATCAAGTTATAGACTCTGATGAAAAAATTTTATAGTTTTAATTCAAAGTAAAAATGCCCGAAAAATACATTCCGGGCACTTGAATTCTTACCTTATCAAAAAAAAAATTACTTTTCTACAATCTTAGGCTGTAATAATGCAAAAGACTTTTCCAAATTGATCATATCTCTGATGATGTACATGGTTTCCTCTAGGTAAATATCTTTTTTTAGATCCTTGACAAACTCTTCATTTTTTGCTTTGTTGGACTCGTCAAGGTTTATCTTGGACATATCGGCTTGCAGATTTATAATATCTAGGCCTGCAATATTATTTTTTAGCAGGTTTTCATATTTTTTACCATCTTCTTCCCTTTTGTCCACCATAGCTCGATAACTATTGAGTTTGAGTGGATATTTGGATTGATCTCTTTCTTCTTTAAGCTTCATCGCTCCTTCCATTATCAAACTGAAATCTTTGCTCTGGCTTACACGTTCCTTACTATTTTCGCGGAGTTTATCTTTATTTTCCAATACCACGACGTGTTGGCTGTATTTTACAGGTGCTATTTCTGACCATTCCAAAGGATTATCATATTCTTTTTCTCCCGTTTCTATATAGTGATAAATATCTGGGAGCACAATGTCTGGAACAACTCCTTTAAGTTGGGTAGATCCGCCATTTACTCTGTAAAATTTTTGCGTGGTCATCTTTACATTGCCCAATGGCTTCAGATTGTCATAACCGCTAATGCCACGATCTAGATCATAAAATCGCTGTACAGTACCCTTGCCAAAAGTAGATGTGCTACCTACAATGATTGCTCTATTATAATCCTGCATTGCGGCAGCAATTATCTCAGATGCAGATGCACTGTATTGATTGACCATAATGATGAATGGGCCATCATATAATACACTTTTGTCTTTGTCCATGTGCAATGAAGGTCTTCCTGATCTATCCTTTACTTGTACAATTGGTCCTTCCTCTATGAAGAGTCCACTCATATCCACTACATCATTGAGCGATCCACCTGAATTATTGCGTAAGTCTAAGATAATTCCATTGACATGTTGAGCCTTCAATTTTTTTATTTCTGTAGCTACATCTGCTGCACAAGAATTACCGCCATCTTCAAAAGTCGAATAGAATTTCGGCAAATTGATATAACCAATATTTTGTATTTTACCAGGCATATTGATGATCACAGACTTAGCTTTGGAGTCATCCAATTGTACTTCATCACGCTCTATTTCTATATCTACGATCGAATTATCTTTCTTCTTCACCGTAAGGATTACGACAGTTCCTTTTTTGCCGCGTACCAACTGCACCACGTCATCTACTCTCATACCCGTAATGTCAACTGGCTCTTGACCTTTTTGGGTAACTTTCATGATGATGTCATTGTCTTCCAATTTTTTGGTTTTCCAAGCTGGTCCACCTACTACAATATTGAAAACCTTCGTATAATCTCCTTCTGTTTGTAGCCTTGCACCTATACCTTCAAGTTTTCCGCCCATATTGATATCAAAATCCTGTTTTTCCTTAGGACTGAAGTAATCAGTGTGAGGATCGAAATAGTTGGCTATACTTCCCAAATAAGCTTCCAAACGATCAGATCGACGTAACTTGTGCATTCTGTCAAAAAAATCTACATATCGTTTTTTGACTTCTTTGATAGCGTCTAGTTTCAGTTCTTCATCTGTCTTATTGCCTTCTTTATTGCCTTTTTCTTTTTGAGTGTCAATATTTTGTATCCATTTGGTTGTGATATCCCATTGAACTATTTGCTTCCATCTTTCTTTGAGATCATCATCATTTTTAGCAAAAGTCATTTTATCAGGATCTGTTTCGTACATATCACCTTTGTTAAAATTGACTTGTGCATCTATCGCTTCTGTGAAATATTTTTCTGCTTTTGTTAGCCCGTTTTCGAGCATAGGCAATGAAGCATTAAAAAAGTCAAATTTGAGCGCATTGATTTGGTCATCGATACTCATTTCATATTTCTTGAGTTGCTCTACATCCTTTTGAGTAAAATATCGCTTATATCCATCCATCTTATCCATATAAGATTTGAAGATGGTTTTGCTCATCTCATCGTCAACTTTTTTTGGCGCATAATGGACATATTCTATGGTTTGCATCAAGCCTTGAAGAATTAATGCTTCTTTGTCATTTGCTGTAATTTTGGGCTGACCCTGATTAAAAAAATATAAGCCACCTAAGATGGCTATCACAACTGAACTTCTAAAAACCATTTTTAATATATTTTGTAAATTCATTGAATAAATCACTGTAATTATCTTGATTTTCGATAATTATCTAAGATAAATGTCTCAAAAATCTATATTTAAACTCAAATTTCTATAAAAAATATTTAAATCCCTATCTTTTTAACATAATAATAACGACAAAATAGACCAATCCCATCATTTGACAGATATTTGTTTGGTAACAGATATGATTTATTAAGCATTATTTACCATCTGAGCGGTAAGCGCTTCCACGATATACGAACCTGCAACAGGATCAGCGACACTAGTCAGACGACTTTCTTCACTAAAAATATGTTGGATATTTAATGAAAGCCTGACGAGTTCTTCGGTTTGCGTTGTGTCGTACCCACATATAAAATTGCTCATACCCAAATATGCGGACAACATTTGGTAATTAGCTACAATTAAAGGATGTACTTCCTCACTGATCAAAGTATCACCGTTGACTGCACCGATAATAATCAGGTTTTCTTCAGCATTCCCATGATTTGCCCAGATGATTCTAAAGGCCCTTAATTCAGCAATCTGTGCCAAAAAGTCTTTTTTAAGTTCAATGGTAACAATTAACTTTTTCGAATTATCAATATTATTTACAACATTACGAAATGAACCAATTCTGGACTTGAAATTATCTTTACACCTTATGATTTCATTGGGATTTGTAAATAAAGCAATCGCATTTGGGTATTTGCATTGAGTTAAATAGGCCTGCCATCGGTTTTTTGTTTGATCTACATCTCCATGAATTTCCAGTATCAATTCGATCATGTCCAAATGAATACCATCTAACAGAATGTCAAAATCAGTGAGACTATCCACACTGAACATTAAGGCTGATGATCCGTAAGACAAATATTTTAGAGCAAGCGCATTGGCAATTTTAGAATCAAAATCTCGGATTCTTACACATGATGAGGGAATATGATTAAATCGTAAATTATTGACATCAATCGTATTAGTAATGAATGAATCAACAGAATAATCGCCTTCAACATTATAATAATAATCGCCTGTCGAATTTTTATTCTTTAGGTCTGCCTCGGCTTTTGCCTTCCACTCTTCGCTGCTTATTTTATTGAATTCATTCCAATTCATCTTAGGATCTCGATAAGGTATTTAAGTTGGCAAATTTACGTTTATTTTAGACATCATTTGTGTGATATGAGAAAAAATACCATTAATCATTAAAACCATAGTATCACAGATTTGTTAATACTTGAAATATAAATAATACACATGGAAGCTGTAAAAAGCCCGGTAATGCTTTATACCGAGCAAACACCCAATCCTGAAACACTCAAGTTTGTAACCAATAAAATGTTGTACAGAGGTACCGCTGACTTTCGTGATCCTAATTTCGCGAGTGAATGGTCACCTTTAGCATCAGCTTTATTTGCGTTTCCATACGTCAAAGGCGTTTATATCTGCAATAATTTTGTCACCATTACCAAGGAGTTTAATTATGGTTGGGAAGACGTAATGCTAAATGTAAAAGAATTTATCAAGGCATATGTCACTGAAGAAAATCCAATCATCAATGAAGGATTCGAAAGTGCAATGGCTGCTAAAGAAGCAGAAGCAAATGAACAAATATATTCAGGTGATGATGGTGAATTAGTTAGAAAAATCAAGGATCTGATAGATACTTATGTCAAACCAGCAGTAGAAAGTGATGGTGGAAATATTGAATTCAAATCGTATCATAATGGTGTCGTAACAGTAATCATGCAAGGCTCTTGTAGTGGATGTCCATCGTCCACTGTTACATTGAAATCTGGTATAGAAGGTATGCTCAAGAGAATGATTCCTGAAGTACAGGAAGTTGTTTCTGAAATGGGTTAAGTAAAGTTACTTTAGTTTGAAGGTAGATATACGCTATTATGGTCTTATGCTAAGTAGCGTGCATACATTGTCAGGAATTTTTACCTTTGCAGGATGAAACTCAATTTGTCGATAGCATTCAGGTATTTATTCGGTAAGAAATCTACCAATGCCATCAATATTATTACCTGGATATCCATTATTGGGATGGCCATCGGCACAGCATCCTTGATCTTAATCCTTTCTGTGTTCAATGGTTTTGAGAGCCTGCTTACAGGTATGTTGAGTAATTTTAATCCAGATGTAAAAGTAACTCTCGTCACAGGAAAGTATATCTCTGAAGATAGTGTGAACATAGGTTCAATCAAAAAAATCCAAGGCGTAGATCAAGTAGCATTTACGTTAGAGGAAACATCATTTTTTGAATATAACGGATCACAAGAAGTAGGTATTATTAAAGGTGTTAATAAAGATTTCCTTAAAGTAACAGGACTTGATACATCGCTGATAGCAGGTGAAGCCAAATTCGATCAAAAAACGGAATATGGTATCTTGGGTTCTGGGATGAGTACAAAATTGTCAGTTAGCCCATCAGACGCATTTTCATCTGTCAATGTATATATGCCACTGAGAGGCGCAAAAGGGCCATTAAGTAAAGAATTTAATGCATATTCGTTTTACCCATCGGGCACTTTTTCTGTGGGTAGCGAGGTAGATCAGCAGTATGTTTTGGTAAATTACAATGCTGTCAATCAGTTATTAGATTTAGAAAAACATTTTTCTTCTATAGAGATAAAACTTAGTCCCCAAGCTTCCGAAAAACACATCTTGAAAGAGCTGCAAAAGATTTTGGGGCCAAAATTTAAAGTTAGCAACAGATATCAGCAGGATGAAGGATTTCTGAAGATTATGAATATCGAAAAATGGATAAGTTATCTAATTGCATGTTTGTCTCTACTGATCATTGCATTTAACCTTGTAGGCTCCTTGTGGATGATCGTGTTAGAGAAAAAAAAGGATATCGCCATTTTGAAATCCATGGGCCAAACAAAATCGGGTATTCGTACCATATTTATGACCTTAGGTTTTTTGATTTCATCTATTGGTATCGTCGTAGGATTTGCTTTGGGTTTAGTTTTGTATTTTTTGCAAAAGCAGTATGGAATAATTTCTATTCCTGACGGCTTTATGATTGATGCTTATCCTATTGAAATACGTTGGATAGATTTTGTAATAGTTTCCATCACTGTGATGACGATTGGTTATCTTGCATCTTTATTACCATCATTAAGAGCTGCTAAAGTTAGTGCATTTGTACGTCAGGAATGATAGAAAAAAAGCCTGCCTGAAATTCTTTTACTCCAGACAGGCGGTTCCCATTTACGAATAAAAATACAGCATGGCTGTACTTTATCTTAGAGGGCCGATAAGGCCGCTTTTAAATCTTTATAAGCTATCCAATCTGATTTGATCTGGATATTTTTATTTTTACTTACTGCATTTGTTGTGCCAAACTTATAAATTTCGTCACCAAACTGACTTATAATTATAATTTTACCTGAAACTTCATCTAAATTAGACTTTAATTTTAGAATAAACCCATCATTTTCGTGCCAAGTCATTCGGATTACAGATTGGCTAACATCCGCTATAAAATATGCAAGTGAATTTTTAGTATTGATGTCTGGGTCCGTTTTTACAAAAAAATCATTTGATTCTTCAAAAGAATTAGATTCACTTTCTAAAACACTATACCAAAGCCCGTTGCCCAAGATTTCGAGTTTAATCCCACTAATTTGCTGTTGAGATTCATTATCACTGATAGTCCAGTCATTTACTTGTGCATTTATTTTAGGATTACTTGGTTTTTGCCAAACAATTTGTGCATCATTACCGACACCTGTTAACACTTCCAAATTTCTCTTTTCTTCATTTGTTTTATGAAAATATATCGAGATCTTTTCGTTGATATATAAGTTAGCACCATTATGGCTAAACTTGAGATAAATCAACTTTTTTGGACTTATGATGTGATTTTCGAAAATAGTTGAAGGACTTCTTAGCAAATCTGTCTTACTGGAAGTATATTCTTTGAATTCTATTTTTACTTCATTTGTGACAATGTTTCCTAAACTATCTTTTAGGCTTTGGCTAGGTATTTCTAGTACAATATTGTCTTTTGTGTATAGAAAGGTTGTCTCCTTTTCCAAATTTAGAATGTAGGAGCAGGCTCAACAATGAACTTGGAAAGAAAAATTTCACTATTTATTGCATAGGATTGATCTGGTATAAAAACAGTTTCGTTTTTATAGCAAGAAGTAAATAGTATTAATATAAATATATAGAAATAAAATTTCAAAATGTTGCATTATTAGGTTAGCTGATATGAAGATTACTTAAAACTTAAAAACGCTGCCTGAATATTTAATTAAAAGTTAAAATAAAATTAACACTGTTCTAATATATTGATAATCAATGATTAGAATTTCGTTAAATATGAAAATTTATTTTATACTTTTCGGAAAGTCAGAAGCGATATCGCAAACCTGTAGATAGACCAAAGGTTGTAAAGTTTTGATCAATTGGGTGGATATTTGTATTCATTGCTTCTGTCTGTATTCTGACATTCGGCTCTAAGAGAAAATCTATATTGGGTGTTAGGTGATACGCCATACTCAAAGAAGCATATCCTGAAATCCCCAATTGTGTCTTGAAGATAGTCTGGTCCTGATCATCCGCCGCTGTAATATCTATTGGTTTAGAATCAGGATTCAATATCATGCCTCTTTCTTTTAGCGCTAGATTAATATATATCCCTGTTAATCCTGAGAGACTTAGGTATTTATTGGCATATATAGTATATCTGGCTAAGATAGGAATGTCAAATGTCCTATACTTATTATATACAGTCATCTTGGAAGTACCTGGAACCAACACCGTTTCCTCTGTTACAATACTATCCACTATTTTACCATTTTCATACACATAGTCTTTAATGGTAATGATCCTTGTCTGATTTGATTCAGGATCTATATACTGGAATTTTTCGTTTATTTGACTATAATTAAAGCCTGTATGTAGATTCCATCTATGGCTTAGATTATAACCGAACCTAATGCCGGCAGAATAGGAGTAAATTGGGGTTTCGGTATTGATACGTTCGCTTTTGTATTGTGCGAATTCAGCATTGGCAGTAAGATGTTTTACATTGATATCATTGGAGAAATACACATCGACACTTTTGTCTTGCACATCAAAAACAAATGGACACGCCTTACCATCTTTATCTTTTCCTTTTTTCATTTTAGACAAATTGGATTTGGATGTCGTAATGAGTTCTGGATATTTTACATCTTGTGCATAATTGATGTGACTTTGTATTGGCATAAGTGCGGCCAATTGAGTCATTTGAACTTGCTTATCACCTGATAACGCGGAAAATGCTTGCACATAAAGTGCAGATGTAGAAATTTGATCTGAAGATTGATAAGAAGAAGTGTTATACTTTTGTACATCTACGTTTTTCTTTATTACTTCAGAAAGATAGATGTTTTTATCAACTATATCACTTTGCTGTGCCGACATTTGATCAATATCGTGGGCAACTTCATTTTTATTATTTAAGTAATCACCTGTGACATCATGATAATCCAAGGATTGCAAACAATCTAAATCGCCGGTGGCAACAATTGCTGCACTTGGTGTTGGTTTTAGATCAGACATAATCCATGCAGAAAATGCCGAAACCAAAATCACAGTTGCTATGGACGCTATCATCCACCATGGTCGTCGGGATTTGGGATTTTCAGGAAGCCTAGCGGCAATATTGTCCCAAGCACCTTCAGGTATATCTACCGTATAATGCTCCAGTTTATTTTTAAACATTTTGTCTATCTGGGTCATACGGCAATGATATATAATTCGTTTACTTTTTCTTGAAGAATACGTCGTGCTTTCATCAATTGCGATCGGGAAGTTGACTCCTCAATATTCAACATTTCACTTATTTCTTTATGAGAAAATCCTTCTATGGCAAACAAATTGAAAACCATACGATAACCATCAGGCAATTCTGAGATAAGTTTTGTCAGTTCTTCTTCAGAAAGAATAGAAAATACTTCAGGTCCGGTGCTATCTTCTTTAATATGCTCCAGACCTATGCTTTCATGGCTAAATGATTTCTTTTGATTGATTTTTATAGCAGTATTGATGATAATTCTTCTTACCCAACCTTCAAATGAACCATTATTTTCAAACTCACACAAATGTGTAAATACTTTCACAAAAGAATCCTGAAGAATGTCTTCTGCTTCGTGTCTATGACGGGCATATCTGATGCATATTGCCATCATTTTGCCGGCATACATATGGAAAATATCTCTTTGTGCCAGTCTGTCTCCTTGCAGACAAGCTTTTAAGAGTTCCTTCTCCGTACGTCCATTAATGATTAATGGTGACACTTTATTTTATACTTTTGTTTTGTTATAAGTTATTGTACAATGATGGCATCATCTATCTGCTCATTTCCATCACCGTCTAGGTCATCCTGACCTGCTGTTTTTGCCGGTGCCTTTGGTTCAGCTTGTGTGATGGTAATCTTACCTTCACTGAATGCATCGTAATCACCTTTTGCATACTGGTCGGCTTTAGCAAAAAAGTCGTCCTTACCAGCTAAAAGATCGTCTCCAGTTGTAAGTGTCTCGTCAGAAAATTCTTTTTTAGGCTTAGCATTTTCTTCAGCTAAAAAACTCTCTGCTTTTTCTACTGTCTCGTCAAACTTTTGTCCCACTTGTGCTGCAACATCACGAGCTTTATCTGCTATAAAATCCTTTGCATCTCCCAGCTTGTCCATGGTATTTCCAGTGGTTTCAAGAACTTTTGCACCGACATTTTCTGAAATATCAGCTGCCTTATCTGCTATCGTTGCTCCGGTAGCCATAACTTTTGCACCTACATTTTCTGCCATGTCGCCAGCTTTTTGTACCAGTTCATTTTCGGATAATTTATCGATAACATTACCAGCGGCATCTTTTGTTTTATCTAATAGGTTGCCTAGTGCTGAACCTGCATTTTCCATACCAGATGCCGCAGCTTCTGAAGTTTTGGCATATGTAGATTGTACAAATTCTCCAGCATCTGATGTGGCATCTTTAGTTTTGTCCCAAGCGGAGTGTGCAACATCGGCAGCTTTATCAGCTGCAGTTTCTGCTGCTTTGGTGATATCAGCTGCTACATCTTTTGTTTTGTCCCAAGCAGTTTCGGCTACATCTTCTACCTTGTCTATTGCGGCATTTGCCTTTTCTATAACGGACTCTCTTAGTCCTGATGTTTTTTCAGATATATCTCCAACGGTTTCTTTGGCTGCATCTGCCAGATCGCCGGCTTTTTCTTTGGTGTAATCTACTGCTTTGTCCACAGCAGATTTTGCCACTGATTCAGTAGTAAAAAACAATCTTTTCAGTGATCCTAAAAAACTCATACGTATTTTATATTTTTAATTAAGAAAATTTGGGTAAAAATAGGTTATTTTATTTATAATTTACAATAATTATTGACTTATTTTGTTAATAATCAGGATATTTTGTAATTTAACTCACAGAAAAGAAAAAAATTGTTTTTAAATATAGATTTTCGCACTTTTCAAAGGTCACGTTATCTGTTTTCGAATATATTTTTTACACATGCTCAAAAATTTCTTTAAAGATACAGCTGTTTACGGATTAGCTTCAGTACTTCCGAGATTGATAAATTTTGGTTTGGTAGCGCTTATAACCAGTGTATTTAGTGCCACAGCTTTTTCCACTCAAACCATCTGGTATGTATTTGCAGCATTCATAAACGTCATTTTGACACTAGGCCTTGAAACTGCTTTTTTTAGATTTTATACATCAGAAAAAGACAAAAATGCAGTTATTTCTACATCTTTTTTACTGCTATTATTGAGCAGTGGGATATTTCTTGTGTTGGGATTCGGTTTTTCTGATAAACTCACACATGTTTTTGGTTTTCAAGCCAATATATTTGAAAAACTACTTATTTGGACTACATTTTTTGATACCTTGGCTGTAATACCTTTTGCCTTTCTCAGGGTGACTGGAAGGCCAGTTCGTTTTATGGTTATTAAATTGGTAAATGTCCTATCTTTAGTCGTTTTTATGGTATTTTTCCTATTATTAATTCCATATTTATTAAAATCAGGTAGCGGAATCCCTGCACTTCTGGGCGTAAAATCGGATTTTGTACCAGATGTATTGCACATTTTTATTTCTAATGTGGCAGCTAGTTTTATTACTTTGCTATTGTTGGCTCCTGAAATTTTTCAGATAAAATGGATATGGGATAAGCATTTAGTAAAACGCTTGCTTAATTATGGAATTCCAATTATGATTGGTGGCGTAGCTTATGTTGTCAATGAAAACGCGGACAAACTGATCTTATCGGGAATAGACGAAAATGCCAATGGAATTTATGCGGCTTGTTACAAACTTGGCGTATTTATGACCTTGTATATTACAGCATTTAGAATGGGTGCAGAACCATTTTTTTTCAATCATGCGGGGACATCAGATGCCAAAGAAAAATATAGCCGCATCATGACTTGGTTTGTTATTTTTGGAAGTATTTTTATGTTGGGTGTAGTCGTTTTTATTGATGTATTTGCCGGTATTTTTTTAAGGCAAGATGTGTATTTATCCGGATTAATGATTGTGCCTGTTATTCTCTTAGCAAATTTATTTTCAGGGATTTATAACAATTTGGCTATTTGGTACAAGCTCACTGACAGAACTAGGTTTGGAATGCTAATCAGTATTTTGGGTGCGATTCTAACTATTGTGACCTTATACATCTTCATACCGATCATGGGTATCATGGGTGCTGCACTTTCAACCTTACTTACCTACTTTATGATGGCATTTTTGTCTTGGTATCTGGGTCAGAAATATTATCCTGTACCTTATGAAATCCCAAAAATATTACTTGTAATCGGCGTTTCGACTACATTTTGTGCATTGAGTTATTTTTATTTTAGAGAGCAGTATATTGTGGGTATTTTGCTCCTTATTTGCTACACAGCTTTCATTTGGGTACTTGAAAAAAATGAACTCAAATTAATATTTCAGAAAAAGTAATGGGGTATCAAATCTTAATAATTTTTATAATAAATATACGCCCAGTTTGATCTTGAATATGAATAAAATATACTCCTGAATTGAAATGAGAAATGTCAGTCACAAGGTCATTTTCGGTTTTAGCCCAATGCGATCTGATGTTCTTTCCTGTGATATCTGAGATTTGCAAATTATCAGGATCTATAGAGTCACTGTCAAAATGTAATGTTACAGTGCCATTTGTAGGATTGGGCGAGATACTGATACCATCAGGATAATCAATGACATTTATCGTGCATTGTGTCCTAATTGTGTCGGGTACCGAAGTTTCGGAGAGTGTTTCGCCACAGTAGGTTTGGAATCGGTATTCATATAATGTACATTCTTTCAGACCATCGAAAACGACTGAATCTTGGCCGACCAATGAAGACCAAACGTTTGATAAATAAGGTCTAAAATCTATCTTAATCTGTTGGTTATTAATATCTTTATATTGTGGAATAAAGGTGAGTTTTGTCTTCTCAGTTAATGTTTGTATCGATGTATTATTTTGACATAATGTAGTTGTATCTATAAGGACACAATAATCTTCGATTTCACCATATTCATAATCAGGACTTCCGCAGCCGCCTTCGAAATCTTCGTAAGAAAGAATGACTCTCATTTTTGTAATACCTGGTAAAGCAGTATAAGGAATAGTGATGGAATCCATTACACCATATTGCACGGGCAATGGAGTTTTAAACAGCATATCTTCTTCATCCCACAAGCCATTTTGATTTAAATCTATCAACAAACGATAATAATCAACAAAAGCTTGGCCACTATAGGAAGCCTTGATGCTGAATGGATATTTCTTTCCTACTGACAAGGTGACCAGATGCAAACCTGCAAAATCCTGATATCCTGATTGGGAACTACCAGATATATTTTTTATTTCACCCAAGGAAAATGTATCAATCCACTCGTCATTGGCATCTATTAAACCAAAATTACAATATTCTTGTGAAGTACAGTTGCCACATGATGTACTTTTTAAAATAGTGGAAGCGTAGGGCGAAGTCTCTTCATATTTCTGACAAAGCGCTTGTATTCTAAATTGATATGCGGTACATTCATATAGATCCGATAATAGGAAACTTTTTGTATCGATGATTGTATCTGTCCATTCTGATGAAGCAGGCAATTTATACTGTAACTTAAAAACTGATTCTATTGGCATCGTCCAATTCATACCAATAGAATGTTGATCGCTTGTGATGTCTGTTATAGTCGGTGCAACACAGCAGCCGCTTGTAGTAATAAATTTTGAATATCCATATAATCCTGGTAAATATCCGCATGTGCTACCTAATTGGATTTCATATTCGGTACAATGATCGAGGTCAATAATCTTGTCGCCATTTTTGAAATTGCTTATAACAATCCAATCTTCTATATCTGATTTTCTATAACGTAGATTTACAGATGTTTCACTACCACTTATCCAATTGACAAGAATACTTTCATCTTCATTGATCAAAGTAATGCCTGCAGGAGGCGTACAAGTTTCACATATAGTTTTTAGATTGGATACCGCTTTAAATGCGTTTAATTTTCCGCCTGTAGTGGTTATATCTTTAAGTGATTGGAGATTTGATGTGCCATTAAGTATCATATCCTTGACGATTAATGCTGCTGCCGCTGGATTACTTTTGGATAATGAGTCAAATTTCGTACACTGCAGTGAGTACATTAGTGCGATAGTTCCAGCTACATGTGGTGTAGCACCAGAAGTTCCTCCAAAACCACCATACCCAGTCCTAGTCACCGTAAAAGCCTGCTCACCATAAGCACCAATATCTATTGATTTGCGGCCATAACCAGCTTGATCTACTTTTACATCACTTTTATTGATATTAGTGACAGAGATTAAAAATTCACTGGTGCAAGACGTAGGAAGATCTCCATCTGTATCTACATTAGTACTTGCATTGGCAGTGGCTCCACAACTAAGGATGCCCACACTACCCATTGCATCATATATCGCACACCATAATGGAGCTTCATCTGCCATCGCATCATTGATACCCCAAGATGAGTTGGTTGTAACAATAAATGCACCTTTTACACCTTTGGTATCATTATATAATTTTCTCATCGTGTAGGCATATCCATAGGATGCCAAGGCATTGGCCTCTGTAGCCGTGCCATAATCTACCATCATTATTTTTACCTTCCAATTGATACCACTGACACCTATTCCATTGTTGCCACGTGCACCGATTATCCCGCAAACCGGAGTACCATGAACGCCTGCCACGAAGACACTATCATTATTTTCTGTCACATTCCATCCACGAAAATCATCTATATATCCATTACCATCATCATCTATACCGTTCAAAGGTATTTCGCCACGATTGTACCAAATATTTTCTTTCAGGTCTTCATGTGCTTGATTGATACCATCGTCGATCACACAAACCACAATAGTATCGCCAGAAGGTGAGAGTCCGCCAGTGGTGATATCCCAAGCCAAATCCATATCCATATCTGCACCATTAATCCCACCTGTCGATCCGTTATTTACATATTGCCATTGTTTATTTATCTGAGGATCATTGGGCAAAACTCGTGGTGTAATGGCTCTATTTGGTGTAATATGTACTACATTGATATTTGATCTCAATTTTCTCAATACTTCCTTTTCTGCATCATTTTTAAATTCGGCAAGCCACAAGTTTAGCGGCTGATTCATTATTTGTTTGAGTTTAGGATTCCCAACTCTTGATTGATCTACAGATCGGTTAATAATTTTATAACCATCAGCATTTGGTTCCAATTGTATGATATACTGTCCTTTAAGATCAGCCCCGAAATCATTGATGGATGACTGACAAAGTACAATTTGCCATCCGAAAAGCACAAATAAAAGTGATTGATACAGCTTCATTATTCCAATTTAGGTCAAAAATAAGAGATATAGTTTAAAACGAAGCAAAAAGAATTAAGAAATGTTGTTTAGGCGACTTTTGGTCAATAAATGCGGGTAAACAAGGAATTTTCAATAAATTATAATTTTTTTTAATGTATTATTTGTTAAATTGCAGGGAATCATACTATATTTGTATTTTAAATATGTTTTTTATTTAATATATAAGGTCATGTTCAGGAAAACACAATTTATTTTCGGAATTATTTTATTATTAATTAGTCCGGAAATTTTTTCACAAAAGACATTAAAAAAAGCCGAATTGCAAGCCGAAGCAGGTGAGTATCAAAAGGCAATCAATAGCTATCAATCGTATATCGGTGAAAATCCGGACGATTATTTTGCCGTTGCTAAGTTGGCTGATATTTTGGCTTTGACTGGTGAATTGGATAAAGCAGAAACGCTGTACAGCAATATACCACTATCCGCGGCCATTGATGTAGTAACTTATAAAAATCATGGTGACTTGCTCAAAAAAATGATGCGCTATGAAGAAGCGAAATCAAAATATGCTTTATTGGCAAGAACAAATCCTGAGCAAGCTAATCTATTAACAGAGAGTGTTGATTTTGCTATTGGAGCCATGGGCAAGGCTCAGACACATGAGATTATGTTAGTACCTTCAAATAGTTCCTCTTCTGATTTTGGTTTGTCCTTTTATAAAAATATGCCAGTATTCAGCTCATTTAGAGAAGATATATTGATGACTGAATCAGAAAAAGAATTTAATGAAACCAATTTTGCATTAAAGACCTTTCTTTATAATACACAAAGCAACAGACTTGGTTATATTCATGGTGTTAACGGCAAGATTTCAGGAACTGGCCCGGTTAGTTTTACCAAAAATGGGTTGAAATGTGCCATTATTGAAGGTAAAGTACGAGATAACTATAATTTGGTGAGAAGTTTTGAAAATTCTAGTTTACATATTGCCGATGTAAATGACAAAGGAGAGATTGTTGCTTCAAAACCATATATATTCAACGAAGTAGGATCATGTATAAATGCAGCATGTTTAGCGTTTGATGGGTCAGCTATATATTTTTCATCCAATAGAAAAGGAGGATTTGGTGGTTTTGATATTTATGTAAGTTATTTGAATAATGGTATGTGGTCTATCCCAAAAAACTTAGGGCCAACTATAAATAGTAAGGGTAATGAAGTCACGCCTTTCTTGGATGATAAAAATCTATATTTTGCATCAGACTTTCATCCAGGATTAGGTGGATTTGATGTATTCAAATGTGAAGTTATTGATGGACAATGGTCTAATCCTGAAAATATGGGAAATGGGATAAATTCTCCAAGTGACGATTATTTTCCTACTATCAATAAAAATGGTGAGTTTTACTTGACATCCAACAGGATAGGAGGCAAAGGAATGAATGATTTGTACAAGACCTTTAAAAAGCCAATTATAGAACAAAAACAGGAAGAATTTGCTGTTATACCTGACGCTGTTTCACTTGATGAGTTAGCTTCTCAAGTACAAAAGCATACAGTAAAGTCTGATAATAATTTGTCAAAGGCAGTTTCTTTGAAGGAACATTCAGAAAACCAAGTGGCATTCAAATTACCAGATTTTGATACCAAAAAAGTAGGTACAAATAGTGCATCAACTTCTTTATCTCTCGAAGGCGCACATAGAATCGCATTAGAACAAGTGATACCTAATACAGAAGTGTTTTTTATTCAACTCGCATCAATGTCAAGTGTGAGACCAAATTTCACAAAATTCAAATCACTGTTGAAATACGGAAATATTTACAAAATGATGAATAACAAAACCATTAAGGTCAGATTGGGCTATTTTTCAGAAAGGAAAGAAGCTGAAGATATTTTGGCAAAGGTCAGAGCTAGTGGTTATAAGGATGCTTTTATCGCTTTTGAAGTGCTAAATACTGCTGTCATGGAATTGATATTAACAGGTACTGACGAGCAAAGTTTTACAGACAAAGGAAATTTTCATACAAAAAATCCTGACGTTATCAAAGAATATAAATCTGCCAATAAGTATAAAGTTAGACTAGCATCTTACGAGGATCCTATCTGGTTTGATGTCAATAAAGTGAAAGATTTGGGTAGGATAGAACAGTGGACAAAAGGTGGATGGACGATCTTTATATTGGCTGGATATAGTGACCTTGAGGAAGCTAAAAAGGCTCAAATTCAGGCAAGCAATCGAGGATTTAAGACATCCGAAGTCGTAATAGATAACGGCGGGATTCTCGAAAGGCTTAGAAATAATTGATAATAAACTTAATGCGTGAAGTTAGTTTTCTAAACTTCTGATCATCAATTTTAAAATTTCTGATGCTGCATCAGAGATAATCGTGCCTGGTCCAAAGACTGCAGCAACACCATGATCGTATAAATATCCGAAGTCTTGAGGTGGAATGACTCCACCGACAATGACCATGATATCAGATCTACCTATTTCTTTGAGCGCACGTATTGTATCGGGAACAAGCGTCTTATGCCCAGCAGCCAATGAAGAAATACCGAGAATGTGCACATCATTTTCTGCAGCTTGACGAGCAGCTTCTTCTGGTGTCTGAAAAAGTGGCCCCATATCTACATCGAATCCCAGATCAGCAAAACTGGTCGCTATGATTCTCGCACCACGATCGTGTCCGTCCTGACCCAATTTTGCAATCATTATACGTGGTCTTCTACCTTCCAAATCCGCAAATTTATTGGAAAGTTCTAGCGCATCTTTAAATTTTGTGTCCATCTTTATTTCTTTTGCATAAACGCCGCTGATCGTAGTATGGTGTGCTTCGTATCGTCCGAAAACTTGCTCCATTGCCATAGATATTTCGCCTAATGTGGCTCTGACACGTGCTGCATTTATCGCTAATTCCAATAAATTTCCTTGACCAGTTTTCGCACACTCGGTTATCTGAAGCAATGCACTTTTTACAGCATCATTGTCGCGCTTAGACTTTAGATCATGAATGCGTGCTATTTGTTCTTCTCTCACACGGACGTTATCCACTTTCAAGATATCTAAATCAGCATTTTCTTTTTGTACATTAAAATTCACACCAACGATTAGCTCATTTCGACTATCGATTCTCGCTTGTTTGGCGGCAGCGGCTTCTTCGATTCTCATCTTGGGGATTCCAGCTTCAATAGCTGCAGTCATTCCGCCAAGGGATTCTACTTCTTCGATATGTTTCCAAGCCTTTTGTACCAATTCGTTGGTCAAAGTTTCTACATAATAAGAGCCGCCCATCGGATCTATGGCTGACAATATATTGATATCTGACTGGAGATATTTCTGTGTATCTCTAGCTATTTTTGCTGAAAAATCTGTTGGCAACGCGATGGCTTCATCCAATGAATTGGTGTGTAAAGATTGGGTGCCACCAAAAACAGCTGCCATGGCTTCTATACAAGTCCGTGCGATATTGTTGAAAGGATCTTGTGCAGTGAGGCTGTAACCAGATGTTTGACAATGTGTCCTTAAAGCAAGTGTTTTTGGCTTTTTTGCATCGAAATCAGAGACTATTTTCGCCCA
This sequence comes from Saprospiraceae bacterium, assembly GCA_016717105.1. GTDB lineage: Bacteria > Bacteroidota > Bacteroidia > Chitinophagales > Saprospiraceae > OLB9. The sequence continues at coordinate 2,789 of JADKGF010000033.1, read as the reverse complement.
AAGCAATCTACCTGCACGCATCTTGGCAATCTCCATAAAAAAATTCATTCCGATTCCCCAAAAGAAAGAAAACCGAGAAACAAAATCATCAATATTTATTCCTGCCTTTATTCCTGCTCTTATATATTCCATACCATCAGCTAGTGTATAGGCGAGTTCGATATCGGCCGGTGCACCAGCTTCATGCATGTGATACCCACTGATAGAAATACTGTTGAATTTTGGCATCTTGGCCGCAGTAAAACCAAAAATATCTGATATGATACGCATCGAAGACGCTGGTGGATAGATGTAGGTATTGCGCACCATAAACTCCTTTAAAATATCATTTTGGATCGTGCCACTGAGTTTATCCATCGAGACGCCTTGTTCTTCAGCAGCGAATATAAAATGCCAAAACGGGTATAACGGCACCATTCATCGTCATAGATACTGACATTTCATCAAGCGGTATGCTGTCAAAAGGATTTTCATATCTTCTACAGACTCTATCCCGACTCCTGCCAGACGTACATCACCTGTCACTCTAGGATGATCAGAATCATCTGCACGCTGCGGAGCCAAATCAAAAGCGACCGAAAGCCCTTTCTGACCGGATGCAAGATTTCTTTTATAAAAAGCATTGCTGTCTTTGGCAGTAGAAAATCCGGCATATTGTCTGATCGTCCATGGCGCAGTCAGATACATAGAACTATAAGGTCCTCTTAAAAAAGGTGGTGTCCCCGCTTGAAAACCGATATGTGAACAATCTGCTAAATCTTCTGGACCATACTTGTCTTTTAAAATTATACCTTCTGGTGTCATATTCTGTTTTTCTACCATATCAAACTTATTAAAGTTGTAAAGTTACACCTCATAAGATTGCAAAACAAATATTGGCAGATGATTTTGGTAACGTATTGTGACTAATCCAATTTCATAAATGGAACAGTCGTTTCTACCATCCAATAAGGATAAACCGTCAAACAAATTACTAATTTCAATGTGATTTTGATCTAATGTTCATTGTGATACTGAATTGTTACGATATATCTTATGGACATTGAAGAAGTGGGATACTTAATACTTTTCCGCTTTCATCTATTCTAATTCTATAACAATTGCCACTTCTTGTTTTAAGTATCACGCCTCTTTGGTTATTGGTTATATATAAATCTGAATTATTCAAATCCATAAACCCAGTGCCTGCAGTCGGTTGACAAACATTACCAATACCATCACCATTATCATCTTCTTGTCCAGGGTTTGCTATGTCGATACAGTTGTCGCACATATCGCCTACGCCATCACTATCTATATCTGATTGGTCACCATTATTTGCTAATGGACAATTGTCTTGCGGGTCTGCGATACCATCTTCGTCTGAATCTAGACATGTCTCCTCTAGTACCATGACTATGTCTTCGCAATCATGAGCATTTCCAGATATCTCAACAATTCCAAAAACTTTATTACGATTGATGATAAATGCTAATACACAGCATTCGTTGAGAGATGTATTATTGACCAATGAAAGATTGCCTTGGATGATGCGCATACTATCTAAAGCTTCTATACTAGTGAGACTCGTGTTGCCGAAAATGGATAAATTGTTTACATTCTTTACTGTTTCTAAACCAGCAAGACTAGATAAAGATGAGTTATTAAGGAGAGCTAAAGTTCCATATTTGTTACGAGGTATTAGTCCACTTAGATTAACCAATGAACTACAATTACTAATTTGTAAATTTTTGATTATCGCAATTGGGAAAAATGCACCTCCTGTAAAATTTGGACTTTCTGATATGAATAATGACTCTACATTTTGCAATGCAGGAAAGATATTGTAGTCACTTCTTTGTGTACTTATGTTTAAGACTCCAGGGACTGAAGTTAATTGTGCAAAAGCATTAAAAGTATTTAAATCACCATTCAGATTAAGGCTGTTGACTTGTGTCAATGAAGAAAACCCTGTGACATCATCAGCTGTGATGGAAATTCCATTAGATTGCGTTAAGCCATTGAAACCATTGATACTTTCGGCTTCTAGGTTGATTTGTGCTGTAGTGAGTGCATTAAATCCAGATAAATTTTGTGTGTTGATTCCCAACTGATTAGCTGTTACAATGGCATTAAAACCAGATATATATGGTGCTTCCAATGACAAATTTGAAGAAGAAGTCAAACTATTAAATCCAATAATCGAATCCGCAACAATATGATGATCTCCACTAGGCAGGGCATTAAATCCAGCAATTTTTTGTCCATTAAAATTTAAGTTTAGCGGCTGAGCATAACTATTAAAGCCTTCGATAATTTGGTTGTTTTGTAAGAACAAGTCTCCACTAATTAAAGCATTAAAGCCTTTGACCTGTGAAGCACGCATAATGATGATTATAGCATTTTGCAAACTATTGAAGCCTTCTATTAGTTGGACAGATTCATTAAAAACAAGATCTTCTATAGAAGTAAGCCCATTGAATCCTACAATATTAGATGCATTCAGAAATTGTAAATTAGAACATGATGTGAGAAAATTAAAGCCATTGATATTTTGACCATATAGTGATAAGCCATCTGTTAGATCAGTAAGACTCTCAAAGCCAGTTATTGTAGGTGAATTGATGGAAAGTTGATTGCCAGATGTGAGATTATTGAAACCGTTGAGAGATTGTGTATTGATATCTATGTAATTAAAATTTTCGACAGCTTCAAAGCCAGAAATATTTTGAGCAGAAACAACTAAGCTTTCATTTATATTTGTTAGTGAGTTAAAACCTGAAATATTACCAGCAGATGTAATAGATATG
>JADKGF010000032.1 GCA_016717105.1 Saprospiraceae bacterium | reverse complement strand
CACCATATTGGGTATTTGGTTTGCATGGACGACCATCATGATTTGCTTTTCTTTATATGGCTCATCTATGGTCTAGTAGTGAAAACAAAAGCTTATCATCGGATTATTTATACTGCAATGGATATTAAATGTAGGTTGGAATCCCATATTTTTCTACTTTCACCATGTCACGGCTGGTTTAGTAGTCATTTCAATTTTGACAATTTTGGTAGGATACTTGTTGTTCAGTTATTGGCCAGTATTGGAAGATGGAAGTCCCAATTTTTGCTACCATATTTTCTTTGGCTTTTGATAGCCACCACTGAATGGATATATTTTTTTAAGAATTGATATTTAGGCAATAAAAAACGAAAATCATTTGGTCGATTAACCTAATTATTACTTTTATTCTATGAACATTTATTTAACAATTATACTTCAAGTTTTATTCTTGTAGTTTCTGGTTATAATCAATCCTGCAAAAAGAAATATAACAAAAATAGAAAAGTCATCTAAACTGATTGAATCAGGAGCACCCGACACAATTGAAAAATTGGAATCTAGAAAATGTATTGTAAAAGATATTTTCCTGAAAATAAACAAATAATGCATTTGGCTACTTACATATCAAATGAATCTAAAGTGCTTCATGGTCTTTATGAAGAAAATGGGATGATGCCGGAACAACCGTAACATCTGGATATTTTGAAAATAATTTGAAGAAGGCTGGTTTATGGCGTGAAAATGTTAATCAAACTGGTTTCTATAGTTCAAGGAGTTAAACATGGTGCTTGGAAAACCTATAAAATGATACTTTGTTAATTGAAGTTAGCAATTATGTAAACAGGGAATTGCATGGTGAGCAGATTAAACTAGATAGTGTTGGAAATGTCAAGATAAAAGAAGAATTTAATAATGGGAAGTTAATTTCTACTACAATTGATACTACTAAAATTCGTATTGATCTAATGCCTAAATTTCTTGGTGTGAAAACATGAATTTAACTGTTGATGATTTTGATATTTTGCTCTAAAAATAAATTACTTGAATATATATGGAAACTTGAAACATCCAAAATCAAGAGAGCTAGAAGTTCATGGGAAAGCACTCGCACAATTTGTAATATCAAAAGACGGAAGTGTAATAAACATAAAAGTATTAAATGGAGTAGATTCTGGATATCAAGATGTTAAAGACATCAATTTTAGAAAAAATGCCGAAATGGACTCCTAAAAAGATGGTAAACCAGTTAATGTATATTATACACTATACCTGCATATCTTAAATTAACTGATTGAATTAAGTGCTATCAAGACATCATTTTGTTTATTCACCCGAGCTAAAGCATTCCCATTATATCTATTCAAACATCCAAGTAGACTCATATATTCCATTTTACTACACCCAAAAAGTATTTTTCTAAAATATAAAAACGCAGCCATTCATCACCTCCATGATCATTTACTGTAAGGATATAAAAATCAAAGCCCTTGATAATCAATTAATTATAAAAGGCTTTTGCGGACTGTGGGATGGGACAGTACTCTCCTTCTGAGTTTGTTAGCCAAACAGCATAATCATTTCTCAAGATAGTTGTTCAAGGAAAAAATTGATTCACTATTTCCTTTTGCCCTTCCAAGGAGTTTCATCGTATGATTTCAAATCATTTTTTTGATTAACAGAGATTCTGAGTCAAAACCAGTCCATCTTTTTACTTTTCTAAAATCTAAATTATGCCTACTCAAGCAAGGCTCCAACGGTTAATTACATCAGACATATTGACATTTCATTTGAGATAGTCAGGAATTTGGGAAGGAATTTTAAGTGTAGAGTTCGGAAAGTTATAGTAAATCTCAAACATCCAAAATCCTATCACAGTTTTGATAAATTGATCTACTCTAGAAAACTATCAATCTAATAAAAATTCAAAACATTATTTCTTTAACAAAATTTCAAACGTTATTTTTAAACAACGTTAAAACTAAAAGGTAATATATTTTTTTTGCAATATGTACTTAAACATTCTAATGTATTAACAAACTGAAAATATTATGAACCTTTTTATATTTATTTTCTACAATAGGTAAAAAGATACTTATGTAAGCCAACTACTTTTGAATTTTTATCTCATGCATTTACTGGTGAGAACAGATGAATTGACGATAGCATGACTAAATACAATTTCTTTTTCAACAAATAGGCTTTAATAATCTAATACTATTATTCTATTGCTCTTTTATTCAATTTTTAAATTATAAATTCACACTCATGAAACATGGATTTCATTTTCATCGCCGTCCCATTACTTCTTTTTTTTGGATTTTTTATATTTCTTTATCTTCACCAAAAATGGTTGGGCAAAATCCCATCTTTAGTTAAAGATATTAACTTACCCAATTTGAAGTGCCACTGATAACCATCCACATTTGCAAATTGATGATGTGATATATTTTGTCGGAGATATTTTAGGTAAAAGGGATCTATATTCAATTAAAATGGCACATTGAATTTATTACCCAAATATGTCTTTCATCATGCAATCTACATGAAATATACTTTTGGAATTTCAAAGAAATTGTTCTTCATTAAACGATTTGATAACAATGTCATTCAAATTTGGAGTACTAATGGAACTATGTCTGGAAATAGCCATGGTTTTAGAATATAAAGGTTTTTTAAAAATTTCGGTTGGGAATAATAATAAAATGATGAGACTTACTAATGGCACAAATTATAAAGACGAAACTTATTGAAGGATGGCTCAACAACTGGTACCTATAAGTTTCACACCAATGTTAGACTTGGATCTATTAATGGCTTTTGGTGCACCAATAAAATATGGTAATGGTATTGCTTTTGCTAACATTACAAAATGACACTTAAATTATTTACCTATAATGATGAAAATTTAAATCTAATCAATGCTATTAAAGTTGATAGTGAACTATCCATTACAGGTTTAAATCAATTAACGGTGATATTATTGTAACATTAATCCGTTGTGATATGTTACTTCATCTAGCCTTTACAGATATGATTATGCAAATAAGAAAATATCTAAAGAATTATCCTTACCATTTAATAGACAGGAATACCCATATCTAAAGGATTATAAAAAGATAGTCTAATTTTAGTTTTATCATACTGGTGGACATTTACTAACTACCAATCCGCTACAAATCAGCAATATTACAAATTACAGTGATGCATCTTTTAACCTTTCCAAACGTATTACATAAATGAAAACAATGTAGTATACTTGACTAAGGATGATAAAGCAAAACTATTAAAGGAATCGTAATTAGTGTTTCTCTGTGCACCAGATCAAATAAAAGTGTTGAAGTCGCGATTCAAACACTCCAAGCTTAATTGGTCATGGAATTATACATTTTATGGACAGATGACCCTATATTCAAATCAGGAACGATCATAATGATTGATTTAATTAATTTTCCAAAAACAAGTTTTCATTTATCCAAACTTTCTTCAAATCAATTAAATCTAGTTGGTCTTACTAGAACTAAGTTTCACTTCTTGCAACTCTTGATCAAACTTATGGTAAGGAATTATATTATGTTGGAAACAGGTATACCTTTCTTCACTTAAAACTCCAACAGAAGGTACCAAGTACAATTATAAGGTAATTTGTAATGGCAATTACTTTATAATTCTATCTGACACAGAACTTATTCACTCATTAAATGTCCAAATATTCGATATATCTGAAGATTGGTTACTAATAAAAAAGTACATCTTAATACTGAGTTTTGTGGGTGAATTATCAAAAGGAATTTATTTCATCTAAATGATTGACCATAATAAAATTTTATAAATACTCTTCCAATTATTATTCCATAAATATTCTTAAATATTTTTAAACTTAACAAGCTTCATACAATTAAAACCTGAAATATGTATCTGAAAATCTATTACGAATTCTAACGCATATTTCTGTTTAAACATTCATTTTGTAAACTTATTAAGGATTATTTAGATTTACAATTTCCTTATTCATCACCTCTCTACTATCTCATCCCTGTCTCCATCATACCGATACTTCACGATCTCCCCAGAAATAATGAATGAGCTGTATGGCTTATTGAATTATCTTTACTTTTACCCTTTATTAAAAACTGAATTCAAGAGAGAGAAGTACCTTTTGGTTGGTCGGGTTATTTTTAATGGTCCCTTTTATTAAATATCATGCATAACTTAACAAAATTTTCGGTTTGGAGCCAACGGTCCTTAAGAGAACAATTAACTGGTATAGAATTCTATAATCTATTGCATTGCCATCTCCGATGACAATTTTTCGGGTCATGACTTTGATTGGAGCGAAAATATAAATTGGCATCGAATGACAAATTCTACGTCAGGCCTTAAAGGAAGACTTAAACAGTTTGACAATACTTTAAAAGGCAGACAGGTCATGGTGGTGCGATAGATTTGGATATGACTATCCAAATTAAGATCAATTAGTGAGTAAGTTGTTTGTTTCGTCAAATATTTTAGATGCGATGTAAGGACCAATTTACCTTCTGATTTATTAGTTATAGAGGTAGCAAACACGAATTTGAGTGTTTTGCAAAATTTGTGGAAATACATAATCGACTACCAAGATATAATGATAAGCAAAATACAAAAAATTTAGTTTGACATTTGGGCGGCAATTATAAATTACAAAAAAATCGAACAGCAAAGGTAACGCCGCTCATTTTTTGTAAAGATCGCTGCCAGATAGCAAGATTTTGATTATCACAGATGCATCCCGTGAGTACACCACAGTTTTTATTTCATTTTACCACCCATGAGTTTCATAACTCCTTGAAAACAAACGCCAAACAGAATTTTACTTCTATTTGGCGTTATGTTTTGCGGACTGGACGGGACTCGAACCCGCGACCCCATGCGTGACAGGCATGTATTCTAACCAGCTGAACTACCAATCCTTTCATTGCTTTTCTTCTAAAGCGACGCAAAGATATAGATACTTTTTAATTGTCAAAATTGTTTCAGCAAAAATATTTTAATTTTTTTATTCACCCATTTATAGCTCTTTTTCAAAGTCTATACTTAATTTTGCACATTCATCAAAGTACGCAGCTTAGAATCCTTAGATTTTGCTGCCTGCGATGGATAGAACTTTTTATTTCCAAAACCTTAAACACCTGATATGGTCTTCCTAGATTTCGAAAAACCGCTTGAAAACCTCTACGAGCAGTTAGAAAAAATAAAGCAGGTCGGCGAAGAAGGCATCATCGATGTCTCCGAAAATATCAAAGAACTCGAAAAAAAAATCCAACATACCAAAAAGGATATATACGCTAACTTGACTGGTTGGCAACGTGTTCAGCTTTCGAGACATCCGGAGCGACCATATTCTTTGTTCTACATCGAGCAGATGACCCGTAGATTTACAGAGTTGCACGGTGACAGGTACTTTAATGATGATAAAGCCATCATAGGCGGACTGGCTAAGATAGATAATCAGAGCGTCATGATCATCGGCCATCAAAAAGGCGTAAACACCAAGATGAGACAATATCGAAATTTCGGTATGGCCAATCCCGATGGCTATCGCAAGGCTTTAAGACTCATGAAAATGGCGGAAAGATTTAATATACCCGTTATCAGTCTGATAGATACGCCTGGTGCATTTCCGGGACTCGAAGCCGAAGAACGTGGTCAAGCTGAAGCAATAGCCCGCAATCTTTTTGAAATGGCTCAGTTGCGCGTACCCATTTTGTGCTATATAATCGGTGAAGGAGCTTCAGGTGGCGCCTTAGGTATAGGTCTGGGTGATAAGGTCTTCATGCTCGAGAATACGTGGTACACCGTCATATCGCCTGAGTCGTGCTCATCCATTTTGTGGAGATCGTGGGATTACAAAGAGATAGCTGCCGAAGCGCTCAAACTCACACCCGATCATATGCTGGAGTTTGGGCTCATCGATGACATCGTAAAGGAACCATTAGGTGGCGCTCATACCGATCCTGAAAAAATGGCTAAAACACTGAAATCTCACATCAAAAGTGAACTGGCCAACTTAGTCAATATGGATCCCGAAGAAAGAATCACACAACGTATCAATAAATACAGTATGATGGGCAGATATGATATTGCCGAATAATCTGATAGCGCATGTTTGAAAAAATAAAACAATGGTTTTTCTATCGTGATTTTAAGAAAAATGCCCGAAGTCAAACACAGGAACAACGAGGCATCAATCCACTTCAATCTATCTGCATCCTTTTTGATGGTACGTCTGAAGATGAAAGGAAAATCGTCCACAAGTTTAAAAAATCTATCTCAGGTGACAATGGCAGAGAAATAAAGTCGTTGGCTTTTATTGACAATGCATTGCCATTGGACAATATAGATTACAATGCATACAATCTCAAAAATATCACTTGGACAGGCAAGCCCTTTGGAGAAAAAATCGAAGAGTTTATCAATTATAAATTTGACTTAATGATTATTTTGACAAAAAAAATGTTGCCACATTTCGAGTATATTGTAGCTCATGCACAGTCCAAATTCTTGATAGGTCCTTCAATCGAACACGCAGAAAAGTACTTTAATATCACCGTGGATTCCGCAGAAAATGAAACCACTGACGACCAGTTAAAAAAAATCATCAAAGCGATCAACTAAGATTGCCATAAAATAATACAAAATGAAAGACCAGCGATTTATAGGTACAGGTGTCGCCATTATCACACCATTCAAAGACAATGAAGTAGATTATCCATCATTGGCAAATATTATAGACCATGTGATCAATGGTGGTGTAAATTACATCGTTGCCTTGGGATCTACCGGTGAGACAGCCACTTTAAACGAAGCTGAAGCTCGTGATATCCTAGATTTTTGTATCAAACATATCAATAACAGAGTACCACTAGTAGCCGGAAATTTTGGTGGTAATGATACTAAAGAACTTGTCAAAAAGATAAAAGATTATAATTTTGACGGCGTCGCAGCCTATTTTATCATCAAGTCCAGCCTATATCAAACCATCACAAGAAGGCATTTACAGACATTACATGGCATTAGCTGAAGTGAGCCCTGTGCCCATTATCATCTATAATGTACCAGGTCGTACTCGATCAAATATAGAATGGGAAACCACCGTAAGGCTGGCTGAAGCTAGCAAGAACTTTGTAGGTATCAAAGAAGCATCTGGAGATTTGATCCAAACCACAAGAATTATTAAAAACAAACCTGACCATTTCATTGTGACCTCTGGTGATGATGAAGTGGCACTCGCTATGACTGCCGTAGGTGGCGATGGTGTCATATCCGTGATGGCCAATGCTTTGCCTAAAGCCTTCAGTCAGATGATAAACTTTGCACTTGATCAGGATTATTACGCAGCTAGATCACTCAACTTCAAGACCTACGATCTCCATAAATGGCTCTATGTCGAAGGTAATCCTGTAGGTATCAAATCTGCCATGGAAGTTTTGGGTTTCTGTAACCAAATGAAGTCAGATTGCCGCTTTCACCACTTTCAGCACCAAATTATGCGAAGTTGAAAGAAGAATTATTGAGAATCAAAGCTGATTTGCATCTTTGATTGAATCTTACTTCCTTTTATTGCTGCAATTGATAAACTTGAAAGCCAATATACATCAAATACATAAGGACAAAAAGGATACCTTCTGTCTTTTTATGTTTTTGTATTTTCGAATAATTCCTTCAAAGTTATTTCCTTGTTCAAAATCTCATTGCCACGTTTGATCCTTAGTTTTATGACTTTTCCAGTCTTTCCACTCAATATCTTATTGACCTTTTTTAGATCATACCATCTATATGAAAAACAACCAATCTTAAGGATGATATCACCGGGCAATAAGCCAGCAATTTCGCCTGGTGAATTTTCGATGACATATTTTATATAGAATTTGTCCAGATTCTCACCATAAGCAAAAACCGTCAATCCGCTTTTATCAAACTCAAATTCCTTATTATAATTTTTCAGAGGCTTCAGGTACAATTTTTTATTTCTAAAATCGAAAATGACATGAAAACGCTCGAATAACATATTGCCCAATAGGCCATTGCGAACTACTTTTTCTTCTTTGAGCACTTCTTCATTTAAAGCTTGAAAACTACTTATCATATTTTCGAAATGAATGTCGCCCAATTGCAAACGATGGATTTTGCCCATGTAGCCTTCGATATTTCCACCCAAACCCTTGCCCAAATTGCCTTTAATCATAAAATTCTTGAGCTTCATCAATGAATCTGTGTTATCGTGGAATAATGCCGAAAGTCCCGCACCAGTATCCAAAAGTAGCTTGGTCTGCAAAGGCGCGCCTTGATTTACTTCTGTTATGCAGTTTAGATATGGTTTGTGGTGGTGCAATTCGATATCAAAAACCTGATAATCTTTAAATCTTTTTGCTGAAAATTTTTCTGGTCTATACAAGGTCAAAATCTTCATCTTATAATCTAATTTCACCACCATATCTCTAAAAAAAGATACACCCAATATACCATCTATCTTAGTACCTGTATATTCTTCCAAATACAAAAAATCTTCTTCCAATACTATGACATTATGTCTCACAGGTTGGAGATTGATCATTTGGATGTAGGTGCTATTACAAATCGTGGCATACACTTCTTTGCTTAGATCTGAACCCCATCAATTTTATTCTCTTTCTACAAGGAGTCTTGAGCAAATCGGTATAAGTTCTTTTCAATAATATCGTATTTTCAGCACCGGTATCTAAGATAAATTTGAGTGGCAATACTTTTTCGAAAATGATATCCACAACGATAAACCCGTTGATGTACTCAAAAGGTATTTCTACCTTTTTCTCCATTGCCATTTTCGTGATATGTAGTAAACTGTCCCTTTAGTTCATTTGAAAAAACAAGCAATATAACCCACAGAATCCGACATTGGATTGTGTAGTGTAGTACCGCTTTAATATGTACGAAAACAAAATGTACCAAATGATCAAATTAAAATTCCAATAATAGCATTTATTTTTGGATGTACGATTAACTTTATGGAATTTTTACAAAAAAAATAGGTATTTTATATGGCGGAATTAAAAAAAGTGCTCAATACAAGAGGCCTTACGATGATAGCGATTGGTGCCTGTATCGGTTCTGGTATCTTTGTGACGCCGGCAGATACGATGGCGACTTTGCCGCATCATGGTTATGTCTTGCTTACATGGATTATCGGTGGACTTGTAGCATTTTTGGGTGCTTTGACATTTTCAGAACTGGGTGCCACGTACCCAAAAGAAGGCGGCGTTTATGTATATTTGAAGCATGCCTATGGCGATATGGCTGGTTTTCTGTATGGTTGGATCATACTTTTGATTGTGAATACAGGGGCTTTGGCAGCGCTTGGACTAGCACTTGCAGATTTTTTGAAATTTTTCTTACCTGTAGATGACACTGAAAAATCCATGATAGCAATTGGTACCATATGGCTTTTGACTGTTGTCAATATTTTTGGCGTCAACACAAGCCAACAATTATCATCTCTCTTTACAGGATTAAAACTCATGGCTATTGTGATGATTATCATAGTTGGATTCACATACTTGCCCAATGTACAACACAGTATCCAACTTGATTTATCCGCTGATATTCCCAATAATCTAATGACCAATATGCTGCTGGCTTTCACTGGTGTATTTTGGTCAATGGGTGGATGGCACCATGCCACTTATCTTTCTGGAGAAGCAATCAATCCACAAACTACTGTGCCAAAAGCTTTGTTTTTTTCTACCATCACAGTCACTGTAGTCTATGTATTGATTATCATTTCATATATGATCCTACTACCAACCGAACAAATGTCTGAAAGTGAACGTGTAGCCGGTGATGCATTGGCAGCAGTATATCTACATGGTGGAAAAATGGTCTCGATCATCATCAGCATTTCTATATTCGGAACTATAGCAATATATACAATGTCTGCACCACGCATTTATTATGCTATGGCAAAAGATGGCATTTTTTTCAATTTTTTGGCCGACGTATCGCCAAGATTTCAAACACCATACAAAGCCATGCTTTTCCAGGCTGGATGGGCAAGTTTGCTCATATTGATTTGGGGATCTTTTTCTAGAATTATCATCTTCGTCACATTCATGGATATAGTTTTTATGGCGCTTGCTACGAGTACAATATTTATATTCAGACAAAGGAAAACAGCCAATAATGGATATAAACTCAAGCTATATCCTTGGATTCCGATCGTATATTTGATTGTCACGATAGCTTTTGTTTTAAATACTTTGTTGGATCTGAATCCCGAATCTTGGATCGGTGTAATCATCTTGTTGATAGGTATTCCGGTTTTCTACTATTTCAAAAAATCTAGGGAAAGTAAAGCCTTGTTTGAAGAGAAAATAACTAAAATTGAAAATTCAATATAAAAAAATGCGTATTAATATACAATAAATAACTGAAAGCCTTATCTTTGCGGCTCTTTAGAAATAACGCTAATTAATTTTAGACATGACATCAGTAGAAATTCAAGGAAATACCAGATCAGAGTTTGGTAAAAAAGGTTCGAAAGTAGATAGAAATAATGGAAACATACCCGCTGTAATGTACGGTGGAAATGATGTAATTCATTTTACAGTGACTCCGGCTGCTGTAAAACATTTGATATATACGCCTGATTTTAAGTTGGCTGATTTAGAAATTGACGGTAAGCACTACAGAGCTATCCTCAAATCAGTGCAGTTTCATCCGGTTACAGATCAAATTTTGCATATTGACTTTCTGAGACTTATAGATAAAACACCTATCAAAGTTGAAATTCCTTTAAGATTCAAAGGCGTATCTCCGGGTGTAAAAGTAGGTGGTAAGTTGATCCAGCAATTGAGAAAAATCAAAATCAAAACGACACCTGAGTTTTTGGTGGATGAATTGAAAGCAGATATTTCTAAACTTGAGCTTGGTCAGGCATTGAGAGTAAGAGAAGTTATCATCCCTAATGGTGTTGAGATCATCAACAATCCTGCTACACCTGTGGCGTTGATTGAGATCCCAAGAGCTTTGAAAGCAGCAGCAGCTTTGGCAGCCAAAGAAAACGAAAAAGGCGCAAAGAAGAAGAAGTAATAATTCATTTTATACGAACGATACAGAAGAGCTCCACCAACAAGTGGGGCTTTTTTTTTGCCATTTTATTTGCAATTTGCTATATGAAAGTAAATATAATAAACAGAGCAAAATATTAACTCCAAATTAGCTTTATAATAAATTTTCATATTCCAAAAATAACATATATCTTTGCCTTTGATTATAAGTAATTTATTTCACTTTTATCACTATCAACTACTTGAATCCTAAAGATATTTTATATTCCTGATAAATACAATTGCATACATTGAAACCACAAGTATATATTTTGCTTTTTCTGATTTTACAGAGTTGCAAAGAGGCACCAAAGCTAGAAAACAAACCTACAAAAAATTCTGAAAAGACAGAAATACCAGAAAATATAGAAAATATAGTACCGGATACCATTTCAAAACACACGCTGACAGATATCCCTGAGCCCACAAAATCTTTACCTGCTAAACCGGCAAAAGCCAATTCAAAATCTTGGTCAGAATTGACATCAAATGAAGGATTCATTTTGGATCTTAAATATGCATCCACAGACAATTTTACAAAAAAACAAATTTACGATTGTGCCCGATGTTATATGAGGCCCGAAGCTGCGGAGCAATTGAGATTGATACGTGACGAACTCAAAGAGAAGTATGGTTATGGGATTAGGATTTTTGATTGCTACAGGCCCGGGCCATATCAGCAGCGACTTTGGGACATCGTACCGGATCCAAACTACGTCACACCGCCAAATAAAGGCAGCATGCACAGCCGTGGTCTTGCTATAGATCTTACATTAACAGATAAATCTGGACGAGATCTAGACATGGGTACACCATTCGACTTTTTCGGCAAAGAAGCACATCATGGATATGCTGCTCACACAGATGCCGTCAAAAGGCACCGATGGATACTACGTAGCACCATGGAAAAATATGGATTCGGATCCATCCGTACAGAATGGTGGCATTACAGCTTTAAAAACAAATCTTATGCACTCGACCAATGGGTTTGGCCTTGTGAGTAAAGCAAATAAATCGAAAATTGTTAATTAAAAGTAGAATTTTTAGAAATTATTTCTTTTTCTCTATATTTACGTCACTAATAAAACCCAACCAAAATGTTCAACAAAATTGTTACACTCGATGAATTTATCATCCGCTCAGAAAAAGAAAACCCAAGCTCATCAGGGAGTTTCAGTCGCTTGCTACGCGACATCGGTATCGCAGCCAAAATTGTCAATAGGGAAGTCAATAAAGCTGGATTGGTAAACATCCTAGGTGTAGAAGGCAGTACCAACTCCACCGGTGACGATGTACAAAGCTTGACATCTTTGCCAATGAAAAATTTATAGAAACTTTGTCATACAGTGGCGAAGTTTGTGGTATTGCTTCTGAGGAAAATCAGGAATTTATACCCGTTAAATCCAATGATACTTCCAAAGCACAATATGTCGTTGTGATGGACCCATTGGACGGATCATCCAATATCGATGTCAATGTCTCAGTAGGGACGATCTTTGGTGTGTATAAGCGCAAAAGTCCAGACAACGGACCATGCAAATCGGAAGACTTCTTGCAGAAAGGTACTGAAATGGTTGCAGCAGGATATGTACTTTACGGCACCTCTACCCTATTGGTCTATACCACAGGTAATGGTGTGAATGGTTTTACCTTGATCCAAGTATCGGCGAGTTTTGTCTATCCCATCGCAATATCCAGATGCCAAAGGCTGGCAATTACTACTCCGTAAATCAAGGATATTACTTGAAATTTGACCTTGAAATGCGAAGATACATAGACCATTGTTCAGACCTCAATTATAGACTCAGGTACATCGGCAGTATGGTATCAGATATCCACCGCATTATGTTCCAAGGTGGTATATTTTTGTACCCAAATACCCGAAAATATCCCAAAGGAAAACTTCGTCTCTTATACGAATGTTATCCAATGGCCTTCCTTATCGAACAAGCTGGTGGTACTGCTATGACCTGCAAACTGGAACGTGTCATGGAGATGGAAATCCACTCTTTGCATCAGACTTCATCTATTGCGATGGGATCACGAGATATGGTACGTGACATGAAGGAATTTGTAGAGAAATACGGCGCCGTTATACAATAATTACCCGCAAAATCGGTAAACTGGGTATTGATGTAAAGTAATACACGTATTTTGGAGTTATATGGAACATAAATCACAAAAGATCTTATCCAATAAGAAATTTGCCATCCGGCTCCTTAGGTACAGCCTTTTTGCCTTTTTGTTGATCCTGATTTCAATTATCATTGGTGTAATAGGATATCGTTATTATGGGAATTTGTCGTGGATCGATAGTTTCCAAATGGCATGTTTGATACTGACAGGTATGGGACCAACCAATGAAATGACAACGGATAGCTCCAAGATATTTTCATCTCTGTATGCCCTGTATAGCGGCGTTACTTTTTTGACGATTACAGCCATAGTATTTACACCTATTGTCCATCGGTTATTACATATCTTACATATAGAAGATACCACCCAAAATGATTAATATGAACATTTTCGACAAAAAGACCACTTGGTCAAATCTTGAATTTATCCCACTTAAGATTTGTATTGGCACTGCATATTTAATAATGGGAATGTACTTTCATGAATATGTAAAACAATATAAGACACTGATTATCATTTTGTTTGTATTCACATGGATTGTAACTATGTATATGTGGCTACATAAAATGAAACAGGAAAATAAATGAGTGAAAATTATTATATTTTCATTTTTCTTGCATTTGTCGCTGAGGTCTTAGGAACTGTTTCAGGTTTTGGATCGTCCATACTATTTGTACCCGTAGCATCGCTATTTTTTGATTTCAAAAGCGTGCTCGGTATCACTGCAGTATTTCATGTTTTCAGCAATTTGTCCAAGATTGCCCTGTTTAGGAATGGCATAAAAAAAGATATTGCTTTAAAACTGGGCATTCCTGCTGTCATCTTTGTCATCATAGGCGCATGGCTACGACTTTCCTACCTACAAAAGTATAGAGTTGGCCATGAATGTCCTTTTGGTGTTTTTGGCTGTATATTTAATGGTAAATTTCAATAAAAAAATAGTTCAGTCAGACACCAATCTGTTTATCGGTGGTATGGCATCTGGGTTCTTGGCTGGGATTGCAGGTACTGGTGGCGCTATCCGTGGTATCACTTTGTCGGCATTTCTATTACCAAAAGATATTTTTATTGCGACTTCTGCCTTAATCGATTTAGGTGTTGACTTCAGCAGGGCCATAGTATATATAAGCCATGGATATTTTGACCGCCAATTTTTATTTCTGATTCCCTTTCTGATCGGTATCAGTATCATAGGAAGTTTTGTTGGTAAACAAATATTGAAAGTTACGTCTGAGAAGGTTTTTCGATATATTGTGCTAGGCGTCATCGTGCTCACAGCGACATTTCAAATTTGGAGGTATTTCTACATTCAATAGCTCCAATTACGTAGCATACTTAAGTTTTCATTCTTTTACAGCTTGGTCAAAAGTAATTTTTCGCCATTGGCACCAGTAATAAGCATCCTACCGTTTTCGATATAATATTTCCCAAGATCTACTTCCTGAGATGTACCATCTTTCAGTTTTACAGGTGAAGAAATGGTCGATTTTGAGCTCATCAGACTCATTAATTGAAATACAAACAATTTGATATCAAGATGTATCCTGTAGGTGCAACAGCGGATAATTTTGATCCATTCATCGCAGTGATAGAAAAAACAAGAAAAAGGCTAGGTTTTGACACCTACACCTTAAATAAACCTAAAAATGCATAATTATTAAAACTTAAATCCTAGTTATATTTTATTGGATTTCAATAAAATAAGTGTTTTTTCTCCCTGCTTATAGGCAAAGTAGCACCATTCGAAAGTTTGACAACGTTTGTTTCCATTGTCATCATTACTTCGATTATATGCGACGCATTGACTACATAACTTTTATGCACTCTAAAAAATTTATGGGCTGGGAGCAAGTCTTCTAAAATTCTTAACGTCTTGGAAAGCAATTTTTTAGTACCATTGGTAAAGTAAATTTCTGTATAATTACTCTCCGCTTTCATATACAAGATTTCATCAGACATACAACAGCAAAAACCACCAGGAATAGGAATCATCAATCTTCCTGATGCTTTTATGGCTTGAGGCAAAGTTACTTCTGACTTTAGTAAAAATCTTTCTTGGCTATTTATATTTGATTTTAGTACTTTCATGATACTTTGATTTAATTGACTATTACAATCGGTATTTAATAGTGTATTAAAGGCCGCCATTTATTACGCCATTATTGTAAAAAGTTCCGCTACCAGAAATACTATTCCCAAATAAATTCATGATACCGTTATTGTTCATGGTTGAGCCTGCCGTATTTAAAATGCCCATATTGGACACATTGCCGCCAGTAGAAGGTGTTGGAAATAATATATAAGCACCCGTGTTATTATTGAATGTACCTTGATTGTGTATCACCCACTGTGGAAAATTTGTACCATTTTGAAAATCAATATTTCCACCATTTGTAAAAGTACCAGTGTTGAATATCAAGTCGCCATTGATATTACTTCCACTTAAAATCCCATTTTTAGTCAATGACCCGCTATTACTTATACCGTCTCCGGTAATGTTAAATAAGGTCAAACCTGTAGTACCATTATCCATAAAGATGGCACCTGAGAAATTTTGAATCGCGTTCTGAGTTACCTGAGTAATAGTTATTGAGTTGACACCAGTACATTGTATATTGGCGTGATTATCAATTCCATTACCTGTGTTTTGAATTATAATGTTACTATTATTTGTAATATTTAAGGTCCCGTAATTGTTGATGCCAAAGGTGGCTCCTCCTTGAATAGTTGAAGTACCACCTGTAAAGGTTAGTGATGCTCCTCCTTGGATCATTATGGATTTAGCAGTAATGCCTGATCCCGTAGCTACCACATTGTATGGTGTTGGAATTATCACATCAAAGCATGGTGCCGGCACTTGCATGGTACTCCAATTCATTGGCTCACTCCAAGAATTATTCATTGCACCAAAAGTAAAAACTGCCGTTCCAGTCATGAGTCCTTCATCCACCATACCATTACAATTATTGTCTAGATTATCACAGACTTCTGGTGCGCCAGGATTCACATTAAAATTATTATCGTTACAATCTGAATTATTACTTACATAACCAGATGGTGGCGTACATGAAAGCAATGTAACACTAGGATTGCGATAGCCATCATAATCGGCATCTTGATACCAAAGCGTTGGGCTCGTGGTGCCAGTGATCATACCGTCACAATTGTAGTCTTTGTCACTACATGTCTCAGGTGCGCCAGGGTAAACATTGCCATCTGTGTCATCACAATCTGTACTATTGGCAGGATGTACATGAAAGCAAAGTGACACTAGGATTGCCATAGTTGTCATAATCAGCATCTTGATACCATAATACAGGCGCAGGCCCTGTCATCATACCATCACAATTATAATCTTTGTCATTGCAGATTTCTGTAGCTCCGGGATGAACGGCATAATCATTATCATCACAATCTGTATTATTAGCTACATATCCATAGGGTTGAACACAAGCTGTAGTAGAAACTGCGGGATCAC
This sequence comes from Saprospiraceae bacterium, assembly GCA_016717105.1. Classification (GTDB taxonomy): domain Bacteria; phylum Bacteroidota; class Bacteroidia; order Chitinophagales; family Saprospiraceae; genus OLB9. The sequence continues at coordinate 50,870 of JADKGF010000032.1, read as the reverse complement.
CATAACCATCATAATCAGCATCTAAATACCAGGTACTTGGATTGCTGATAGGATATTGGAATATAATTTCTACCACTTCTACCGGACATGATTGGTACTGCAGGTCGATGTACAAACTGGTCAAACCAAGGGCTGCCGTTGATGGTGTAAATATATTGGTACTAAGATCGTAAGTACCAGCAGAAATGGTCAAGGCGGCATCTGTAAAAATTCCGTGTCGGATTGCTCACATTGACCTTCTCACCAGAAATAAATGATGGGATAGCCGTGCCTACACATTTTTGACCTAAGATACGCTGTACAAATGCACCTTGGTTTTGTGCAGATGACAAGTTTACTGTATAAGGATTATTGATCATTAGTCCATTATTGGTAAGGGAACCGGAGTTGGAAAGTGTGACCGTGGTAGAAGTTGGGTCGAAGGTAATGATTCCATTATTTACTACGGTACCTACATTATAAAGATAACGCAAAGCAACTGGTTTACAAGTAGCGATATTCAGAGTCCCACCACTAAGATTATTAAAGGCTTTTGCACAATTAAAAGTAGTAGCCTGATTATTAATATTGAATGTACCTGTATTTTCAATTCCCAAACTTGTTGCAGACCCTATGGTATAAAAATCTGATGTCCCTTCGACAGTACAAACGCCTTGATTGCGAATAGGATAACTTTCCGACGTTATGTTTAAAGTTCCCGTTGAAATGAAAGATCCCGCTGGTAACACCTGAATCCCATAAAGCGCATTGGATTGTGGATTGGTCATATTAATCGCACCTTGATTGGTAAATGTAGATAATACCTTTACTGGAGAATTGTATGTATTATTATAAGTATTAAAATAGTTTATGTAGTTATCTATTGTAAATGTTCCCGAGGACGTATTGGTAGTTGGCCCAAAATAATTAGGTACATTGGTTGAAAAACTACCACTATTTGTAAATTGATTATTTAAACTTGTCAATGATGTTTGGATTCCGACCAAACCAGTCAAAGTCATATTACCGTTATTGATGACTTGAGAATAATCACCAAACGATATACCCAAGTCTGTTGTGTTTATAGTACCATCATTGGTCAACGCCGTAAAACATGGAAAGCTCGGGTCACAACTTTCTTCCAAATAGATTTCTGTGGTATTGATGGTACCGAGGTTACTTAAATTTGCATTCCAAATTTGTCCTGAAATGTCAGATACTGATACTAATGCTAGGCTCGTGGTCTCAATAGTAGCACCAGATTGCACTTGTAGATCTCCACCATTTATCATCCTGAATTGTCCAGCGACAGTGATTTGGGCACCACTATTTAGTTGTAAGCCTGAATAGCAATATAAATTACCAACAGTGACACTCCCAGTAACAATTACCGTGGTGGCGATGTATGCGGATGGAATGGTTACATTATCACCTGATGCCGGCATACAATTACAATCCCAATTATTCACATCAGACCAATCAGTACCATTGCCTCCCCCATCCCAGACGATGTCAGCCGCATTCATTGACATAAAAGGGACCATAGCTAGGAAGATTATTGTTAAGCGTTTCATACTGTTACTATTTTGTTGACTATACATTTAATTGCAAAATTATGCCTGTTTTCAGTGTCAAAAAAATTTAGCGTGTCACATGATGATGTGATTTTTAATGAAAAATGATGAATGATAAAATACCTATAAATATCTTAATTTGGAAAACAGACATGCCTTAATTTTTCAAAATTATTTTAATTGAAACTATTGTCCAAAAATGAAAACTTTCCTTGATCAGTATAGTCGGGCTAATATCATAAAACAGTATGCAACAATTCTGTTTCTAATACAAACACTTTCACCAAATTCACAAAATTGTTGAATAGGATTGGGTTGTAATATTGCTTTCTGAATCCATTCCATATTATTTCTATAAAAGGCTTTGCAAGAACTAAATTGAGTCCTTTTTTGCGCAAATTCCCCATAAATAGAGACTGAACTACCAAAATTATCATTTGCATCGCCATTTTCTGAAACTAATGTTGTTTGCAATGACCAAGTAGTTCCCTTTCTATAGAAGATATAGGCAGAACCTTGATTAGAATTATCGCCAACATCATCAAAATATGCCCCTATCATCGCATAATCTCCACTAATGGAGACAGAAGAGCCAAAGCGGTCATCACCAGCCCCATCGGACGCAATAAGTTTGGCTTGCTGTGTCCAAGAATTACCATAATGTATAAAATAAATTTGCATATCCTTGATTCAAATTAGCACCTGTTTGATTATGTTGTGCCCCAATGCAAAACATAAAAACCACTTATGGAAACTCTATCCTCAAACCTCATAAATGGGCTCGGATCTGCTGGGTATAAACTTAGAATGCTTTATCCAAGAAGAGCCTACCCCTACCACAAAGACCAATGCAGATTTGCATCTAGAGTCAAAATCGTTATGGTTTTCCCCTCAATATTGTATAATCACCATTGATACTAACAGAGTAACCAAAATTATCATCAGTCGCCCCATCTGCCACGGTAAGCTTGGCTTGCTGTGTCCAGGTATTGTCGGACCTAACGAAAATATAGGCAGAACCTTGATTCATGTTGCTGCCAATGTCGTCGCCATACGCCCATGCAGATCGCATTATCACCACTGATAAATAACAGAGTAACCAAAATTATCCCCAAATCATTTGACCCATCTGCCCCGGTAAACAAGCTCATTCTGTCCATGGCATATCCGGATTTTCTATACTGATATATGCAGGACCTTGTATCCTTGTTGCTGCCAATATCGTCATCAAACTCCCCAACGATTGTCAAAATCTCCGTTGATAGAAACAAAACCTCAAAGTCATTCTTGCGGTATTCCATCACTGCCTGCAGTTAGTTTATCATTGTATCATCACCGAGTATTATTCTGCCATTGACAGATTGACTTTTTGTTAGTGATCTCCACTGACCACTACCATCATATCCTTCAAAATCTTGCCACCTACATCATTCCATCGGACTGTTCCTCCGGATCGTCGTATTATTATCATCCCCAAGTTTTATTCTTCCCGTGACAGATAGGCTTCCAGTCATCTCACTACCTCCTTCTGCCCAAATTTTCACCTTTCTATCTGCACCCACAGGATCAGTGCCACCACCTATTATATTTACAACATGATCACTTCCTCCGAATCCACCATATTGTACTTTTCCAGCATCAGATTGTTTAGACGCATTGTTGTATCCAAGTTCAATGCCTGTCAAGTCACCTATACCTTTTACACCCAATTGATTTTTTACAAGCGTTTTACCATTGAGCAAAAGGCTATCGGCATTAAAATCCCCATAAATTAGTGCATTATCTTTGTTGGCATTTGAGTTGTCTATATAAAGTTTATTGCTCCCTGTCTCGTTTGCACCTGCACTTCTTCCTAAGAACACATTATTAAGTCCATTGTTATTGTATCCACTTTGAAATCCAATCATCGTGTTCCCATCGCTTGTATTACTATAACCTGCATCTTTACCAAAAATTACATTAAAGTTGCCCGCATTATTATAGCCTGCTTGTTTTCCAATAATTGTATTATCTGAGCCCACTAATTCGTAACCCGCATCCTTTCCTATGACGACATTTCCATTCGCAGCACTGCCTGAAAAAGCAGCACCAGTACCCAGGATTGTATTGTCTCCTCCAGCCAAGTCGTATCCAGCACTTTTTCCAATGATGATATTGTCATTGGTCAATCCGCTGCCATTACGACCTGCAGAGGCACCGATCAGTACATTGTTACCACTTGTGACACTATATCCTGCACTTGCTCCCAAAAACACATTGCTGCTACCAGTAGTACTATTAAAACCAGAATTATCACCGATGATGGTATTGCCATTCCCACTACTTTTATTATTTGCTGCATTTCCTCCTATGAACACGTTACCACCTTCAGTAGCGTTATACCCTGCACCTGTTCCTATGCCTATATTATTGCTTATGCCATTTTGTGTGCGCAAAGCATCGGCACCAATAGCCACATTGCCATCTCCTGACGCACTATTTAGCAGTGTTCTGGTACCTAAGGCAGTATTCCATGCCCCAGCGTTATTTGCATTTCCTGCTTGATTTCCAATAAAGGTGTTACCATTTCCGGTTGTATTTGCTCCAGCACCATTACCGAGATAGGTTGCTAAATTGCTATTCAAAGGTTTTATCATATTTCCATCCAACTCAAGCTTGGGCACTCCTGCAAGATATATTCTAACCAAGTCGTTATCTGGTGCATCTTCTACGGTGACTCTGGTATCATTATCTGCATCTATGATTTGATCTGTCGCCGAAATAGTCGAAGCATTAGACCATGTCATGCTGCCAGCACCATTGGATGTCAGCACTTGATTTGCAGTACCACTTTGACCGCCGGGTTTTATCTCTCCAATCAACCTAATATTACCAGCTACGTCGAGTTTCTCTATGGGTGATGTAGTACCGACGCCCACAAACTCAGCATCTATCAGTGTAAAGCTATAAGCTTGATTCCATTGATTGAATGTAATGGTATATGTACCAGCGAGTGGGACTACAATACTCGGACCATTAAGAATTCCTATACCATTAGGCCAAGATGCACTACCATAATTTGTTGCCCAATCATAATTAAGCCTAAACTTCAATTCATTTGCTGACAAACTGAATGTTCCATACCAAATAAAAACATTGGAAGCATCTTGTGTAAGTGTAAAATCGGTTGTCCAATCACCGGCCGGTGTCGCTGGTCCAATGATAGAAATCTGACTGGATAGTCGGCATGTAAATGTCACAAACAACAAAAGGAAGAAAAGAAGTCTCATGTGCAAAATTTTAAAGTTGATCGAATATCGACAAAATTATGCCTGTTTTCAGTACCAAAAAAATTTTGCTTGTCACATGATCATGTGATATTTTACTGATTTTGGATGAAAAATGACGAATTACAAATTACGAATGTTGAGTGACTTAAAAACCACTGACAGCTAATTGCCAAAGACCAATTAACGAATGACGAGTGACGAACGGCGAAAGATTTGAACGAAGAAAGATGCATCGAATGAGCCAAGGCCAGTGGCTAGTGGCCAGCAGTCAATCGCCAATAGCAAACCGATACTAAAAATATCAGCTCCTCCAACTGTTAGAAATTTTAGTTTTTGCCTGAAGCACAATTTGATCACATCGGAAAGGTACTTATCGCATATAGCGGTACATTGGTCATCCATCCTTCTTCGCGGTAATTGGATAATGATGTACGATAGCAATGAATTTCCTTATGTTTTTCATGAAATACTTTCAAAGATTTAGCCTGTAAATTTTCGGTTGCTTTTACTTCCAAAGGATAAATAACACCGTTTTTTTCAAATACAAAGTCTAATTCTGCTGTTCCTATATCATTCACCCAGTAACTGATATTTTTAGCTTCTGCGACGATTAATTCCTGCAAAACATATTGCTCTGTTAATGCTCCTTTAAATTCTTCAAAAAATATGGCATTTTCCAAAATGGTAACCGGACTCATATGGGCCAAGTGAGAAAGTAAACCTACATCAAAGGCAAAAAGCTTGAAACTTTTCAAATCTTTGTACGCGTGTAAAGGGAATGCCATTTTTTGAACTGCATAGATTTTATGAACCAATCCATAGTTTACCAACCAATCTATAGCATCTTCATATTCTCTGGCTCTTGCACCCGATTTTAGCAATCCATATACAAACTTTTTGTTTTCTTTAGCTAATTGGCTTACCATTCCGTGCCAGACAGCTATGATTTTGGGAATTAATACAGCAGGAGCATGTTTGGCAAAATCTTGCATGTAGGAATTAAGAATAGCTTCTTGGATGCGTTTCACTTGGTAAAATGAACCGCCATCACTTGCAAATGCCAACACTGCTTCGGGCATACCACCTACCAAATAGTAGTTTCTGAGTGCATGAATGTATTTGTCTCTAAAACTACAGACAATAGTATAATCCTGTTGCAATAGTAATTCCCAAAGTGCAGATTGACGAGTTGCTTTTAGAAACTCTTCAAAACTCATAGGGAGAATTTTTAAAAAATCTACTTTACCCACTGGAAAAGAACCTGTGTCTAAAGTCACTCCTAACAGCGAACCTGCTGCTAAAACATGCAAACCAGGCCTGTCTTCGGCAAAATATTTTAAACTAGTCAAGGCATTAGGTGCTTCCTGAATTTCGTCAAAAATGAGAAGTGTCTTACCATCTTCTACTTTTTGATTTTGTAATAATGATATGGTTTGAATGATTCTTTCAATATTCAAATCTGCTTCAAATAAGTTTCTATACGAAGGTTCTTTTTCTAAATTTATATATATGGAATGTTCAAAGTGTTGCTTACCTAAATTTTTCATCAGCCAGGTTTTGCCTACCTGCCTTGCTCCTGTTAAAATCAAAGGCTTCAATAATTTTCGATTTTTCCAATCTGCTAATGCTATCTCTGCTTTCCTAAACATAAAACGGTGTATTAATTCGTTTGCAAAGATACTAAAAATCATTAATTCAAAGGACATTTCGTCTTATTATCACAAAAATCTAATGACTTCGTGTCTATTATTCACAATAAATCCGCTTGTTAGCATCCAGATTGCAGGCGAGCCATACCTTGCCGATCGTCCCGTTGTTTGCCGGTGTCGCTGGCCCGATGATAGAGATTTGACGGGTTCATCAATCTCAGCACAAACACATCACGTCCTAAGTTTCCATTCCGGATTGTAAGTACTTGTAAGTTTAACATTGTCCATCCAATTTTTTCCATCAAAACTGGGTTCCGAATAAGTGGCTTGTCCTTCCATGATTGCTGATGTACTATCCAATGCACTCCAACCACAACTCAATATTCTTTTCCCATCAGGACATTCGGTAATTAATTGTTTCATTGTTGGTCATTCACAGCAGCTTCATTTGCTACGACCTAATATCCTTTGATGGAAGTTGAACAACTCGAACAATCGACATTTTGGTCACAACAAAAGAAGCCAATAACAAGAAAACAGAAGATTGAGTTTTTCATGATTTCATTTTTAATTTGAAAAAAATGATTATAAATTTATGAATGTTTAATGTTTAATGACAAATGATTTTAGTCAAATTTTTATTCCGGACATGTACCAATCTTGGCTTCAATAAAAGCATCGGTTTTGCCCCAGAATCCTTCTACAAAATCCAGATAATTACCAGCGGTATAGATAGCTTCATTACCAAGGGAACCTGAAATAACTCTACTACTTGTTATTGAATTTGATGCATAATGTACCTGTTTACCATGCAAATAGACGGTGCCTGGGTCATTGGCTGGTGTTAATGATACATTGATAGGGCATGTAGAGAACAATGGACTTCTCCAAATGCCTCTACCAAAAGTGCCAGCATAGATATATCCATCATAAATTTTTAATGAAGTAACATTAGCGGGAGGCAAATTATTGGAAAAATATATCCAATCGCTCATAGTGCTAGTTTTATAAAATACACCAATATCCGAACCAATATAAATCCTATCACTCCCAGGAGTATCGTAAACTATGGCTCGAAACTGTACATTCGGTAAGCTACCTGATATATTAGTCCAAGTTGTTCCACCATCTTCGGATTTGAATATCTTCTGACCATTGTAAAAACCTGAACAAACCACCCAAACTCTATTTGCATTTAACGGATCAACAGTTACATTTTGTAACTTAACTGTTTCTTCAGGTGTTGGACCAGGCGATGGATGTGTGAGCAATGTCCAAGTAGCTGGTGTGGAAAAAATATTGTTTGTTTTGATGATTTGTTCAGAACTAACTACATACATTACATTTGGATCATTTGTACCTTGCTCATAGCCTCTTATGTCATTTGACATTATAGATTCATTTCCGGTAGAAGGCCAAGACCAATCCCATACTGCGACATTTTGATTTCCTCTTAATAAACTATTTGTTGAATTTGCAAATAGATGATATGTATTCGTACTCATTGTTAATTCGGTAAACCAAAATCCATTTAAATCTGAATTTATAGTTAAATTTGTACCAAGTTGTCTTCGAATTATACCATCTTGGGATGATAAAAACTGAATAGAATGATCCCCACTATGCCAAGTGCATCCAAACCCATCTCCTACTGACAACTCACTTGATGTTTGACTACCGTAAGTTGCAGAATGTGTTCCATTATCTTGAGCTCCACCCAACCAAGTATTACTATAAAAATCTATATCGTAAAATTGCATAATGTTGATACCATTTGATAAGTCATTCCAGGCTCCACCATTATTTGTAGTTTTATAAATTCCACCATCAGTACAGGCGAACAATGTACCATTTAAATGATAAAGATTATGAAAATCTGCGTGCACATAAGGGCTACCGTTCCAGTAACTTATTTTATTCCAATTTACACCAGCATTGCTTGAAGTCCAGCAATTGATTCCACCTACATATACTCTATTTGGATCTGATTCATGAACAGCCAAGCATAGGTCATACATAGCTTGTGTCTGGGCATCTTCTCCATTATCCCAACCTAAGATATTGGGTGTATTACTTTGGATGGTGTATGAGTCACCACTGTTGGTAGAAAAATAAACTCCAGAAAAAATACCAGACAAATTTAGGTATCCTCCAAATATTGCATAAACATTATTTGGAGCTGCAGGAGTAACAGCTAATGCTATTCTGGCAAAAGAACTGCTCGAAACAAATGTTGATACTTCTATTCCATTATTAAACTTTTTTATGCCAACATCGGTGGCAAGGTAATATATATTTGGATTATCTGGTTTGAATTCCAAATCAAAAACAAGGTTGTCACCTAATACATGTCCCCAAGATCCTACTCCACCATTCGAGTTAGTATAAAGCCCATCTATTGCACCAACTAGCAAGATTTGTGGATTTGTGGGATGTATTTTTATAAAAAAACACCATTTTAAATATGTTACCCCAAAAGATAATCCCGTTTTCTGCCAATTGATTCCGCCATCAATTGTTTTTAATACACCAATCGATGCAGAATCACCTCCATCTCCATCTCCGGTCAAAATGTAAATAATATCCGGATTTGTATAGTCTATTGCAATGCCACTTATTCCTAGAGAAACAAAATAATTAGAAATTATTTCCCATGAGCTTCCGCCATTGGTTGTTTTCCAAAGGCCACCGTTGGGTGTGCCAACCCACATAATATTAGGGTCGCTAGGATGGTGTGCCATGCAATTAATCCTACCAAGTCCAGAGTTACCTTGCGTCGTGTATGGCCCCATACTCTCCCAGTCACCACTTGTCGCTCTGTTTGACTTAGAAAGAGATCTTTTAAATGCCTCATATTCACTAATCTCGATGGCATTAATATTTTTTAATGGCTCAGATGAATTCATTGCGCCATCTAATTTGTATCTCCATCTCATGTATTGTTTAAAACCACTTCCACGTTCTTTACCTGTTTTTTCAAAATGCTGATCTATATTTTTTATTATAGTTTTATATGGATCATTATTATTAATGTATTTTGTCCATTCCTGTCCAAATACGACTTCTAAATCAAATATTAATGCTAACAAAAATAGAAAAAAGAATTTAATTATATTTTTCATCATTTTTTTATTTTTATTTCTAATTCTTTTATCTTCCTATCTTGTTCAATTATATACAACGTTAATTCTTCGATTTTTCTTAATAAGATCTTTTGCATTTCTCCAATATCAAAGCCTTCTTTTGACACTTCTTTGCTGAAGGTACATCAGGTAAATGTTTATAAATCGATATGTGCTTTTCTACCTCATTGAGTGGTGTTAGATCATACCCATTTTCAAAAACAAAATCTGGCCATAAAGTACTATTCTGGATTCTCAATTCCTCAGCAATTATTTTACCATCGACTACCAATTTATAGTCGGAAGGGAAATTAATGGTTGACGCTGCTATTTGAAGTTTCCCAAAAATTTCAGAATTTCCATTTACTTCAAAATTGTAATTACTTACATTGGATGGCGAGCCATTTACGATCAATTTATTATTAACAAAAACTCGTTTATTGTCTGGATCTGATGGATGTGCTAATCCATTCATTATTAATGAAAAATTTTCATTTAAAAATTTGCCACTTCCTGTTGCTTTTACTGCATCGGCAGCTATTTCAAAAGTATTTCCTGTTAATTGAAAATTGTTACTTTCCACTATCAGATTTTCTTTTGCCCACAGTTTAATTTTTAAATCATCTCCAAATGCATTAGTTCCTCCTCCAAGGATATTTAGCGTATGATCACTTCCTCCGAATCCTCCATACTGAATTTTACCAGCATGCACATATTTATTAGTAACACCAAAAGCGAGTTCAATCCCTGTTAAATTGCCATTATTTTTTAATCTAAATAAACCTTCCAACTCAGCATTTCCATTTTTGAAAAGTGTGAATGCATTTTTTCTATTATCATTGTCTGTACCCATTCCAATTGTCAGCAGAGGATCTGTCTCTACCCATGATGTAAGGTTTGACGATACAAAAATATCATTATACCTTCCTAAAGCAATCGAGTTATAAGCCTTAGCATAAGCACCTTCACCTGAAGCTAACGATTTATTACCCAAGGCATATCCTCCAGATACAGCTAGTGCATTTTCACCAATAGAAATTGAGTTTTTACCTAATGCTATAGATGTGATACCGCCTGCCGTTGAGTTATGACCTATAGCTGAAGCACCTTCACTACCACTGGCAGTAGTATACCAACCAAGTGCTGTTGCTCCATGGATGCCACTCGCTGTCGTAACTGAACCTAATGCGGTAGCACCATAATCTCCACTTGCAACATTCACATTTCCAATAGCGGTAGCCCCATAATCTCCACTTGCCGTATTGTGGTTCCCAATAGCAACTGAATAAGGACCAGTTGCTCCATAAGTACTAGATGCAATGTCAGAAATGCTTAGGTCCATAGCTTTATTACCAATATTTCCATAATTATCAGGATTTGCATCTTTTAATCGCCATCCAATATTACCATTTTCAGTAATTTTTTCAAGTTCACTTGAAGTATTAACAATGCTACCACCAAGTAATCTAAAATCGCCATCAAGTCTGATAAATTCAAGTGCTTTGTTACTTCCAATTATTACACTTCCGAAAGTAGCATCGTAAGATGTGCCGTTAAATAAAACTATTCTGGTACCATCCGGATATTCTGCATCTATAGTAATAGTATATGGCGCTGTACCGCCCTCCATCCATACAAAACTTTGTTCAAGTGGAATGTAAATCGTGTTCGTTGAATTATTGACAACTTCTACATATACTCTGGTCCTAAGTCCACCTAATATATCCAATCCGGCCTGAGGGTCAGTATTATTAACTCCAATCCGGCCTTTAATCTGAAAATTATATACTAATGTCGAAGTGTCAAATGAAATACTATACACGCCAGCAGGACTTACAGGAATGCTTGGTCCATTAGCAACTCCACTACCTGAAGGAAAGGTATTGGTGCCCCAATTATTAGTCCAAGCATGGTCTTGTCTAAATTTAAGCTCACCAGCGTTTAGCACAAATGTTCCTGTCCACACACTTGATGAACTCTGTATTAAATCGTGATCTGTATCCCAATCACCTGTCGGTGTCGCTGGTCCGATGATAGAAATCTGACTGGATAGTCGGCATGTAAATATCACAAATAACAAAAGTAAGAATGGAAGTCTCATGTGCTAACGTTTTAATACTATGAAATATTGACAAAATTATGCCTGTTTTCAGTACCAAAAAATTTTGCTTGTCACATGATGATGTGATATTTATATATGTGAATAAGCCCCCCCCCCCCCCCCCCCCCCCGCTAAAACCTCCGTACTACCCTCACACTGACATTACTACTATCTTTATTATTTTGTACTTCAGCACCATTATTAAAAAATTGAATCATGTAGGCATTATAAAAATCGTATTCGGTACTGCTCCAATACGATACAGTTAAATCAAATCCAGAACCACCATGACTTGTAGAAGTTGTGCCTATAATTGTTCTATTGGCATATATAAGTGCCAACTCTTGCCGAGAAGGTAGATACCAATCTCCGTAGGTAATATTGTTTTCGGTAACTTGCAGTTCATTGCTTATCCTAGCAGCATAAGTACTACCATCTCCATATCCTTGATTGCTGATACATAATAAAGTATTTTTATCTCCTGATAATGGGCCGTCTGCAAGCGCCATTGTATTGGTATATGTACCTGCATACCATCTTATGCCAGCACTTTGATCGGTTTTAGCACAAACTAGTCCATGTTGACCTGACTCGTCCACCCAAAATACAATACCTCCAAATGCAAAATCTCCTATTTGGTATTTTTTTGTAACAAGCATGGAATCACCATAATAAGGTACTCCATTCAGTATATAAAATTTGCTTGTTTTATTTGATGGAAGAGAAGTATGGTTTTGAAGATCAAAAGTTCCGTTTTTATATACAGTCATTGCGTTGGAAGATTGTGTTGGTGTGCCATTTCCAATAATAAAAACAGGGTCAGTTTCTACCCAAATATTTCTGTTGGACCCAGCAATAGTATCGTTGTTTTGACCTATAGACAACGAAGCAAAAGAGCTCGCTTTTGTGTCAAAGCCCATTGATGTAGATGAAGTCCCAAATGCTTTGCTACTTGAGTTAAAAGCTGCGGAACTTAATCCTGATGCTATGGTATGAGAATTCGCAGCAAAAGATCTAATTCCTGAAGCGCCATATAGCAAATTTGAATTACTTGACTTTGAAAAATCTACTGCATCTTGTCCTATATTTTCATAATAATCAGGATCTCTACCAAGAAGCCTCCATCCAGTATTGCTACCTTCTGTGATTTTTTCGAGTTGGCTGGGATCTTTTTCTGAAATAACTGACCAACCACCAATATTTCTGCAAATAAACTCTTTAGTTTCTAAGCTTTTAATAACTGTAGTACCAAAAGTAGCTGGATAGCCGCATATGTTTCTGATTACAACTCTCCGACCATCTATCCATGGGTCAGGACCTATAATAGTGACTGGTCCCGTGACATTACCATCTTGCTGCAATTCAATAAATGAGACATTAATAGGTACATTATAATTATTCAAATAGGGTATGCCGATTACTGATCTGATACCAAATCCACCTGTGATATCTAAAGATAAATTTGGATCAGAATTATTGATGCCGACATGTTGGGCATAGACATTTTGCATTAGGAGAACCACAGCCAGTACACAAAATAATTGTTTCATCTTTTAATGTTTTATTATCAAATAAAGCACAAGATTATAGCAAAACATACTTAAAAACAAAAATGTCATGTCACATGATGATGTGATATTTACTGATTTTGAATGTAAAATGTCTAATTACAAAGAATGAATGACAAATTAATCTACCACGACCATTTTGCCGGCATATTGCTTGTCATTGTTCGTCAAGTTTACAATATACATACCCACAGGTAACAGATCGATATCAACACTAATTAGCCCGTAATCTAATCTTTCAAAAACATCGAGCACTTGGAGAAGTCGACCGTTGATGTCGTAAATTTTGATGCTTGAATTGTCTGTGATTTTATCGTTAAGGTGGATCATAGCTTGACCATTTGCATAAGTGATACCAAGTTTTTTAGCACCAATTTGTGTGTCTTTGGTAGAAACCAAAGCAGGCGGAAGTGGCGATTTATATAGCCCATTACCATAGGTGGCCATAATTACATATAAAGTATCATTTACAGTTTGGTAGTCAAAATCTGTGATCAATCCACCTTTGGGCAGATTGGCATTATATGGCGACCAGGATTTACCACCATTTTCAGTGACAAAAACACCAAAGCCATCGGTACCTATTAGGATGAAATTTTCATCTTGTGGATGTACAAACATCGTAGTGATAGGCACATCAGGCAAGTCTCCGGTTATATTATTCCAAGAAATATTTTCAACATCGGAGACGAATACTTTTGCTCCTCTGGTATTATTAGAATAAGAGTACATAAAAGCAAAAACTTTATGTTTCATATCTGGTGATGGGCTTACATAGACTTGCGGCCAACTAATACCTTTTACTATTGGTAGTCCATCGGAGATATAACTATGTTCCATGGTTGTAGGATCAAATTTTATAGCGGACGTAGTTGGGCTTCCGTTACCTGATATAAAGATTTTTGGATTTGATTCAGTCGTTGATTGGATTGTATTAATGCTTTCAGCGTCAAATCCATCAAAATCTATCGGAGTCCATACAAACCCAAAATTGGTGGACAGATACAAGGTATTGTAAGTCTGAGTGAGTAAAAGTAACTGCTCACCAAAAGCGGTACCTACTCTTCTAAACCACTCACCACATGGGCGAATTCCATTATTAATATCATAGAAACTATTCAACTCTTTATCCACTTTTCCTACATTTTTAAAAGCTAAAGGTTCGCCAGAGAAACCTATTGTTCCATGAAATACATGATCTTCTGTAAAATGGGCAGAAACATCGCCTCCATCTCCATGATTGTAATACCAAGCATCGGTCTCTGAATTATAAAATATTAACCCATTATCTTGGGTTCCACCAACGACCATCTTTGACCCTTTGGATGCCGAGACACTTACAAATTGAAGTGTTGGCGCCTTCATCAAATCTTTTTTTATTTTAGGTACATTGTCTTCGAATATCGTTATCTGATCAAAATCCATATAACTGACACCACCATCTGTAGCCATGAATACACGTGTTCCAGTATCATCCCATGTAGCATAATGATAGTCAACATGTGATCCTGAATTTGGCCCAATAAAGGTTTTACCGTCATTGGTTATTGCATACCACCAGCCACCCATGAGTACTTGGTCCGGATTGACGGGAGATACACTTATCATAGAATGAAAATCACCGGCATTTAGATGTATTTTTGCATCAGGTTCATAAAGAGAATTTAGAATCTGACACTGAGTCCATGTCTCACCATAATCAATGGTTTTCCAAACACCTTTTGTTCCATTTTTGGCATTACAATATGATGCATACAACACATTGGGAAAGTAATCGCAAATAGTCAATTCGATCCTACCGAAATCTTCTGTAGGTAAGCCACCACTCAACTTATTCCATGTATTGCCTCCATCAAAAGTTCTAAATATCCCTTTGCCAAAATCACTCACATACACCGTATCTGGCTGCATAGGATCGATCACTAATGATGAAAAATCACCTTTCATATGCGTCTTCCAAGTGATTCCCTGATCGGTTGATGAGATGACCGCATTGCCAGATGCCCAGACTTGGGAATTTGTTTTACTAAATACTATATCGTGAAAATATGTGGCCTCAGTAGATATTGGATGCCAAGAAGTACCGCCATCCGCTGTTCTCCAGAGCCCTGTGCCTCTTCTATAAATATGATCACCAGTACCATAAAGGACAATGTTTTCATCAAAAGGCGACGTATCGGAAGCGCCGCCCCAAGTGGTAGTGACTTGATGTTCGCTTATATTTTTGATTTCCCATTTTCCAACAACCCTTCGAGCTTCAAAAAGTCCACCACTTGCCGATACAAATCTAATAAGATTGTCACGGACGAAGTCGATATATTTGACTCTACCTGAGACTAAAAAATCTATACCTTCACTTGACAGAACTTCCGTAGGACCAATTGATTCCCAAGGAATGGTATTTCGATCTTGCGTGTAGTTTTTTGACCAGAAATCATGTACTTCTTGGCTTGAGATATGCTGAAAATTTGGTGAAATGGCCAATAGTTTCGGTAAATGTCCTTTGTTTTCTTGTGTAAAGGATGCTGTCGTACACATTAATACCAATAACAGACTGGTAAGTGTGTAAAATAATTTCTTGTCCATGATCACAAATTTAGATTTATCAGAACAAAAATAAAACAAAAAAAGGATAAGCTGACAAAAACTTTGTCACATGATGATGTGATATTTACCAATTTCGAATGAAAAATGACGAATTACGAATGAATTAATGACGAGCACTTGCACATAGCAGAAATTTCTGATACAAATCATAAAAATTAAAAAAAAACTGTTGCTTATTTTATTGTTCATTTCAGGGCTGAACAATAGAGCTATTTCCTATTCAGATTAAAAATCGAATGGTATGAGTCGTACGATACTTTATATCATGTTAATCTCCCGATCACAAACGCAATTACGGCTCCAGCAATTGCACCCATGATACCATTGATGACGATATCAGTGATCATGTTGGTGTAATTGGGCACCTGAGATGAATACATAAAAAAATTCATGCCAGCGCCATACAATGTACCCACGATGGCACCTGCTTTACCACCAGACATAGGATCCTTTATACCAGCCCATTGCAAAAATATGTAGGCAAGCAAAATACAAAATGTAAGACAACCGAGATACACCAACAATAGGTTTTCATTGTCAGAAGGTGGATAGATATTGGTAAATAAAACACCGTAAAACAAATAACCCAACATAAAATACACTAGGCTACCAACTACACTACTGATTATCAAATTTTTAGCATTCATAAAATATTGTTTTGATGGTTTGTAATAATGATTCTTCAATATGGAATTTGCGCGTCACAATATTAGTGATTTCATGCAATATATCAGCATTATATTTTAATTATTTTGTTAATTATAATATTTAATTGTAAAAAACTTAAAAAATTGGCGAGATCAATCAAATGAAGTAAATTTGCAAATCTTAAAATCAAGTAATGCAAGATAAAATCCAAAAACTCCGTGCACAACAGTTAACCGCATTAGTAGGTGGTGGCTCAGATAGAATCCAAAAGCAACACGATAAAGGAAAACTTACTGCCAGAGAGCGAATTGAGTTGCTCATGGACCGCAATTCCTTCGAAGAAATAGGCATGCTCAAGGAACACCGATCATACGATTTCGGTATGGAAAAACAGCAATTTCTAGGAGATGGTGTAGTCACAGGATTTGGTACAATAGATGGCCGTTTAGTCTATGTATTTGCACAGGATTTTACAGTTTTTGGTGGTGCACTATCAGAGACACATGCCCAGAAAATCTGTCGTATCATGGATCTTGCCATAGAAAATGGCGCTCCAGTCATAGGACTTAATGATTCGGGTGGAGCTAGGATTCAGGAAGGCGTGGATAGCCTTGGTGGTTATGCAGATATCTTCTATAGAAATACCAAAGCATCCGGTGTGATTCCGCAGTTATCAGCCATCATGGGACCTTGTGCTCCCGGCGCTGTTTATTCTCCTGCGATTACGGATTTTATCATCATGGTAGAGCAGTCATCTTACATGTTTGTGACTGGTCCAAATGTAGTGAAAACAGTAACCAATGAAGAGGTCACTTCCGAAAATCTAGGTGGTGCTTCGACACATTCGACCAAAAGCGGTGTTACCCATCTCACGGCGCCCAACGACCTTGAGTGTATTCGTGATCTCAAGAAATTGCTTAGCTATATGCCTCAAAACTGTCAGCAAAAAGCAAAAGATATTCCTTATACTTTAAGTGATGAATATAGAGATGAATTAACAACCATGATACCCGAAAACTCTATGCATCCCTATGATATGAAAGACATCATTCATGGCACTGTAGATAAAGATAGTTTCTTTGAGATTCATAAGGACTATGCGGAGAATATTGTTGTCGGATTTGCCCGATTAGCTGGAAAAAGTATCGGCATCGTAGCCAATCAACCTTATGCTTTAGCTGGTGTATTGGATGTCGAGAGTTCTAAAAAGGGCGCACGATTTGTCCGATTTTGTGATTGTTTCAATATTCCACTCCTTGTATTGGTAGATGTACCTGGATTTCTGCCCGGCACTGATCAAGAATGGCATGGTATCATCACCAATGGTGCCAAATTGTTGTATGCATTCAGTGATGCTACGGTACCCAGAGTGACGCTTATCACGCGCAAGGCTTATGGTGGTGCGTACGACGTGATGAATTCTAAGCATATAGGTGCTGACATGAACTATGCGTGGCCTACGGCTGAGATCGCTGTCATGGGTGCAAAGGGCGCTAGTGAGATCATCTTCAAAAATGAAATAGCAAAATCAGAAGACCCAGCAGCCAAATTGCTCGAAAAAGAACGGGAATATCAAGAAAAATTTGCGAATCCATATCGGGCAGCAGCCAGAGGATTTATAGATGAAGTGATAGAGCCAAGAGATACAAGACGCAAGCTTATCAAAGCCTTTTCTATGCTTGAAAACAAGAAGGTTTTAATGCCTAATAGAAAGCATGGGAATATACCAATGTAGCAGGTTGATGCTTTATTAATATTGGTCTTGTGTGTAGTTTGTAATCGTTTTTTTAATTTTTGTGTACTTTTGCGGGTCTAACCCAAACGTTACCATGTCAGACAGCAATAAAATTCAGATTTACGTCACCGGCGGTACCTTCGATAAGGAATATAATTATATCACTGGGCAGCTTTACTTTAAAGATACCCATCTGCCCGAGATGTTCGAACGAGGTAGAAGTACGCTTGATGTAGATATAAAGACACTAATGATGCTCGACAGCCTACAAATGTCAGAAGCAGATAGAGAAATCATCATTTATAGTTGTAAAAAAAGTGATTACAAACGCATCGTACTTACACACGGCACAGATACCATGGTACAAACTGCCGCTGCATTGGCGAAGCATAATATACCAAAAACCATCATACTTACTGGCGCTATGATACCTTATGCTTTTGGTACTTCATCTGATGGATTTTTCAATTTAGGGGCAGCGCTAGCATTTGCCCAAACATTGCCACATGGTGTCTATATCGCTATGAATGGTAGATATCATCATTGGGATAAAGTTCAAAAAAATACAAAGACCGGCTATTTCGAGCCCATTTGAAAAAATAGTTATTGCAAATAAGCATCAATCAAATTTTATAGAAGACATTCAAATGATAGATCATTAAAATGGATGTATAGTTGCCTTCTGTATGATCACTTACACCATAAAGCGATAAAAAGATATCTTGAAACTCTGCTTGCCATTTGGCATCAGCCGGAACATCAGGGAATCTGATATTTTCAAAATTTAATCCTAAACCTACCGCTAAATTGACATAAAACTTATCATTCAATCTAAAATACCTGCCAAGCATCGCACCAAAACTAAACATTTTATTGACTTCAGCATGCTTTATTTGTTCATAATATGCCCCATTGTATCGGCTAAAGACATTTTCTACCGTAGAATTTGTATATCGAAATTGAATAAGTGGAGACACATACATTTTATATTTTGTAGGATCATTGCTTAATCTAAATCTAGGCTGAATGCGGATTCTGTAACCATTACATGATTCACGATTATCGGCGTTAAAAATATACCCAAGCTCTGCATTAAAATCCATATTTTGGTTGATGCCTTTTGCAAAGTTAAACTGGACGCCTTGATATACATTGGCTAATGAGGATAAGGTGATTCCTACTTTGTCCTTTTGGTAGAAATCAGTATTATCATCTTGACACCATATTGTCGGAGAAAATAGAGAAAAGAAGACAAGCATGTAAACAGTTACAGGGATTGATTTCATGATTTTTTGATTTTTCATATGGTTTATAATGGTTGATTTATTTCTAGCATTTGGGATCGTAAACTTCTTTTACGATCCAGTTTTTGATATATCCTTTGGAATGATGACATCAAACGATCCATCTAATTTAAGACTCAGGCACTTTCTCCCGTTTGCCATAACCACTAATGTCTGCATTATTTCTTAATTTTAATTTGTTAGTTTCTGCCCCAACTGTTTAAAAATCATTTTTCACCTTCTAAGTTCATTTTTAACCTTCCTTAAAAATCCAAGTTGATGTTTAACATGTGTTACTATGACTGATTTACCTGCATTGTCTTTTTATTAGTAAGTTTAAGAAATCCAGCCAACTACCCTAATCTGCTTACTCACCTGCGTGATATCGCCCAATCAGTTTCATTTTCAAATCTGGTTTCTATTTTGTTTGACCATCCTCAGTTTGATATTTTAATATTTCCTGAATCCATATATTTTACTTTTTCTTAAATCTACTGCCAATTCTAATTTCATCTTCTGTAAAATATATCCATACCTTTCTGCTTCGCCTTTTTGTTTTCAAATAATTTTATATTCTTCATAATCAATGGAATTCATTTACAGCTACAAATATAAAATAATTGTCTGAAATGAGATCATCACGTTTAACTTTGATTTAGTTCTCTACCAATTGACAATAATATAGTTAATACAAACCATCTCCCAAGTTTATTAAAATGGCTAATATGGCTTTTCTTACCGTCAAAAAATTCCGCCAACCACTCCATTCTATTCTTATGCAAAATATCCTGAAAATGGTCGCCACCTATAAATTCGCCACCAAGACTTTGTAAGTATGCATTTGGTTGTTGGCAATCTATTACATAAAATCCTTCATTGGCTAGTCTTCGTGCTAAGGTGATAAATCCAAACTTTGATGCATTGCTCTTGAGGCTGAACATGGATTCGCCAAAAAATACTTTACCAAGCATCACACCGTATAATCCGCCGACCAATTGGTCTCCATCCCAAACTTCTACAGATAGCGCATAGCCTAATTTCGATAGTTGGGTATAAGATTGTACGATGTTTTCATTGATCCATGTGCCTTCCTGTCCGTGTCTTGGTGCATGCTGACAATACCTGATCACATCTTCAAAATGCTGGTTGTAAGTGACTTGAAACTTATCTTGATTGAAGTAGGCATTCATGCTCTTGGCTACTTTTACCTTATCGGGAAAGATAACAAACCTCGGTCTTGGACACCACCAGATGATTGGTTCGTTGTCATTGTACCAAGGGAAGATGCCATATTGATAAGCCAGTAGCAAGCGTTCCGTAGAAAGATCGCCCGCAATAGCCAAGATACCTGATGGCTTGACAGTATCGGGATGTGGAAAGGCTATTTGACTATCTAAATAATAATACATTTATACGGACTAAAGAGCAAAAAAAAAAGGTGGAACCCAAGCAGGAAACCACCTTTTAATCTTTATATAATTTTAATTAATCTTCTACCAATGACTCGATCACCGCAGAAAGTCCACGTTCTATCAAGGCATCTTTCATGGGCTTCAATAAGGTCATCGTACCAGTTTTGACGGTTGCTTTACCTTTGAAGTGCACCAAAATAGACAATTGTTCTGACTGTTCTTGTGTATGATTGCATACTTCCATCAGGCATTGTATCACCCAATCAAAAGTATTGTAATCATCATTATATACAATCAGTTGTGATTTCAAGCCTGAAGTCACTTCATCTTCTACCAAGATGTCTTCTAATTCGTCAAATTTTATTCCGGTATTCATACTTGATTAAAAATCCATTTTAATGCTTAAAACTACACAAGTGTCTGTAAAGTTTCATTTATGGCAACAAAATTAGGAAGATCTCCGGCATTTTCCAAAACTTCGGCATATCTTATTTTTCCTTCCTTGTCCACGACAAAAGCAGAACGCTTGGCAACACCTTTCATACCGAGTACAAATTCGTCATAAAGCGCACCATAAGCTGCTGCAGTTTCCTTGTTCCAGTCTGACAAAAGTGGGAAATTGTACCCTTCGACTTCTTTAAATTTATTTAATGTAAATAAGGAATCAACCGAAATGGCAAGCACCTCAGCTTGTAAATTTTCGTAGTCCTTTTTACTGTCTCTGATAGAACACAATTCAGTGGTACATACACCTGTAAATGCTAATGGGAAAAAGAGAACAACAACATTTTTTCCTTTATAATCACTGAGTGAAACATCGGTTTTATCACTGGATTTTAATGTAAATGATGGGGCGATATCGCCAGGTTTAAGGCTCATATAGTTGGAATTTATTTTAAATTAAAAATTTCAGCATTTTAACAATTTATATTTCAATAGGTTCATCTTTGGTAACGACATATTTCCAAAATTGCGATCTATTATTCTTGAAAAATGTATAAAATATTGCTTCAAAATTTGAAAATTCCTAAGTGTAAGAATTTAATTGATGCATATTATTACCTAAAAATTGTATCGCCCCAGACAATTCTGATTTATGACATTTAGAAATGTATATATTTACGGTTTTTTTGAGTACAAAATGTAGCTTTGATACTTTAATTGATAATTATCTGATTTTAAAAATATGTATATGCGTTTGATTTTACTTGTGGTTACTGTGTTTTTGGGTCTTTACCAATCTAATAGCCAAAACTTGCCTGCACAGTGGAGAAAAAGTGATGATGGAAAATATTTGATAGCCGGAGACCAGATTTCCGATGGCTTGTATGATGAATCCACAGTCGAAGAGATGCGAATTTATTTTACACAATCCAACTATTGGACACTATTGACCCAGAATTATAATGCGAAAATAGATATTCCGTGCAAAATCAAGTACAAAGACATCACACTAGACAGTGTCGGCATACGCTTCAAGGGTCAGACATCCTATTTCATGAATACGACACAAAAGAAGTCGTTTTCTATCTCTACCGACGCCTACAAGGATCAGGCGCTTTTGGGCTACAATAGCCTGAATCTCAATAATGGTTTTCAAGATGCTTCTTTCATGCGTGAAGTCTTGTATTACCATCAAATTAGAAAACACAGTCCGTCTGCAAAAGCTAATTTTGTACGCGTCTATCTTAATGACCAAGATTGGGGTATTTACCTGAATGTGCAGCAACAAAACAAAGACTTTCTTGAAGAATGGTTTGAATCCAATAATGGGATTAATATCCGTGCAGATGTACCAGATGGAAGTTCTACTGGCGGTGGCCCAGGTGGCGGCGGACAATGGGGCGATGGTACTGCAGGTATTAATTACCTCGGAGCAGATACTGCGCAATATCAAAAATACTATACACTCAAGAGTTCTGATGCAAGCGACCAACCATGGCAAGAGTTGTTGAAAGCATGTAATGTACTCAATAACAGTGGTGTTTTCTTAGAAACTGAAGCACCCAAAGTCTTTGATATAGATAAGATATTGTGGCATTTGGCTTGCGAAATCGCTTTCGGAGATGATGATAGTTACGTGTATAAGGGCAAAATGGATTATTACATCCACCAAGATGCAGAAACAAAACGTTGGGCGACTTACGACTACGATGCCAATAGCACGTTGTTGACTGCACATGTTACTTGGTCACCTTTTTACAATGAAACAAAGGTCAATTATCCATTGCTCAATAAATTGCTCGCTGTCCCTGCATTCAGACAAAGATATCTCGCCCACATGCGGACGATAATCAATGATTTATTTAACGAAACAGAAGTCAATGCGCTAATTGATAAATATGATGGTTTGATAAGAGCAGGTGTGCAGGCCGATACCAAAAAAGGTACATCCAATACTGCGTATGTTTCTGAGCTTACTGTATTGAAAAACTATATCAAAAATAGGAAAGCAAATCTTTTGGCCAATGCAGAAGTAAAAGTTGTCGGACCTACGATAGGTGAAACCCAATACAAAGTAAATAATAATGCTTCAAATCGTGTTGTAGCTGGTGATGAAGTTAAGGTTGTAAGCAAAGTCAGTTTTGCGGATGGTTTACAAACGGTCAATCTGCATTATTGTGGTGGTTTTTCGGGTGTATTTACGGTAAAGTCGATGGCTGATGATGGTCAAAATGGCGATGAAGTGGCCAATGATGGTAATTATACGGCGATTCTTCCGAACTTTGAAGCAGGTACATTAGTCCGATTTTACATCGAAGCTATTGGCAATAATACACCTAAAACAAGGAGTTATTTTCCGAGTGGTGCCGAACATCAATTGATGATATATACGGTAGAAGCTCAAGTGGCATCTGACAAGACCGTTGTTATCAATGAATTTATGGCATCCAATACAGGTATCATTACCGATGAAAATGGAGAAACTGAAGACTGGATAGAGCTTTTACAACTTCTTCAGATGTCAATTTATCTGGGTATTCAATATCAGATTCAAAAGACAACCTGACTAAATTTACATTTGCGGATGGTACTGTTATAAAAGCAAATGAATATCTTGTGATTTGGGCTGACGAAGATGGGACTCAAGGTCCATTACATGCCAATTTTAAATTATCTGGAAGTGGTGAGTCAATCTATATTTTAGACAAAAATCAAGTGGTAATTGATAGTTTGACCTTTGGTCAGCAAACCGCCAATAAATCGGCAGCAAGAATACCCAATGGCACTGGACCTTTTGTAATTGGTGACCATACTTTCGGCAAAAACAATCAAGGCATCTCATCTGCTGAAGAGATTTTGACAAATACATTGACCATTTATCCAAATCCGTCGTCTGGTGAGATCTTTATACATAATAGTAATGATGCAAAAGCTAATATTCAGATTTATACGGTAAATGGTACGAAGGTGAGAGAAACATCAGCTGAATCTGGCGAAACCATTCAAATCCAGGATCTTGTTTCGGGATTTTACTTCATCAGGGCAGGCGGCAAGACATATAAGCTAGTCGTCACCAATGAATAAATGTCAATGATCTGCTTGATTATGTGAAATCGCCAACGTGGAAAGGAAAGAAGCCATCATCGTAGATGTACCATCAGATGTATATCAACAAATTGCCGCAAAGGCAGTAAGATATGCATTGATTTCCGTTGGTTTCACCTACAATAGGATGGAGAAGGAAGTCATCATGACCCGAATCGAAAATATAGCCAAGGGCAAGATAGCCGAAGGCTTATTTTCATATTATTGTGAAAGTGTGGACATCGGTCCAGATTTTGATGCTTGTACCACACCATTTTGGATGCCCGATCAGCGTGATTTCCTTTGGTATGATGGTGAATGGGATATCAAAAACAATTTCATCACGTGCAGCGATTCAGATTTTGATACATTGGACTTCACCTCATTGCCCGCATTGATACCCAATAAATTTGATGGTGACCAATGGAGCAAAAGAAACGACCAATACCACAAAAAGAGTCGTTTCACAGCATATTTGTTTACGTTTATGAGATTGAAGCCAGAGGATAAAAAATTTGTAAAAATATTCTTGACCGAAGACCAACTTCAGTTTATTGCAGAAACGGGCACAAGACTTGGGCCTGCCTATCACGGACGAATGCCTTTTGAAGAAGGTTGGTTTTTCGAACAGTTGAACGAACGTGGTGGTGCATTCCGATTTTCGTTGTCTTATTATCCTGAATTTATCATCACAGCAAGTGCCAATGCCAGATACTGGTCACTTTTTGAAAATACTTCAGTACACGATGAAAGTGTTTATCAATACTATGGGTCATCACCTTGGTATCATAAGTCTGAAACAATCCTTCGATTTTTGAATGGTATCTTGGTCACACGTATCCGCAACAAAACATGTCCTGTAGCCTTATTGCCTGCATTTTCGATGATCGTGGAGAAGTATAAAGCGTAAGAATGATTTAGCGGAATACTTAAAAATAAGTTACAAACTTGTCAAGCTTTAGCATGATTTTTATAACGTCTTTAGCGTTACTGCGACCATCGTATCCGAGTTTGGCGGTGTTAGTGCAGTTCGGGCTAGCATACTTCGGCGATCAGGTGTATTAATTTGCCAGTAAGAAACTTCTACCTTAGTATGAACTTTATAAATACTTTTTCCGTTTCTAGCTTAGAAAATAATAAATTATTTTTTTTATTTTATTAAATTGAATTAAAGGCCAAGGCAAATGGATACCATTCATATCAAAGCTCACACCACTGATAACTCCCAGATTGATGCTATAAAGGCATTTATGAAATCTCTTAAAATAAAATTTGAGCTAGCAAAAGAAGATCAAAGTCCTTATAACCCAGAATTTATAAAAAAGATTAAACAAAGTGATGAAGAATTTGCTTCTGGCAAGGGAATAAAAATGTCCGTTGAAGAATTCAAAGAATTATGCAAATAGAACTAAGTTCTGAAGCTAAATCTCATTTACAATATTGGCGAAAAGCAGGTAACAAAGCAGTTTTGAATAAAATTTCTAAATTAACTGACGCTATTTTAAAAGATCCTTATAGTGGAATTGGAAGACCTGAAGCACTAAAATATGAGCTTGCACCAAAAGGTCTCGAAGAATAACTTCTGAACACAGGTATGTGTACTTAATCGAAAATGATACACTTTTTGTGTATTCGCTTAAGGGACATTATGAGTTATAAGCCTGTTTATTAATATTTGTGGTGACGCATTGCAAAATTTGTCCAACTTTAGTGGGATACTTAAAAAATTGGATCGAAGTTACAAACTTGTCAAGCTTTAGCATGATTTTTATAACGTCTTTAGCGTTACTGCGACCATCGGGGAAAATTTCTATCTAAAATAATTATTTGATGCTTACTCTTTTATGATGAAATTGCGCGCCATCGGTACTTCTAATTTTCCAGTGAGCATGATTTTACGTGGATTCAGGTGATAAGAGACCATGTGTTTTTTATTTACCAAAAAAGACCGATGCGGCCTTATGAAATCAGCATGACTTCCTAACTTTGCTATCCAGTGTTTTAATGTTTTGGATGTAAGGATATGCTCCATATTTGTAAGGTGGATAGTGGAATAGCAGCTATCAGCTTCCAACATGATGATATCGCAGAGGCGTATATACCTTGCTGTGCCACCATCTTTGATAATGATGGTTTCTACACTCGCCCGTCTCAAATCCGTAATCTGTGATTGGAGATCTTCAAATTTTTCTTTCCAATGCTCTATTTCTGCCATGGCAGCAGCAAAATCGTTGATGGGTTTGATATTGGTTTGGATACTTGTGGTCATTTGTTAACTATTTGAATCAATATATGTCACAAAATTATGGCCTTTAAGACTGTAAGACAATAGTTAATTTTAATGATTTATCCAAGTTTATTACTAGAAGAGTGAATTAATATTGAATAATAAACATTAGAAGAACATTGATCGTCGCAGTAACGCCATGGCGTCACAAGTTTTGTAACTGCGATGCCATAATTAAAGCATCCTGCTAAAGCAGGACACGTTCCTTAATGCGTTATCTACTAATTACTACAAAACACTTGTGTATACATCTGATCATTCTGCTATTGAATTATAAAATTCATAAAAAATTGGATCGAAGTCGCAGACTTCGACCATCGGGGGTCTTGTTTAATATCTTTATATAATTCAATTAGTTTTATAGCTGTTATTGAATTCTTTATATAAGTATTAATATTAGAATTGAGGTCTGTGAGATTATTCAGTGTATTAATATTTTAATTACCTAGAGCAGTTATAAAATTTTGTAAAATAACACTGTCTGTATTACTATTTATTATATTATTTACTTTGTTGAGATTAATATGATACCCATAATCCCAACCGTTGGTATTTAATCTCATGTATATTTAATTAATATTATTCAATATAAAACAATTCGAAAATAGTTATTTGGCAATCAAAAAATAATCCGCTTTACTAAAGTGAGGTTGAAACAAGCATCCACCCACCAACATTAGAGTTATACGTTGCGTCATAAATAAAAGTGAATATCCCTGGACCTGCAGTTATTGGATTACTTGTACTATTATGAAATATCCTATTTTTTTCATTAGCGCCAGTTTCGTTGCTTGAGTTATTATTAATAGTCATATTTTTGCTAGTTGTATTGTAAATATATAAAATTCTACCATCCGTTCCTCCCGGAAAACCATTTAAGGTAAAAGAAGTACCTGCTCCCATGGCACCACTAATCTTTATGAATGTAGAAGTGGCCGTAGCAGGAATGTCTGAGCTTAATATAATTGGGTAATTTGGAGCACTACCTAAATTTGTTACATCAGTTATTGGCAAGGCAAACGAAGTACTTTTAGTAAGCCCAGAAGCGGTAAAATTATTTACATTAATAATATTATTACCACCCATATTCAAAGCTTGTGTAGCCGTATGATTCCCTAGGTTGTCGCCGCTGCCACTAGGTGTCACCCACTGTGTATTATAATCAGTACCATCAATTTTTGCAAGGACTTGATTGGCAGTACCACCTGTGGGTACACCTGGGCCTGCAGCGCCTGCCGGACCAGTGGCACCTGCCGCTCCAGTATCTCCCATTGGTCCTGCAGGGCCTTGTGGTCCTGCGGGTCCTTGTGCACCTACCATCGACCACCCTGTAGATCCATAAAAGTAAAACCCAGCCGTACCACCTGTCTGGTACACCATCATACCTGCTGTGGGGCTTGCGATATCTCCAGTAGATGCTACTCTAGGTATGAGCAATCCCTTGTTTGTAGATGTCACATCCAAGGCCGCAGATGCATTGGGCGATGCTGTATTGATACCTACCTGAGCGGTGAGCGATAGAGAAAGGGACACTATGAAAATGAAAGTTGAAAAGTACTTTGTCATGATGTTTAAATTTTTGTTTATTGTTTAATGTTGAATTGTTTAATGTTGAATTATAAAATTCATAAATAATAAGATCGAAGTCGCAGATTTGTCAAGCTTTAGCATGATTTTTATAACGTCTTTAGTGTTACTTCGTCCATTGGGGATATTAATGAAAACAGTAATTAAATTTTATAACTTCTTGCTACTTGCACTTCGTATCCACGATTAAGTATCAGTTTTCGTACTGACTTATGATAGGAAATGATGTGTTTGCTGTTGACAAGAAAACTGCGATGCGGACGGATAAAGTCAGAATACTTACTTATCTGATCTTTCCAATATTTGAGCGTCTTGGATGTGAAGATTTTATCTCCATTAGTAAGCTGTATGGTTGTATAGTTACTGTCTGCTTGCATCATGATGATGTCGTCGAGACGGATATATCTTGCGGTGCTACCTTCTTTGATGATGATGGTGTCAGTGCCGGTTTGTCTGATCTCTGAGATCTGTGCTTGCAGATCAAAAAATTTTTCTTTCCAGTGCTCCATTTCTGTAAGGATAGCAGCATAGTCGCTGATGGGTTTGATATTTGCTTTGATACTCGTCGCCATATTTATACAATTTTGATCAATATTATTTAGCATCAAAATTAGGCAGTTCAAATATGATGATCAATAGTTATTTCTAACTAATAGTTTTCATAGGGGGTAGGTAAAAAAAGAAATCCACGATTGAGATTCAAAACGATAGTTTCTCACCGATCGTCGCAGTAACGACGCGGCGTCACAAGTTTTGCAACTGCGATGCCATATTTAAAGCATCCTGCTAAAGCAGGACACGTTCTTTAATGCGTTATCTACAAATGACTAAAAAACAGCTGTGTACACTGATCATTCTGCTTTTGAATTATAAAATTCATAAATAATAGGATCGAAGTCGCAGATTTATCAAGCTTTAGCATGAATTTTATAACGTCTTTAGCGTTACTACGACCATCGGGGTAGGATATGTTCCTAAATCCGTCTTCTACTAATACAAAAAAACCGTTGAAACGGTTTGGATTTACAATTGCTTTATAGCCCACGGTTTAAACCGTGGGCTATATATGATTTATGGTTTTGCAATGGATTTATCCATTTACTACTACTCAAGCATCAATTGGTAGATTTGGGATTCAATATTTTCCTTTGTTGCCTAGTATTTAGAAAGAATTTTTCTTTAACCTTAATACACTTCCACTTCCGTGATCAGGTTGGTGCCAAGTGCAGCATTGAGATTTTCAATGATTTTGGGTTTGGACATAGATAGTTCTTTTTTCAATGGTGCCGATGTCAAGTAGATTTTGAGCAATCCATCTTTGAAATATAACTTGCTGGTGTAGCCTGAGATGATCGGACCCATTTCTTGTTTCCAGATTTCGTCGATATGCGAGGTATAATATCCTTTCGCTACCTTGGCGTTGGCAGCGAGATATTCGTTGAGGACTTCTTTGATGTTTTTGTCATTGTGGCGCATGGTCATGGGTATTTTCTGAAGAAAAAAGTTGTACACTTCCATTATCAACATGGAAATTGTAGTAATCAGTTCCAATCTCTTGCAAGATTTTGATAATTCTATCAGGCTGTGTATCTGTGATGAATAACTGACCGTAGTCTTTTTGTATCAGCATAGCCAATAATTGGTGCACTCTGTACGGATCTAGCTTATCAAAAATATCATCTAGTAATAAAATTGGCGGCATACCGGTATGTAATTGCAATAGATGGTATTGCGTCAGTTTCAATGCAAGTACAAACGACTTAAGTTGACCCTGTGAAGCATAATTTCGGAGTGGCTCATCATTCATCGTAAAGATCAGATCATCCTTGTGGATGCCTTGTGTTGTCCTAGAAAGGATCAGGTCTTTGTCTTTGTTTTTAGCAAAAAGATTATGGAGTGAATCCATCGACAACTGACTTTCGTATCTGATGTTGCATTTCTCCCGATCATTGGATATCTCACGATAAATATCTGCAAATACGGGCATCATTTGTTCGGTGTATAGTTTTCGTCTTTCGTGGATACGTTGCCCAGGCGCATACATAGCAGACGAAATGGATTCAAGTAACAAGTCATCGACCCTTTTTTGGTCCGAAAATGATTTCAACACCATGTTTCTACGCTTGAGCAAGGCATTGTACAGCAATAGATCTTCTAGGTAATCCTTCTCAGTTTGTACGATGGTATTATTCAGGAAGTTGCGCCTTTCTTCGCTGCCATCGAGCATCATTTGTACATCATCTGGTGCTATAATGACACATGGGAATCTACCTACGTGGTCACTGATTCTTTCTACCTTTTTGCCAGCAATTTCTATCTCTTTGCGACTACCTGCTTTTGATTTTATGACTACCTTTTCTGTGCGCTCCTTTAGGTCAATAGACGCTTCTATCCTGAAGAAGTCAGTTTCTTGTTTGATAATGTTTTTGTCTGATGATGTAAAATAGCTTTTCCCCAAACAAAGATAATATATCGCGTCGAGCACATTGGTTTTTCCCATTCCATTCATACCAGTAAGCGCATTGACATGATGATGAAAATGCAATGAAGTAAACGCATAATTGCGAAATTGGGTCAATTTTATGCTATCTAACGTCAAATTGTGGTAAATTGAAATGGTGGTGCTGCAAAGATAACAAAACATTAAATATATCTTAAAATGAGTTGCTAAGTCAATCTACCATTGTATTGATTATAAAATTGCCTACTTTTGCAACAGAAAATATCAGAATACAGAGTTGAAGCAAATAGATAAGCTTATTTCCACCAGTTTTATTGGTCCGGCGATTTTGTCCTATTTTATAGCGACATTTGTCCTGATCATGCAGTTTTTGTGGAAATATGTAGATGAAATCTTAGGCAAGGGTTTATCGATGCTGGAAATGCTGGAATTAATATTTTACTATGCAGTGACCTTGATACCAATGGCTGTACCTATTACCGTCTTGATTTCATCGGTGATGGTATTTGGTGATATGGCCGAAAAATATGAGTTATCTAGTATGAAATCTGCTGGCGTATCATTGTTGCGTGTCATGTGGCCCAGTATGGTGATAGCTCTTGGGATTGGCTTATTTTCCATCCTTGCAGCAAATTTCCTCAAGCCTGCATCGCTACTTCAATTTAACAAACGATTTATTGCCATCAAAAAACAAAAATCTGCTTTGGCTATTGAGCAAGGGATTTTTAATGATGCTTTTAATGAAACGATCATTCGCGTAGATAAGATAGATGACAACAAAAGAGATATCCATGATGTATTGATTTACGACCATACACCCAACGATAAAAGCCTCATACGAGTGACTTCAGCCAAAGGCGGAAAGATGTACACGGCTATGGAAGGCAAGTATTTTGTCATGGAGTTGGATACAGGCATCAGTTATCAGGAAGGCGAGAAAAAACAAAAATTAGGCTCCAATAAATCAGAGCGACCTTTTACGAGAATGTATTTTGACAAATGGTCAAAAACTTTCGATATGAGCGTATTTGAAGGTGAAGATGGATTGTTGAATTTCAATAGAGATCGTGAGCAAATGATGAATTCTGTTCAGCTTATCAATGCTATTGACTCATTCAGCATGCATATCAGCGAAAATAATGAAAAAATAAACAACAAAAATGCCTTGCTATTTACCTTTAAAGATATTCAGACAAAGAAAGAGACCCCAAATATTATCCAAGGTGAAAACGAAATCGTGCAAATCGGCGGATCACCGCAAAATGTCATAGTGCAAAGTGGTACGGCACAAGCAGACACGGCAATCAATTCAATCCCTTCGAAACCAGAAAACACTTCAGCAAATTTGGGTAATGAACCATCATTTGTTCAAAAGAGAATTATTGCAGAAAATGCACTTCAAAATGCAATAAAAAAATCAAAACAGGATGTGAAATTGCCAGCAAAAAGATTGATCAAGCAGGATAAGAAGTTTGATTTTGTGAAAGGAAATCATTTTATAAATTCGATCGATTCTGCAGATATTCGGGATGTAATGTTCAGAGCTCAAGGTGATTTATCTGCAGCGCGAGAAGAATTATTGCAAGCACATAATGCAAATCAAGATTATGACAAGCAATATCAGAAATACCAATTGAGATTGAATCAGCAATACAGCTGGGCTATGGTATGTATCATTTTTCTTTTCATAGGCGCACCATTGGGCAGCATCATCCGTAAAGGTGGCTATGGATACCCGCTGCTTGTCGCAATAATGTTTTATATGATCTTCATTATCAGTACGATATATGGTGAAAAACTGGTTAGGTCTGATGCTATGAGTGGCATTCAGGCAGCGTGGATGCCATGTCTTATGCTGACACCGTGGGCTATTTTATTTACCATCATGGCGATCCGTGATATCAGTTTCAATCCCAAAGGTGTGTTTGATTACTTTTACAAGTTTTTCAGAAAAAAACAACCTGCAATCACCACTGAAAACCTTCCAAATCTTATAGACTAATAACAACACCTAAAGTAGGCAACAAAGTACCAGTGCTATCATTGATAGATTTTACTTTATAACGCCACAACTCAGGTGCTTGATCAGGATTCACGACGATAGGTCCGCCGATAGGCTTATTTTCAGCGTCCAATGGTCTGTCTAGTACTAATACATCTCTTGCTACAGCTGCGGCTGTCACGTTTTGCAAATCCAACTATACATTGAGATCCCAACCTTTGAAAAACCATTTTTGTCCAATCGTAGATCCAAAGCACCAAAAGCGCCATAGCGAAGCGTATTGATCTGGCTATAATCTGGAATTCCTGCAAAATTTCTGTCCCAATTGACAGCTAGATCGGAGTTCGGACTAAATGGTGTACCTGGCAATCCTGACTGGTAGCGGTATTTAATGCCTAATTCCCAGTTTTTACCAAATCTTTTACCTCCAGTAAGGCTGATAATATGACGACTATCCCAACTGCTAGGTGCATAGGAATTTTGAGCATTGGTAAATTCAGACTTTCCGAATGTATAAGCCAACAATCCATAAAATCCCTTGGTCAGCCTTCTTTGTAATAAGACTTCTACACCAAAAGTTCGACCTTTAGAATCAGATGTAACTGGCTCATTGCCTATGACACCAAAGTCTCCACCGAGATTGGCGAGCGATATCTTCTCTCTCAATAGAAATGGATAATTTGCATAAGTTTTATAGTATGCTTCGACGGTAATTCTACTTGCCGCATCGGGATTGTATTCTACGCCTGTAACGACATGATTGGCTTTGATGTAAGTGATTTTATTTGCTTTATTGACCAATGCACCATTGGCAGTATAACCCAAAGCCGTGAAAGGTGGCAATTGATAATATCTACCCGTATTGAAGTTGATGGAGAGTTTTTCGCTAAGTTGGTAAGATGCAGAAAGCCTTGGTGAAAACTGATCCAAAGGATTGTTCATTTCTGAAGAGTAAGTATTGCCATCGAGTCTGAATCCAAGCGCCACATTGAGCCTATCAGAAAGCAGTTTACGGCTTACATTACCGAATAAACCATATTTGTGCATATTCAATGCCGAAGTATAATTTATATTTTCTGATCCAGCGTTGGTATAAATTTTATTGGATGTTTGGTTATTATATTTTACATACTCATAACTTACTCCTGCGAGATATTCCCATTGTCCATGTTTGCGGGCATTTTCTATCCGCAATTTATTTTCTATTTCCTGAGAAGTGTAATCCAAAACCAGATTTTCAGGGTTGGATTCGTCATTATTTAGGTATTTGACTGCTTTATTATTGAGCATATTGCGGCTGATGACAAAATTGGTATATCCATGACTTCCGTAATGTTTATACACTATGCCGTTTGTATAATTCCATTGCGTATTCACAGGCAACCGTTCGAGTATATATTGTTTTGATTCGGTATCATTGGCATCTTTATTGAGCGAAAAATCATCTATTGCGCCAAGCCCGATAAAGGAAATCTCATTTTTATTGTCAATTTTGTACTTGTATTTCATATTAAAATCGGTGTAAGTAGGCAGAAATGGAAGCCCAATCGCTTTGAATAAAAACTGCAAATACGATCTACGTGCAGAAAATAAAAATGTACTTTTTTTGCTCAATGGACCATCAAGCGTCAATCCAATATCTGTCGCGCCAGCAGTAAGGTTGGCACCGATTCTATCATCGCGACCATCTTTAAATTTGAAATTGAATACCGAACTCAAAGCATTGCCTCTGCTTACTGGAAATGCACCACTATAGAAATCCACCTCACGTATGAAGTCCACATTGATGATACCTGCTGGACCACCAGATGATCCTTGGGTAGAAAAGTGATTGATGACAGGCACTTCTATATCATCTACAAAAAAGCGGTTTTCATTGGGCGCACCACCACGGATGATCAAGTCATTTCTGAAAGAAGCCGTAGATGTCACACCTGGTAAAGATTGGATTACTCTAGAAATATCTCTGTTACCACCTGGATTTCTTTTGATTTCTGAGACGCCGATGGTACGAAGAGAGACAGGACTTTCTGCTGTTTTTTTAAATGAAGATGCTTTGACAACGATTTCTTCGAGTTGTTTGGCATTTTCCACCATTTCGAAGTTGAAGATGGTAGGCCTGATACCTTGAATCTCTATTTCTGATTGGTTTATCGTCTCATAACCGAGATAACTAACGCTGATATTGTATATCCCTGGCTTCAATCCTTCTATCTTGTAATTGCCATCAATGTCAGTTGACGTACCTAAGTCCGATCCAACCAAAACAATATTGGCGCCAATGATGGCTTCATTTGATAGTTTGTCTTTGACGGCACCTTTGATTGTGCCGGTTTGGGCAAAAGAAAGGATTGGTAGTAATAAGACTAAAATGGTTTTAATAAGCTTCATATATTTCCATTAATATTTGAGATGGCAAGATTACAAATTTTTGGGATAAAGGTTTTTAAGGTGTGGATATTTATTTTTTAAATTATGGTTAGCGAAAGGATTGAATATTTATAGGCTCAATATTTGGCTTTTATTAATTAAAATTAAACAATCTAAAGTGCTTGTGCAAGTTGTACTTTATTCTAAATCCGCGGTGAGAAAAACAAATAGTACAAAATTTATTTTAGAAGAAAAATTGAGGAATCATGCATTCAACCATATTTCCCAGTATTTTACGTAACTTTACGGCAAGATTTTATAATATGGAAACGCTTCTGCTTATTATCAAGGTTTTTCACGTCCTAGGTTTTGTAGCTTGGGTAGGCGGACTTTTTTACCTCGCCAATATCATGGTCTATCACCGTAGAGCCATCGACCATGCGACCTCGGAGTCGCATATAGTTCCAGCTGTTTTTGATAAGATAGAAAAAGGTGTTTATAAAAAAATGTGCAATCCTGCGATGATGTTGACGTGGACTGCGGGTATAATTATGTTGGTGATTCATGGTATGGATTGGTTCAAAGTCAATCTGTGGATGCATCACAAGCTATTGTTATTGATCCTGCTCACCGTGTATCATCTATTGCTCAAAATTCAGATGACAAAATTGCATCAGCGAACACATCAGATGACGACCTTGCAATTCCAATTTTTTAATGCCATACCTGTGTTGTTTCTGGCAGCCATTGTAGTTTTGGCTATTTTTAGAAATTCGGATCCTTTGGTGCAGCCTATAGTTGTGTTGAGTATGTCTGCGGCATTGCTTTTTATTTTTGCTAAAGTCAAACAACCAAAAAAAGGATCTAATCAAAATAATGCTTCATCATGACACGAACAAAAAAATATCTTATCATATTCAGTATCTTGCTTGTCCTAATCCTTGGATTATCATGGATGTTGCCAAAGGTGTACAAAACAGATACGCACATCAATATCGATGCGCCTTCGATTTTTGTATATAATGCCATCAATGACCTCAATTATCAAAAGGATT
This sequence comes from Saprospiraceae bacterium, assembly GCA_016717105.1. Classification (GTDB taxonomy): domain Bacteria; phylum Bacteroidota; class Bacteroidia; order Chitinophagales; family Saprospiraceae; genus OLB9. The sequence continues at coordinate 14,633 of JADKGF010000032.1, read as the reverse complement.
GGAATGGCAAATCAGCGCTAGACACATCATTCCTTCTGGTATGTGCTGGAAGTACAGTAGGTGCAAAATCGTCTTGTGATTATAAAACCAAACAGTATGGCAATGGTGTTTTGCGCATCATGTATAGCGGTGCAGATAGCTTGGTGATTGCTGACGAACCAGATAATGCTAGTGCACGATCATTTCAGTATAAGGTAATTGCAACTGATAGCATGCATACCAAGCTTCAGGTCGTAGGTTTAGGTCAGTCTGGGTTTATTACCAATATTTGGAATTTTATCCATAAGTGGAAACTATCGAAACATATAAAACATGGATTGGATAATCTAAAAATCTTTGTAGAAAACAGATACAAAAACAAAATATACAATGGCCTAAAAATCGAGGAGTCATTGCAAAATAAAAAGTATTTCATCATGCATCGTTCGGAAGTTGAGATGGAGAATTTAGCCCAATATTATGCACAAAACATCAGTGCTTTGTACCAAACAGCTTTGGAAAATAATATTGCAGTAAGCGGTATGCCTTGTGGCCTATATTTTAAATGGGATACAGCCAACAATAAGGCAGATATGGCCGCTGCACTTCCGACTGTTGCTGAAACCAATGTTATCAATACTACATCATTTCATATTCCGCAAAGGCTGGCTTTAAAAGTAGTCTACAAAGGCGAAAGCAGTAAATCAGGTATCGCACACATGGCAATAGACGCCTACATGCTAGATCATCGATTGACTCAAGATGTTCCTGTTGTAGAAGAATATATGACAAATCCGTCCGAAGAGCCCGATCCATCCAAATGGATAACCAATATCTATTATTATGTCAATAGGAAATAAACCTACATATCGGAAATCGACAACATTTATTGTAATCTGAGCGCATGGGAGATTGGATAAGTACAATGAATGAATATGGCCGTCGCGAGATACCATTTTTGTTCATCCTTGATTTTGAATTGCAAAAACCTGTGGTGATTCCATTGGCAGACATGCCGGACGATATTTTGTATAAGCTTAATGATGTAAAAAACTATGAATTGCATGGCACAAAGAGCAAGCCATTGATATTCAATCCGATACCTGTGAATTATGACACCTATAGTAAGGCATTTGAAGGTGTATTAAAAGAAATTTTATTGGGGAATTCTTTTTTGCTCAACCTGACTTTTCCGACCAAGGTCGAATCCAATTATACGCTGAGATCTTTGTTCGACATATCACGAGCTAAGTATAAACTGTATTTCAAAGACCAATTTATCGTTTCGTCGCCTGAAATATTTGTGCAAATCAAAGATGGGAAGATAAGTACATTCCCAATGAAAGGCACCATCGATGCTGATATACCTGACGCCGAACGTGTCATCCTAGCCGATAAAAAAGAGACAGCCGAGCACTATACGATTGTGGATCTGCTACGAAATGACCTGAGTATCGTGGCAAAAAATGTTCGTGTCAATCGCTTCAGATATATCGAAAAACTCACGACGACTTCGCGTACATTGCTACAAGTAAGCTCAGAAATAGAAGGTACTTTGCCAGATAATTATAAGTCCAAATTGGGAGATATTTTTGCAGCATTATTGCCAGCTGGCAGCATTTCTGGTGCACCCAAAAAGAAAACGGTTCAAATCATAAAAGATCACGAGATAGATGCTCGCGGATATTACACAGGCGTTTTTGGTGTATTTGATGGCCAAAATGTGGATAGTGCCGTGATGATCCGATTTATAGAAAATACAGACGGCAATCTGACTTATCGCAGTGGTTGTGGCATTACTGCGCTGAGTGATTGCGAAGCTGAATACAAAGAAATGATTGCAAAAGTCTATGTCCCTGTTGGTAGAAAGTATTAAAATCTACAACGGTAGAATGTATAACATCGCACTGCATGAAGCTAGGGCAAACCAAGCACGTGCCGCACTATGGGGCATCACCCAAAAGTTGGATTTGCGAAAACACATCATTATCCCCGACACTTGTAAAACTGGTTTGGTAAAATGCAGAGTGTGCTATGACACAAGCATTCGAGAAATTACTTTTGTGCCTTATAGCGTGCGACAAATCAAGACACTTAAAATCATAGAAACAGACGAAGACCTACATTATGGCTACAAATGGGCCGATCGACCGCAATTGGATCGACTCTATGGCTTACGAGAAGACTGCGATGAGATCATCATCGTCCAGCATGGATTGGTGACTGATGCATATTATTATAATTTGGTCTTTGAGAAAGATGGTAGATACTTCACGCCGATGAAGCCGCTATTGGCTGGTGTACAAAGAGCACGCTTGCTCAAGTCAGGAAAGATCACACCTATCGAGATCGCCGCATCGCATATATGCGATTATGAAAGCATCCACTTGATCAATGCACTCACACCAATGGGGAGAATAGTGGTGGAGATGTGTGATGTAGGTGGTATGAAATGATGTTTATTGCATTTGTTGTTTAGAAAAACCATTACATTTGATATTTGTAAATTTTAATGGCTAATACAGAATATTGTCCTCATTAACTAAATTCAATATTAAAATGACGAAATATAAAATTATTGTTAAGGGTTTGTGTTTTGTTCTATTGCTTGTATTTCAATGTGTTAGATGTAACTCTATCAAAAGTTCCCAAAATGATATTCAGGTTAATTTAGATAGTTTATATATGATCGCACTTAAAGTTGCATTTAAAGGAAGCTGTTTTTATACACCTATTTCACCAACAATTAACAATACATCAGTAGAAACTGATTCAGTTTTGGCAGAATCTTACTTGTATTTTAACAAAAGATTTGAAAATTTTATTGTTGATTCAACCATCAAGTTTGACATTGAAAATCTTGGCCCAAAATCAAAAACATTAGATTCAATTATTCAGGTCGATTCAATTTCACTTAAAAATTTTGGAAATATTTCATTCAACAAAGCTTCAAAAAAAGAAAATGAAATGAATTTAAATTTACTCGCACTGTCTTCTATCGATAAGCTTCTTCATAATCATTCATTCAATGGATTTATTAGTTTTTCTAAACCAATTTTTAGAAGGAAGAATGACCAAACTTTTGAAATTTTTATAAGAATCTCCAAAATGATAGATTCACCAAGGCATTGTTATATAAGGCTCTTGGTTGTTGGTAATGAAATAGTAGAATCTGAAATATTAAGTTATACTGAAAATATAATTTTTAGATAATTCAAAATAACTTAAGAGTGAATTTTTGTGTGTCTAAATAGTGTTCTATTCAAAAGGGAATTAAATTGAAAAATGTATAAGTTTATACTATCTTTGTTTTATTTTATTGCCATGTAAAACTTAAGCTTTTGAATGTGGCGAATTGCAAAACTTGTCCAGCTTCAGCAGGATTCTTAATGTATGGGATCGCAGATACAATCTGCGACCATCAGGACTTGACCTTATCCAAATCCTCAACAACCGCTTGAACAAGTTTATAAAGTTTTAAATGATTCCATAATAATTAGGTTTTATCCGGTTTCAGACACATCTGGTGGTCCAACATTAGCACTTAAGATCAATAGCCATGAATTTAAAATTAGATTTAATTGATAATTAAAAATATGATACCAAAAATTGTAAAAGATAAATTAAAATTTGAGTATTCTGCTTCATTAAATGAGGCAGAATGCTCATTTTTACAAAAGATGAAGGGTCAAAAAATTGCTGGATTAATGTTTCAACAATTAAAAATGGTAGATATTAAAAAACAATATTTTACATGTTATGGACCTTTGGCATTTAAATATTTTAATAGTGAATTAAATAAATGGTGCTACACAATTATATATTCTCTTTTTAATGAGATAAATGGTCCGATTGTTGATCAAGGTGCAATGTTTATTAAATATCACGATGCAAATTATAATCACAATTCTTCTCAAATTTATGTGCCAACAATTATGGAAACATATAAAAATGAAATAAATTTGGGTAATGAGAACCTTGAAGGTATTCAGATTTTTGGCAATCATTTTATAGGTAATGCCAAAGATTATGATCCGTATTTAAATCTTGAATTCTTGGAAAAAAATTATAATTTTGAAGTAATGCCAACATTAAATCTTTCATCTTTAGAATTTCTATTATTTACGTTCGATACTTTTACATTGTCAGTCCAACTCGACTACAATGAAATGAATTTAAAGGTTTTACCTAGAAACTTCACAATAGATTCTGAATTTACAGAAAAGTACTTTTTTGAAATTGAAAGTAAAAACGAAATAAAACAAATGTATGAGTTCTAATGATTGAGATTTAATCTTTAGCATTTAACCCTTTGCTGGCGCGAGTCATGCTAAAGCTTGATAAATTTGTAACTCGTGCCTAAAGAATGGTTTCGCGACTGGATTCGAAAACTTTTACGTTATATTCCAAGCATTTTTAATGCGTTGACTATAGCAAACTATAGCGCACCACATCAAAAATCGTAGTGCGCTTTATTTATGTTACAACTACTGGTTATAAACTTCGATGTAATACATCAAGCATTTTTAATGAGCTAAATGCAAGAAATGATAATCAATAGTGCATCACACCAAGGAACTCCGATGCTCTATTTTGCATAACCATACCTAATGAATGTATAAGTTTATACTATCTTTGTATGATTTATTTTATTGCCTGTAAAACTTAAGCTTTTGAATGTAGCGAAATGCAAAACTTGTCCAGCTTCAGCAGGATTCTTAATATAGAGGATCGCAGATACAATCTGCAAACATCAAGATTTAATTATAAATTTTAGAACAAATGAATTTTATACCAAAATTCTTCTTTTTAATAATCATTTTGATTAATATTTCTTGTGAAAAGAAAATCCATACAGTAGTCTTTAAAAATGGCACTGAAGAATCTGAAATGATGGTGCCACCTTCAGGATGTTATAAAACAAGATTTACTGCTACTGGAAATTTAAATTGTGAACTTGATTTGGAATTATATATGGACAATAAGAAAACAACTTTTGTTGACCATTTAAGGCTAATTGGCGAATATTCAAACAAACAAATTTATTATTCCGATTGGTATGGAAATATCATGCAATTAAGAGTAAGGCAAGACAGTTGTATTTCTAGTACCTTTGAGATCAAAGTTGAGTTTATTGATTTATAATACCCAATGGTCGAAGTTTCTAACTTCGATCTGATACATCAAGCATTTTACTGCGCTAAATGCAAGAAATGATAAACAATAGTGCATCCAACCAAGGAACTCGGATGCTCTATTTTTGCATAACCATAACTGAAGAATGTATAAGTTTATACTATCTTTGTATGATTTATTTTATTGCCATGTAAAACTTAAGATTTTGAATGTGACGAATTGCAAAACTTGTCCAGCTACAGCAGGATTCTTAATGTATAGGATCGCAGATACAATCTGCGACCATCAGGATTAATTTGGAATGGTTTATCACATGGGGCAGGAGTAGATCCTAACACAAATCAAGCTTTTAGCTTATACATAAATCAAGTAATGAATCATCCAGTCAATAATCCTAACAATCTAATTATAAAGATTGGATTAATAGTCAACAATCGTTATCTTAAATTTTAATCAAACCTAATAACACTCTAAATTTGATTGTCCATGAGATATCTGTTTGTTATTTTACTTATGTTGATATTTTCTTCATTTGCAATAACTCAGACTGACATAGTTGGTCAAAGAATATCTGCAATAGATTTAAATGAAGTTCGTTTGGTTACATACTAAGGGACAGCAGACTAAATACAATAACCAAAAAGTGTAGATATAGAAACAATATGACATCTAATTCCAAAAATAGTAAAAATAATAGAAAATTAAGATATAAATGGGATAAGTCTTCTAACAAATCGATAAAAGTTTATCAACATTTAATTTGGTATGATTCAGTAAGTATATTCAATCAATACAATATTAGTAGTAGGTTTATAGACACTTCATTTTCATTGATAAGCTTTTCCAATAATACACAAGGAGTTTGTGACTTAGAGTATACAAAGTTACAATGTCTTGACAGTTTCAAATATAATTTTGAATTTCTAAAGAACCCAGACAAAGCTGATTTTCTAATTAGTTCAATAGGGCAATTCTAAAAACGACAATAAAAATGCTATACGTTTGGTCACGATCCAATGGGTCAGAAATAACAATATACAAGATTGAAGTTGAAATGCCTTGGGACATTGATTGTTACAAATCAAAATTATATCTGAGTCTAAATATTACATAGATTCTAAATTAATTTCATATTAAGCATAATTGTGCTCAAATAAAATTGCCTGAACTGAAGGGCATTGCCCCAAGCTAGCGCAAATTTTCAACTTGAACTGCATTTAATAAACAAAAGCCATACAACAGATTAAAATTGGGTGGCTTTTGTCATATTACAGTGCAGCAATATGCTGCATTTTAGCAGCCATTGATGGCCAAATTAACGCCTCATCATCACAAGTTCTGCGATTTCGATCCTGTGCATTGGGTAATTTTATATATAAGTAAGCCAACCATGATAATCCATAGCGCATCCGATGCTCTATTTTACGTAAACATAACTGATGAATGTATAAGTTTATACTATCTTTGTATGATTTATTTTATTGAAATGTAAAACTTAAGCTTTTGAATGTGGCGAATTGCAAAACTTGTCCAGCTTCAGCAGGATTCTTAATGTATGGGATCGCAGATACAATCTGCGACCATCAGGATTTGTTTGATGCTATGCAACATCATCAAGCACCTGAAAATTCTGGTTTCAATACATTACGGTTATTTTAAAGATAAGTATGAAGCTTTTGGTATTACATTGAATTCAAAAAAACTAAATTAACAGGATGTTAGCATATTGGCCAAAATATTATTTCTTTGGAATAGCTATATTTCTATTATTTTCATGTAAGAAAAATGAAGATGTTCCTAACTTTATACAATTTAATAATATCGTTAATGATGGTATTTTATATTCTTTGGAAAATAATTGTTATAAATTTTCTGAATATGAGAATAAGTATAAAATTAAAGTTTTAGGTTTAGTTGTAAATACTTTTGATTCCTATAGGACAGACTCGACAATTAATTTTGTTAGTTTTAATATTAATAGTTTTATTAAATCATCTCAACTAATAAACTTTAGTAAGGACTCTTTATCAGTAAGCCTTAACAGCAATTATAAAGTGTTTCCAACACACTTTAAAGAATTAAGGCAATTTATTGAATACCATTCACAATTTAAGGAAATGGAGTTAGAACAAGCGGAAACTTCATTTATTAAAACATTGGTAGTAAGAAACCCTAGAATTAAAATGAATGTAAAAACAAATGAGGTATTAGTTGAAATTGATCGATTTTTTGAATACATCATAGATAGGACATTTTTACTAATCACCACTGACAAATCATTTAATATCTTGAAAATAGAATGTCTGGAACAAGTAAAACCACACATTCCACCACCACCGGAAACCAGTAAAGGGTAGAAAATATATCAATCCTGATACAATCAAAATTGATTGGTAAACTTCCAGTTGTTATAAAACAATCCATAGCGCACCACAACAATAGACGACGTGGCGCGCTATTTTTATTTAACAATGACTAATGATACACTTCGATCTGATACATGAAGCATTTTTAATTTTCTAATTGCAAGAAATGATAAACAATAATGCATCACACCAAGGAACTCAGATGCTCTATTTTGCATTACCATAACTAATGAATGGATAAGTTTATACTATCTTTGTATGATTTATTTTATTGCCATGTAAAACTTTAGCTTTTGAATGTAACGAATTGCAAAACTTGTCCAGCTTCATTAATGTATAGGATCGCAGATACAATCTGCGACCACCAGGATATTAAATATATTATTCTATTAGTTGTTTGTTTCACTTCAGTGATATCATGTAAAAATGAAGATTTTAAAACAGATACATTTTATTATCCACAATTGGATAAAACAATTAAAATTAAAATTGATAAAAGTTTTGAGCTAATGTTTGCTGATAGTTTGGATTTAGATTCTTCATATTCGATCGAATTATATTATAGAAATAATAATAATATAAAGATTTTACATAATATTTATTCAAATTCAATATATCCAAAAAGTGCAGAGTATTTAAGTTCTTATTTCAATGAAAGGATAAGATGTAGACGAATATTTGAAGATCCAGCAACATTAAAAGTGTTGATGTGTAAAAATTACATCATCAACGATATACCAATATTCTGTAGTGGTGCTATAATTAAACCACCTGAAGAAGTTATTGAATATATTAGTTCCTACATTGATCTAATAGATACTTCTCATGTAACTATTACCACTACAGCTTTTACTAACTCATTCTCAGATACTCTAAAAATTAAAAATAAACATTTCGAATTTTTAAATAATGTTGAAATTGTTAAGGGCAAATTATTAGAATGACCCATTGATGGTCGAAGTAACGCCACAGCGTCACAAGTTCTGCGACTTCGATCCCATACGTTCAGTAATTTTAATGAATTGGTAAGCCATGACAATCCATAGCGCATCACAATAGTAGTTGTGGTGCTTAAAACTATTTTCTAATGATAGGCTAGTAAAATAAAATTTTCTTAACTTTATTTACCAGACAAAGTAAGGTATTCTTTTTTTGGACAATATTTTAGTATATTATTTATTGCTTTTTATGCTTTGCAATATTCTTTGAATTTGCCATACCTGTAATAGCAATGGGTATTGTTTTTTTTATAATTTAAAATCCATTGCAAAAAGATTTAAATTGAACATCTTTAGATTAAAGATAGATCATTTTATAAGCCATTACTATAGTGAATATACTCTAAATGAAATGGAACCATTGTCAGTGTATTACAGTAATAAAAGAACACTCAAAAGTTATTAGTAAACTCAAAATTAAACAATACAATGATGTTTAGATGCTAAACGAATCAAAATTAAAATAAATGATATTCAAAATCGTGAATTGTCATATAATGATGTATTACTATTGAATGCAAACAAATTGGATTCTTTATTGGCTTATAATGTGATTTTATAATAATTATAGCCATATATCACAAGTTCTGGATTTCGATCCTATACATAACTCATTTCAATGTGTTAATTAAGCGAATGACAATCATTAGCGCATCACAACAACAAAATAATGATGCGCTATTTTTTGCTCATAAAGAAATATACTTGATAATCAAAACATTCCGCCCAAAACCTTAAGATTAAATCAATGACCATCACTTCCCAAACCTCTTATATACTTCCTGTTGAGAAGGGCGATCAGTTGGGATAGATCTTAGTGGCTCACAGGGCTTTAAGGTGTTTTTACAATCATTGGGCAATTGTTGATACAGCTTTGTGCCAGCCGTTTTCCAAGCGATCATCTCATCACTTACTTGTTTGATGACCTTGGCTGGATTGCCTACGATGAGACTCCTTGACGGAAAGGTTTCTCCCGCTTTGATAAATGCTAATGCGCCTACGATACACTCATCACCGATGACCACATCATCCATCAGTACACTGTTCATACCTATCATCGAGTTGCGTCCGATCATAGCACCATGGATGATGGCTCCATGACCGATGTGTGCGGACTCAAACAAGGTGACCGATCTACCCGGAAACATATGGAGTGTACAATTTTCTTGAACATTGCATCCGTCTTCAATAATAATTTCTCCCCAATCACCACGAAGTGCCGCTCCCGGCCCGATATATACATTTTTGCCGATGATCACATTGCCCGTGACAGTAGCTTGTGGATGTACAAAAGAAGACTCATCGATGACTGGGATATATCCATTAAATTCGTAAATCATGGCAGCGCTATTTTTGATTTAAGTTTTCTCAAAATATTATATGCCGCGGGACAGACAACAGTATTTGCTACATTCAATTGGGTACGCTTAGGATATTCTAGTTCGTCAGTATGCGGATATCTTCTACATGCTTCAGGTCGTATGTCGTAAATCTGGCAGCTATTATCTGATAGCAGAAATCTACAAGGCACGATGTTGAATGTCTTTTCTCCATTATAATCTTGTAACACATATGCTTTGGAGAACTGTTTTGCACTCATGCCCAAAGCCTTAGAGATCCTATTGATATCTTCAGTGGTAAGCAATGGTGGCGAAGTTTTACAACAATTGGCACAGCTCATACAATCGGTTTGCTCGAAAACTTGTTTATGCACTTGCTTGATAGTGTCGTACAATGTCTCAGGTTTTATATTGCGAATACTACGCAGCCAAAGTTCATTTTCCTTTTTCGACTGGATCGCATCCAACAAATAATTTTTGTATTCTTCCTTCATTTCAAAACAAAATACTTAATATGGCTAGAGTCATCAGGAAAAGAAAGGATCAATTTGTACATGCCTCGTGGCCATGATTCTGTACGAAAAGCAAATTTTTCCTGCTTGATACATTTTTGAGAAATCATCGTTTCTTTTTCATCAAATATCTTGATTTTACAATCTATTTTTCGGGATTGCTAACGTATAAAATTTCGTTATTTCCTATCCAAGTTGGTATGAATTCGACAGAATTCTGATTGTAATACTCATCAAGTTGAATGGATGAAGTTTTAAAAAATGATTCGCTAAAAGTACCAATTTGTTGTCCAGAAACATTCGAAACTCGCCAATGATATTCACGGTGCCTTGCCAACTCCGATATAGTCAATGAGTTATTATTTAACATGGTATCAATCAATACCTTTTGGAAATCACTGTCTTCTGCCATTTGAAATTTGGAAATATCTCCACATGGATTTTCCCAAGTCAGGTAAATATTTTTGTAGTGAACTACTTGATTTTCTGTAGGTAATTTACAAGTTATTCTCTGTTCGTACTTTTTGGGTTCTTCGTTTTCAAAAAGTTGAGACAGTTGCAACACTTGGGGCAATATCGTATCGGATTGCGAATTTACATCATTGATTAATATAAATTTACAAATTAATAATAATATAAATATATGGCAATTTACGCTCATTTTTTCATTATTTCCTACCCATTATCCTATTCCACAATGCCGCAAACACATCTCCAAAATCTGCATCTCTGGGTCGCTCACCTTGATCTTTTAGGATATAATGCGCGGCTGCATCTTTGTACAGATTGAACTTGAATACAAATTGGTCAGGATCTGATGCTTTCATCTTGAATGTACCAAATCTGAGATCATAATATTCGAGCGTATCGCCACTTTTTTGCTTTAATTGAAAGTAATCATCACTAAACCATCGAAGTGTTTTTAAAGTTGAGTCCGTATCTAAGACATTGCCAAAAGCCTCTCGATTTTTACCAATACTTTTGATTTCGAATAGAGGTTCGGCATCAAAATACGAGTATGTTCCATAAAAATAGGCCGTATCTGACTCAGCTATTCCTGTCCAAAGTATATTATTCAATATAGTTGGTGTCGTCATATACCGTGAATAAGATATATTATTTGCTTGTAGTGATTTTTCAAAAATAGTATTGATATTAAATTTATTAAATATAGTAAAGATCATATATATACTACTGATTATCAATCCTACATTATTCCAAAACCTACGTTTTTTGTTGGACTTATTGAAACCCATAGCTACTAACAGACAAATCAAAAAAGGCACAGTATATAATGGGTCCGCTACAGCTATATTATTAAACGCCACTCTTATGCCAGAAAATGGAATCAAAATCTGGGTTCCATAAGTTGTAAAACAATCCAAAATAGGATGCGTCACCAATGATAAGAAAAACATCATTTGCCAATCCTTAACAGAAGCTGTTGGACTATCATAACTCGATCTGAAATATCGTTTGAAAACCAAAAATCCAGCACCACAAAGGATACCCGCAGCGATCAAGCCTTTATTCAAGCTCATTTGGCCCATAAAAGCAATAGCGCCAGATGTTGCCAAGATCAAGATACTCCAGCCTATGATACCCAACCATTTGTGCCACTTCAGTGTGTACAAAAAATGAACAGACCAGCCAAGTATTAGGGCGAACAATGTTAGGTATAATGCGGAATGTGTCGGTCCACGGTGAAATGCTAGTGCATCTATTGGAGACATAAAACCGTTAGAGATGACATCAAGATCAGGAATAGTGCCCGCTATAGCGCCCCAGACCATCGCTCGGTTACCAACTTTACGGCCCAAGGCCGCTTCACCAACTGAAGCACCAAGCACAATCTGAGTCAGTGAATCCATACTTATTTTGTTTTTAGGTCAGGGTATTTTGAATCATCAATTTTTCAATTGCTCTATTGGCAGCAGTCTGTTCGGCAGATTTCTTATTAAAATCTTCGGCAGTAGATATCTCTACACCATCAATGACAATCGCCACCTTGAAACAGTCTCTTTTGTCCAACTTAAACTTAGATAACGTGGCAAAATTGATGTCTTTACCATTTTTTTGGCACCATTCAAGCAATTGAGATTTATGATTGTCATCTCTCGTCTCCAGATCGTTGATATTCAGGTATTTCATCAGAATATTTTTGATCACGTAGGTTTTGGTCTTTTCGTAACCAAACTCGATATAAATAGCACCAACCAAAGCTTCTAACGCATTGCCCAGCATAGAATTGCTCATCTTGCCCATGCTGTACTCCGCCAAAATCACATCAAGGCCCATATTATCCGCAATCTCATTGAGCGTTTGTCTTTTGACTATTTTTGATCTCATTTTGGTGAGAAAACCTTCATCTTTATTCGGGTATTTTTTGAAAAGATATTCGGCTACGATCGTGGACAAGATGGCATCACCCAAGTATTCGAGACGTTCGTTGGTAGCTTTCCCAGGAGTCTCATTGGTCATAGATTTATGGTAAAAAGCCGTTTTAAACAGATTTAACCTTGCAGGTGTAAAGCCCAAAATCGGTCTGAGCCGCATCGTAAGTTCTTTATCATCCGAAAAGTACAAATTATAAAATCGACGTACTATATCCACCTGACCAAAAATATATTTAAAATGTTATGTTTGAATGCCTTGAAAAAAATTTAAATTTACAAAAATCTTTTGACAATTACAGAAGCATTATGGCCTCCAAATCCAAATGTATTGCTCAATGCAATATCTATCTTTCTTTCTTGTGCTTTATTAAAAGTAAAATTGAGTTTTGGGTCAAATTCAGGATCATCATTGTAGTGATTGATCGTAGGCGGAATGAACCCATCATTAATCGCAGCAATACAAGCGATTGCCTCTATCGCACCAGCACCACCAAGCAAATGTCCCGTCATCGATTTGGTACTACTGATATTTAAGTCATAAGCCGACTGTCCGAAAACTGCTTGTATAGCTTTGGTTTCAGCGATATCACCAAGCGGTGTTGATGTACCATGTACATTAACATACTGCACATCTTCAGGATTTATTCCTGCATCTTTGATGGCCAAGGTCATTACATTACGTGCACCTAATCCTTCAGGATGTGGCGCTGTCATGTGATATGCATCTGCAGTCATACCTGCTCCGATGATCTCACCATAGATAGTTGCGCCGCGTTTCTTGGCATGTTCCAATTCTTCTAGTATGAGCGCTCCACCACCTTCACCCAATACAAATCCGTCTCTATCCTTATCAAATGGTCTGCTCGCTGTTTCAGGTGCATCATTTCTCTCGGACATGGCTTTCATCGCCGAAAATCCTCCAACACTAGCTCTAGTGATGGCTGCTTCGGATCCACCTGTAATCATGATATCGGCTCGACCCATACGTATATAATCAAATGATGCGATAATCGAATGTGTGGACGATGCACAAGCAGATACGGTACCATAATTGATACCTCTGAAGCCATATTTTATGGAAATGTGTCCTGGCGCTATGTCTCCAATCAATTTGGGAATCAAAAACGGACTATATCTCGGCTCACCCGTAGCGAGTGCTGCCTCACTGATGTCGTGTTCTATGGTTTCGAATCCGCCAATACCTGTACCCCAAATGACACCTGCTCGATCTAAATCTATTTTCTCAGGATCAAGGCCCGACATCTGCATGGCTTCATCAGCGACGACCATAGCATATTGGGCAAAAGGATCCAATCTACGTGCATCCTTTCTAGGCATAAATTGCTCTATATCAAATTGTTTTAATTCACATGCAAACCTTACTTTAAATAAAGATGCATCAAATCTGGTGATTGGACCAGCACCACTAATACCATTTTTTAGCCCTTCGACGTATTGTCCGAAGTTATTTCCAATGGGTGTAAGTGCTCCGATTCCTGTTACTACAACTCGTCTCATATTTGGTTCTGATAGGTGAATGCAAAAATCTGGTTTTTTTATGGAAAATTTGATTTTTAGAATAATAAGTTTTGAATCTGGGCTATAAAAATACGTTTAAGCTTACTTTGTGCGCTCAATATGGCCCTTTGTGCAAAAACTTTATACAAAAAAAAACAACTAAAATAAGATATCAAAAAAATCCACAAAAACGACAGTTTTTGTGGACTCTTATTCGGTACTAAATGAAACTTACGCCTTACTTGCTTCTAAAAATGCAATTGCATCCCCAACTGTCTGAATTTTTTCAGCCTGGTCATCTGGAATAGATACATCAAATTCTTTTTCAAATTCCATAATCAACTCAACTGTATCCAAAGAATCTGCTCCAAGATCATTTGTGAAGCTG
>JADKGF010000031.1 GCA_016717105.1 Saprospiraceae bacterium | reverse complement strand
CACGAGCGGCGATTGAATCTGTTGATGATGCTGTAACCCAAATTTCATTGGCATTTGCTTGATTCATTGATATATCAGTGATAAAGCCTAAATTTGCAGGCCAGCCTGTAGTACCAGATATTGTAGTCCAATTTGTGCCTTGATCATTAGATTGCCTTATTGTATTCCACGATGCCAATAGTACTTTATCAGGTGCATTTGATGAGACCGCTAAGCCACCTCTTACAAATTGACCCTTACTACCATCCACTCCAAAAGTGCTACTAATTGAAGTCCAAGTAGATCCTGCGTCTATGCTTTTCCAAGTTGTACTATCATATGCGACATATAATATATTTGAATTTGTAGGATGGACTTGGATATTTGGAAAAAATTTTCTATTTACAGCTGGAATTCCATTTCCTATAAAACTCCTGGTGGCAGTATTAATTGTATATTTGAAAATATTTGTATTTTCTACTTGATAAAAAACATTTGAAGTTGCAAAACTTACAGAATACCCATCCCCAGATCCACTGTAGTACATGTCGCTGCCATTTGTTGTCGTGTGTGTTCCATTGTCTTGAGTACCTCCTATGTATCTATTCGGGTCACCTTCCCCATCCATCCATTTGATAACAAGCCGGCGTTGCCAACCCATTCAATGTACCTACCCAAGTAACACCATTGTCGGCCGGGAAACTGATATAACCTCTCACTTGCTGTATAAATCAGGGTTATTGATAGGATGTGTGAGTAAATACGAATAATACCTGAATGAACATACTAGCAGGAGCTGGCAAACCAACATTACCACTTGTCGTAGTTGTGAAATCTGTTCCATTGTTTGTCGAAATTGAGATATTGAGGCCACCGACTGCAATGAAATTATTATTATTTGGATTAACGGCAAGAGCAAAATTATACCAATATTGGCCTCCCACTAAGTCTGTACTGTTGATCAGTGAAAAATCAGTACCTTTATTGGTTGATTTATAAATTCTATTCGTAGAGCCGCAAACAGCAAAATATACCTCATCTGGATTTGACGGAGTGGTAGCTAATAGGCTATTTTGTGTTCCTGAAAATGATGGTATTGAAACCGATTCTAAAAATGTTTCACCTGAGTTACTCGATTTTATCACATCATTTAAATAGCATGCATAAACAATATTACTTTGGGTAGGATGTTGGGTAATATCTCTCCAGAAAAGATGAATTCACAACGTAAGTCCAAGTTAGGCCACCATTATTACTTCTACATATTCCTATATTTGTAACTGCTAATAAAATATTGGGACTACCCGTTAATTGAATTAATTTGAAACTACTTGTGGCATTTGACATAACTATCCCTGAGTTACCTAATTGCTTCCAAATTGCTCCTCCATTAGTTGTTTTTAACACTCCATAACTTCTAAATCCAAAATTTGAAATAAAGTAATTCCCTCCATGATGTTCGCCTGTTAAAATATAAATAGTATTTCCGCTCGGATCTTGATTGTCAAAAACTACACCGCCAATACCGCAATTAGGAAGATTACTTGATATAGAATACCAATAGTCGCCACCATCATCAGTCCGCCACAAGCCACCTGCAGGACTTGCTGCAAGGATAATGTTAGGATTTGTGGGGTGGAGCTAACTCTCGCCAATTCTCCCAATTCCTTTTGACCCAGGGCTTCCATGCCATGACATTGAGCGTGGTCCTATGCTTGTCCAATTACCTGTATTTGAATTAAAATTTTGTGAGCTTTCATATGTTCTATTTAATGCTTCGTCCATATTAATAGTGGTAGAAAAATCGACTTCACCTCTTGCATTTTGATGGCGAGAAGCCCACCATGCCCATCTATTCCACTTTTTGTATTCTGAATAGAATTTTTTATTTTCTTTAAAATTTAAATCGTTGTAATGCTTTGTTAACTAGATTCATTATTTCTTGAAAAATTTCTTTTGTCCTTTATCTTTAACTCTAATTCTGGTGATACAGTTAATTGGCTTTTTGCAATTAAAGGTAAAGACATTATTAAAATGATGGCAAATACTTTTTTCATCTTATATCTTTTTCAAGTTCAACAATTCTTTTATTCAATTCTATGATGTACAAGGTCAACTCTTCAATCTTTTCCATCATCTTACGTTGTATTTCTCCAACTGCTTGACCGCTCGTTTCAATGTCTTTTGCTTTTGGAAAATTTGGAAGATGATTGTTTTCATAAATGTATTTTTCAACATCTGAGATGCTTTGTAAATTATATTCATCAGAGAAAACATAATCTGGCCAAGGAGTAGCCTCTACTAGTATTTCTTTACTTCTGATGATGCCATTTACTGAAAGTTTATGTGACGGATTAGTTGTTCCTATACCGACGTTACCAAATGGTATTAAAACATTTCCAGACGAGCCAAATATTTGATCAACTTCTAATGTAATTTGACCTGCGAATAATTGTAAATTATCTTCTCCAACTTCTCCTATTGTAGCATAATCACCATCGCCAAATTTCAACAACCTATTATTAGCTGCTGATGTCCATATAGAATTCCCTAATCTGATATTGCCATTGTCCACATGTAGTTTTTCTTCGGGTAGTGGTACACCTATACCCACATTACCTTGATCGGTGATGATCGCATTGCCATTTGGAGCAGAAAAGTGCCCAGCAGTCCCACCATTAACGGTTTCGGCCTTCATTGCTTTACCATTTCCAAAGGTGATAAATGATCCGCCTACAGAATTATTGCTATAAGCCTCACCTAAAACACCGACGCCTCCATTTTCATTTATGCCATATACCGCAATACTGTTTGTTCCAGTTGCTTTACTAGTCAAAGTGACTTCATTATTGGCGGCATTTGCTACATCTAGTTTAGACATAGGAACTGGGACACCTATTCCTACCTTACCTGTATTGTTGTTGTTGATATCGTTTCCTGTTATCGTCCAAGGACCACTGCCACTTCCTGATAGGCTCAAGCCATCTGTATAGTTACTACTTATTATAGTCCATCTCTGTATGGCGCCATCATATCTCAACGTGACTGAGCCATTTTGGTAAATTACAGCAGTATTGCCCGTTCCTGTAAAGATTCTATTGGCGGCCAAGCTGGTAGAATAATCATTGTATAATTGAACAGCTCCGTTTGTGTTATTAAAAATGGTGATAATCCGACCATCTGTACCACCACCATCAAATCCAGAAATTTGTATGCCAACAAGCAATGCATCAAACATATATATGCTTGATTTTGTAGTATTTAGGTTTACATCATTATTCAAGCCAGTTACCACTGATGTTAGTGTTTCAGAACGCAATCTTAAGTCACCTTTTAGGTCTAGTGCAGCCATAGGATCTGTGTTGTTGATACCTATATTTTGGGCATGTGCAAATGTGCAAATGAAAAATAACAATATAGTACTTATGTGTTTTTTTTTTTTTTTTTTTTTTTTTTTTTTTTAAAGTAGGGGGGGGGGTGGGGGGGAAAAACCCAACCCGGGGGGGGGGGGGGGGAAAGGGGATTGGGTTGGTATTGAGGATGTAATGGTTCTTTTTTTGGGGGGGTTTTGGTTTTTCTTTCTTTTCTGGTGGTTTTTTTTTTTTTTTTTTTTTTTTTTTTTCCCCCACTACCCCCCCTCCCGGGGTCCCGCCCAACCCCCTGCCCCCTGTTACAAATCGTTTATAAATGGCTGCCAGAAATGGACATAAATTGTTTCATGTTGAATTCATTTAAATTATGGGTAAAATTGAATCGAATGATTGAGTTTTTTTTCCGTGTTTATATTTTGGTAACGATGGATTAGATTTTGGTAATAGTTTATGTTACAAAATTAACAAATCAAGTTTTTATCAATTTCAGGTAGCTTTTTGTATTTTGTAGTTTGTGAAAAGCTCAAGCGGTGATTACATTTTAATTTTTGGGTATGATTGCGCCAAATTATAATTGAAATCAATCATTCTCTAAGTTTGTGACAACATTATTGAAAATAGTTATAATTTTATGATTGCATTGTTATTTATTTCTTCAAATTTCATAAGGATCAAGCCATTTATCATTATATTATGCTTTATTATTGCTATGTTCAATCATAGTTGGTCTCAGGATTTTCCAAAATTTATGTTTACTAGGATTCAGAATAGCAAGTCATTGAAAAATCAACATTGCAATTATTTTGTAAAAGACCGTAAAGGATTCACTTGGATCACTTCTGTTTCTGGTCTTTATCGCTATGATGGTCAGAAATTTGTGCTTTTCAAACATGACCCCGACGACCCCAACACGTTACCCACTAATTTCTGCAATTATGTTCTTGAGGATACTTCTGGGTATATTTGGGTTTCTCATTCGCAGGGTGTAAGCAGACTCGATGTCAATAGTGGCAAATTTAGAAACTTCATGAGCGGAGATGGCACTAATAATACTTTAAAAAATGCAAGTCAATCCAAGCTGCTTTTAGATAAATACGGTAAAGTTTTTAATAGTTCTAATACTTTTGATGAAGTACGATATTTCGACCCAGTGCTAGACAAATTTGTAGTTGCCCCTATAGATACCACCAATGATGGTCGAAATAGACCAGGAATCGGGAATGCTATTATCGGCTCTCTACAATATATGACCTATGACAGTAGCATGTATATGTTGGGGTGGAATGGGTTGTTTCATTTAGATACAAAAACGTTTAAAAGGACTCGCATCACTGATCAGCCCATAATCGATCCACTGGAATTATTAAAAGATCACAATGGCACTTTTTGGCTCGGGGAGTGGGGCGGCGGATTAAGTATCGTAGGCCCACATAGTAAAAGAAATATCTTCAAAGATCGAAGAATTTACCAGATGAAAGAATATAAAGATAAGTCTGGAAAATATTGGATCGTAATGGGTGAACTCCAATACGGGCGATTGATTATATTAGATCGAGTTACAGAGAAGTATGTTGAACGTTTTATTGAATTAGAAAACGAAGTTACACCAGTTATTACTCCTGCTGTGATTGCCGTAGATAATGAAGGTAGGCTTACTTTAAATTCATCTGCAGTTGGGGTAATAGTTGACAATCCTCTAAGAGGTTGCTTTACAAACACCTATACCTATACCAAAGGTAAGCCTGCAGATTTGTTTTATGATCATTTAGTGAGAAGTGGTGCTACTACATCCAATGGGTTAATGATCGGGCTTCTTAATAAAGGTATTTGCATACTTAACAAAAATTTCCAAATCGTTAAGCGAATCGATTCCTATAGTTACAAAAACAGAACCTACGAACTAGAAGTCAAAAATTTCTTGCAAATTGGCCCAGACAAATACATATTGAGTGGATGGTCTGGCATTGCCATTATGGACCATGGTGTCATTACACCGCTTCGATACATCCCAAAAAAACTTTATAACTTAGATGAAGATTCCAGATATCGTGACTTTGTACATAAATCGGGCAATGAGTATTGGGTCAGAACAATCGAAGGAAAAATAAAAGTGTTTGATATTGCATTAAATAAATTTACTAAACCTTATACGCATACAGATCATACCAAAAAAATCCCTTTAGATGGTATCAAAAACCTAATAGCCGATCGTCAGGGCGAAATGTGGGCCAATAGTGCTACAAGTATTTATAAATACGATAAATCAACAGATTCATTCATAGCATTACCCATCAAGAATAGCAAATTCAGTAAAGATATGTATTACTTTCAGTTTGACCATGATCAAAATTTGTTTATAACTGGAGCTATCGGGCTGCTCAAATACAATCTGAAAACAAAAAAAGAATCCTTCTATAGTGAAGTTGATGGCATCCATAGTGGCCTAACCCAAAAAGTGGTGGTTGACAAAGACAATAATGTGTGGTTTACATCTAGTAGTGCTTTGTACATGCTAGATCAAAAAAACAATACCATCAAAAGCTATGCAACCGACGAAGGTTTACCCCTTAACCTTTTTGAATATAACGGCATATTTATGTTAGACAATGACAATCATCTAATAATGGGAAACACAGGTGTAGTCACTAGAGTAGATATTGAACAATTGGCATTACTAAAAACCAATAAACCTAAAGTCGCCATAACCCAAGTAAAAGGTTCTGATAGCACAGCGGTAATTAGTCTAGACCAAAATAGTATTAAACACGTTAACCTTACGTTTAAGAACTTTCCCGTAGATATACATTTTAGCATTATAGATTATTCTAGCAATGGCGAACGAAGATATTATTACCGATACAAAGGCACTTCAGATACCACATGGATCGAATGCAATGAAGGAATCATCCCGATCAATACCATAGAGCCAGGTGATTTCACCGTAGAAGTACGAGGAAAAGTAAATACAATTTATTCAGATGTGGATGTGCTCACCTTTACCATAGTGGGAGAATGGAATCAAACAAAATCTTTCAAATACGGCATTGCATTTGGCATAGTATCATTGCTAAGCTTACTGATTAGATGGAGATTTAATACTGCCAAAGAAAAACAAATACAAAAAACAGAAATCCAACGTCTAGCAGCAGAACAATACAAAAATCAATATGAACTCTCGTTAATTAGTCAATATTTTTCAAACTCTTTAAAGGAGATAAATAAACCTGATGAGGTACTATGGGATGTGGTCAGAAACCTAATCAGTAAGCTGAACTACAAAGATTGCATGTTCTATCTGTGGAACGAGGATCATACGAAGCTAATTCAAAAAGCGGGCTATGGCCTTAAAGGAGCTATTGACGTGATCAATAAGCCAGTTTTTGATGTAGTTTTAGGCCAAGGTGTAGTTGGATTTGTGGCAGAGACAAAGCAAAGTGTTCTTATCCCTGATACTCGATTGGATGCAAGGTATCGAGTCGATGATATGGTCCGATTGAGTGAAATATGTGTACCCATACTACAAGATAATCAGCTTATTGGAGTTATCGATTGTGAGCACCCTGAGGTCAACCATTTTACCCAAAACGATCTCCAGATCCTTCAAGCAATTGCAAATAATATTTCCACAAAACTCACGGAAATTGAAAATAAAAAAGAGCTTGCTACCACAATTGAAAACTTGAAAGGTGCACAACTTGATGCACTACGTAGTCAAATGAACCCACATTTTATCTTCAATAGTCTCAATAGCATAGAAAATTTTATTCTCAAAAACGAAAAAATTATTGCTTCGGAATACCTAGGAAAGTTTTCCAAACTAATCCGCAATATCCTTGATAATAGTAAATCAGAACAAATCCCATTAACCAAAGAAATCGAAACCTTAGAACTATATATAGAACTCGAGCGATTACGAACTGGCAATAGTTTCGATGTCCACTATAATATACCAATGGAAATTATTGATGACAATATTACCATCCCGCCTATGCTTATGCAGCCACATGTGGAGAATGCTATCCTCCACGGTATCAGATATCTTGAAGATAAAAAGGGCCTCATCACTATAACTATGCTCATAAACCATGATGATTGCCTTGAATATACATTGCAAGACAATGGAATTGGACGCTTAAAATCTAAGGAGCAGAAAACCTACAGCAATTATGAGCATAAAAGTTATGGAATAGATATCACCCAGAATAGAATAGATCTTCATAATCAGAAACACAAAACGAATATCACTTTCTCAACTTTGGATTTGTATGACTCAAACAACAAAAGTTTAGGAACAAAAGTAAATATCCTTATACCTTTAATATAAACCAAAAATGACCAAAGCCATTATCATCGATGACGAGACGCACTGTATAGAGACGCTCACCGAAAAAATAAAACTCTATTGTCCATATATAGAAATAGTACACAGTTTTAATAAGCCTCAATTGGCATTAGATTATTTAGACAATGAGGAGCACCCTGATGTTATTTTTTTAGATATTGAAATGCCAGTGATTAACGGATTCTCCTTAATCGAACGGGTAAAAAAATTAGATTTCAAAATCGTGTTTACTACAGCTTATGATCAATATGCCATCAAAGCGATTAAATTTAGCGCCTTTGATTATCTTCTCAAACCTATATCTAAAGACGACCTAATCTTGGTAGCAGATAGATTAAACAAGGAAAACAATCAACCAAATTTTGATAATCAATTGAATGTGCTCTTACAACAGATAAATCAATCTCAAAATGATCAAATTAAAATTACTATTCGCACATCAGAGGGTATGATATTTCCTTATGTTAAACATATTATTAGAGTAGAAAGCTCTAGTAATTATAGTACAATCTTCTTTGAAGGTGGCAAAAAATTGCTAGTAAGTAAGACGCTAAAAGAATTTGAAGAATTGCTAACTCCATATAATTTTTTGAGAATAAACAATTCGCATCTCATCAATGTAAATAAAATAGCAAAATATCATAAGGCTGATGGTGGTACAATAGAATTAGAAAATGGTGACATGGTGGAAATCTCACGTCGTAGAAAAGATGAATTAATAGATATCCTAGCTGCCAAATATCCATCTTTCTTGTTATAAACAGTTGGATAGATTATATTATTTGCAGGCTTTGGCTATTTCTATTAACCTTGACCCAACATAATACTTATTGTGTATCTTTGTTCTTGTGTTTAGTGGTTTATATTGCCAACCTTAGACGAGAGACATATATTGATTTTACCATTCAGTAGAAGGAAGTTTTACTCGTTTCCTTTGAAAAAATTGTTAATATCATTTTATGTTCCCCTAAAGTTGCATTTATAACTTGAATCTAAGATTTTATATGCATTTTTCATGTTAACTAAATAACCTATTTATTGTCAAGGTATTACAACTTCCTAAAACTAATATTTCTTGCAGTAGTTCTATTGCTTTTATATAGACAATTATCAGATGACAATGCACATCAAGCAGTACAGATGGTATGGCATAAACACCTGAAAGGACCAAATATTTTCTATCTTTTGATTTGCTTTATCTTGATGCCTTTGAATTGGCTATTGGAAAGTAAAAAATGGCAGATCCTCATGTCGCCATTTGTCAGACTTACTTCTGCAAATGCCATCAAGACTGTACTCGCTGGAGTAGCTGCCGGAATCGTAACTCCTGCCCGTATAGGCGAATATGGTGGTAGAATGATCACATCTGCACCAGAATTGCGTCCACAAGTCATTTCTGCAACGTTACTTGGCAGCATCGCACAGAACTTATGCAACATTCTGGCAGGTATTATTTTTAGTTATTATTTTCTTAAATCGCAGTTTGGTGTTACTTATTTACATGGTTATACGTTTTTAGTTGTAGTAAGTTTACAAGTAGGATTGATGATTGTTATGTATTATAATCTGCCAAAAGTGGCAAACTTTATAGATTCACTCATCAAAACAAAACTTACTCAAAAGTTGAGTAATAAATTGAGATCGCTAAACTTATATAATAATCGGTTATTACATAAAGTACTAGCGATATCTGCACTTAGATATGTTATTTATGTTCTGCAATATGTGCTGATAATAAAGTTTTTGGGCGCAGCAATTGCACCAGATGTTTTGATCTGGAATATTACAGGCATATATTTAGTGCAAACAATTTTACCAATACCAGCTTTTTTTAGTGTCATAGCTAGAGGCGAATTGGCCATCTTGGTATGGACATCAGCGGGATTTGACCAGGTGAGTGCATTGGTAGCGACCTTTGGGCTTTGGCTTATAAACTTGATCATTCCAGCATTGATTGGATTATTGATTATATACAAAACCGATATAAAAAAATATTTTATCAAAAATGAAAACTAAAATCAAATTTCTAATACCTGTCGTCTTTATACTGATGGTATTTTTATCATTTACATTCAGCACCAAAGCGGTCAATCCTTATCAGTGTGATACAGAAAATGTCAGCTTTGCTGGTGGTGAAAAACTGGTGTATAAGTTATATTATAATTTGGGTTTACTTTGGATTCCTGCCGGTGAAGTCACATTTACGGTTCGCGAAAACAAAGAAAACTACGAATTGAAAGCAATTGGGAAAACCTATAAAACCTATGAAAGCATTTTTAAGGTAAATGATTATTTTTATTCCAAAATAGATAAAAAAACCTTGCTGCCACAAAATTTTGTACGAATAGTCCATGAAGGTAATTATACCTTGTATGATAGCATCCGCTTCGACCAAAGAAATAACCTTGCATTCACTTATCATGGTAAATCTAAATCTGAAGCTAAATCCAGTGTCCACAAGTTCAACACTTGCATGCAAGATATGATGTCAAATCTGTATTATATGCGCAATATCGACTTAAGTGAGATGAAAAAAGGCGACAAAATCGGTACTAAAATGTTTTTTGATAAAGAAGTTTTTCCAATCAATATAGGATATGATGGAAAGGAAGTAAAAAACATCAAAGATCTGGGAGATTTCAAGACACTCAGGATCGTACCTGATGTAGTGGAAGGCAGTGTTTTCAAAAAAGGCGACCATATGACAATTTGGGTATCGGATGATCGCAATAGAATCCCATTACTAATAGAATCACCAATAACTGTAGGCTCTGTTAAAGCTGTGCTTAAATCACATGCTGGACTTCGCCATAAACTTGATGCAAGTATATAACGTTGTAGTTTTATGATACGATCCCTGATTAAACAATATATAGTTTTCGGCTTACTCTTAATAGCCATAAGTGCCGGAATGTGGTTTTATATGAAAAATCACTATTTTGAAGCAATAAAAGCAGAAAACACAACCATTGTTTTAGAAAAAATAAAGACTGTAACCAAACTGATCAGTGTAGAAGGGCAGTTTTCTGAGTTGTACAATTATAAAGAGTCTTATGATTATGATTTTTTCAATTTATTTTCCAAAAAAATCATCTTGAGAGTCAATGCCAAAGTTTCTGTTGGATATGATTTCGAAAAATAAACATTAGTGTTGATAGTTTGAGTAAGACTGTGACATTTAATGAATTGCCACAAGCTGAAATTCTGAGTATCGACCACGATATTGATTATTATGACATTTCTGAAGGTACTTTTAGTTCATTTACACCAGAAGAGTATAACGCCATTCAGAAAAAAGCAAAAAACCTTATCGCCGAAAAGGCAAAAAATACGCCATTGATAGCAGAAGCAGAGAAGCAAAAAGCCGAATACCTCAAAATGATAGACATGGCATTGACTAGTGCTGGTTGGAAGCTTATCATAAAAGGGCAAAATAAATTAAAAAATTAGTGGTACAGGAATAACCTATATTTTTATACAAATTAAATAACACATTAACAAAAAATACAAAATAATATTCTGAACTATTTGGTGACAAATATTGTTTCAAACGTCTAAACTTTATTATTTATTAATCAAAATCAATAATGTATGAAACCATTTTCTTTTTTCAAGTTTGTTTTTGCGATAGCTATGACAAGCATAGTCCTCGCATCATGTGGTACTGATGATACTGGCGGCACTGGCAGTGTTGTTGCTCCAAAAGTTGATCTAGTAGCTGGTACAGGAATTATCACTTCAGATGCTACTATTGCTATAGGCGAAACATTTACTGTAAATCTAGTGGGTACAAAAGGCGATAATGCCATGAAATCTATCACGGTAAACGAGGCAGGTACAAAAATCAGCGATCT
The DNA here is from genome assembly GCA_016717105.1 of Saprospiraceae bacterium. Classification (GTDB taxonomy): domain Bacteria; phylum Bacteroidota; class Bacteroidia; order Chitinophagales; family Saprospiraceae; genus OLB9. The sequence goes on along the minus strand of JADKGF010000031.1, from coordinate 24,722 downwards.
TGCTAGATTGTCATTTTCTCACACAACTGGATCAGCAAATCCAATCGTATTGACAAGTGGAAATACATCTGCATTCGATATTAAGGTAACTGTAAAAGCACATACCGACATATCTGCTAAGGCATATTCGTTTATAATAGCAGATGACAAGGGAAATACAACCACCAAAACATTGACCATTACCACACAAGGTACTCCTCCTGTTTTTGTTGAACCAACAGAAAGTAGCTCAAAAGTTTCAGTAGCTACAAGTGGACTTTTTGTTCAAAGATACAAAGTAACAAAAGGTACAGGCAACCTTGCTTCCATCGAAGTATCAAAAGATGGTGTTAAGATTACTGATCTTACTACCTTGTACATAGATAATCTACAGACGAATTTTAGCGCCAACCCACAACCTATCGAAGCAGCAAACCAAGGAGCTTACGACAAGCAAATATTTTTTAGAGCTCCAGCCACAGTAGGTATTTATGTTTATACCACTAAGTTTATTGATGTAAATGGCCTCTCTACAACTCATACTATTACTGTGACCGTAGGAACTAGTGTCAATTCGCTCGCTGGTATTCTTCTAAACCAATCAGGTCCAGCAGGACAAGGTGGATTAGATCTTGATACAGGTGCAAGTACTGGCACTGTTGCAAGCAATCCTTCTTCTGCAGACGCCGAAATAAGGGACGAAGGAGTTGTCAATGTTCTAAATGATGGTACATGGAGACCGCAAATATCTGGAATGAATGGCTCTGTAATAAAATATATCAAAAAAGGCAAGAATGGTATATCCGAAAATTTTGACTTTGCCAATATCAAATTCAAAGAAGAAATAGCCGCTCTCTGGACAAATGGTGAAGCCTTTACCCTTAAGAGCCTTGATGGCTTAAGAGACGTATCTGCTAAAGTCGAAGTTAACGATATTTTTATTGTTAATAAAGGTGGCAAATATTATTTACTAACTGTAAAAAGTATTAAAGTAACAACTGCAGTAGGTGACAATTCTGATAGTTACACATTTGATGTGAAATTCTAATATACTTAAATAGAAAATAGAAAGCCTGCCAGATGCAAATTTGGCAGGCTTTTCTTTTTGAAAATTGACACTATAATTATACAAAAAGCAAGTCCTGATGTACATCCAAGTGTAATCAGGACTTACATAAACAACAAAAACATTATACCTCTATACCTTTCATCATCTTATTCCAATATAGATATGGAAGGCCGTATTTTTTTAACATCCACAATCTCCAATCTTCCTTAGTACTATCGAACACAAGCATTTGCTTCAGCTTGGGATCAGGTGTAAATTCGTTTTTATAATTAAACTCAGCCAAGATCATTTTTCCGTAGCCTGTTACTAGAGGACAAGATGAGTAACCTTCATAAATTTTCTTATCAAGTGTATTGTTTTTAATAAGATGAAGGATATTTGCTATCAAAACAGGAACTTGTTTTCTGATCGCAGCACCGGTTTTTGCAGTAGGCAATGCAGCTACATCACCGAGTCCAAAAATATTTGAGTATTTTACATGTTGAAGCGTATTAATATTTACATCCAACCAACCAGCTGCATTAACCAATCCAGACTCTTTAACAAATTTTGGCGCTGTCTGCGGTGGTGCCAAGTGCAACATGTCATAGCTCATCGTTATTTCATCAGGTGCACCTAAGGTATCGGTGCTACCATCATCATTTACTACACATAGATTTTCTTTTGGCCCAATATGTTTAAATGTGATTTTTCTGTTCGGTCCATCTATTTTTATTGGAGAATAGAATGGTTTAAAATCTATATTGTATCTCTCTACCACTTTCATGAGACTATCCGCAATCGGCTTGACGCCAAAAATTACCGTTCCTGGCGTTGCAAATGTAACTTTTGTCCTGTTTGCAATATTGTGCATCCTAAAATAATCGGCTGCGAGATAAGCAATTTTTTGTGGTGCACCTCCACATTTTATTGGAGTTGTGGGCTGTGTGAATATTGCATGTCCTCCTTTAAACTTTTGCAAAACTTCCCAAGTATGCTCTGGATTGGTATAATTTGAGCAAACCACGTCGTGACCCAATGCTTCGGTAAGTCCTTCTATAAGCGAAGTATCCATAACTAGCCCTGGTGAAACAACCAAAAAGTCATAACTGATTTCACCACTATTTGCTGTGGTAATTTTATTTTCTTCTGGCTTAAAACCAGTTGCTTTATCTTTCACCCAATGGACACCTTTCGGTATGAGTTCTGACATCGGCTTTGCAGTTTTTTGCATATTGTAAGCCCCAGCTCCAACTAGCGTCCAAGCAGGTTGATACCAATGTGTTTCCGCTGGTTCTACAATGGTAATATCCATGTGCGATCTAAGTTTCATGAATCGTGCGGCAACCATTATACCGCCAGTGCCACCTCCAATGATGACTATCTTTGTTTTTACGTTGGTCATTGATTTTGATTTAATTGTTTGACGACAAACATATAACCAAAATACTATACGCTATGTAACCAATGTTACACCAAACGAAACGACTAAGTATTTTTTAAATATACAATTTTATATTTTGAATTCGAATTAATAAAAAATTAATATTCTGCGATATAGCAATATAAAAAATGATAAAAGATATTTCACAATAAAAAATAACTTAAGGTTTGGTGTTTAAAAATTGTGTCTATCTTTGTTTTTAATATTTTTAACAATCAACTTTTTTAATCAATTCCAAAATGAATAAATCAATACAAACCCAACTTTCGTTCATGATGTTTCTCCAGTTTTTTATCTGGGGCGCATGGTTCGTTACATTGGGTACATTTTTAGGTAGTAACATGTCAGCCACAGGCGGCCAGATAGCACAAGCTTTCAGTACACAAAGTTGGGGCGCTATCATTGCACCATTTATTATTGGGATGATAGCCGATAGGTATTTTAATGCTGAAAAAATCCTTGGTGTATTACATCTCGCAGGCGCAGGTTTAATGTATTTGATGTCTCAGACAACGGATTTTGGTACTTTTTATCCATATGTGCTTGGCTATATGATCGCTTATATGCCGACACTTGCTTTAGTAAATTCCGTAGCCTTCAATCAAATGAAAGATCCAGCCAAAGAGTTTTCATATATCAGAGTTTGGGGTACAATCGGGTGGATCGTAGCTGGGCTGTCTATCAGCTATATTTTTGCTTGGGATGCTCAGGAAATGATCGCTTCAGGCCAATTGAAAAATACATTTCTATTGGCTGGTGGCGCTTCAGCTATTTTAGGTATCTTCAGCTTTTTCCTACCTGCTACGCCACCGCGAATAGACAAAAATGTCAAAGTCAGTGTGCAGGAAATCCTCGGATTTGATGCATTAAAATTGCTGTCTGACAGAAATTTTCTTATATTTTTTATATCGTCAATTCTTATTTGTATTCCACTCGCATTTTATTATGCCAATGCCAATCCTTTCTTAGTAAATGTAGGCATGGATAATCCAACTGGCAAGATGACTATCGGGCAAATGTCGGAAGTAGCCTTTATGTTGTTGCTACCCTATTTCTTTAAAAAATATGGTTTTAAAATGACCATCATGGCTGGTATGTTAGCTTGGGCGATTCGATATGTTTTCTTTGCATTTGGTGATGCTGGCAGCTTATCGTTTATGTTGATATTAGGCATTGCGCTGCATGGTATTTGTTATGATTTTTTCTTTGTAAGTGGTCAGATATATACAAATGCCAAAGCTGGAGCTAATGTAAAGAGTGCCGCTCAAGGGCTCATCACGCTTGCTACCTATGGTGTTGGTATGTTGATCGGGTTTTGGGTTGCCGGCAAAATAGTCGAAACTAATGGAGATGATTGGCAAACGATATGGACGTATCCAGCTATTTTTGCTATCGTCATATTGGTCTTGTTCTTATTTACATTTAAGGATGAAAAGATAGAATATCAAGAGTGACACCACTTTATAAAACGGAAAAGTTTAATGTAATTTTACTTTCTGCACTTTTTGCTGTGTGGTATGGATGTTTTATTCCAACTATATTGACATCAAAAATGGTAGATTATTCAGTCGTTGGCTTGGCTGTGGCTGGATTGCTGTGTAGCTTAGGTTTGTTTTTTTTGCAGGCAATCCATTCTTCCAAATTAGCTTTTATCTCTATCTCATTGGCAAATGCTGGATTAATGGCGCTTCAAATGGTATTGGTCAATAATTGGAGCCTGATTTTGCTTGGAATTTTTCAAGGTTTGTTGGCAGGTATCATTTTGAAACCATTGGTATTGAATAGCGATAAGTATAAAATTAGGCATACCTTTCATTAGGATTAATGTTGCCGTTTAGTACTTATTTTATTCCTGAAAATGAAACCTTACCATGGGTAAATTACTTATATATCGGCCTCGGTTTGTGTTTTCTTATTTGTATTTTGATATTGAATCTCATATTTCCGCAGATGAAAAATTCATCCATACAAAATGAAAATTCAAAACAACATAGCCGATTGTTTGCCATTTCAATTATTCTGATTATCGCCCTTCTTACTTTGATAGAAATTTCTTTTTTTGCTTGGGCCATCATTTTGAAAGATCAAAGTCAGAGTTTCCTTTCGCAGATCAGCTTGCCTTTAAGCTTATTATTGATCTTTTTCTTGAGAATAAAGTTTTATAACTCATTTCCAAAAATAGAAAATATCGGCTGGATGTTTGTAATTTCATTAGGATTGACATTTAGTCTTGGATTATTTTTTACATTAGGAATCCCATTTATTTTTGCCATTGCATTTAGCTTCTCTTTGGTGTTTATGTATAAAATAATGGATGTCTTCGGAATGAAATCCCTTGATTATAAGCAAATTGGTTACCTTGTTTTCATAATTGGAATTTTTATAGCTCTGGGTGGCTTTTACATTCAGAATCACATAGAATTTATCGAATCTATCAAAATGCCAGCAAATGTAATTCATCTATCAGCAAAACAAGCTTGGACTAAGGAGTTGGTAAGTCTTGCCGGTGTAATTGTGATGCTTACTGGCATACTGTTTTTGGATCGGAGACGCTCATTGCATATTAACTGAAAACCCGATACTTATTTATTTTTAGCACAAAATATTATTAAAATGACATTAGGACAATTTTTTGAAACTGTTTCCAACCAACCCAATATTGTGCTATTTTATTTTTTTGCTTTGCCATTTACAGCATTTTTATCCATTATATTTGGAAAAAATGAAGGTCATCTGTCACCTTGGAAATATCTTTATACTGTATTGGTTTATGGCGCTTGTATTCCGGGTATTTTTGCACTTACGCTTAATGCCTATTTATTCCTTTTCGAACGACAGCCTATCATGCAGATGAATATGTTTACACAGATTCTACCTATATTGTGCATGTTCATTACATTGTGGTTGGTCAAAAGAAATGTAAGTCTCAATGATGTACCTGGCTTCGATAAAATCGGCTCACTATTTTTCATCATTACCGTCGTGATAAGTATGATGTGGATCCTTGAAAAGACAAATATTTTTGTATTTACCTTTTTGCCTTTTTATCAGTTTGTATTGATGTTTGTCGGATTTTTGATATTGATCAGAATAGCGTGGGCCCGTATGATGAATTAAATATTTAGTGCAAAATTATCATTTTGGGCAATAAATATTTCTAAACAATCGTTCTAAATAAGATGTTAATAAATTTTAAAGAGTAAAAATTCATTTTGTAAGTTACAGATTAAGTTCATCTTATGAAATTTCACAAAGGCTTGCATTCTCCGGTTTGTAAGCCTTTGCCTATTTTGAAAAAGTATCAGAGGCTTCCTGTCCTTCCACCATCTACCGCTATACTGATTCCTGTGATATAAGATGCTGAAGGCGATGCAAGAAAAGCAACAGCAGCCGCGATTTCTTCCGGTTTTCCGAAACGTCCCATTGGAATTTCAGCTATCATTTCACTTTCTATCTCTATTCTGGTACGCTGTGATTTATCGGCTTTATTGTTGATGATTTCTTCAAGTCTATCTGTAGCAGTAGCGCCAGGCAAGACATTATTGACTGTGATACCGAAAGGTGCAAGTTCATTGGAAAGTGTCTTGGACCATGAAGCCACAGCGCCTCTTATGGTATTGCTTACACCCAATCCTTTGAGAGGAATCTTTACTGATGTCGATATCATATTGATTATACGTCCATATCCGGATTTTTTCATACCTGGTACAACAAGATTTGCAAGCAGATGATTGGTAATCAAATGATTGTTAAATGCAGATAAAAATTCATCGGCTGATGCATTGAGTATGGCACCTGCTGCTGGACCACCGGTATTATTGACCAAGATATGAATAGGTCGCGAAGCCGTAAGTGTCTTTATTTTGGCCTTGAGACTTTCATGGTCTGAAATATCTGCAACAATAAAACTATGATGCTGCCCTTGGACGAGGGATAAATCATTTACAGCATCCAACAACATATCAGCACTTCTGGAGAGCAGCGTTACATTGGCACCCAAAGCAGCCAATTCAATAGCGGATGCCTTACCTAGACCTTTGGAACTACCGCAAACCAATGCATTCTTACCTATCAAACTTGTATTCATTTCTAATGTCGAATTATTAGGGTGCAAGATATTAAAAAGCCCTTTGTAAAAGAAATTTTGAGTAGAGATGCATATGTTTTTGAAGTGTCAGGTAGAAATCCGTCTTTTTATCGTTCAAATATTTAAAATTAACGTTTGTCGATATGTGAAAGCCCAATTATTTGTACAATCTTTGTATCTTTACGCATCTAACCAAACCACCAAAATCGTGGAAGACAAGGCTGGCATCGTACTTACCGATAAAGCAAAACCAAGAGGTAAATATCCGCATTTAAAAATAGCAGGTCCATTTATTTTTGTCTCAGGGACAAGCAGTCGCCGAGCTGACAATACATTTGAAGGCGTAGAAGTGGACGAAATGGGCACAACCAATCTGGATATTCGCAAGCAAACCAAAGCAGTAATAGAAAATATAAGGTCTATCCTCCAAAGTGTAGGCGCTGACTTAGAAAACATCGTAGATCTGACCACATTTCTTGTAAATATGAATGATTTCGGTGGATACAATGAAGTTTATGGACAGTATTTTGATTATACTGGACCTACACGTACGACTGTCGCTGTCCACCAATTACCGCATCCACACCTGTTGATAGAAATAAAAGTAACGGCATTATTGCCAAAATAAAATTCGCACACCATGTCATCATCCAAGTACTCATCTATTCATTACAACTCCTACCTTCAGATTGATAAAATCACTTCAGCCCAAACGCTAAGAAGTGATGAAGTTGGCACACATGCGCATGACGAAATGTTATTTATCATCACACATCAAGTGTACGAACTTTGGTTTAAACAAATCAATTTTGAAATTAAGGCAATTGCTAATGATTTTAGTGCACAAACTGTAAATGAAAAAAATGTTGGAATAGCTGTTGCGAGATTAGGTAGGATAATAGAGATCATGAAACTTTTGATCCAGCAATTGGGTGTAATGGAGACTATGACACCGCTAGATTTCCTTGATTTTCGAAATTATCTATTTCCTGCATCCGGATTCCAAAGTTTTCAGTTCAGAGAAATGGAAGTGATGTTGGGATTAAAAGAAAATAGACGGACGACATATAATGACAAGCCTTATCACTGCGTCTTTGCCACTGACAAAAAGGAAAAACTTGAAAATCTGGAATCAAGCAAATCACTTTTTGACCTGATAGAAGATTGGCTAGAGAGGACACCTTTTTTGGATTTCGGTGAATTCAATTTTGTCGCGGAGTACCAAAATGCTGTTACTAATATGCTTGCTAGAGAACAAGAAGCCATTTTGAATACAGATATTCTTTCTGCAGAATCTAAACAAATGAGATTGTCGATGTTGGGTGATACCAACACCTATTTTGCAAACATAATGAATGAAAGTAAACACAATGAACTCATCAAAGAAGGCAAATTACAACTATCATATAAGGCCACACTTGCAGCTTTGTTTATACACTTGTACCGAGACGAGCCTATATTGCATGTACCTTTCCAGTTACTTTCCAAACTGGTAGAAATAGATGATCATATCACTACTTGGCGGTACCGCCATGCACAAATGGTCATGAGAATGTTGGGCAAAAAGATAGGTACTGGCGGATCATCAGGCCATGAATATTTAGCCATGACAGCTGCTAAACATCATATTTTTGCAGATTTTCACAATGTGAGTACACTATTGATCCCGAGATCAGATCTTCCTGTTTTGCCTGAAAGTTTCAGAAGAAATCTTGGATTTTATTTCTCGGCTATGAATGCTTGATTTGCCTGATAGCACTAGGATCTTTGATATTAATTGTCGTTTTACAATCTATATATTTCAACGATTTCAAATCAAGACTTAAGTATCTTTGAACATCAGACAAAACCCTTTTAAGTTATTTAATTTTTCAAAATGAATCATCTGCTTAAAATTTCAAATTTTATAGGAGGCAAATCTGTCGAACCACTTTCAGGAAAATATCTTGATAATTATGAGCCAGCCATAGGACAAGTATATAGTCTCATACCTGATTCTGATGCCAATGATGTTCAACTTGCTGTAGATGCTGCCCTAAAAGCATTTCCATCTTGGTCAGCGATGTCCAATGACGACAGATCAGAATGGCTCATAAAGATTGCGCAAGGTATTGAAGATCGACTTGATGAATTTGCGGAAGCTGAAAGTAGAGATAATGGAAAGCCAGTTTCATTGGCAAAATCAGTGGATATACCCAGAGCCGTATCCAATTTCAGATTTTTTGCACATGCGCTTACACACTTTAGCTCCGAATCCCACTTCATGCAGGGAATAGGTATCAATTATACACTCAGACAGCCAATAGGCATCGCAGGATGTATCTCACCTTGGAATCTTCCCTTGTATCTACTTACGTGGAAGATAGCACCAGCATTAGCTGCAGGAAATACAGTAGTGGCTAAGCCATCTGAAGTCACACCATTTACAGCGTATTTATTGGGAAAGCTTTGTGAAGATATTCAGTTGCCCCAAGGCGTTTTAAATTTTGTACATGGTACTGGTCCTCAGGTAGGAGAGCCTATTTGCATTCATCCTGAAATCAAAGCTATCTCATTTACAGGTGGTACAGCGACTGGAAGAAGAATTGCAAGTGTTGCAGCACCTATGTTCAAAAAATTGTCACTCGAACTCGGTGGCAAAAATCCTAACATCATCTTTGCTGATTGCAACTATGCCGAGATGCTAGCTACGACAGTCAGGTCATCATTCTCAAATCAGGGACAGATTTGTCTATGTGGCTCTCGAATTTTTGTCGAAAGACCCATTTATGAAAAATTTAAAGCAGACTTTGTAGCCAAAGTATCCGCATTAAAAGTCGGCGATCCAGCCAATGAAAATACCAAGACTGGTGCTGTAGTCTCAGAGTCACATATGCAAAAAGTACTTTCTTATATACAACTTGCTCAAGATGAAGGCGGAAAAGTACTTGCCGGAGGCCAAAGAATATATCCTGAAGGCCGATGCAAAGACGGATGGTTTATCGAGCCTACCATCATAGAAGGTTTATCTCACGACTGCCGCACAAATCAGGAAGAAATCTTCGGACCTGTGGTTACTATAATGCCATTTGACACAGAAGAAGAAGTTTTATCCTATGCGAATAGCACAATCTATGGACTAGCTACTACAGTTTGGACAGAAAACCTAACAAGAGCACATCGAGTAGCTGAAAGATTGGAATCTGGCATTGTTTGGGTAAATTGTTGGTTGCTAAGAGATCTACGAACGCCATTTGGAGGAGTCAAAAACAGCGGTGTAGGTCGTGAAGGCGGCATGGAAGCGTTGCACTTTTTTACAGAAGCCAAAAATGTTTGTATCAAATATCAATAAATAAATTTTGGTATCATTCTTTAGATTACATTTGTTGCATTATTAACCCTAAAATGTTTTTTATATGTACAAAATTTTTGTTTTTGTTTTTGTAGTTTGCTTTTCATTAAATTTGGATGCACAACAAATTTACACTTGGGAAGATTATGGTCTTTCATTTTCACTGGCTGATGATTTTAAAGAAACCGTAAGTACAGGTGAAGAATTTTCTGCTTCGGGAGATGGAATGGAATTGACCATATTGCCATTTGCTGACGAAACGATCGACGATACCGATATTACAGCTTATACCATGTCAGTAGCTGCTTCATTAAATCTTGGTCGCATAGATGATGTGAACAAAATTTCATTTAATGGTTTTAGTGGCGGATATGCTGAAGGTGTCAGTGATGGAACAAAAATTTTCTTGATGGGATTAATTGACCCTAATTCAGACTCCAACTTTTTTGTTATCATTACATTCCTAGATAATGATGCCAATGCAATAGAAGAAGCTATAAATATCTGTAAGAGTATCAAAAAAATATAATTCAGCTTACTTCGGTCATCGATATTTGACGCAACAGTCTTTTCTTGTAAAGGATTGATTAACACAATATAATTTCTATGGGTTTGACGCTTTTGGTTAAACCCATAGAAATTATGCGGTTTATCCAGATATTTTTGACTAATAATTAACCTAATATGATTTTGGAATTTTTATAGTTTTCATTGGAAATACAATAATTTCCTGACTTCAGTTTTTGAAAGTATAATCAATAAAAAAAAGCCCCGCTTTCTTTTAAGAGGAGCTTTTCAAACATTTCGATATTATTTTTAAAATACAAATTTTAAATTAATAAAACAAAAGTATATATTTTGATTGATAAGAAATAATTATTAATTTTATGGCTCCATAAAAATTATTTATGAATATCCAAGTTGCGCAATTAAAATACTTTCTAGCATTAGCTGCGACGAAAAATTATAGTGTGGCAGCAGATCAATGTAACGTCTCACAACCAGCACTGAGTATGGCTATCAGAAAACTGGAAGAAGAACTGGATCTCATGCTAATAGATCGTAAAAGTAATCCCATCTCGCTTACTGAAAAAGGCGATATTATTGCTTCCCAGGCTATAAAAATCATGGAAGAGCTGTCCGTATTGGACAAGTTAGCATCTGACTTGCATCAAGACAAACTTAGTGGTACATTGAGACTTAGTATTATTCCAACGTTGGCACCATATTTAGTTCCTATTTTCATCAAAAAGTTTTCTGCATCTTATCCTGACATAGAACTTATCATAGAAGAAGAGACCACAAAAACAATCATCCAAAAACTCAAGTCATCTGAAATAGATGCGGCCTTGCTAGTGACACCATTGGAAGAAAAGTCTCTATTATACACACCCATTTTTTATGAGGAATTTTTCTTATTTACACATGATAAGATAAATAAGGCATATGTGTTGCAGGAAGATATCGATTTCAGAAATCTATGGTTACTCGAAGAAGGCCATTGCATGCGCCATCAAATGATGAAAATTTGTGAGCTGAGAAATCTCGAACATACCAAAATCACTTACAATGCCGGTAGTATCGAGTCATTGATCAATATAACCGAATCCAGCGGTGGCATGACGATCATACCTGAATTGGCTACTTGGAATCTGACACCTGAAAGAAAAGAAAGAGTTGTGCCATTTTTCGAACCTACACCAGTGCGTGAGGTGAGTATCATCTACCACAAATTTACCACCAAACTCAGATTGGTCAATACTGTTTTGCATGCATTGCAAGAGGTGATACCCTCATATATGAAGATCAAGGATAGTTTTCAAAGAGTTGATATCACTCCTATGTCTGGAGAAAAATAAAAAATGTCCCATTTGAGTTTTCACTATATCAAACGGGACACATTCCAAGACATCATCCAAAAACAACAAACTATATAAAAAGCATATGTGTACCTTCGCCGGCGCCTTGCTTATAAAAATCTCCTACGGTAAGGATGCCGTCAAGTTCTTCAATCATATCTTCACGATTATAATGGAACATATCCATCGCAAGCTTACAAGCCCAGAGTTTAACGCCTGAAGCACTTAGAATTTCTATAAATTCGCGTACGTCAGGCATATCGATTTTCTCCATCTCCTTTTTCATCATGCTGGTAGCCAAAGCTTCCATACCAGGTAATCCACCTAACAAAGTAGGCATGTGCATAGCCGGATTTCCTACAGTAGCTACATGCAAATGATCCAATTTCTTATTGTGAATAGCTTCCAATCCGAAAAAAGTGAAGAATATTTCAGCTTCTATACCTTCCATTCGCGCACCATTTGCCAAGACAAAACAAGCGTAAACGTTTTCTAAGGTAGCCTTAGACTGAATGATCATCATTTTTTTTATTTGACCTTTATCTTCCATTACTATTTATTTTTTAAATTTTTAATCAAATACAACTGACTGGTTTCGGAACACCTGCAATTTTAGTAGCCGTCTTCAATGGAGCTACTGGAAATAACTGGTAAAACTCCTTGATGTCAACGATTCCACTTTTACCGATTTTACGAATACTGAGAGGCACATCATTTTTAAATTCATTTTGAATATAAGTTAATACTTCCCAATGACGTGGTGTTAATACGATCTGATTTTCAGCGGCAAGCGCATCTGCAATATCTTTGTCCCATTGAGCGAAGTCTTTTAGAAATCCTTCATCTGTCAAGCTGATATTTTTGCCTGAAATTATTTTGTCCATTTTAAAATATTTTATTTTAGAGAAATTTAAAGTCCTTAATTGTAATCCTTTCCGGCTATGCTCATTCTAGCCTTTACGAATGGTATCGGTCGAGCTTTTAAGAGCATATTCCAATACACCCATTTGAAGGCTAATTTCCCATAATGATTAAATCTGGATTCTTTCAATAACCTCAATGGTCCGATACCAGCTATTGGGAATGTACCAGTTACCGGCTCGTGGTCATAATTGAAATCAATCAAAAGTGCCTTTCCGCCACCTGTTTCGATAAAACAATTGGCATGTCCATCAAATTCTTCTTCCAGCTTTTGTCCCTTGATATATGTGAGAATATTTTCAGTGAGAATTTCTGCTTCAAAATGTACTACAGAACCAGCTTTTGATGTAGGCACGTTGGTCGCATCACCCAAAACAAAAATATCAGGATGTACCTTTGATTGCAATGTAGCCTTATCGGTTGGCACAAAATTCAATTCGTCTCCGAGCCCTGAATTTTCAATAACCTGACTTCCCTTATTGGTTGGAACCGTTACGAGCAAGTCGAATGGCACAGATTTACCACCATAATCTAATATCTGTTTGTTATCATTATCCACTGACTCTATAGCAAAATCGGTTTTGATGTGTATGTTCTTCTCTTTGAGAAGATAATTTAATGTTTCTGTGGTTTTGGGCTTTGTAAATGCACCGCTGAGTGGTGTGACATACGTTATCTCTACCTTATCTCTCATGCCTTTATCCTTAAAAAAACTGTCTGCAAGGAAGGCAAATTCAAGTGGTGCTACTGGACATTTGATAGGCATTTCTGTGATGTGAACCACAAGTTTTCCGCCTTGCCAATTCTTTAGTTTGTCTCGCAATGCTATTGCACCTTCGAAATCATAAAAAGTAAACACACTTTTGCCCCATTCATCACCTTGCATACCTTCAGTCTCATCAGGCGCAATTTCTGAACCCGTAGCAATGATCAAGATGTCATACAGCAAGGTATTGCCATTTGCCAATACAACTTGATGCTGTGCTGCATTAATTTTATCTACCGAAATATTTACAAAATCTACACCTTCCGGAATAAATTGTTGAATTGGTTTTACTACATCTTCAGGCTTGTACTGGTCAAAAGGAATAAACAGAAATCCAGGCTGATAATAATGTTGTTTCCTACCATCTACTATAGTAATTCCCCATTTTTTGTCATCAAGTTCTTTTTTAAGGTGGTTAGCCATGATCGTGCCGCCTGTACCAGCACCTAATATAACTAAACGTTTCATTTTTAATACTTTATAGTGCAAATGTATGCGGTGTTAAAGTACCTTAAAATGATATTAATTACTTGTAGATGTGATCTTCATTAAATATACAAACGAAAATTTGTAATAAACCATAACTGCTATTGATATCAAAAAAAAATCAGCTATTTGGTTATTGTCTACTTAATAAATATGACTTAAAGGATGAAAAGTCAGCTTCCATAGAAACAGCATTTTTTGTTTTGGTCATTAGAGTCAAAAGATCTGAAGACAGTTCCATCTTATGGTTTAAAGTATCTTCAACTACATCCTGAAATTTGCAAGGATGCGCTGTTTCTAGAAAAATGCCTAATTCATCATCACTTAAAGATCGCAAGGCCTTGTATGCAATCGCCCCATGTGGGTCACAAACATAATTGTATTTAGAGAATGCGTCGATCATAGCCGCCCTAGTCTCCTCATCATTCAACCAAAACCCAGAAACATCTTTTTGTATTGCTGATAAATCACGATCATACATATCTTGGATTCGGACGAAATTGCTCGGATCTCCCACATCCATAGCATTACTTATCGTTGCAATAGCTGGTTTGGGGTCATAGACGCCTGTATTCAAAAAGTCAGGAAAGATGTGATTGGAATTAGTAGCTGCAATAAACCTACTAACTGGTAAACCCATTCTTTTGGCCAATAATCCAGCAGTAAGGTTTCCGAAATTTCCACTTGGAACACTGAATACCAAATGCTTATGTAAATGCATTACTTGTTTATACGCTTCAAAGTAATAAAAACTTTGGGGAATAAGCCTTGCAATGTTGATACTATTGGCTGAGCTCAAATGAAACCGATTATTCAGATCATGATCATTAAATGCTTCTTTTACCAAGGCCTGGCAGTCATCAAATGTACCATTAATTTCAAGTGCCGTAATGTTTTTGCCAAGCGTGGTGAGTTGCTTTTCTTGTAAGTCACTAACCTTGCCAGATGGATACAAGATGATGACTTCAATACCTGGTTTGTCGTAAAATCCGGACGCAACTGCGCCACCTGTATCACCAGAAGTAGCTACCAAAATGGTATGTTTTTTATCTTCATTTCTGATAAAATATGCCATAAGTGCAGCCATAAAACAAGCACCGAAATCCTTGAATGCCATGCTAGGTCCATGCCACAATTCCAGCGAACCGATATTATCATCTAACATGACTACTGGCGCAGGAAAATTTATAGAATCATCGATAATTTCGCGAATGTTTGCTAGTGGTATAGCACCTTTCATCAATGATTTACACACTTCAAATGCTATCTCCTGAAAACTAAATCGATCCAAATGTTGTATAAAACTCGGATTTAATTCGGGTATCGAATCAGGCATATATAATCCCTTGTCAGGCGCCAATGAACGCATGACTGCTTGTTCAAGGCTTACTTTTAGGTGTTTGTTATTTGTGGAATATAGCTCCATGAATTTAACTTTAAAATCTTATTGCGCCTTCGTGATTTATTTTAGAAAGATATGTAGTAACCGGCACCTTGTTTTTTTGATATAATAAATTTGCCTGCTCGTTTATCTTCTCTGCAATACCGCTATTATCACTAAATGCAAACATTGAAGGCCCTGCTCCACTGATGCTAAATCCAAGTGCTCCAGCATTCATTGCTTGCTCCTTCATCGCATAAAAATGAGGGATCAAATGTGCTCTTTGCGGCTCAACCAAAAGATCTTGTAATGACCTGCCTATCATCCCAAAATCTGATGTGTACATTGCAGCCACAAAAGCACCTAAATTTCCTTGCTGACGAATGACATCTTTGAAACTAACTTCTTGTTTTAATATACCTCTAGATTCTTTTGTAAGAATTTCTATATGTGGATAAATTACCGAAACAAACAATCCTGAAGGAATATGCAGCTTTTTAATGTCAAGTGTTTCGTTATCTCTGATCATGATCATACCACCTAATAGTGCAGGGGCGACATTGTCAGCATGAAATGCACCATCAGCGATCTGCTCGCCTTCTACTGCAAAACGAAGGATTTCATATTTGGTCAAACCAGTCTTCAAAAATTCATTTACAGCAAAAACACCTGCAGCTGCACTTGCAGCCGATGATCCCAAACCACTTCCAAATGGCATTTTTTTATGTATCTCCATTTCCAATGGTCGGTCAGTCTCTCCTACAAATTGCAACAATCTATGTGCTGCATATCCTGCCGTATTTTTCATAATATCATAAGGAAGCTTGCCTCCTGCACCTTGAATTTCAGAGATCATAAGACCAGGTTGTTTACCTTCTCTTACAATGATCTCATCACCAGGTGCTTCCAACGCAAAACCCAAAACATCAAAGCCAACGGCCACATTTGCAACAGAAGCAGGAGCGAAAACTTTTATTCCTGGTTTTGACATTCGTTTATATTATTGTTTATTTAAAAATTCAAAGTTAATTCAGAATTTCTGAATTGAAAGCAGTTTGATATTTCTATAATAAAAAAGCAGTTACAAATCACTTTATAACTGCTTTCTTTAAGATGGTGGGAGATGAGGGGCTCGAACCCCCGACCCCCTCGGTGTAAACGAGGTGCTCTGAACCAACTGAGCTAATCTCCCATTTCAATTTTGAAAACCAACCATGTCACTTCTTCAGCGTGATGTGCTAATCTTCAATTTCTGAAAACCAACTATTACACTGACTAAATTTCATTCAATATTCTCAATTATAAGAACAAAAAGAAATTTACAAGTGAAAATTGATCTTATTATAAGATGCCTTTCTTCAAAAGCGACGCAAAGATATGACTCTTCTGAGTTTCTGCAAATTTTTATTTCTTTTTTTAATAAAATAATTTTTAAATGTTCAAAAATGGCAGTTTACACACTTTCGCCTCCATCAGTTTTTTGCCCACCTGAATCATAATGGTCGCATTTTAATCTGATTTTGAAACTGGCACATAACCCATTCCGATAGGCAAATCCAAAGATGGGGATTGAGTACCTGAAGTGACGACTCCGATTTCATTTTCATTTTCGTCAAATATAAGATAACCATGTCTTGGAACACGTCTTTCTGCCATTGTAAAACCTACAAGCTTTTTATTTAAACCAGCAGTTTTTTGGGCATTCATCCAATCCTGACCATTAAATATAGCTGGTTTTTTGAGCTTTGTAATCCAGCCTAAGCCTGCCTCTAGTGGCGATGTATGATCATCAATGTCATTGCCATAAAGACAAAATCCCATTTCAAGTCTCAGTGTATCTCTAGCTCCAAGTCCACATGGTTTTATTTCAAATTCTTCTCCAGCTTTCATTATTGCATGCCAAAGTGCTTCAGTTTGTTCATTGGCACAATACAATTCAAATCCACCGCTTCCTGTATATCCAGTTGCAGAGATGATTACATTATCAAAACCAGCGATTTTGCCCTTTGTAAAAGTATAATATTTGATGGCTGATAAATCGATATCTGTAAGCTTCTGCAAAGTAGCAACTGCTTTCGGCCCTTGTATTGCCAATAAACCTGTCCTGTCCGAAATATTTGACATCTTTGCTTCAAAAGTATTATTGCTAGTAATCCAATTCCAATCTTTATCTATATTGGAAGCATTGACTACCAGCATAAATGCTTGTTCGCCTTCACTACACATATCTTCCGCCAATCTGTACACCAATAAGTCATCGACAATGCCACCAGAAAGATTTGGCAAGCACGAATATTGTGCCTCACCTATTTCTAGTTTTGACGCATCATTACTGGTCACTTTTTGAACCAAATCTAGTGCTTGTTTTCCCTTTACAATAAATTCACCCATATGTGAGACATCAAAAATTCCCACACCATTTCTTACACAATGATGTTCTTCTGTGATTGATGTATATTGAATAGGCATGTTATATCCGGCGAAATCTGCCATTTTTGCACCTAATTCAATATGAATATGTGTTATCGGTGTGTTTTGCATCTTGATTTTTCTTTTTTGGTTAAGGATGCGTAAAGATAAGAAAGTTCTACCATTCTTAAAAAAATAATCCTGAATAAGCAATCAGTTGATAAAAAGAAGATATCTTGAATAAGATGAAATTATTAAAAAACATCTTTGTTACTTTGCACCCGATTTCATAAAGTATGGACAAGAATCCAATTGACAACACATCGTGGGCGATTATGATATTTTTGAGCTTAGTCTGGGGATGCTCATTTATTCTCATAAAAAAAGCGTTGATATTTCTTGATCCAGTACAATTGGCATGCCTTAGACTCGGCATATCTTCGATAGCATTTGCACCAGTTGTTTTTTATTACAGAAACGAAATAAATTGGTCGGATTGGCCCAAATTTATTGCTGTTGGTTTGACAGGAAGTGGTATTCCAGCCTTTCTTTTCTCTTTTGCCCAAACACAAGTAAGTAGTTCTGTAGCTGGATTGCTCAATAGCCTCACTCCAATCTGGACATTGATCATAGGAATTTTTATATTCAGGTTAAGTTTTAATAATAGAAAACTTGTTGGTGTAATTTTAGGTTTTTTGGGTGCTGCATCGTTAATACTTTTAGGTAGTAAAAAATCATTAGGAGACAATCCACTTTTTGGAATTTACATCATAATTGCTACGGTATGTTACGCCATTAGCGTCAATATGGTACAGGCATTTTTTAGCAAGGCAAAGCCTGTAATTATAAGTAGTATGTCCTTTTTTATGATAGGACCACCAGCTTTAGTGTATGTTGTCTTTACAGATTTTGTTCAAGTTGTCAATACAAATCCAGCTGCTTGGTATTCGGTAGGCGCTGTCACTTTATTGTCTTTAATGGGTACTGTGATGGCAAGTATCTTATTTTATAACCTTGTTCAGCGCACAACTGCAGTTTTTGCTAGTACCGTTACCTATTTGATGCCGTTGATTGCACTGGCGTGGGGAATTTTTGATGGTGAGCATATAACATGGCTCCATTATGCTGGTATGGCAACAATATTAATAGGAGTTTATATTACAAAAAAGAATTGAAATGCATCAGATTCCAGGTTTATATATTGCGCAAAGCAGCAAAGAAGGTCGAGGTGTATTCACATCAGTTCCCATTAATGAAGGTGATATAATAGAGGTATGCCCTGTTATCGAAATTCCAATATCTCAAGTACCCATTATCCATAAAACTGTCTTGCATGACTATTATTTTTTATGGGGAGAAGAGATGAATGCATGTGCGATTGCACTTGGTAATGGAAGTTTGTACAATCATGAAATAAACGCTAATGCCAATTTTATTTTAGATTTCGAACACAAAACTATTGATTTTGTAGCTGTGAAGAATATCGCTGCTGGAGAAGAAATCACCATAAACTACAACGGTGAACCTGGTGATGAAAGCGCACTTTGGTTCTGAACCTACGATTTATAAAATATAATCCTACCTTTGTGGAAATAATCTGAAAATAAAATGAGTTTATTATCTACCGAACTGACATTAAGATGCGGATCTTCATGCGAGATATGCGGCGCAAAGTCATCCTTGACACCTTATGTTGTTCTACCTAAAACCGGCCTAAACACTGAAGACTTAGTAGCGCTGTGTGATACCTGTCTTGATCAGGTGCAAATGCCCGAAAATGCAGATGTATCTCACTGGAGATGCCTCAATGAAAGCATGTGGAGCACTATTCCTGCTGTTCAGGTTTTATCATACAGAATGCTGAATAATCTCAGTGACCAACCATGGGCTCAGGATTTATTGGGTATGATGTATCTTGATGAAGAGACACAAGAATGGGCTGATGCTTTGTCAGATGCTACTGTTCATAAAGATAGTAATGGTCAGATATTGCAAGCTGGCGATACCGTAATTTTGATCAAAGATCTAGATGTAAAAGGTGCAAATTTCACGGCAAAAAGAGGTACTGCGGTACGAAAAATTTCCTTAGTGCATGACAATCCTGAACAAATAGAAGGAAAAGTCAACGATCAGCATATCGTTATCTTGACAAAATTTGTGAGGAAGTCGGTTTAAAGCCTTGTTAGGCATCAAGCATTATATCACTTGAAATCCGCTAGCATAAGGATCGTCATCAGGATCTACTAAAATCGTATTATATCCATAGATTTTTGCCCATCCTTCGATACCTGGTATGATTGCATCAAACGGTCCTACCTTTGTGACACCTTCGATAGTACCGACAAATGTACTACCGATATAACTTTCGTGTATAAATCGATCGCCAGTTTTTAGCTTACCTTGAGCGTGCCATTGGGCCATTCTGGCCGAAGTGCCGGTGCCGCAAGGTGATCTGTCTATTGCCTTTTCACCATAAAAGACTGCATTGCGAGCAGTGGAATCAGGATCGATGCACTTGCCAGCCCACAATACATGTGAGCATCCATTTATATGTGAATGTTCTGGGTGCGTGAATGCGTAATTTTCATTAAGTTGTTTTCTGATATGTCTACTCCATGAGATAAGTTGGTAAGTTGTATAATTTTCACAACCAGCAAAATTTTGTTGTGGGTCTATAATTGCATAAAAATTGCCACCATAAGCTACATCCAAAATCAAATCCCCTAAGTCAGGACATTGGACAAGTAACGATTCTTTATAAAGGAATGAAGCAACATTTGTAAGTTTTACAGATGATACTTTTCCATTTTCGTTTTGCTGATACCTGATTTCTACTAGTCCTGCTGGTGTTTCCATCCTGACCTTGCCGGAAATCTTAGGTATAACCAATCCTTCTTCAATAGCAATCGTAATGGTACCGATAGTACCGTGGCCACACATAGGCAGACATCCACTGGTCTCTATAAACAAAACAGCTACGTCGTTTGACGGATCATGTGGAGGAAATAACATGCTGCCACTCATCATATCATGGCCTCTCGGCTCGAACATGAGACTTTTTCTAATCCAATCAAATTCTCTCACGAAATGTGCACGCTTTTCAGCCATATTATTACCATCAAGCAAAGGAACTCCGCTTGCAACCAACCTAACTGGATTGCCGCAAGTATGTGCATCTATACAAAAAAACCGTCGTTTGAACATGGTATTGATTCTAAGGGTAAAGTTAATATTCATCTGCCTACTATTTATAAATAATTCTTTCAAAAGTTAACTAAATCATAACTTCGGAAAATAAACTACCTATTATTAACTATCCAACAAACTTTCGTTTACCTTTGCACGCAGAAATCAAACTCCTCTTAAATTTTCTTAATTTTTTAAAGGAAAAAGGGGTTAAAATCCTATATGCACTGTACAGATTGATTTCAATTGCAATTTTGTAAAATTACCAGGAATACTTAAGCGCAGTGCAAAGCAATAACAATAATATATGACATTTGAACAATTAGGTCTCATTGACCCCATTCTTGATGCTTTGAAATCAGAAGGATATGAAAATCCGACTCCCATTCAAGCACAATCCATACCGCTGTTACTAAAAGGCCAAGACTTATTAGCATGTGCGCAGACCGGAACTGGCAAAACAGCAGCCTTTGCACTACCAATAATCCAACATTTAGTATTGAAAAATGCCCAAGGACCACGGAAAATAAAAGCATTGATCATCACACCAACTAGAGAATTGGCGATTCAGATTGATGAAAGTTTTGCAGTATATGGCAAAAACACAAAATTAAAGCACACTGTTATATTTGGTGGTGTAAATCAACACAGCCAAGTGAATGCGCTGAAAGCTGGTGTGGACATTCTCGTCGCTACACCTGGGAGACTATTAGACCTTGTAAATCAAGGATTTATCAAATTGGGTGACATTTCCCATTTTGTACTTGATGAAGCTGATAGAATGCTTGATATGGGTTTTGTACACGATGTAAAAAAAATCATCAAAATTATACCTGAGAAAAGACATTCACTTTTCTTTTCTGCGACAATGCCTGATACCATCATGAGTCTTGCATCTAGCATCTTGACATCACCTCAGAAAGTAGAGGTTACGCCTGTATCATCTACAGCTGAGACTATTCAACAGAAAATATATTTTGTAGATCAGGTCAATAAATATGAACTTTTGAAATTTGTATTGAAAGACAAGACTATCAAATCAGCTTTAGTATTTACGAGAACAAAACATGGTGCTGATAAAGTAGTAAAATATTTGACTAGATCTGAGATAAGTGCTGAAGCAATCCATGGCAACAAATCGCAAAATGCTAGACAACGCGCTTTATCTAATTTTAAAGATAGAACGACTCGTGTACTTGTGGCTACTGATATCGCTGCACGTGGTATTGATATCGACGAATTGGCATTTGTTATCAATTTTGAAATACCAAATATCCCTGAAACCTACGTACACAGAATAGGTAGAACTGGTAGAGCTGGTGCTTCAGGTCAAGCCGTTTCGTTTTGCGATATCGAAGAGAGACCTTATCTAAGAGATATTCAAAAATTGATCAAAATAGAAATCAAAGTCGAAGAATCTCATCCTTTTCCAGCCGGAAAGGTGGCTGAAGTGGCTGTACCTTTACACAATATGCATAGGAGCAATCATCAGAGACCTGCTAAGACATTTAGTAGTCATTCAGGGCCAAAAACTGAGAGCCATCAATCAAGTTCAAGTAGTGCGAGATCTACAAAACCTAAGAAAAAGTGGTTCAGACCAGCTAATAATTAATAATAATACAACTTGTTGTCATTATTTACCTTAATTTTGTTATATTAATTTATAATAAAATTATGTATTCTATTAAATGGCTCGCAGTAATTTTGGTATTAACGGTATCACAGCTTTGTTTTGCCCAGCATAAATCTTGGACTATTCCACTGGAATTGAATAATTATCAGCTCAAGTCCAAGCATGATATTGGTATTAAAGCATCTGAATTTATCGGTTCGGATTTTATTGCTGTATCTTTGAGAATCGAAGGAAATGACAAACAAGTCCAAAATTGTACTTTCACACTTGATGTTAATGATATAACATACACATTCGTAAAATCACATGAGTGGGATGGAGATGATCAAACTATTTTTGTGAGTGATATCATATATTTACCAGCTACAAAAGCTGATTATTGGCATCTCAAAGCAACTTCATCCGACAAAAGTGAATATAAAATAGATGCCAAAGGATTTCTAAGGGTATTTGTGCCAGAAGATAATATAACACCAAATGAAAAGCCTTCAAGACCCGAAAGTACTTCTGAAAGAGCTGATTGTTTATGTCCATTACCAGATTATATCGGCAGATCTAATTGGGGAAGTACCTTCAATCTAAATGCTGACATCTTCACACCACCAGCTGCATACACAACGGTAACTCACTTGATCGTACATCATAGTGCAGGTACCAATACAAGCAATAATTGGAAAGGAGTTGTAGCATCTATCTTTGATGCTCATGTACATACTAATGGTTGGCAAGACATAGGCTACAATTGGCTGATTGATCCAAATGGTGTTCTATATGAAGGTCGTGGTGGAGGCGATAATGTACGTGGTGCACATATGTGCGGATATAATAATAATACTTTAGGTGTATGTTTGTTAGGCAATTTTGAAATTGTATCACCAACATCATCTATGCTAGCGAAACTAAAAGAACTACTTGCGTACAAAGCTTGTAAGGAGTCTATAACTGCGGATGGTGACAGCGATATCGTTTCATATCCTGGGCACATGCACCATATATCGGGACATAAAGATGGATGTAGCCCAAATTACACTTCTTGTCCTGGTATAAACCTCTATACTAAGCTGGATTCGATGCGATTGGAGACAAAACGTCAAATTTCAACAGTCTGTTTGGCCCCAGTGAAAACTTTAAACATTACGGATGAAAAATCTCTAATATATCCTGTACCTGCATCAGATTATATCTGTAGCAATGTTTTTGAAATATCACATTTTACTAATACATATGGTATTGAATTTAGCAGCTTTCTGAAGCGAAAAGATGAAAATTGTTATGATATCTCAGCCATTCCATCAGGACTCTACTTCGTACAGTTAACGGGACAAACATTGACATATAGGCTGTATAAAATGTAAAAAGTGTATCCTTTTTCAAAGATACACTTTCTATGAAGAATAAAGTGTTTTATTGGAATCAGTTCTTCCTGCTTCTCTTTACTGTAGTCTTTTGACCTCGTACATTTCCTTTTGGGCCTCTTACTGTAGTTGACTTCTTGGTAACGCTATTTCCTCTTGGGCCAGTAACTTTAGTTTTGGATTTATTTACTTTGTAATTAGCCCTAGCTCCTTCATGTTTAACACGTACAGTAGTAGATGATACTCTCACAGGCTTGTAGATTCTATGTGCATGAACTACTCTATGTGTATGTGTTACCCGTATTGTAGGGTGATAATGTCTGACTCTGAAAGGATGCCAAACAGCCCATCCAAGTGGTCTCCAAGGCTTCCACCAAATCGGATAATTGCGCCATCTCCAAGGTGAAACCCAAGGCGTATATCCAGGTGCATAAACGAACCTCACACTTGGCCACGCCCAAACATTAACAACCAAAGTTGCGTAATTTAAACTTGCGGGACCTCTTTTAACTTCCTCAGTAGGCTCATCGTTACCGTCTGAAGGCTCAATAATTATTTCCTCACCGTATATATCTTCATCACCTACTATCTGCAATATAGCATTTTCATCTCCTGTTTTTTCGATTTCTATAACAGCAATATCTTGTTTTTCACTTTCAGATACAGGAATTTGTAACACAAAAATATGTACATCTTTATCTCTTCTACCCAAAACTGTAATATAATCTGTCTCTCCATCCTCGTTAAGATCCAAATTATTGACATGGTTATCTGCAGTGTTTAGTGCTTTCTCAAATTCTTCAGGAGATACTGATTTTTTAAAAAGTTCCAAAGCCC
>JADKGF010000030.1 GCA_016717105.1 Saprospiraceae bacterium | reverse complement strand
GTATCTTATCCAATTGGCTATAATTTATGATTAATGCCCCACTTTGTCAATAGAAAATATCTACCAAACATCTGCTCATGTGCTACAAACTAACTTCATCCCAAGTGAAAGGCTCATACTTGTTGTATTTGTAACCATCTCGCATGGCAATTAAATTTGACCCCTTTTTACTCCGTATAGGGATTGGATAAGGTCAGATGAGCCTATTTCATTAATACCTGCTTTAGAATTAATAGTAGTATATAGTTTTGTTGTATCATTGTTGAATACTAATAAATTATCTACCTTATATTGTCTAAATAGTTGGCCAGTTACTGTTTTGTTGAAATTTTTGATTCTTATATAAATCAAGTTTTCTATTTCCGCATAAATATTACTGTAATTATTAAAATTTTTTGAAATAAAATTCTGAATAATTATTTCCTTATCAATCTTATCTATATTTCTGTTTAATGACATACAATTAATTGACATTAAAGTTATTAGCCTAAAAAAATAAAAATTTCTCATCTTGTTTAATTTTATGGATTTCTTTTAATAATTTTTCCTTGTTCATTCTCTAGTGGCTAAACAGCCACCCATAACTGTCAACATAATGGAGCATCCAGAAAATTACGGATAGGTTCTTTATCCAATGTCATCGGGATGAAGACATTAAAATTGGGAGAAAGTCCATTCACTCCTATCTGTGGGGCGACACCATCTTGATAGCACAGTTCTTCTTCCCTGAAATTACCGCCATACTGAAAGACAACATCAAAGTTGGCAGAATTGAGTCTGTCTGCACTATGATTAATTTGATTCATTTCACTTGATTTTTACATTTTACATACGCCTTCCACTCATCAGTCTCGAAGATAGGTATTTCTTTGCCCCATAGCCTGTCCCACCAAGTCACTTTTTTTATTGGGTCATTGGGTTTGTCTTTGCCGGCTTCTAAATCTTCTTGATATACTTACACTAAAAAGTCAAATAAAACTGCTCGCCATCTTTTTCTGCATAATATTTGTATGGAGATATGAACATTATAAAATCATAGGTTGGCTCAAAATATATTGCTTCGTTTTTACGTTAAATATTCCATATTTGTTTTTATTTTTTACTACTAAATAATCGAAATCAGTTCTAATGATTTCTTCAAATATCGGTTTTACAACTTCATTGCCTTTTAAATCAATTAATCCCCATAGTCCATTTTTACTAATATTTATATATCTTATAGGAAGCATGCTATTATCTTGTAACTCATTAAAAATAGAGACATCATCATATTCTTCCTTGCTTCTATTATCTTCGTAAAATACGCTCCATTTTCCCTTAGCATCCTGAATAAGATAAGTTTCTTTAAAACTTTTATCCCATAAAACTCTTTTAACGGCTTTAATTGGATAAGGTAAAAAAACTTTTGATTCATTTTTTATTGTTTCAAACAAGTCATTTTTTGCCAGTAAAAAATTTAGGTCTGAAGTAATAATTCTTGCATTTTTTGTTTTCTCTAAACTTAAAATTTTTCCATCAGTTATTTCAAAGAGTTCAAATTCGCCATTTTTATTTGATATAAATTTGCCATTTCTCATATCAATAAAATCATAATCAAATGATATAATATTTTCATTATTTTCGTCTATAATAGAATACTTACCGTTTAAATTCATAACAATGAAATAAGATTTACGGTTTACACGAAATTCTTGGTCGTAAGAATATTCATCACTTTTAATTGTTTTAGCTTGAAAATATTTAAAAGAAGTGTTAAGTAGTGAATCTTGAATACCTTTTTCAATTTCATTTCCTGAACTATTTAAAATCTTAATATCGCCATCAACTTCTTGAAAAATACCAATATCAGTGCCATGCTCATGTTTATATTTTTATATATTTTATATTATTTACCTTTTCCCCATTAAATGTGTATAAATAATACAAACGATTTTCCTTAACTATAAATGCATTAAATTTATATGGTTTATCAAAAAAAAATTTGTCTTCAATAACAAACTTGTTTTTTTTTAGATCATATACTCCAAATAATGAAGTCATCTTATTTTTTAGAATAATCAATTCATTATTAACAATTTCATATATCTCATACCCAGGTTTGTGAAAAACTATTTTACAGTCTTTATTTAAAACATAATCTTCATTATTCTTACTTACTGTAAAATAAGCAAGATTACGAGACAAATTAAATTGAATATTGTCGTAAGAATCTATCCATTTTTTATCTTTTAGATTATAAATAGCATAGTTTGTGCCATGAACAAAGGCAAGTTCAGGGTTAATATTCCAGATATCAATGTTTCTAAAAATCTTGGGCAGTATAAATTGGCCTGACTTTGAAATGATCCCACATTTTGTTAATGATAGACGATCAATATTTTCATAAAAAGAGACAACTTGCCCAAATTCGGTCATTTTAT
Organism: Saprospiraceae bacterium; assembly: GCA_016717105.1. GTDB lineage: Bacteria > Bacteroidota > Bacteroidia > Chitinophagales > Saprospiraceae > OLB9. Next base: position 53,524 of record JADKGF010000030.1, on the reverse strand, counting down.
TCTTCCTATCAACTGGTTGAATTTTTGTAGCCTTCATCAAGTGAATATATAATGGTTTTATAAATTTAATTTCAATAAATTTTTTAATTTGAGCATTAGATCCATTGGTTAGACACAAGAGTAAAAATATTAATCCTATTAAATATTGTTGAATACCATGAATTGTGTTATTTTCATTAATAATTTATATTTAACATAGAAGAAGTAAAATACTATTATACTCCTAATAATACAAAGATAAACTTGAAATACAAATTATTTCTTTAAATTTCAAATAATAAAATAGCCAGATGCTCAAATTAACATCTAGTCATCACAAATTTTTTAACGCGATTCCATATAACTACTCCAAATCAAGCAAAATAAGTCTTATCCCATATATTCCACTAGCTGATTCATATTCTTTCTTCATAAAATATAATCCTGTCTTACTTAGCCTATTCAAGAGTCTTTAGTTAATTCATCAACGTCATCCTTAAACCATGTGCATGTACCTAATTAAAAAATAGATTTGCCCTAAATGGAAAGAGCTTCCTGGGTATTTCACCAGGAAGCTCTTATAAAAAAAGGCGGCGACCTACTCTCCCACTTTCGCAGTACCATCGGCGCTGAGGGGCTTAACTTCTCTGTTCGGAATGGGAAGAGGAACACCCTCGCTATAACCACCTATATCGTCTTTAAGTATCAGATTTTATTCCGATACCCAAATATCTCTTTATTTCATGACAGTCGGGAGAAAATTTTTCAATTCACGATTCCTAGAATAATCCTAAGGTTTGCTCTTTTAAAAAAAGGAAGCATTCCGGGTAATTAGTACTACTCTGGCTCCATACATCACTGCACTTCCACCTATAGCCTATCAACGTCGTCATCTACAACAACCTTTTTAGTCCGGAAGACAATGGAATACTCATCTTGGAGTTGGCTTCGCGCTTAGATGCTTCAGCGCTTATCCGTTCCAGACTTAGCTACCCAGCAATACACCTGGCGGCATAACTGGTGCACCAGTGGTCTGTCCAACACGGTCCTCTCGTACTAGTGTCAGATCTCCTCAATATTCCTACGCCCACAGTAGATAGAGACCGAACTGTCTTGCGACGTTCTGAACCCAGCTCGCGTGCCACTTTAATGGGCGAACAGCCCAACCCTCGGGACCTTCTCCAGCCCCAGGATGTGACGAGCCGACATCGAGGTGCCAAACCTCCCCGTCGATGTGAGCTCTTGGGGGAGATAAGCCTGTTATCCCCGGCGTACCTTTTATCCTTTGAGCGATGGCCCTTCCATACGGAACCACCGGATCACTTTAGCCGACTTTCGTCCCTGATCGACCCGTCGGTCTCCCAGTCAAGCTCCCTTATACTAATACGCTCTACGCATGATTACCGACCATGCTGAGGAACCTTTGCAAGCCTCCGTTACTCTTTTGGAGGCGACCACCCCAGTCAAACTACCCACCACACAATGTCCTCCGCCTTCAGCGAAGTTAGAACCTAAGTATAAGAAGGGGTGGTATTTCAACGGCGACTCCATCACCACTAGCGTGACAACTTCAACGTCTCCCACCTATCCTACACATCTTATACTCATGCTCAATGTGAAGCTATAGTAAAGGTGCACGGGGTCTTTTCGTCCCACTGCGGGTAACCGGCATCTTCACCGATACTTCAATTTCACTGAGCTCATGGCTGAGACAGTGCCTAGATCGTTACACCATTCGTGCAGGTCGGAACTTACCCGACAAGGAATTTCGCTACCTTAGGACCGTTATAGTTACGGCCGCCGTTTACTGGGGCTTCAGTCAATACCTTCGCTTGCGCTAAGCACCTTCCTTAACCTTCCAGCACTGGGCAGGTGTCAGACCCTATACTTCATCTTTCGATTTCGCAGAGTCCTGTGTTTTTGCTAAACAGTCGCCTGGGCCTTTCACTGCGGCTCACTTTTACATGAGCGCCTCTTCTCCCGAAGTTACGAGTGCCATTTGCCTAATTCCTTAGCCATGATTCACTCGAGCGCCTTAGGATACTCTCCTCGACTACCTGTGTCGGTTTACGGTACGGGCTCTGTATACCTGAAGCTTAGTGGGTTTTCTTGGAAGCATACTTGGGGACATTATCACCAATGCGCACGCGCACCAGTGTACTATCGTGTCTCAGCTCTAGTGCGGATTTACCTACACTATCAACGCCTAACCACTTCAACGAACTATTCCGTCAGTTCGCAATCCTTACGTTTCTCCGTCACCACATCACGGTATACACAGGTACGGGAATATTAACCCGTTTGCCATCGGCTTCGCCTCTCGGCTACACCTTAGGTCCCGACTAACCCTGATCTGATTAGCATAGATCAAGGAAACCTTAGTCTTACGGCGGGAAGGGATCTCACCTTCCTTATCGTTACTTATGCCTACATTTTCTTTTCTAATCTCTCCAGCATACCTCCTAAGTACACCTTCTTCAATATTAGAATGCTCCCCTACCTACGCTTTAACACGTGACCATAGCTTGGTAACTATCTTGATGCCCGATCATTTTCCGCGCAAGAACGCTCGACTAGTGAGCTGTTACGCACTCTTTAAATGAATGGCTGCTTCCAAGCCAACATCCTAGCTGTCTGTGCATTCTCACATCGTTTGTTCAACTTAGATAGTATTTGGGGACCTTAGCTGTTGGTCTGGGTTCTTTCCTCTCGGCTATGGACCTTAGCACCCATAGCCTCACTGCCGGTGCAGTGTAATGGCATTCGAGTTCGTCAGGGGTTGGTAGGCAGTGACGCCCCCTAGCCCTATCGGTAGCTCTACCTCCATCACACTCTCGCCGACGCTGCACCTAAATGCATTTCGGGTAGTACGAGCTATCTCCCAGTTTGATTGGCCTTTCACCCCTACCCACAAGTCATCCGAAAACTTTTCAACGTTTACCAGTTCGGTCCTCCAGTGGGAGACTATCCCACCTTCAACCTGCTCATGGGTAGATCACTAGGTTTCGCGTCTACCCCCACTAGCTTGTCGCCCTATTCAGACTCGCTTTCGCTCCGCCGCCGTAGCTTATGTACTTAAACTCGCTAATGAGGAGTAACTCGTAGGCTCATTATGCAAAAGGCACGTCGCCATCCCGATAAATCAGGACTACGACCGCTTGTAAGCGTATGGTTTCAGGTTCTTTTCACTCCCTTTCTTAGGGTTCTTTTCACCTTTCCTTTACAGTACTTGTCCACTATCGGTCTCTCAGTAGTATTTAGCCTTACCAGATGGTGCTGGCATATTCAGACAGAATTTCTCCGGTTCCGCCTTACTCATGTTTCCCTAATATACCCTTTCGTATACGGGGCTATCACCCTCTACGGCCGACATTCCCAGAATGTTCCACTCTCTTATACATGGATTTTGGGCTCCACCGCTTTCGCTCGCCACTACTTACGGTATAACTATTGTTCTCTTTTCCTCCGGTTACTTAGATGTTTCAGTTCTCCGGGTTTTCTTCCCTCGCGGGATTACAGGTCTTCAACCTGCAGGGTTGCCCCATTCGGACATCTACGGATCAACGCTCGTTTGCAACTCCCCCGTAGCTTTTCGCAGCTTACCACGTCCTTCGTCGTCTCTGAGAGCCAAGGCATCCACCATACGCTCTTATTTGCTTCCTATTCTTATTTTTCTTTCTCGTCATGTATCATATAAATTACTCCATACTTTACACAACTCCCTCTCGATTACATACTCTTCTCTTCGTGTTTCTACTCTTTTATTTTCTCCCGCCTTGTCAATGAACTTTCTCTTACTTCTTACTGATCTCTTTAACCATTCTTTCATGATTATTTCTTATCAGTATATTTCAGTCTTATTTCTTTTATTTAATCTACGCCCTCTCTTTATCCTATCTCCTCTCTAAATTATTCTTTTTGGTGGAGGATAAGGGAGTCGAACCCTTGCCCCCTAGAATGCACATCTACCGCTCTAGCCAGCTGAGCTAATCCCCCCTCCTTCTTGTAGTCTCGGGCGGACTTGGAACCGCCGACCCTACATTATCAGTGTAGTGCTCTAACCAGCTGAGCTACGAGACTCTCATATCTCTAATATAAGAAGTCTCATCTTCGCCTCTTACAGCTCTAAGCTGAGCCCCTCTCTTTCTCTTTCTCTTAACATCAACACGCGGAAAGTGTACTCTATTCTTTATCTTCTGTATCTCTAAGACAGGTTTCTTCTCTTTAAGTCTCTCTTAAAAGGAGGTATTCCAGCCACACCTTCCGGTACGGCTACCTTGTTACGACTTAGCCCCAGTTATTGGTTTTACCTTAGATAGCTCCCCGTAAAGTCACCATCTTTAGGTACCCCCAACTCCCATGGCTTGACGGGCGGTGTGTACAAGGTCCGGGAACGTATTCACCGCGCCATGGCTGATGCGCGATTACTAGCGATTCCACCTTCATGGAGTCGGGTTGCAGACTCCAATCCGAACTGGGACCAGATTTAGGGGATTGGCTCCACCTCGCGGTATCGCTGCCCTCTGTTCTGGCCATTGTAGCACGTGTGTCGCCCTAGGCATAAAGGCCATGATGATTTGACGTCATCCCCACCTTCCTCGCGGCTTACGCCGGCAGTCTTGCTAGAGTCCCCACCTTTACGTGCTGGTAACTAACAATAGGGGTTGCGCTCGTTGCGGGACTTAACCCAACACCTCACGGCACGAGCTGACGACAACCATGCAGCACCTTGTTTCGTGTCCCGAAGGAAGAACGGCTTTCACCATCTGTCACTCACATTCTAGCCTAGGTAAGGTTCCGCGTATCATCGAATTAAACCACATGCTCCACCGCTTGTGCGGACCCCGTCAATTCCTTTGAGTTTCAACCTTGCGGTCGTACTCCCCAGGTGGCTAACTTATCGGTTTCCCTTGGATGCTCAAACTTACGTCCAAACATCGAGTTAGCATCGTTTAGGGCGTGGACTACCAGGGTATCTAATCCTGTTCGCTACCCACGCTTTCGTGCCTCAGCGTCAATCAAGGCCCAGCTAGCTGCCTTCGCAATTGGTGTTCCATGACATATCTATGCATTTCACCGCTACATGTCACATTCCGCTAACCTCAACCCAATTCAAGACATTCAGTATCAATGGCAATTTTATCGTTAAGCGACAAGATTTCACCACTGACTTAAATATCCGCCTACGCACCCTTTAAACCCAGTGATTCCGGATAACGCTTGCACCCTCCGTATTACCGCGGCTGCTGGCACGGAGTTAGCCGGTGCTTATTCTGCAGATACCGTCAGACCCTCATAAATGAAGGCGTTTCGTCTCTGCTAAAAGCAGTTTACAACCCATAGGGCAGTCATCCTGCACGCGGGATGGCTGGTTCAGACTTCCGTCCATTGACCAATATTCCTTACTGCTGCCTCCCGTAGGAGTCGGGTCCGTGTCTCAGTACCCGTGTGGGGGGCCACGCTCTCACGCCCCCTACTGATCGTAGCCTTGGTAGGCCGTTACCCTACCAACTAGCTAATCAGACGCACATCCATCTCTAAGCGCCTCAACTTTAATAATACATCTCTATACGTATTATCACATCCGGTATTAATCCCAGTTTCCCAGGGCTATCCCAGTCTTAAAGGTAGGTCATGTACGCGTTACTCACCCGTGCGCCGCTCTCAAGCAACCGAAGTCACTCTACCGCTCGACTTGCATGTATTAGGCCTCCCGCTAGCGTTCATCCTGAGCCAGGATCAAACTCTCCATAGTATGATCTTTATCGGCTCTTCCTCTTTATAAAGAAATCGCTAATTTTTATTTAATATTTATTTAGACTTAATTCCTTCCTATCCCCTCTCTTCCTTACTTCTAATTATTTTTTAAGTACTCTCCAATCGTGTCAATGAACTTCTTTTTTTATCTTCTCACCGCTTCCGGTGTTCTTTTTACTCTATTTCCTATTCGGGCCGCAAAGATAATACCTCTTTTCTTTTCCAACAAATGTTTTTACATTTATTTTTTTTATTTCTATTCAGCACCATCCTACATACCCTTATTATTTATCTCTCATCCCTTCTCCCCTCAACTACTCCTCTGATATCTTCCCTTAGCTTCCCAAGGGGCCGCAAAGGTAGCTTCGATAAATCAATTAGACCAAATTTTTTTAGATGTTTTTTTCAAAAAATATCACATATTTTATTTTACATATATAAAATATTGTACAGCAAATTATTGATTGGCAAATACTTTTTTACTCCATCGCCATGCATCAGCGATGTGCAGTGGTGGTACCTATCAGGTACCAGACCGCAGGGCCGAGCGAATAGCGAGCCACGAAACGTAGCGACCCGCAGGGTGATGCCCAAAAAAAAATTAAAAAAAGGAAGTGGTATTAAGATTTTTGTACTGATAAAACAATTGTTTACGGATTTTTACCATAATAGTTGTAGGAATTTATGACCTTTGTGTCATCATAATAATAACTAAAATGAAGTATAATTTTTATGCAGGGCCTGCTATCCTGCCGCGTGAAGTCATAGAAGAAGCTGCTCAAGCTGTATTGGAGTTTAATGGTATGGGATTTTCGTTGCTGGAAATATCGCACCGTTCTAAAGAATTTATTGCGGTAATGGATGAAGCAGTAGCATTGGTAAAGGAGTTGCTACATATAGGAGATGAGCATGAAGTATTGTTTTTGTCAGGTGGTGCTTCGTCTCAGTTTTATATGGCACCCATGAATTTATTGGATGAATCGACGAAAGCAGCCTATACCGATACTGGTACTTGGGCATCCAAAGCAATCAAAGATGGAGGATTATATGGCCAGGTGGATGTAATAGCGTCATCAAAGGACAAAAATTACTCTTATATTCCAAAAGGTTATGATATAGACGCAAGCTATCGTTATCTTCATCTTACGAGCAACAATACCATATTCGGGACACAATACCAATCATTTCCTGAAACGAATGTACCCCTGGTCTGTGATATGTCTTCGGATATTTTCAGTCGTGAGATAGATATCAATAGATTTGATCTAATATATGCAGGTGCACAAAAAAATATGGGACCTGCTGGAACAACACTGGTTATCGTAGGCAAATCTGCATTGGGAAAAGTAAGTAGGAAAATACCTGCAATGTTAAAATATGAAAACCACATTGAAGCTGGTTCTATGTATAATACACCACCAGTATTTCCAGTGTATGTTTCTATGTTGACGTTAAGGTGGATCAAAAAAAATGGTGGTGTTGCAGGTATGCAGAGAGCCAATGAGGAAAAAGCTACCTTATTATATAATGAGATAGATAGAAATAGTTTGTTTTATAGCCCGACGAATCTAGAAGATCGCTCTAGAATGAATGTATGCTTCTTGTTACACAATAGTGAATTAGAAAAAGAGTTTCTGACCAAATGCAAAGAGGCAGGTTGTATTGGACTGGAAGGACATAGGTCTGTAGGAGGATTCAGAGCTTCTATATATAATGCGATGTCTCTCGAAGGAATACAGGTATTGGTAGATGTAATGAAGGCATTTGAAGTATCGAAAGGGTAATTTTCAAATAAATTACACATCTTAATTCTATAATCAAATATTAATCCTTGACCTATTATATAGATATAGATGGTACTAAGATTCCACTACGCATCATAGAAGAAAGGAGAAATGGTGCCAGAGTTGCTTTGGGCGGAACGCATGTGATACTTAGGGTGCCAAAAATTCCTTTCTTTGGGAGTAGTGTGGACAAACATGTAGAATGGGCCAAAAACTGGTTGCGTCAACTGAAGGCTTCTAAACCACATGTCCTGGACAAATATCTAAATCTTAAAAATTATCAAGATGGAGAAATCTTTGAAATGGGTAAACAAAGATTTCTACTGGAAATCTCCAAAACTAATAGGGAAAGTGGGTATATCAAGCTGCAAAATGAAGGTGTTCTTAAAATAGAATTGCCCAATCAAGTTCAATATGATGAGCAAAAACTTATAAAAAGCCTTTTGATAAAGTTTGCACAGAAATATTTCCTACCAGAGATCATTCGTAAAGTCAAATTCTATAATGATACCTACTTTCATAAGCCCATCAATAGTGTACGCCTTAAATACAATAAATCAAATTGGGGAAGCTGCTCGACAGGTAAAAACCTGAATTTTTCTGTTCGGTTGTTTTTTGCGCCGGATGACGTAATCGACTATGTGGTCATACATGAATTGGCACATTTGGTAGAAATGAATCACTCAGATAAGTTTTGGAAGATTGTTAGCGACATCATGCCTGATTATGAAGTCAAAGAAAAAATGCTGAAGGTGCATAGTGCGAAGGTATGATTTTTGATCATTGATGTTTGATGTTTGATTGTTGATTGTTGATTTTGGATAAGGAAATTTTGTATATTTGCATTAAAATACCATGGTCATTGGAGAAACAAACAGTTATATCCTTAGAAAATGCGGATATTTGGCAAGAAGATAAGCTGATATTGGCACAAGTGAATTTCAGGCTTGCACCAGGTGAAACCTGTTATTTTATAGGAAAATCTGGAAGTGGTAAGACTAGTTTGCTAAAAACTATCTACGGTAGTCTGCCACTCAAAAATGGGAAAGGAATGGTAGCAGGATTTGATCTATTGACGCTTGAAGATAGCGAGATCCCAATGCTACGGCGCAAGCTCGGAATGGTTTTTCAAGATTTTATACTCTTTGACGACTGGACTGTAGGTCGCAACTTATTATATATACTAGAAGCAACTGGTTGGAAAGACAGGGCAAAGATGACCGCAAGAGTGCTTCAGGTACTAGAAATGGTTGGTCTCCTTGGATCTGAAAAGAGACCTATATCCGGTCTATCTGGTGGAGAGCAGCAGCGCGTAGTCATTGCCAGAGCATTATTGAATAATCCACCAATTATTATAGCCGATGAGCCAACCGGAAATCTCGATCCTGATACAAGCGATGAAATCCTATACTTGCTCAATCGATTGGCGAAAGAATTTGGGACATCTATTATTATCGCGACACATGACTATCGATTGATACAGAAATTTCCTGCACGTGTATTCAAATGCGAGTCAAATAAAGTAGTAGAAGTCTGAGTACACCTTACCTAAATTTTTATTCTTCAATTGTATTTTCGAAATAAAAAAGTACTGGAAAGCAAGCCATAAATCATCACATTTATTGAGCTAATCGGCATCAAAATAGCTGCTACTACAGGAGAAAGTTCGCCACGAACCGCAAAAATACAATCCAACTACATTATACAGAAACGCCAATACAAATGCACCAATAATGATATATCTAGCCTTTTGCAAATACGTAAGATATTGCAACAATGAACCAAATACCGGTGCACCAAGAATGGCATCGCATGCAGGTGTAAAATTATTCGAATCTTCAGAAATGACAATTCCTACATCACTTTGCATCAATGCACCTGCATCATTGAGCCCATCTCCGATCATCAATATCTTGTGGCCTTCTGCCTGTCTGGATCGGATATAATTGAGTTTTTCGACTGGCGATTGATGAAAAACCATCTTTGCATGTGCTGGAAAAAATGTTTTCATCCGTTCTTCTTCCCTATCATTATCACCAGATAGAATGCAGACACTATATTTTTTACCTAAAGTCTCAACTAAGCTTTCTACTCCAGCACGCAATTTGTGTTCGATATTAAATTGGGTAACCAAAACACCATTAATTTCAACCAAAACACCTTTGTCTTCTGAAATATTTGAGCCTGAAATGAAGGCTGGTGAACCAATTCGTATCTGATCATTGCCAAATGTAGCTTCAATACCTTGACCAGTAATCTCTTTAAAGTGGTCAGCTTCTTGACTAAACTCACTATCGCCCATTGCAGAAAATATAGCTTTACTAAGTGGATGATTTGATTGAAAAACAGCGCTCTTTATCAAGAAATTTTCTCGATCAGATAGGTGTTTATTATTAGAAATAGCCACCATGTTTTTGTGGTCGGTGATCGTACCTGTTTTGTCAAAGATGATTTCATCTACTTGCTGGATGCGATCAATGACCTGTACATTCTTCAAATAAAATGATTTTTTACCTAGGATACGCAATATATTACCATAACTAAATGGTAGTGCCAACGCCAATGCACAAGGGCAAGCAACAATTAAAACCGCTGTAAATGCATTAAATGCCAAAGTCTTATCAAATACTAACCAATAAATCAAGGTCAGGACAGCAATACTCATAATCGTAATCGTAAAATACTTCCCTATCCTACCGATCAGTGTTTGTGTTTTGGATTCTTTGTCAATGCTAAAAGAATCTTCATCCCACAGCTTGGTAAGGTAAGATTGATCTACTTTTTTTAAGAGCTGAATGTGAATATTTGAACCAATGTTTTTCCCGCCAGCAAATATTTTTTCACCCGATGTTTTTTTAAGTAAATCTGATTCTCCAGTTACGAATGAATAGTCAATCGTTGCATCGCCCTTCAATAATATCGCATCTCCTGGAATGATCTCTTCATTGCGTACTAGAAGCACATCACCGACATCGAGTTTATCTAGACTTTTTGACTGCCATCCATCATCTGTTTTTATCATGGCAGAAATAGGAAAGTAAGACTTGTAGTTTCTGTCAAAGGCTATAGAGTAAAAGGTATAATGCTGAAACCACTTACCTATGAGTAGGAAAAAAATAAAACCCGCTAAGCTATCGAGATAACCTTCGCCCGTTTGTGTCAATATTTCGAAAACACTTCTAAAAAACAATGTCAACATGCCGATCGCTATTGGAATATCGATGTTGATTTGCTTCATTTTTACGGTCCACCAAGCAGATCTTAAGTAGTCAAATCCGCTATATAAAAGTACCGGAATAGCCAATATAATATTGATATACCCAAGATAAAATTTCACTGAAGCCTGTTCGAAACCTAGATATTCTGGAAAACTCAACAACATAATATTGCCAAAAGAAAATCCAGCTAGGCCCAACTTATAATACAAACTTCTATCGTGAACTCCAGATTTGGCTGTAGATAATTTCTGTAGGTTTAGTTCTGGTGGATAACCAATGATGGCTAATTGTTCGACAACCTCACGAAGTTTGATTTTTTCAGGATTATAACTTACTGTGGCAGATTTAGCTAGGAAATTAACTCTAGAGCTTAAAATCCCGGGATTGAGTTTATTTAGATTTTCTAATAACCAAATGCAAGATGCGCAATGAATTTGCGGTAATGTAAAACTGATTTTTGCAATACTTTTTTCTCGAAATTCAACCAGATTATTGACAACATCTTCATCATCCAGAAAACTATAATTCTTTGAACTTATAGATTTTTGGCTGATACCTGGATTGGATTCAAATTTATAATAATCACCCAATCCATTGTCTCTAAGCACACTATATACTACTTGACAACCATTACAACAAAAATCCTTGTCGTCAAACACAGGATGATCTGTAGGGCATTCGTCACCACAATGTGTACAGTTTTTAGTTACTACCTTTTCCTGCGGCAAGAGTTTGAACATTTACCTATTGTTTTGAAGCAACAAAAATAGCCCTCGATTTTATTGTGAACAGTGATAAATATCTTATAAAAATATGACTAAAATCATTAAATCTTCGCTAGAAACCAAAATTTGAAATCACTGGGCACGCTATTTATACCAAACTTAACTCAAACAGCAACTTCACAGGTGAAAACTGCTGCTGGAATTATCAAACGATCATCATTACAGGATTTTCCAGCATGGTTTTCAAAGTTTGCAAAAACTGTGCACCTGTGGCGCCATCTACGACTCTGTGATCACATGACAATGTTACTTTCATCATATTGCCGACGACGATCTGATCATTTTTTACTATCGGTTTTTTGATGATAGACCCAACAGCTAGGATACAAGCGTCGGGTGGATTAATGATTGCTGTAAACTCTTCTATATCAAACATCCCAAGATTTGAAATGGTAAAAGTATTACCTTGCATTTCTTGAGGTGCGAGTTTTTTGGTTTTAGCTTTACCAGCCAATTCCTTCACTTCCTGATTGATCATCGACATAGATTTCATATCCGCATGATTTACAACTGGAACCAAAAGACCATCTTCTACGGCTACAGCCACACCAATATTGATATCACGATGATAGGTGATTTTATCACCAAACCAGGAGCTGTTGACAGCAGGATGTCGTCTGAGTGCTGCGGCACAAGCTTTGATTACAAAATCATTAAAAGATATTTTTACTGGTGACTTTTCATTGATTGCTGTACGAGCAGATACGGCATTATCCATGTTGATTTCCAAGGTAAGATAGAAATGTGGTGCTGTAAATTTGCTTTCGCCTAGCCTTCTAGCTATGGTTTTGCGCATTTGGGACACAGGCACATCGCCATAAGTAAAATCACTTTGGATAACTGGAGCTACCACAGGTGATGCCGTTGCGACATTAACTGTTGGTTTATTTACTAGAAAATTCTCAACATCTTTGCGAATGATTCTACCCTGATCACCGGACCCTTGTACTTGGCCCAATGTAATGCCTGCCTCTTGTGCCATGGATTTTGCCAAAGGCGAAGCCTTCAATCTACCAGTATCGACTGAAGTTTGGGTTTCAGAAGGCATGCTTACAACTGTAGCGGCAGGAGCTGCAACTTGTTCTTTTACAACAGTTTCTGCTGCTTTGACAGATTCTTCCTTCTTAACTTCGATATTGGGTTTGGTATCAACAAGAAGATGTTTGAATTCCTCATCCTTTTTGCCAATAACAGCAATGATACCATCAACTGGCACAGTGCCTGATTCGATACCTATATATAAGAGATAGCCATCAAAATAGCTTTCGAGCTCCATGGTAGCCTTGTCTGTTTCTACTTCTGCCAATATATCGCCAGATTTGACCTGATCTCCTACTTTTTTCAGCCATGACACAATATTACCTTCCTCCATCGTGTCGCTCAATCTGGGCATTCTTATGATCTCTGCCATTACTATTGTGATTTATTTATTTTTTGATGGCCCAAATTTAGTCATTCCTTCCATAATGATGAATAAAATAATTAAAAAACACCGATTATTAAAATACAAAAGCTTGTTTTGCAGTTATATCTTTTGCGATTTAGCGCAATATACGTCGATAAATCCGGTACAATTATTAACTTTGGGCCGTCAAAATAAATACACAATATGTTTGGAGACATTATGGGTAATCTCGAGCAAAAGCAAGCAGAAATGCAAAAAAAGATGGCTCAGTTTACTATAGAGATTGAAGTAGAAGGTGTGACTATAACCGGAAATGCAGCTAGGCAAGTGACAAATATCACAATTAGTCCCGAAGCATGGGCCGCTCAAGACAAAGAATGCTTGAAGATTTACTCTTAGAAGGTGTAAATCGATTTGTAGTAGAAGCGACAAAAAAAGAAGCAGAAGAATCACAAAAAATGATGTCAGAAATGCTGCCTCCGGGCTTCGAAGACATGTTTAAGTAAAACTAAAAACATCAAAGATTGAACAGGTTTATTATAGTAATTATAGCAACACTATGCTTTTATAATATTGGTATCTCGCAGGTCGGATTCAATTTTGACTTTGATGACTGCACCTACGAAGATAGTGGATTGATGTTTCCAGGAATTACACCTGGAGGCAACCCAAGATGCGAATGCGGACTAGATGCAAATAGTATGTATCTTGATGGGAATGATGACTTTTTGACAATAAGCCCATTAGCTTCGATCCTGACTGATTCAAATTTCACATTTGATTTTTATTATCAATTAGCGCCATCAAGTGGTGAAGTTGATATTTTCAGTTTACGATCTGGATGTGATAGATTGGATTCTTTGATGTCTTTTAGATATTTCAGCAATACCAATGAGTTGATATTTGAAATGGGGAGTACCATAAGCAATTATTTTTCAGTAAGAAAAAAACTGGATAAAACGAATTGCTGGCACCGGTTTACTTTAGTAAAATTTGGATTAGAATATCTAATTTACTTTGACAATCAATTAGTTAAGAAGCTTCTCTCTAAGGAGAATATTGTTTTCACAAGAACAGGAACTTTAAATTTTGGTAATAGTCCATGTATAGGCACAAATGCAACGGTTCGCTTCAAGGGAAATATTGATGAAATCACCTTGCACAAACGAGCCTTATCGGATCTGGAAATTTTAGAAAATTTCAAATATCCTGACCGTATAGTGACAGAGAATACCACTATCTTCAAAGGTGATACCTTACAGATTAATACAGGTACAAGTTGCGCCACTTCGATAAACTGGACACCAGCTGCTTCACTGACAGATGAAATGGTGGCAGAGCCAAAGGCATTTCCTGAGTCAAGTACGACATATACCGTTACTTTTACAAACACCACTTGTACCAGTACCGATACAGTAAGGATATTTGTTGCCGAAAAAGACAAACTGGATTGTAATGCACTATTATTGCCCAAAGCATTTACACCCAATAATGATGGCCTCAATGATGAATACGGGATCAGCAATACGTTTATAGTAGAAAAATTGGACTATTTTGAAATTTACAATCGCTGGGGCGCTAAAGTTTGGGAGACAAAACGCATTACTGACAAATGGGATGGATCTCTGAACCAACAGCCACAAAATGGTGGGATGTACCTTTACAAAATCAAATACACATGTAATGGTAGTGATTATGTAAATGTTAACAATTTCATGATGTTGCGATAAAATTGTACAAAATTTTCGAAAAATTGCCTCAATTCTTTGAAAATAAAGTCATTCTGACGACATTTTCGCATGAAATATTTTAGATTTTTATGGAATTGCATATATTTGGGCATTCTTTTAATTTTTCACAGTTTAAACAAAATATTGCATGAAACAATTTTTACTTTTACTTACACTAGTTGTTTTTTCATTTTCTTCCTATGGTCAAGTCTTATATGAGCAAGACTTCACGAATGGTAAAGGAGATATGATAACCATTGATAACGACAAAAAGCACCAAGGAAGTAGCTGTTTATGCCGACTCTTGGGGAGCTAGCAATGGTAAAACAGTTGTAATTACCTTCGCTGGAACCAGTGGGGCAGACGATTGGAGTTTTCACCAATAATCACTGGAATAACTGATAAAACAATATTAACTTGATTACTGGGGCTGCATTTGATGCTGATCATTTCAAATTTATACAGAGCGAAGGTGACTGAGAAGAAAACATGAAGATTTTACTGATGTATTGATTGATTCGGACCAGAAAATAATCACTAACCATCGATTGGAAAACCTTGGATAAGTATGTTGGAAATAGCATTATAATTGCCTTCCATGATTATTCAAATGATTTGTTTCTTATGTTAGTGGATAATATTAAAGTTATAACTTAATTGATGTAGATGGACAAGTAAGTAATTTCAGATAGCTATGGTGTAGAATAGCGAAAGCTGTAGCTTTCCAATTTAGAAATGTTGGTTTAAATCCAATTACATCCGCAGTTTTAGAAGTTTCTGATGGAACACTTAGTGAAAATATAAACATAGATGGTATTAATTTAGCTTATGCTGAAACTTATGAAAATGTATATAAATTTACGAAAATACAACAAAAATACAATCACATTTAAGATAAAGTCCGTAAATGGTGGTACTGATTTAAATGCAGTTAATGACTCAAAATCAGTAGATATTTATGGTGTTTCGAAAAAAATTAGTAAAAAAATGTTGGCTGAAGAAGCTACTGGTACTTGGTGTACTTGAAGTCCAAAGTGGCTGTTGTTTATGGCTAGATAGTAATGAAAGAAGATTACCCTGATGATTTTATTGGAATAGCTGTGCATAATCAAGACCCGATGACTTTAACTTCTTATAATACTGGACTGACAAATTTACCTGGATTTTCTGGGTTTCCATCAGTGGTAGTCAATAGACAAAATATTATCGATCCTGAAGAAATGCCAGAATATTTTACAGAAATTGCAAGTAGAGAAGTTGCACCTATTGAGTTAAATGTTCAACAATCAAAAGTAAGTAGGAAAATAACAATTTCAGGAGATATTGAATTCTTCACAAATATTGATGATGCTGATTTTTCTGTAGTGGCTGTTATTGTTGAAGATAGTGTAAAGGATTATTTGGATATAACCAAGTAAATTCTTATGGTGGTGGTATGACTGCAGATGGGATGATATGAAAATTTACCAAATCCAGTCCCTGCATCACAAATGGTGTATAATGAAAAGTTGGACGTGCACTAACATTTGGTTTTGCAGGAAAATAATTTTCTAAAGTAAAAGAAGGTGATGTATTTTTATTCTCAGTTGACTATACTGCACACAAAAATAGAAAATCTACATTCCGTACTTTTCCTTGTTAATAACACAACTGGTCAGATTGTAAATGCAGCTAAAACTGAGTCTTTTGCAGTAAAAGTTGATGATATTGCAGAATTAGATCATGTAAGTTTATCTCCAAATCCAACATCTAATACATCATATTTAAATATTAATTTGAATACATCATCTGATGTAAATGTGAACATATCAAATAATATGGGACAAATAGTTGCAAGCAAAAATTACGGAAAACTTTCGGGATTACAAATTCTTCCGATTGTTGCCGATAATTTTAGCTCAGGAATTTATTTTGTTCAAATTTTGGTTAATGGTAAATCAACCGTTCAGAAATTGATTGTTGAGTAATTATTTTACTTAAATATACAAAAGCCACCCATTTCATAAAATGTGGTGGCTTTTTTGTTTTCAGATTATCCTTTTATCTCTCCTGAAAATAGAAAATTATACACATCAGAGACTACAATTGTGGATTTGACCAAAACAATCAGGTATTATTCTGTTTTAAATAGATAAACAAGTATTTTTGCATTTCAATCAGCGCATATTAATCATGAATAGAAATATCATCATTGCTTTTATACTCATTGCAGCTGGAATAGCGGTATTCTTTAATGCGTCCAAAGATGTAAGCACATATGCCAATTTTGGACAAGCAAGTCATGGAGACAAGGTAAAAATAGTGGGACAATTGGCAAAAGATAAACCTATGCAGTATGATCCTCAAAACAATCCTAACGAATTTTCTTTTTTCATGAAGGATACGGATGGTGTAGAAAAAATGGTAATCTTACATCAACCCAAGCCACAAGATTTTGAAATGTCAGAACAAATAGTCGTAACTGGCAAACTCGAAAATGATGTCTTCAATGCAAGCGAAATCCTTATGAAATGTCCATCGAAATATAAAGATGAAGAGATTGCCATCAAAAGTCAGGAAAATCAACAATAATATTCCTGAACAGATATAAATATACTAAAAATGAATGATACAATTTACGTAGGCGAGCATCTTTGGATAGGCCAAGCCGGTCATTTTTTTATCGTTCTTTCGTTTGTCACAGCCCTACTTTCGTCCATTTCATATTTCATAGATGTCCAAAAAAAATCGAATGATACTGGATGGGCACTATTGGGCAGAAATGCTTTTTATGTACACGGCTTTTCATTGATAGCTTTTATGAGCCTTATCTTTTATGCAATGTACAATCAATATTATGAATATTCCTACGTTTTCGATCATGTATCCCCAGATTTGCCGCTGAAATATATACTCTCAGCATTTTGGGAAGGACAAGAAGGAAGTTTTATGCTGTGGATGTTTTGGCATGTGGTACTAGGAATATTCTTGATCAGATCAGCTGGGAAATTTGAGTCAGCCACCGTTTTTGTTATTGCACTTGCTGATGTTATCCTGATGAGCATGATTCTAGGCATACACATACCTTGGGGAGACGATGCTTTTCGTATTGGTTCCAATCCTACTACACTATTACGTCAGATCAATGATGCACCTATATTTGCCAATGCGGATTATCTCACCTTAATCAAGGGTCGAGGTATGAATCCGTTATTGCAAAATTATTGGATGACCATACATCCGCCTACCCTATTTCTTGGATTTGCATCTACCATCGTTCCATTTGCCTACGCTTTTGCGGGACTTTGGAAAAATGAACATAAAGAATGGTTACATAAAGCATTGCCTTGGTCACTATTTTCTGGAGCCATCTTGGGCACAGGTATCCTAATGGGCAGTCTTTGGGCTTATGTAGCATTGTCTTTTGGTGGATATTGGGCTTGGGATCCAGTAGAAAATGCGTCTTTAGTTCCTTGGATCACCTTGGTAGCCGGCATTCATGTACATTTGATTTCGCGCAATACTGGGTATGCCAAAAGATCGGTATATTTCTTTTATCTCATATCATTCGTACTCATATTATACTCAACTTTTCTCACCAGGAGTGGGATCTTAGGAGATACATCTGCCCATGCATTTACTGAAATGGGCCTAGAATGGCAATTGATTATTCTGGTTTTGACATTCCTTTTGTTGGGTGCAGGTCTATTTGCGTATAGATACAACAGCATTGACCAACCTAAAACAGAAGAAGCACTCGCTTCCCGCGAATTTTGGATGTTTATTGGATCTCTGGTGCTATTATTCAGTAGTGTTTTGATCACATCATCCACTTCTCTCCCTGTTTTTAACAAGATAATGACTTATTATAATCCTGCTTATGAAGGACGTGTCATCAAAGATGTCATAGGTCACTACAACAAATATCAATTGTGGATCGCAGTTTTTGTAGCAGCCCTTTCGGGAATTTCAATCTTTCTGCGGTATAGTGGCACCAATTGGAACTTTCAAAAGAAAAAATTTGCTGTGCGAATTATGATTGCCCTATGTATGGCGGCAGTTTTGACTTATTTGACCTCATTCTGGTTACAATTTTATAGCTGGCAATATATAGTGATGAGTTTTGCCGGTTTTTTTGGCATCGTTACCCAAATTGATTATGTAATAAATACTGCGAAAGGCAATCTCAAATTGGTATGGTCAGCTACAGCCCATTTGGGATTTGGGATTATGATGTTAGGTATGTTGGCCAGTGGATTAAATCAAAAAGCGATATCCACCAATCCATTTGTATTCAAAAATATGTTTTCTGAAGAAGACGTAAAGAAATATGTACAGCTCATCAAAAATAAGCCATTATTTTCAGAAGGTTATCTCATCACTTATAAATCTGATACACTTATTGGTAGAGAAAGGAGGTATGATATAAACTTTAAAAAGCTTGATGCACAAAATCAAATCGTCGAGGATATGACCTTACATCCCAATGCCGTGTATTCCAATGATTTTAGCAAGGTAGCTGCCTTCAATCCAGATACAAAACATTATTTGACAAAAGACATTTTTCTTGTGTAGTTAGTCTTCCTCCAGCATTGAGCAATGTAGAAGAAGCCCAAAAAATAGAAGATTCATTAAAATTCCAAACGTATCTTCTTCCGCTAAACGATACCATACATGCAGGTAATTTTATCATTCGGTGCGATTCAGTGACTTACCAACCTACACATCCAGAATATATAAAACATAGTCATGATGCTGGCCTATCTGCTCATTTGAGTGTCACGGATGCCGAATCAGATACCGTCTATCGTGTAGAAACTTCGTTGGGTATGGAAGGCGCATTACTGTACAATTACCCAATAGCCATCGAAGAAGCAGGCATCAGAATGAAACTTTCCGAATCCGTTGCTGAAGATTTCATAACGCCTGATGAAGGTCTTGAATATAAAGATTTTACAATAAAACCAGGAGCTAAGGTCCAAATAGATGGGTATGATATTCTCCTGACAGGCTTTGATAAGAATCCACAAAATTCCAATTATTCCAGAGAAGATAAGGACATAGCGCTTGCCGCAAATATGGAAATCATCCACAAAAACCAAAAGGAAAATGTGGCCCCGATCTATATCATCAGAGATAAGCAGCCTATGAGCATCAAGTCATTCGCACCCAAATCAGGATTTCATATAAGATTTAGCAATATTGATCCGGCTAGTGAGACGTTTACTTTTAGAATAGCCAGAGACAAACGAATGTTAAAAAATCTCAGTCTAAGCATGGCAACCGATGTACCCAGAACAGATTATCTCATCCTACAAGCGACTGTTTTCCCTGGAATCAATCTCTTTTGGGGCGGCAGTATAATGATGATGTTGGGACTTTTTATGGCTGGCTGGCAGAGATACACAAGCTTGCGCAAATGATCATGTCACTTACTATCATAGGTTCGGGCAATGTAGCGTGGCATTTGGCCCACCGATTGTTTCTGGCAGGATTTCATATTGACCAGATATATGGTCGAAATGCAAATGACAAATCTTATTTTGCGGATATTCCAAATACCCAATTTATTTCAGACATCAAGGAGCTAAATGATAGTGAGCCACTATATATCCTTTGCATCGATGATGACGAAATACCAAATATAATTAGTCAATGGCCATTTGAACTTGATGATAGCCAAATAATAGCGCATACATCTGGAACTACACCAGCACAAATTTTGAGTCCCTTGTCTCCACGATTTGGTTGTATCTGGCCAGTACAATCACTCAATAGAGGCAAAAAATTGGTCACCAATCAGTTACCACTCATCGTTTCGGCCTCAGATGATCAAACAGCCTATACCTTGCTTACTATTGCAAATCGGATCTCTGACACGGTGACCTTACTAGATGATACTCAAAAAAAACAATTGCATCTAGCGGCGGTATTAACCAATAATTTTTCAAATCATCTGTTTACACTTGCTGCCGAATATTGTGATAAACACAGCTTAGACTTTGATCTTTTAAAACCTATTATCAAAGAAAGCATCATGAAATTGGACCATGCTGAACCAGTAAACTTGCAAACGGGTCCGGCGCGGCGCAATGACAAACTAACCATCGAAAACCAATTAGTGCTACTCGAAAATGAACCAGAACTATACAAAATCTATTGTATGATGACTGACAGTATCCTTAAGCGATACGCAAAACACAACAAATAATGAGAATCATAGCCGAATTCGATATAGATGGAATCAAGGTATCCGTATTTAAAATGGATGATCGCATATCAGCCAAATACGAGTACAATCTGCTGGAACAAACCTATAAATTTAGAGACGGAAGCGGCATCAATACGCCAGATGATGTTTTGAAATTGAGCCATCACATCATCGAAGACCTGAAAATCACCTTTACCAACATGGCGAAATTTAGGTTTCAAGGCATACAAGCAATACAACAAGAAGAAGATGATATGTTTGATGAGATAGTGTGAGAAAATAAGATTCCCTTATATTTGAACCTACACAAGATAGAATTTTTGCCACATTTATGACTCATCTCATAAAAAGTCAATAGAATAATTCTAAATTAGCAATTCATATTTCATATATTTTTTAAATTCTTATAGTATTCATAGCTTTGTGGTTGTACAAAAACAATCCTTTTATGAAGTGGTTAACGACCTTTTTTGGCTCAAGCATCGGCAAAAAACTGCTGATGAGCCTTACCGGACTTTTCCTGATCTTATTTCTTCTGATACATCTTATAGGAAATCTCCAGCTACTAAAAAATGACGGAGGTATGTCGTTTAATATTTATGCTAAGTTGATGACAACTAATCCGCTGATAAAATTCATCAGTTATGGCAATTATTTTTTCATCCTATTGCACGCATTTATTGGTATATCCCTTGCATTATACAATCGCACAGCAAAAGGTCAAAAATATGCCGTATCTAGCAATAACAAAACATCTTGGGCATCCAAAAATATGGCGCTACTTGGTACACTCATTTTGGCTTTTATCTTCATCCATATGGGTGACTTCTGGCTGAAAATGAAATTGGACCAGCTTCCAATGGTAACCTATCCTGGAATAGAAGGTGAAATCAAAGATCTGTATTTTAGTGTTAATGAAACATTCAAACAGCCATTGTTAGTAGGATTGTATGTTATTGGTATGATCATATTGGCATTTCACTTACAACACGGATTCCAGTCTGCATTTCAGACACTAGGTATCAATCATAAAAAATATACGCCTATCATCAAAACCATAGGTGTAGCTTATGCTATTTTGGTGCCGCTTGGATTTGCAATCATTCCGATTTGGCATTTTCTGATGAAGTAAATACTTTATTCTCCGATTTGATTTTTTAATTATCACTCAGATATAAAAAATAAAAAATGAACTTAAATTCTAAAATTCCGGCAGGCCCATTGGCAGACAAGTGGACAAAATACAAATCCACCATGCCTATTGTAGCTCCTAATAATAAAAGAAAACTGGAAATCATCGTTGTAGGTACTGGTCTTGCGGGTGCTGCTGCTGCTTCATCATTGGGCGAACTTGGCTATGCCGTCAAATGTTTTACATTTCATGATAGTCCTCGTCGTGCACATAGTATTGCAGCGCAAGGTGGTATCAATGCGGCAAAAAATTATGCCAATGATGGAGATAGTATTTACAGATTATTTTATGATACGATCAAAGGTGGTGACTATCGCGCCAGAGAAGCCAATGTGCATCGCTTGGCGGAGTGTAGTGTAGAAATTATAGATCAATGTGTGGCTCAAGGTGTGCCTTTTGCCCGTGAATATGGCGGATTGCTCGAAAACAGGTCTTTTGGTGGTGTACAAGTATCCCGTACATTTTATGCTAGAGGTCAGACGGGACAACAATTGCTTATCGGTGCTTACCAATCATTGTCTAGACAAATTGCCTTAGGTACTGTACAGATGTATAACCGACATGAAATGCTTGACCTTGTCAAAGTAGATGGTAAAGCACGTGGTATCATAGCAAGAAACCTGCTCACTGGAGAACTAGAACGTCATGCAGCGCACGCGGTTGTTCTTGCAACAGGTGGATATGGTAATGTATTTTATCTATCGACCAATGCTATGATGTGTAATGTAACGGCTGCATGGAAGTCAGTGAAAAAAGGTGCGCTGATGGCAAATCCTTGTTTTACGCAAATACATCCGACATGTATCCCTGTTTCAGGTGAATATCAGTCTAAATTAACTCTGATGTCAGAATCATTGCGAAATGATGGACGTGTCTGGGTACCAAAGAAAAAAGAAGATGCGCAAGCGATCCAACAAGGAAAATTAAAAGGTGTTCAGATAAAAGAAGAAGATAGAGATTACTTCCTCGAGCGTAGGTATCCTGCTTTCGGTAATCTGGTACCACGCGACGTGGCATCTAGGGCAGCCAAAGTAGAGTGTGATAAAGGTCATGGTGTGAGCCCTACAGGATTGGCGGTATTCTTGGATTTTTCGGCATCTATGGTGCGATATGGCAAGATAGAGGCCAACAAAAAAGGACTGACCGATCTGACTGATGCACAAATAGTGGCATTGGGAGAAGAAGCAGTATCAGCAAAATATGGTAATCTTTTCGAAATGTATGAAAAGATCACTGGTGAAAATCCGTACAAAGAGCCAATGAAAATTTATCCTGCCGTACACTATACCATGGGCGGCGTTTGGGTAGATTATAATTTGGAAACAAATATTCCAGGACTTTTTGCTTTAGGTGAATGTAACTTTTCGGACCATGGTGCCAATAGATTAGGTGCTTCAGCGCTGATGCAAGGTCTCGCAGACGGATACTTTGTCATTCCTTATACTATAGGTACATTTTTGGCTAATGAAATTTCTACTCCTAAGGTTAAAAACGATTCTCCAGAATTTATGGCTGCTGAAAAGGCCACTAAAGATCTGATAGACAAACTTTTAAATATTAAAGGTAACCATTCAGTCGAAAGCTTCCATAGAAGGCTTGGTAAGATCATGTGGGAATATTGTGGTATGGCCAGAAATGCCGAAGGATTAACCAAAGGCCGACAGATGATTCGTGCACTAAGAGACGAATTCTATAAGGACGTTTATGTTCCGGGCAACAATGATGAGTATAATCCTGAATTGGAAAAAGCACTTCGTGTAGCTGATTTTATGGAACTTGGCGAACTGATGATGATGGACGCACTCAATAGAAATGAATCATGTGGTGGCCACTTCCGCGAAGAATCTGTCTCCGAAGATGGTGAAGCTCAAAGAAAAGACAGTGAGTTTGCTTATGTAGCAGCTTGGGAATGGGATCATACAGAGCCTGTCCTGCACAAAGAGCCATTGGTTTTTGAAAATGTAGAACTCAAAACCAGAAGTTATAAATAATAATCTGATAAACAATCCATTATGAGTGAAGATATCAAACTGAATATAAAAGTCTGGAGACAAAAAAATAATAAATCAGCTGGCGGATTTGAAACCTATCCGGTCAATGCCAATGAACATATGTCTTTCTTGGAAATGCTGGACGTACTTAATGAAGACCTTGTAAATCAAAAGAAAGAGCCTGTCGCCTTTGAGCATGATTGTCGTGAAGGTATCTGTGGTACGTGTAGTCTGGTCATCAATGGTCAACCTCATGGCCCAAATGCCGGTACCACTACTTGCCAATTGCACATGAGACACTTCAAGAATGGTGAGGGGGGGGCGGCCCCCCCCCCCCCCGCGGGCCCCCCCGGGGGGCGCGCCCCCGGGGGCCCCCCCCCCCGGGGGAAAAGGGGGCCGGGAACCCCGCTGGGGGGCCGCTGTGGGGGCGGCTTTTTGGGGGGTTGGGGGGGGGGGGGGGGCGGGCCGGCCCCCGCGCCCCCCCCCGCGGGGGGGTTTTTTCTCTCTCTGGGGGGGCCGCCCCCCCCCCGGAGCAATTCCCCTACGAGGAGAAAAGAGGACAGCAAGTCTTTTGAATCCAGCATGTAGTCGTGGTGCGTGTGTGCTGCTTGCCCTAATGGATCCGCTATGTTGTTCACATCAGCCAAGATCACGCATTTGGGATTATTGCCACAAGGCGAAGTAGAAGCCGAAAGACGTACAGAAGCCATGGTGGCACAGATGGACAAAGAAGGATTCGGTATGTGTAGCAATATTGGTGCCTGCGAAGCAGAATGCCCGAAAGAGATCAAACTCGACAATATCGCATTTATGAACAGATCATATTTCAAAGCGGTATTTGGTGGAGAATTGGAGTAATTTCCTTCAATGAGTGGTTCTGGTACAAGCCCTGATGGACAAAAAGTTGACTTTCCAATAAAAGGAAAAGATAAAGGAGACTGACTAAGTCTTTTGAATCTGCAGAAAAGGGCATGTATCACAAAGATTATGGTGCAGTGAGTTTTGTGCTTGTGAAAACATGCCCTAATGGAATCCTCTATGTTGTTAAATATCAAGTGCCAAGATCACGGACTGCATTTGAAGGACATTAACTAAGTGTTTGCCCCTTTTAAGGCAAAACACAGTAGAAGAACCGACCAAGAAAGTACTAGGATATAGCGGCAATATTATAAAATCAGAAATAGTTAGGCACAGATGGATGTTCAAAGAAGGAAAGGTACTTTCAAGAATTGGAACTCGCAAGCTTCATTACAAATTAAGAGATGAATTTATCGCCCAAGAGATAAAATGTGGTCGCCATGCGTCAATGAGCAGAAATCCCACCTAAACGGAGATCAAACAACAAATTCGAAACATTGGCTAAGAAAATATCATATTTCAAAGGGTATTTAGGGAATAATGGTAGTAAACCCAGGATAGCACAAAAGCGAACGACAAGGCCGGACATTTCTTGAACTAAAACTCCATGAAGTTTATAAAAAATCGCTACATGGAAGCCGTGGATAATTAATTTTTTTAATCCGTCAACTAATTTTAGGACGATACACATAAAAAAAATGAAAGCCTCTATTATTGGGCATACGCAGGATTAGTGAGAAACTTCTGGTCGCTGAGCGTTTTAAGAAAATTCACTAAATCGGTTTTGTCTTGAGCGCTGAGCATCAAGCCTTTTGCTATCGTCGGTGCGATCAATGGAGATACCGTAGATGACATCTTTACACCAGCATTATAATGTTCTACGACTTCTTCTAAGGTTTTGAATCGTCCATCGTGCATATACGGTGCTGTTTGTGCTACATTTCGCAATGATGGCATCAAGAATGTCGCTCTGTCTGATGCAAGATTGGTTACTTGTTCTCTACCAAAATCTTTAAAATCTGCATCCTTATCCAACCCGTTATTCATAAATTCACCATTGTGAAAATTAGGTCCACTATGACAATGTGCACAGTCTGCACCTGATTGATCCGGGAAAAAAGGGTTATACTCTCCAAAAAATAAATTACGTCCGCGCTCTTCACTATCTGTCAATGTAGCCTTTCCCGCAAGATATTGGTCGTATTTAGAATCAAAAGAGACTATCGTCATCATAAATTGCTCCAATGCCAGACTTACTTTGTGGCTATTGACTTCAGGCGTGCCAAATGCTCTTGTAAATTGATCTGTAAATGTTTTATTTTTGCTAAGTTTGGATACCACATTTTCCAGCGTTTCGTGCATTTCCAGCGGATCCTGAATAGGTTTTAAGGATTGCTCTCTCAAGGTATTGGCCCTTCCATCCCAGAAAAATCCAGTTTTGTGCCACGCCATGTTAAAAATTGGCATTGCTTGTCGCTTTCCAAAAAATCCATCAACGCCAGTAGAAAATTGATTTTCATCAGAGAAACCCGTTTTTTGCAGGTGGCAAGTAGCACATGCTTGTGTACCATCTTTAGATAATGACTTTTCATAAAATAACATTTTTCCCAACTTCACACCTTCGATAGTCAATACATTATCTGTTGGTAACTCGGGATCATCAAAATTCTCAGGATATACAAAAATGTAGGGTGTGCCATCAAATTTGACAACTTCTACTTCATCTCTTTCGCATGATGCAATCAAAATTACTATCATTAGTAGAAAAAAAGGAAAAAACTTATTCATCTTACATTTTTTTTATTCACTTAAATAAGGGTTTTTGAGCAAGGTATAATCATCTAGTGTAAGCAAAAAAGCCACTAAAGCTTTTTTCTCACTATTAGTTAAATTCAGCGGTCTGACCAAATCACTCTTGTGGATGTGTGGCTTTCCACCACTATTGTAATGATCGATGACACCTGCTAATGTCGCAATAGATCCGTCGTGCATATATGGTGCTGTAAATCCGATATTGCGGAGACTTGGTGTTTTAAACAGCGCTAAGTCCGAATCCTTTTGGGTCAACCGATACCTTCCTGGATGTACATATACTTCGTAAAGTCCATTATTTTTGAATCCATAATTGGTAAAATTAAATCCACCATGACACGAACTACAATCGGTCTTCGCACTAAAAAAGAGAGTTTCCCCAAGCTTTTCTTCAGCTGTCAATGTTGCTTTGCCTTGGGTGTATTCATCATATCTGCTGCTGCCACTGACTATGCTCCTTTCGAATGTACTGATACTCCGAGTTATGGTAAATGGATCCAAAGATCTGCCATATGCTTTCTTAGCCATGTTTTGGTACATGGTGTCATCCTTTAATCTGGCTTCGATTTCTACAATGTTAAATCCGAATTCATTGTGTTCTGCGATAGGCACCAATACTTGCATTTCTAAGGTCGGTAAGCCGCCTTCCTTGGTATAATATGGTTGGTAGGCTACATTTGTCAATGTCGGTGCATTAGTCACACCAGGTCTATTAAAAGCTCCAGATGTAGTGGGCACATTATCGGCAAAACCAAAAGATTGCTTGTGACAGCTGCCACAACTTATCGTAGTGTCAATGGACATTTGCTTATCATAAAAAAGTTTTTTGCCCAAGAACCATCTTTCAGGCGTGAATGCATTTATATCAGGAAACGTGATATTTGGAAAATGACTCGGTGGGACTATCTGTTGCAGTATTAAAGGAGCCGTATCCGACATTTCATCTTCCATTTCTGAACACGAAGCCCAAAAACAAACCATAAAAAAAAGCACAATGGTACTAAACTTCATTTTGTATTATGGTTTCATCAAAATACCAGTAAATGTTATCTTTCCAGATTGTATAAGTTCGATGGTATAAATACCCGCATGTTGCACTATGACTTCATTCTGAAGACTAGGAGTTGTTATCTGCTGAACCAAGCGACCGAGTGCATCTCTGATGATAATTTCTGCATCAAAAGTCTGAGATTCGTTGAGTGCAACCGTCACTTTACCATCAATCGTTGGATTTGGATATACTTTTAAATTTCCTATTTTCACAATGTTAGCTGTTGATGTACCTTTAGCAGCTGAGAATACATATTTATTATAATTACTAAGCAATGGGATAGCCTCTTTGGTATTGCCATGTAAAATGACATTTTTATTCATATTAATGCCTCTCAAGCTTTGGCTATAATCAGCATCAATACTCACGGTCAATATCCCATTTTGCTCAGATCCTTTTGTGCTAATGGTTGTAGGTTTATACAATTCATCTCCCAAGCCATGGATTTGGTAGGCGTATTGTAAATTCGAACCTGATTTGCCTTCTATAGCCACAAATCTATATCCTGCTGCCCAGCCCCAATGCATCTCAGGTGACTTAGGTGCAAGTGGATGACCCGCTGGCCAAAGCGAAGGATCTGCATGGTTGTCTGTCGCTTCTACACCCACATAAAATGAGATAGAATCAAGCTGCGTAATATTGAAATTACCCAACAATTCATCCACTGATTTGCCCTTCGAGACAAAGATGTATTTATCTTCGACATTGGTAGTCACACCACCATCATGGTGCAACTTAATGGAAGAGATATAATAATCAAGCCTAGTAATATTAAATTTTGTACCCAGATCATTGGTGCCGCTTTCGCCAATTGTGAACGGCGTATTGCCTATGAATTGATTTAGCTTCAAATGCACTTCTTTCTGTCCATAACTGATGGTAACAGAAAGCATCAATGCCAACATAAAAATTTGATTTGTAAAAGATTTTGTCATGATTGTTGTGATATTGTTAGGTGAAATGATTTAAAAAAATTAATTTATTTTGTAAGCGCCGCCAAGCTGAATGCCCCATTGGATGCTTTTATATTGGTTGTTATTGAAAAGATTTACTTTCGTGAACAATTCGGGACTAAACACTACATTTAATCTAGGACTCAACTTCCACTCAAGACTTGTTCCTACCATGAATCCTAAGGAAACTTGATTTGAGTTTTTGTAGGATAATGATGGCATAAAACCATGCTCGAAACATAGATCTGCACAAGCTTCAGAAAAATGTACAATATGTTCCTTGGTATATGATAAAAATCCAAGTGAAAGGCCGCTTTTTGCGAAGATGGACCAATCTCCTTTTACAAAGAGTCTTCTTTCTACTGTCATTGGAATAGCCCAATTAATAATAGTCTTATGCATACCCATATTAATCATAAAAACTTCAGAACTATCTAAAGGATTCCCCGGATTTTCTTCTGCAAGCCTTAAATTTATGGTAGAAGAAGTTCTTCCATTGGTGACATTATACGTGAAGGCATATTCTTTAGGCTCAGTGCCATATGGATTCAGGCATATGCCATCCATCAATCGCAAATGTGCTGTATGAGATGCTTGAGAAACAAGTTGGCTTCTATTTAAGCCAACACTAAATTTCCATCTTTCGTTTGGCACAAGTTGCAGGCTCAATCCGGTTTGAATCCCTACTTCCCGAGACAAGTTATAGGTCGCAAAATTAAGCATATCGGGCATTAATTCAGTTGACCCAATTTGCTTTGCCATGATTGGACCAACATCTAGTTTGACAAAATATTTCATAGCATCATCTGATTTGGGCTTGATCACAGGCAAGAAAATCCAATGCGGCATCTTGTTTTGAATGGATGAAGTAGTCCTTGGTTGAATAACAAAAAGTTGATGCGTAATATTACTTTGTTGGGCATATCTTGATTCAGAAGTTTTTTCATCAGTTTTAAAAATATCTTCTGCTCGGCACTCTACAGGTTTAGCTTGCCCAAAAACTGAATGTTGGTTACCTGCAACAGGTGCTACTACCCTTTCATGATTCAACGCCATTTCATCATTTATACTACTTAAATTTGATTCGGAAGATGACTTAAATTGATCAATAGGTCCATTTGAATTTGCCAAGTTTTTTGTTGTAGCATTGTTTTTTGCCTTTATTTCACTTGAGATGTCCGAAATATTATTTACTTCATTTTCATTCAAATGATCCACATCGTTATTTGACAATGATGAATCAAAAACCTCATTTGATGGTTGAATGTGTTGTTGAATTTCATTTTTTTGGATAGAAGCCGTAGGAATTGCCACCTTTTCGATAGCTTTATCACCTGGCTTAATAATATATTTGCCAATGATCGCCACCAATAATAAGGCTACAAGAAATATTAATAAGAATATGCGTCTGCGTTTATTGTCCTTATCATTTAACCTTTTTCTACAAAATCCCAATCAGCACCTGCCGTATCATCATTCGGATTGAGTGCTTTTATTTTTTCGGAATATTTGTCTAGAAAATTATTGTCTGACATAAAGTTTATGCTTTACTTTTTACTATTCAATTTAATTTACCTAATGGTTGCCTGTATAGTCTAATATTTTTTAAAAATTCTTATCTACAAAGTTTTGTGGTCTAAAATGCAAATAACTTACATTGCGAAATAAGAAATTTGAGTCGTGCTCTTGCTTTCGATAGATTTGATTTCGAAGTACCGATGCTAATACCGAGATTTTCGGCTATTTCCTGATGGCTATATCCTTCTACAGCGTACAAATTGATAGCCATTCGATATGCAGGAGGCAATTGTTGTGCAAGTTTGAGTACTTCATCCGGAGACATATCCGAGATTTGATCTTCGGCATCTTCATTCATGATATCAATGTTTGTGTTTTCTTCATAGTTTGTCCACTTTATTTCATTCGCATGTTTATGAAAATGGTTGATCGCAGTTCTTATCACAATAATTCTAAACCAAGCTTCAAATGGTTTTGTTGGGTCGTAATCATTTATACGCTCAAAAACTTTCAAAAATGCATCATTCAGCACTTCCCTAGCTTCGTCCACATGATTGCAATAAGCCATAGAAACAGCAAGTCCGTATTTATAATATAGATCAAAAAGCGCCTTTTGGTGTTTTCTGTTTTTGTTTATACATCCTTTTAGGATTTCATCCATATTATAATATTGATCAGCTATCTACCGTGATTTGACCCAATAGCCAATAGAAATTATGATACCCAGATAGTATCTTCCTACAAATATAAATCAAATGGGTGAAATGATGAAACATCACACCTTTTTATCATTAAAATCTATAATTTCTACAGCTCTAATAGAGACATTAAAGCAGTTATTTCCTATTTTAGCTAACTTTATTATAAGTTTAGGAAATTTGTAAGCATTTTTTTGCCATCAGGTGTCATGATAGATTCAGGGTGAAATTGTACACCGTATGTATGGAAAGTACGATGTCGTGCTGCCATGGTCTGTCCATCCTCATCCAATGCTGTAACCACCAATTCATCTGGAAAACCATCAGATGTGATCACCCAAGAATGGTATCTACCAGCATTAAAACATTTGGTTATTCCCAAAAAAATGGGATCATGTTCTTCCGTCTGACAGACTGTAGTTTTCATGCCATGAAATACAGTATTTAGATTTTTTAGCTTGCCACCATATACCTCACCGATTGCCTGGAGTCCCAGACATACACCAAATATTTTTTTAGTTGGTGCATAGGTTTTTATGACATCTTTCAACAATCCTGCATCATCAGGCAAACCTGGACCTGGCGACAATATTAAATAATCATATTGATCTAGTTCTTCAATTTCGAACTGATCGTTCAGCAAAACGGTGACTTCATCTCTAGTGATCTCATGGATCAGATGCACCAGATTATACGTAAATGAGTCGTAATTATCGATGATGACTACCTTTTTCATTTTAGTATATGTGATGGATGCTTTTAAAAATCTAATTACAAAACAAACCTAATATCAATGAATTACAACCTGTCTTTCGGTTTTTGTTTTCCCATCCAGATTGAGTCTAATGAGATAAACACCCGTAACAAGTGCCATCTGTTTCAAATTTATTTCATCAACATAAGAACCAAATGGCCTGAGTTCATGATCAATAATAGTCTTTATCAACTGCCCGTTTATATCATGGATTGCCAATGATACGACAGTATTTTTTTTCAATTTATACGATACATAACTGACATCTTTCGACGGATTCGGATAATTTGTAAACTTAGTTTCTGTACTTGCTTGACTTTCCTTTACTGAAGTGTTCAATATCTTTTCGATAGGCGTAACATCAGTAAGCACACTAAGGCTACCTTCATGCAATCTTGTCCAAATAGGTCTTACGATACCATTATGTGCTACAATATTGGTATAATCACCAAAAAAAATACCATCATTCGGCACAAAAGGTGTTTCTGATATTTTCCGATTTATAAATGTTTGGCCGCCATCTTTCGATACAGCCATATACACATCAGTAGCCAAATTGTCGTGATTTCTACGATCATAAAAAACAAAATACAAGAAACCAGTTGTTTGATCAATTGCCATCCAAGTAAAAAATTGCTGTTTGCCGGCGGCATCATCATTGACTCTGATAGGAGAAGACCAAGTTGCACCTTGATCAGTAGATTTTGCCAGCCATACATCCGTATCGTCACTGCCATTTCGTTGGTCTGTCCAGTTAACATAAATGGTACCTCGATATTGGCCGTTGCTAAGGTCACAAACGGTAACAGGAAGTCCATTTGCCCTTGATATTCCAGGTATGGAATAGTCCCAACCAGTGGGCATAGGATCTATTTTGATCTCCTTATCGAGCCACGTATTGCCCTTGTCTGTTGATTTGTTAAAAACGAGTCCATTAGGCCCAGCCCAAGTTACATAAATCTGACCTTCAGGTCCTACAGCTGGTACAGCACCTTCGACTGTATTATCACTATCAATGCAATCACCATCAATATGATTTATTTTAAGGGCAGGAGACCAAGTTTCGCCTTGATCTGTAGATTTCGAAAACAGGATATTGCTCTTTAGTGAAGGATCACTAGATCCATACGAATCAAATTGTGTCCAAGTTAGATACAAGGTATTGTCTGTTCTATCTATATCGCACCAATGTTTGTCTTGTGCTTTGCTACCATTGAGCCCTGTATATGAACCATCATTCCAAGTCTGACCATGGTCGACCGTTTTTTGGCAAACTATACGATCTATCCAATTGCCATCGGCTGGATTGGACAAATGAAAGAAATAAAAATGGCCTGCAGTATCTACAGAAATTACAGGGTCGCCCCAAACTCCATGCGAAGATGTCAATCGGTGTGTACTCCACGTTCTGCCTGTGTCCTGACTGATATAATAACTATTGATATTGCACGCAGCAACCAGTTGAGCCGGATTTTTAGGATTCATCATAATGGATGGCTCATTGGGATTCCTTTCAGTACTTATGGTAATATTTTGACCCAACAAGACAAAACCAACAAAGTAAAAAAAAGAGAAAAAAATAATTTTTGACATGCTGATATTTTTATTTTATGGAATTAATTGGACTTTATGGTATAAATTCAAGTGATTTACCACACAATACCTATCTATATTCAATGGTTTACCCTTCAAAATTAAAGGAAATAGTAAATATTTGAGATACTACATTTTCCAAAACACGCGCTTCGTTTTGAGTGCGGTCATAGATCAGAATATTGCCTAGACCTCTTGAAAATTTAATTTCT
Source organism: Saprospiraceae bacterium (assembly GCA_016717105.1). Taxonomy (GTDB): domain Bacteria; phylum Bacteroidota; class Bacteroidia; order Chitinophagales; family Saprospiraceae; genus OLB9. The sequence continues at coordinate 20,044 of JADKGF010000030.1, read as the reverse complement.
GGTGAGAATATAAAGTATGGATAAAACATTTGCAGACCCACACCTACTTCGTACTGAAAATCATGTGGTGCAATCTTTATAAGACTCTTTCTAGACTTAGAATTGGTCTGCACATCATAGCTGTATTTGAGCCCAGCTACCACAAAAAGTCGCTTGTCTTTATATGGTTCGGATTTGAACCTGATATGAAATGGCAATTCAAAAAATACCGATTCTATTTTCCTTTCGAATACTTTCGAATCAGATACCGAAGTATATTCAAACCCACGTTGTGCAAACGAAAACCCAGGAAGAAACCTGAAATCAAAATATTCACCCAATTTCAAATTGGTAATCATGTGCATGTTTACACCAATTTCGCTTTTACCTTCTGTGACCAGAATGCTGTCATTATTTATAAAAAAACCAGATTGGTGCAACTTATATCCTGAACTATTAAATCCGACATTGATACCGAAATAATAAGATTTACGGTTAAAATCTCTGAAATTGTAATTGTCCCGACCACCTATCTGCGCGCTGAGCGAAGTCAACCATGTGAGCGCCAGTAAAAGAATGCCTACTTTTTTGCAAGGTAAATACAACATATGCCTGCGCTTAATACTTTGTATCGGGCTTCAGTAAAACCCAAACTTTTGAGAATATCTAAAAAAGTTTCATAATCCGGAAAGACTTGTACCGATTCATACAGATACTTATACGCCTTTTCGTCTTTTGATTTCAACCTACCTATAACGGGCAAAATATTTTTAAAGTATATATTAAATAGTTGTTTTAGCGGAAAATGTTTGGGTTTCGAAAATTCCAATACCATAATTGTTCCTCCTGGTTTCAGGACGCGGTACATTTCAGATAGTCCTTTTTCCAAGTTTTCAAAATTTCTGACACCAAAGGCAGCCATTACTGCGTCAAAACTCAAGGATTCGAAGCGCAAATTTTCGCTGTCACCTACTTCCATACTGATGACGTTTTGCAAATTTTGTTTTTCGATTTTCTGTTCGCCAATTTTCAACATGTTTGGAGAAATATCCAAGCCGATGATCTTTTCCGGTTTGATACTTCGAGCCGCCTCGATAGCTAAGTCTCCTGTGCCTGTCGCTATATCGAGAATGGTTTTCGGGTTTTCGGCTTTGAGCAATTTGATCGCCTTTTTGCGCCATTGTACATCGATACCCAATGAAAGTACCCTGTTTAAATTATCATAAAATGGCGCAATTTTATCAAACATTCGGGTAACCTGATGTTTTTTTGAGCCACCGGAACTGTCATAAGGAGTCACTTGTATTTTATCGGACATATGTTACTTTACTTACAAAGATTTGGCGTTACTTTAAAATTATGTGATTTTTGACCAATGCTAATCAATTTTAAATTCATTCCAAAAATAAAAATGCAAAAGTAAGTAATTAAAAACCATAATAAGGCCCTATTTGAATATTATTGTCATCTTGAAGTCTGATATAAATAAAAATATGCAGTAAACACAGCAATGAAGTACACAACTCTTGGTTGTATTGGACATTACCCATGCTACATTTCTAATATGACAAGCATTAGCTAAAGCCAAAATAGCTGGTTTGTCAACAAATACCATAAAGAAATCGTTATTAAATACATGCTAATATCCAAGAATAAATACGCGTACACAAACCGATCTTTGTATCTTTAGTAATAAATTACGTCATATATTGTATATTTTTTGACATCTCAATACCATTTTAACATTTATTTATACTAATTGACGTATTTTTGCCGTTACGTTGTCATTTATAATTATTAACAAATTATGTATTTATATAATATGAAAATTGAATATAGAATTATCTTAATGATATTGGTGCTATCTCAAGTAGCTTATCATGTCGATGCGCAAAAGAAATTTGGTAATGAGTGGATCAATCCGTCTAAAAATTACTTAAAACTAAAAGTTGCTGAAAATGGCATTTATAAGTTGACGTACGAAGAAATGGTAGCCGCCGGATTTATAAATACAAAAATCAACGGTACAGATTTGCAATTGATAAACTACGGAACTGATCAGGCACTTTATGTGAGTGATAATGATTTCGGCCCTGGAGATCATATAGAGTTTTATGGCGAAAAAAATACGATTGGCTTGGACTCGTTATTGTATGCTGACTGGCAAAAGACCTATTGAATCCGGATTATTCTTTGGTAAATGATACCAATGCATACTTTTTGGCAATATCTCCTGAGAAAAATAATATTAGATATACGCTAAAGAACCCGAATTTTGGATCCACAAATCTTACACCATTTCCCTATTATTTGCATGAAGAAAAGCTGGTGTTTTCATCTTCATTTTATAAAAATACCGACGGTGGAAATGTTAGATATTCAAACTTAGAACCAAGTGAAGGATTTAATGGTGGTTCGCAACAAACTAGCACCTTGAATTTTAATGCATCAAATGTAATTGAGCAAGGTCCTCAACCAATTTTAAATATTAGAACTGGACTGAATGGGAATTATGCTAAATTAGAAATTTCATGGAATGGTCAAATAATTGATACAAAGGTTTCTGATCCACGTAAAACATTGCAACTTTCTTACACTTTGGATAAAACAACACTAAAATCATCCAATGTATTAAATATAAAAAGGTACAATCAACCATCGATAGACATTTTTGGCTACATCTTCATTGATATTTCCTAGATCATTTGACTTTAATAACTCAACATCGTATAACTTTACAATGACTTCGAGTTCATCACAAAGATTAATTGAGATAAGTAATTTCAAAAATACAGGAGATGTGGCAGTTTTATACGATCCTACAAACAAAATAAGATATAGCACCAAACAATCAGGAAATAAATTGCAGGCAATTATAGATGGATCATCAAGAAGCACAACATATTACCTAACAAATGCAACCGATGGTATAAAAGTTGTGCCATCAATAACAAATTTCAAACCACAAAAATTTGAAAATGATGGGCAACAATATGTAATTATCTCACATAAAGCGTTATATGCAACTGGCCCAAATTACGTCCAAGAATATGCCGACTATCGCAGCAGCCAAATAGGTGGTGGCTATAAAACTGAAATTGTTGATATTCAGGATATTTATGATCATTTTGGATATGGCATTGATAGACACTTCCAAGGGATAAAACAATTTGCAGCTTTTATGAAGGAAAATTGGTCAGAAACAAAGTTTGTATTTCTCATTGGCAAAGGATTGGAATATCCTTATATTAGAACTACTAATGATGTAGAGAACTACAAAGACAATGTATTTTTTATTCCTACTTATGGATACCCAGGATCAGATAACATGCTTTTTTCAGAAGGCAATTATCCAGATCCATATTTTGCACTAGGAAGATTAGCTGCAAAATCTAGCGATGACATAAAAAATTATTTAAATAAAATCAAGCAATATGACCAAGCACCATTTGCACACCAAACAATCGAAGATAAACTATGGATGAAAAAGGCAATTCATTTGGGTGGAGGTACCACACCTTATGAGAAAGACTCGTTTAAAGGAATCTAAAAAATATGGAAAATATCATCCGAAATTCAAAATTGGGTTTTGATGTTAGCTCGTATTATAAATCCAGCTACAGATATCCTTCAATCCGTTACAACAGAGAAAATACGAGATGAAATAAATAATGGCGTTTCTTTAATTACATTTTTTGGCCATTCTGCTGCTGGAACATGGGAGTTTTCACTTGAAAATCCAAGAGATTATAGTAATTTTGGAAAATATCCATTTATAAATTCTTTAGGTTGTTATTCTGGTAATATTCATGGTAAGAATTCGGGTATAAGTGAATTTTTTGTATTGGAAAAGACAAAGGTTCAATAGCATTCTTAGCATCGACTAGTACCGCATTTCCACTAGATCTTTCAAATTTTGGACAAGAACAGTACAATGAAATTGGCAATACAAGTTATAATGAACCAATGGGCTTAATACTTAATAAAATAGCCTTTAAAAAAACAAATATTCTGAAAACACTAGATTAGCATTTTATCAACAAATGACTTTTCATGGTGATCCGGCAGTAAAAATTTTTTGGCGCCGAAGGGCCCGATTATACTTTTAACATTGAAAAATACATCAATTAGTCCGCAGTTTATAAATAGTTCAGTTACAACATTTGATATTAAATTTAACTTATCAACCTTGGGAAATTCATTAAAGACCTCTATTGATATTAGGTTCTTTCATGGACTACCAAATGGGACAATTGTAGATACTATTTATTTAAGAATTGAGGCCCCGGCTATCTCTAGTACGCATGAAATAACATTTGAAAATAAAGGAATCGCTGGAATTGGAAAAATATAATTTTTTGGTGAAATTGATTATAAAAATAAAATAACAGAATTACCAACTTTAGAGGCAGAAGGTAATAATATACTTAAGGACGAATTAAAAGATGGCTTTGAGTTCTACATTTTAGATGATACTGCCTTTCCGATCTATCCAAAAAATTTTGGAATATTAGTGAATTCTAATGAGAGTTTAAAATCTTCAACATCAAATGCTATTCTTAATAAACAAACTTATATCTTACAAATTGACACAACACTGAATTTCAATAGTTCAATTAAAGTAGAAGAAAAAATTACATCTTCGGGTGGGATAATTGAATGGAAGCCTAATATAAACTATACACCTAATAGTGTATACTATTGGAGAATAAAACCAGATACTATTTTGACAATTAATAATGATTTACTCTGGCAAAATAGCTCTTTTGTATATTTACCTGAGAAAACTGAAGGCTGGAATCATAGCCATTATTATCAATATTTAAATAATAACAAGTTCGGTTTAATTAATATAAATGAAAATCGAGTATTTGAGTTTCCTTTTTTAGAAAGAACCTTAAGGACAGTTAATGGAATTTATGTACCCGGACAGATAGGATATGGTGTTAATTTAGATGACTTTGCGGGTAGTATCCGACCTTGGACATTTTCACCTGAAGGTTCTGTCGCCGTTGCCATTGCAAATCCTGAGACTGGACTTCATATAGGTAATTCAAACGGCCAATATGGCAGCATTAATACAACTGGAAACAGGTGGCAATTATTGTTTTGCCTTTAAAACCCAAACAGCTGCAGATAGATTAAATTTAATGAATTTTCTCGAAAACAACATTCCAGATGGTTATTACACCTCCATTTTTACTGTACTAACTTCTATAAACAATGACCTTAAAACTCGTGAATGGGCCGCAGATTCATTATTATATGGAAAAATTTATTTTCTGTACTTGAAAAATTAGGCAGTACCAAATGTAGATTATTGGAATCCAATGGTACTGTTCCATATAACTTTATGGTAGTTTATAATAAAGAGGTAAAGGCAGAAAGCTGTGCATTCGCGAAAGATGAAATAATACAAACAAAAATGTTTGTTCCAATAAAAGAAAATAAAGGAATTTTAAAAACCTTGGTGGTAGGCCCTGCTTTAAAGTGGCATAATTTTGAATTTAAAATAAATAATACACAAATATCAGATACGACGTCAGTAAATATCATAGGGATAAGAGACAATAAAACAGAAAAAACTTTAATAAATAATAGCAATCTTCAAAACATAAATCTTTTGGGTATAGATACAGATAGTTTTCCTTATCTAAGAGGAAATTATTGTAAGTGACAAAGCAAATAAATCTGTACCACAATTTGAGTACATAAGAGTGTTTTATGATGGTTATCAAGAAATTGCCTTAGACCCTAACAGTTTCTTAATCAATAATATGGACAAAGTAGATCAGGGTGATCATTTTGAGATTGGCATTTGTGTTAGAAATTTATCTAATGCAGTCACTGACAGTATTGACTTTAAATTTTCAATGATAAACAAATCAAATAATCAAGAAAATCTTGTTACCCGAACTTATAAAATGATAAATGCCCTAGATACAATCCATGTTAATTTTAATAAAATACTATTAGAAAGTCCTGGTGAGTATAATTTTGTAGGTGAAGCAAATTATAATAAGCGCTTTAGAGAGAATTATTATTTTAATAATATTTTGAAAAAATCCTTTGAAATAAAAGGAGACAAGTCCAATCCGTTGCTTAATATTTATTTTGATGGTGTCCACATAATGGATGGAGACATTGTATCTCCAAAACCAGAGATATTAGTAACCTTAAAAGATGATAATAATCTACTTCCGATTACTGATCCAACCCTTTTTGAAGTCAAACTTGATACAGGAAGAAATCAGATCCAGGAAATTCCAATGTCAAGTCCTCAGATCAAATTTATCCCTGCAAGTAGCACTAACAATGAGGCAAAGATCATGTATTATCCTACTCTGAAAGAAGGAGAATATACTCTTTATGTTCAAGGAAAAGATGCTACTGGAAACAAATCCGGCGTCAATCCAATGTCTGTTAAATTTAAAGTGATCGAAAAACAATCAGTCTCTAACGTCCTTAATTATCCAAATCCATTTTCTACATCAACGCAATTTATCTTTACCTTGACAGGCGAAGAATTACCAGATATTATGTCCATTTCAATCTTAACACTAACGGGGAAAGTGGTGAAGGAAATCACCAAAGATCAACTCGGCCCACTAAGAATAGGAGTCAACCGGACTGAATACAAATGGGATGGAACAGATGAATTCGGCGCCAAATTGGCAAATGGCGTTTACTTATACAAAGTCAATGTCCGTAAAGGAAATGGTAATATCTTTGATAATTATGGTTTGGGGAAAATCGATTCATCTTTTAAAGATGGTTATGGGAAAATGGTAATTTTGAGATAAATAATTTGATTGAAATATAGTTCTAAATGGCAATTTAGTCAACTATAAAGAAATGGAGTTTATTAAACATCTTGTGTTTTTAAGTAGTTTCTCATGTGCCATGATGTCGTGGGCCAAAGTGAAATTAGCTAGACTTTCTTCTTTGGTTAAAAAGGATGTTAATTTTTTTTCACAAATTTCATCAATACTAAATACTATGAAACCTTTTTCTTTTAGAAATTGAAAAGCTGGATTTTGTTTAAGTAAAAATACTTTTACACCGTTAGACAAAAGGAAGTAGATATTACCCATTGCTAATTGTCTTTTGCTAAAAAAATAGCATGGGATACGTTTTCAATGATTTCATAATATTTGTCTTTACTATAAAACTCGATCAACACAAAAAATTTGTCATCAAAAATTTCAATACCATTTTTTACAACCTTGTTGATATAAAAAGGTTCGCCTCCATAATTTAATGGTGCTATAATTTTTTTGATTGAAGTTTTAAATTTACTCAAATACAATAGTGCATCGACATGATTATTGTAATATGAAGCAGAATTTCCTACTAATAAGACTTGAGATTTCTTATTAATTATTTGTAAATTTGTATTTAGATTTATTGGGTAATTCCACTCTAAAAACTGCGCATTAAAATTTGGATTATTTTTTTTTACAATCTCATATTCAGATTTTAATACAGGCGCAAAAAAATTAATTTTTGAAATCCATTCTGTATTGTTTAATTTAAATCTTTTGAACTTATCAATTTGATTCTGATAAAATTTAAATGAACCCAATTCAAATATTTTTCTCCTTCGATAATGCACTTTCATCAACTTTAAAATATCATCTGTATGATTTAGATACAAATTATCAAAAGAAGATCCCATTAAATGATAATAATCAGCTCCCCATCCAATCCACAAAACCTGAGTAGTTTCTTTTAATCGAGCTAAAAGTTCTTTTTTTCTTAATTCAATCAAACTGTGGAATATGACAAGGTCAAATGTATCTAAGTACGCAACCAATTCATGCGAAATTGTTTTAATAATTTCAACTTTTGCACATTTAATAAATTCAAGATTTGTATTTAAATGTAAACAATAGAATGTATTCTTGCAGTTTTCTATTAGATTAAAAATATTAAATGCTGAGTCAATAAATTTCTCATCTGACACTATATGCGCAATTCTTTTCAAAACAAAGTATTAGTCCTAATTTTCTTAAAATTGCTGGATTACCAGCAACTACATGCTCTGAATCAACATTACTTATCACAACGCTCCCCATACCTACAATACAATTTTTTACCAATGATTACATGTTGTTTCAAACAAGCATTAGAACCAATAAACGCTCCCTTTGAATTTGGCAATTTCCATTATTACTGACATTAGATGATATTGTGACACATTCGTCAATATTGACATTATGATTTATTGATGTATTGCTGTAAATGACACAATTATTTCCAATTACGACTCCTGGTCCTATGACAACACTTGGAAAGATAATACACCTAAACCAATTTTGCAAACGGTGAAATAACTGATGAAGGATGAATAATACTTTGTGAAAGCTTTAAATTAGGTAGTTTTTCAAGTAACCTTATTCGTACTACTGGATCTCCGATTGCCAATATTATTGTTTGTGCTTTTTGATTAAACTTATTAATTGAAATTATTTCACAATTATAATATTTATTGCAATCCAAAAATTCTTCATCTACAACGAAAATGACGTCATCATAAAGACTTTTGTACCTAAAGTAGTAATTGATGAAAGAATCGAAAATGCCTCTAAACTCAATCCTCCAGCTCCATAGATATAATGTGTCATTTATTCAAAGTCGCTTTTATGGTATTTGCAATTAAATCTACATCCAAAGATGTCATATAAGTATGTAGTGGAAGACACATAATTCTTTTTGCAACATCTTCACTAACTTGGCATTCCACAGGGTTTAAAAAATTCAAGGTATTAAGAGATGGATAAAAGTATCTCGCTTGAAAAATATTATGATTATTACATCCTTTTATAATTTCTAATAATAGATCTTCTCTATCTAAAACTACTGGTAGATAACAATAATTCCAATCTGCCCTATTTCTAATTGGTACAACACTAATACCATTTATATTAGCTAAATGTTCAAAATAATAATCATAAATTTCTTTTCTCTTGTTTATTATATCATTAAGATATGGTAAAATGGATAGTCCCATAGCAGCTTGTAATTCAGACATTTTACCATTTATACCTAAGCAACTAAAATCTTCATATCCATGATGGCCAAAATTATGAGCATCGTACACTTTGTCATAAATTTCTTTGGAATTACAAAAAATTGCACCTCCTTCTCCGGTGTGGAAAAGTTTTGTTGCATGAAAGCTACAAATAGAGACATCTCCATAAGAAAAAATTGATCTTCCATTTAAATTAACACCAAAAGCATGCGCAGCATCATAAATAACGTATAAGCCGAACTCTTTACCAATAATTTCAATTTCATCAACATCACATGGATTACCAAAAACATGAGTGACCAAAATTGCAGATGTGCTGCTATTTATCGCTTTTCTGATTTTTGTTACATCAATACATAAACTAATCGGATCAATATCAATAAATACAGGTGTACAAGATTCCCAAACTATAGAAGATGCTGTTGCTATATAAGTAAATGGAGTAGTAATTATTTGACCTTTCAGATTTAATGATTTAATTACCAGTTGTATTCCCAAAGTTGCATTAGCCACAACCAAACAATGCTTTAAATCAAACATTTTTTCAAGTTGATTTTCAAGGGAAAGTGCCAATTCTCCTCTATTTGTCAAATGATGAGTATCCCAAATCCTCTTCAATGATTCTACATATTCATTTAATGGAGGTAAAAAGATTTAGTAACATTTATCATTTATTAGTCAATTTTTAAAATTTTAGGCCAAGTCTTTGTATAATAAATTGTCAGTACGTATAAAAAGCCACATAAAAAAATCAAAAATAATAAATTTATAATAGAATCAAGATTTACAAACAGAACTACCTTTAATATTATCCCAAATATTCCAACAAGAATTGAAACAAATAAAATTTTAAAAATGTCACAAAATTGTTGAGAAATACCATAATTTATTAATCTTTTGGTAAAATAGGTATTAATAAAATTGATATAAATGATATTGACACATATGCATATAGCAGCGCAAAAATACTTAACTTGTATGTAGCTAATATTAAAATCAATAAAAGGATTTTCTTTACTATATCTAGTTTAAGATATATATCACTGTGACCCAAAACCTTTAAAATAACAAGATTTAATGCATGAATAGGATAAAAAAATCCTGCAATACACATAAACATTAAATAAGATGCAGCTGGTCGCCAAATATCTGTAAATAAAACAACTAATAGTTCTTCAGAAAAAATAATCATAAAAGTCAAAATAGGATAAACTATAAATGTTGCCATCTGAAGCAAATCCTTAAATTCACTGCGAAGTTTAGCATTATCATGTTGATACTGTGCTAAATGTGGTAACATAATCTTACTTATAGGCTGTATAATATTATTTAAAGGATACTTACTCAGATAATCTGCTCTATTAAAATAAGCTACATCTGAAATGGCGTAGTGCTTTCCAATTACTAAATTGTAAATTTCATTTGAAATTGAATTTAATATTCCTGCAAGCGATAATTTCCATCCAAAATTTAAATGAATCTTGAGTAATTTTATGTTAAAATACAATTTTGGAATCCAATGAGTAGAATAAAATATAATAAATAAATATGTTAATTGTTGAATTAAGACTAAACTAACTAAAGCATAAATTTTATAATTATAAAATGCAAGAATTATTGCTACACCTGAGCCAATTAAAACAGATGTGATAGATGCAAGTGAACTCTTTTTAATTTCTAAATCTTTATATATTTTGATTCAGGGACGATAGATATAGACCTAAATATAATAATTAAGCATAATAACTTGATAATAGTTGACATAATAAGTACATCGAAATATGATGCAACAAATGATGACATAAAATATAAAATACTTGCAACAAAAGAACCTGAAAAAATATTATAAAAGAATATTGTTGAATATTCATTATCATATATCAATCCACTACGGATTATTGATGTGGAAATACCACTATCTAAGAAAACATTACATAAAGAAACCACACTCATACAAACAGCAAAAATTCCGAAATCCTTAGGATCAATTTGCCTCATTAAATACATAGTAGTCAAAAACTGAATAATAATCACCCAGAACTGATTTGAAAAACTCCAAAAAAGATACTTTTTCAATTGCAAAGCTTCTTATATGTTTTATCCAAAATAATTTATGACCATTATTTAAATTGTATTTACAAATTTCTGATACGCAAGTTTAATAACCAAAGTTATAAAATACTTTGGGAATCTATATATAACTTTGATAAGTTCAAAATATGAAAATGCCATTTTTTTTTTGTTATATTTATAATGACCATAAAGCATTAAAAGCTCAACCCTACACCTGCTAATTTTCAAAAATGGCAAAATTAATATCTTATTCCATCGCAGTATATCGTCAAAACAAAGCCGTCGATTTATTAAATTTACTTCATAATTTGGCCCAACTCCACCACTAGATTTTGGGTCGTAATAATAGATACCCGTCCAATCATCAATTATTTTTATTTTATGATTTAATCCAATTTGTAATAGAAAATGTAAGTCTTCGGCAATAAAAAATCTCTCATCAAAGGAAATTGAATTAAATATAGATTTATGAAAACTAAAGACTTGAAAACATTCATACGGAAATTGATCATAATTAGTTTCTTCTAGCGTGCTTTTTGATTTAAAATTCCCTCCTTCATAAATTAAAAGTCCCGTCCTAAAAACTTTATATTCAGAAAACTGAGAAATTGAATTATATAAAATTTGTAGATGTTGAGAAAGGTATTCATCATCGCTATCTTGAAAACATATCCACTCTCCATTTGATAAACAAATACCATTATTCCTTGCGGCGCTTTCTTATTTTCTTGCCGTACATATCTAATCCTTTCATCTTGGTATAAATCCACAATGGATTTAGTATCATCAATACTCCCATCATCTACTATGATCAACTCCCAATCAGTAAATGTCTGTGAGATTATACTATCTATAGGCCTATGGATAATATGGGCACGATTATAAGTAGGTATAATGATAGAGAAAGGATTTGTTTTCACCATTAACTATTGATAATGGTTTTTAATCCCTCAATTCGTTTTGATAATGGAAACATACTCATAATGCGCTCCCTTGCTAGCGCCCCTTGATTGGCATCCATTTTTAATGCTTCCTCAATGTATGATTTTAAAATATCGACATTCTTTACTTTCAACACATATCCCGTATTACCTATCGCTTTCGGAATACCATTTACATCAGACCCGATAGGTATGCACTCCCAAAGCATAGCTTCGCAGAGAGTATTAGGCAAACCTCGCTTAATGAAAGCTGCAGGTACACTTTGCTAGCTGACAGCAAATTTATCATCTGGTCATGATCAACAAATTCTTTTATAGTTATATTTTCTGAAATTGAGTTATAAAATGTGTTTTGGATTTCTTTACTCATACCAACTATCAAAAAAGAAACATTGGGTAAGTTTTTGGCTGCTTCGAGAACAAGGTCAAAACCTTTTCTATGAAAGACCTGAGCTGTAGTAACCCAACCAATGGTAATCACATCATACTCATTTTTCAAATTTAACTTCCTTTTGAATCTTTGATTGTCATATCCAAAAGGTATAGTGATTATCTTTGCATGGGTTTGTACGAAATTTTTAACACCGTTGGGATACCCAACACCATTTGGGTCAGCATAATAATTAACTGACATTTCTAGTGACTCATCTACAGGCAAGATATAATCTGCCCATAGGAATTGTTTACGGACACAATATTGTAACAAATTATTTTTATAAAATACACCAAATTTAATGCTTGGAATTGAAACTGTATCAAAGCCTGCTACCGTGATTATTGTTTTTTTCTTTAATATTTTCCCAATTAAAATAGGAAAAAACTATGAAATCCAGCAAAAATAGAATAAACCACGTCAACCTTATGAACTATAATAACCGAAATATACAAACAGCGAAATATTCATTATTTTTCATAAATAAACCCTTTGCTCAGTTTATATTCAAAATATTCTATTTCAAAATTATCATAAAATATTTTGAGTTCGGTATCTATGTATGGTGCCTTAAAAGCATTGCAAACCATGATTTTTTAAATTATTCAACTTTACTTTTTCTAGCTACAATAATAAAATGGTATCCAAAATTAAATTTAAGATATTTAGGTGTGTACTTATTCAGAAAATCCGAAGATACTCGATTACTTAATATTTTATCTATCCATGTAATGAAAAAACCATCTTTAACATAAATTTTTAGTCCAATGGTTTCAAATAATTAGAAATTTTGACCGGATTGTAAAAATTAATGTGTTTCAAATGTGGAAATTTTTGTGCAAAAGCTTCTTTCTTAATTACTCTTATGAAACTATAAATAGAATATTTATTATGTCCTGATATAAAAATAATCCTTCAGGCTTAAGTAAGTTCATCCATTTTGATAATGTACTTTGAAAGTCATCTGTATAATTTATTACTGAAATACTGTAGATAAAATCAAATTTTTGGTGCCCAAAGGGTAAATTTGACACATCAGCTTTTTGATAATTAATGCTATTGTCGGCAATCTCATCAAATAAATCAACCCTATAACACTAGTAAAAACCAATTTTATTTAAGGCTTTAACATACCTTCCATCTCCACATCCAGCATCCAAAATACTTGCATCTTTTGATAGATTTTGACAAATTTCCAAAATGGTTTTCCACTGGAATGTTATTTTCATCAACTGCGGCTGAAGGGTTTTTAAATTGCCCATAGGCTTTTTTAATTTGAATAAGCATGATCAATATTCATTTTTGCTCTCAAAATTAACTTTTATATCTTATTTACTTTAATTATAGTATTTAATTAAGTTTAGCGTCAATTTTAAGATAATTAATGTATTCTAACCACATCAATATACATAAATTTCAAAGACTTATGTGTGTATTCTGTAAATTCATTATTATGCCACAAAATACTTAAAATACTATTATGCTCATTTTGTTTAAGGAATTTTTTGATCCTTATAAATGCTTCTTCTGATTCCAAACCCATATATTGAGTTAATGTCCCATCCATCACATGCAGCGGAATTTCAAGGAATGTATAAGGTCGATCATTTTCCATATCATAAGGCACAAAGGGCAGGCCATAACTATTCCTAAATCCTATATGCTCAGCAAAACCAAGGCTCCCGTCAGTCTTCAAGCCAGCGGACACGATTTCCTTCCAAGCTTTGTGTGTCTCAAATTTTAAAAAATGATATCTATTATGTGCCACCTCAGATGGAAATTTTGACATTTCTTCGCTAAATGTCGTGGGAAAACTTGACTTATGGATGCCATTTACACAGCCATTTGCGTCCGTTTTGGCACACATTTTTACCAATTTAGCGATACCATAATCGGCATTCATGATACCATTAGCATCCTTACCACGCATCGGCAACCAATAAAAAATGGACGTAAAACCATACTTTTTGTCTAGTTCTATGATCTGATCTATATTATTGTAAAATGGTTTTCCGAGTGCAAAATCCTTCACCACTTTTTGCCAGCGTCTTCCAGTCTCGCCGAGTCCAGGCGAGATATGCCTCCACCTTCCATCCTGTAAGCAGTAGGTCTATATCATGTGACAATATGACTCGCGAAGCATTGGTCGGCTTACCCTTTCCTACAGCTAGACTAGGGTGCTTTTCTATGAGGGTGTCCATCAGCGTTGCTACATAATTTTGCTCGATGATGCCATAGTGATGCTGCAGCGATGCAGTGTATTTGTACCTACCCCAATGATCTAAATCTGCCTTTTGTGGATTGATTTCCTGGATACAATTAACCAAATAAAATATGGTTTCCAGAAAACACTCCCTACCATGCTCGTCGGTATAGATGGGTGTAGTTGGCAATATTTTCTTCCAATGATGTCCCTTGGGTGATTTTTTAAAAATATTGGATCTACTTGAATCTCAAATTCCTTACCTGCTCCTATTGAAATTGCTGCGTCTGTCGATTCATTGACATACAAATATTTCACCTGTGCGTAGTCAGCCATGAGGTCCATTACCCACTTCAGTTTATTATAGTAAAGTGGATTTGGTTCTATATATATCTTAAGTTCCTTCAATATCTAAGTGAATGACGCGTCGTAAGGTCTCAATATCTAACCTCATGAACAGCTCAATACTAGAAAAACCAATTGCATTTTTATGCTCAGTCAATTTCATTTCTAATGCATGTCTCGCATCCAAAACCATCAATTCAATGTCCATTTCCGTAAATTGTTGATGATCTTGGTAGTTATCGCCACCCTTGCCACTGAGATATCTACTGCCTCCAAGGTGCTGGACGATATTTACATTGTATGCTGATGATGCCCCACCTACAGGAAGTACGGAAGACTCATAAAAAACACACTTAATCTCCAAATAATCAGCAATAGTCTTTATGAGCCAAATGTTCAATTTACTCAGCGATGTAAAACTGTGAAATTCACCATACCAAGCTGATAAAACTGGGTAAAACTGCTGAAAAATTGTCATAATGTCGATAAGCCTCTTTATGAGTGCAAGGTGTTTTTGAATCCAATTTTTCTCAAAAGAAATTTCCAAACCTTTATCAATGAAAAATCGCTGTGCTTGGTCAATGGCACCGTCAACCATTGGAAGTCATCATTTGGATTATTTGCTTTGATTTTGACGCGTCGTGTGGGACCAGATTTTGTAATCTGCACATTGTCATGAAACACAAAAACGTCTGCCTGTGACATCTTATAAAAGTATCCAAGCCACGGGAAAAAATTGGGTTGGTGTATGGCTATGGTTTTGATGGACAAGGGCGAAATATTTACGAAACTACTATTTTTTATATGTGGTAGCTCCTAGAAAATTAGATCATTTTGTAAAATAATAAATAGCATTGACGCTACCGACGTCAGCAGTAGTACATTCAGGCTTAAAACCTGCTGCTGCTAGATGGGACAAGAGCATTTTAGCATCGT
This sequence comes from Saprospiraceae bacterium, assembly GCA_016717105.1. Lineage (GTDB taxonomy): Bacteria > Bacteroidota > Bacteroidia > Chitinophagales > Saprospiraceae > OLB9. The sequence goes on along the minus strand of JADKGF010000030.1, from coordinate 4,100 downwards.
AGCCTTGCGTACTCATATCGTGCAATTCCATATTGATGATGGATATTTTATCCAAAATATGTTTGGGTGTATTTAGTAGGATTTCATATTCTGCACCCTCGCAATCCATTTTTAAAATTAATTTTATCTATATTAAAATTGCTAAAAATGCTGGTCAAACTGATACCTTGTACCTCCTCGTTATCCACGTTTTCGGTAGATATATAATCCGAAAATATACTATTGTTCTGATGATTAAACAATGATAATTTGACTATTTCATCCTTCCCCTACTACCGCTTTATTTACGGGAGTGACCTGCTGAGCATGCACTTTAATTATATTATTTTTTAAAATATTAAAATTCTTAGATGATGGCTCAAAGGCATAAATCTGTGTATCTGTCGCACTAAACTTATATGCATACATGGAAAAATAACCAAAATGAGCGCCAATATCCACCACCGTTGCCTTACCCTTAATGGGAAAATATTTACTATAGACTCCTTTTAAAAATACTTCTCGCAAGATGTGCAAGGCCTCTTTATTTGATTCAAAATCAAGGTTTAACCCAAATTTATTGGATAAATATTTAAAGTAAAAATATCGTAAGATGGACGAAGAGAATATCTTCTTTTTTAATTTTTTAAACAATATTTCCCTTATTAATCAATCCATCTAATGACCTCAAATGCCTCCGCATAAGGTACCTGAATCTGAGTACCACGCACCTTTGCAAGCGATCTGATAAAATCCTCACTCATGTAGTGCTTGCCTTCTTGTGTTTTATATGCCTTCAGGGACGCCATTTTACAGTCCAAATCTTGGTCAGCCAATACACAAAAGTAATCCGTGGCAAAAGAAAGATTGTTCCAGATAAGCTCATAGCCCAAGATTGAGCAATTTAAACGCCCTAATGCCCTCGGCTGTGATGGTAGTGGTCTTGGTGAATGTCTTTTGCGAGGGAAGCAATACTAAATCTGGCTTCACCGTATCTCGTAGTACGATCAATTCTTCTAATATTTCTTGTCTTACGAAATTTAGTTTTCTTACAGAGTGCTTATAAATAAATAAGTTTTCTGGGTTTATTCCCAATATTTTAGTAGCATCTTTTACCTCTATTTCTAGCTGATTAGTGGGAAATGCAGCAGGCACGCTCTCATCTGCAGTGGAAAAAGCAGCGTAAAATACCTCCGCGCCAGACCTTATGGACTTTGATATCAGTCCTCCACAGCCTAGCTCTCCATCATCCGTATGAGGTGCGAGTACTAGTATGATTTTATTTTTGTGCATTGAGATATTTTAATATTTCAAATGTGATTAGCGCTCCAGCTTTACCATCTCCTAAACAATTGGTGTGCACATTCGGTTTTTTCCATTCCGATATGGCGCTTAAAATCCTACTACTATTAGGACCAGCAATAGTATTCCAGCCCTCATGGACTGTCTCTATCCATTCCGTTTGTTTATCGATGATGATGGCTGGCACTTTATGAAAATATGCCTCCTTTATAATGCCTCCAGAATCGGTAATCACAAAATCTGCAAACTTAATATATGCCTGCGTCTCCCAAAAACCAGGAGGATTGATCATTTCAACATGGCTAGGATTCCAGTCAGGATAGTGGTCTTTTAATATTTTTTTGGTCCTAGGGTGCAATGCGAAGATTACATGTGTATTTATGTTTGAAATTGCATTGATTATTTGCTCAAAATTCTGGAGATTATCAGTATTCGCCGCCCGATGGCAGGTCATAAATATATAGGGTTCATCCTGATGCCTAATCAGTGCGTTCATCTTGGGTGTATAGAGCAAATCAAGCGAGATGTCTCCAGTTACATGGACATTTTCTTGCTTTCCCTCTAGCGCTAAGTTATTCCTTCCCGTATCGGTAGGTGTGAAATACAAGTCCGTGACACTATCAGTAAGCAATTTATTTACCTCTTCTGGTATAGATCTATCATGCTCGCGAAGTCCAGCCTCTATATGTGCAAGCTTTATATTGCATTTTGCAGCGGAAATTGCAGCGGCGGAAGTGGTATTAGTGTCTCCATATACCAGCACCATGTCAGGCTTTATTTCATTAAAAACATCCACTAAGCCTACCATGCATTTTGCCATTTGCTCCACATGATGACCAGAACCTATCTTAGATTGTAATCTAGCGCAGGTATTTCCAACTCATCAAAGAACTGGCCTGACATTTCAAAATCATAATGTTGACCAGAATGCACGATAACATGTCTCAGGCTAGGTTCATTAGCAATACTCCTATGCATTGCTGCCAGCTTTATAAACTGTGGCCTAGCGCCTACTATGGAAATTATTGTATAAATATGGTGACTCACTGTATGGCTGATAATAGTTTTAGCGCTTGACCTTCCCAGCTATAGGAATTTTTTAATTTTTGATGGTCAATGGTTTGGGCGACTGCTCCAGTGGCTTCCCATTCATGGTATTTAGATAGAATGAAATTTTTAATGTCGAAATGTCGGATGGGTCATAAGCGATATGTCCTGCATTCAATTCAGCAAAATATTTTCTAATTCACTATCCTGCACACCTTTTACTATGCAAATTACTGGATTTCCAGCTTCAAAATATTCAAAAAGTTTACCCGTAAGCAATCCTTGGTGCTCAGGACTAGACGAAGTCAATAATAAGTTGATATGACTCCTATCTTGTATGGTCAATGCTGCCTCTCTACTTACGAATCCCTTATCTACAAACACCTCATTTACACCATAGTCGGCTGCCCATTTCGTCATTGTACTGCTGTCTTTTCCAGCATATATTATTTGTATTTTCTGAAGCTTACCCTCGCTTCTGAGCGCCGAGATAGCTTTAAAAAGCAACTTTGGATCTCTAAAATCAAGGAACAATGACCCACTATAAGCAATGGTAAATACATCGTACTGAGTACCTAAAGGCCGAGGTGTCACACCTTTCGTAATCGTAAGAACCTTGGGATGGTAGGCTCGCATTTTATTAGAAATGCCCTCTGATACACACGTAATCAAGTCCGCATTTTGTAGCAATTTTTTTTCCACCCAACGCTGCAATGAGGGCCAAATTGTATTTTTATAAATAGGCTCTACGTGCAAATCTCTAAAATCTGCCACCCATTGAGTATTGGGATTTTTCTTTTTTAAGAAATAAGCAATAACATGGTCAGCGTAAGGCATAAAAGATGAATAAATGACATTTACTTTTTGCTCTTTAATCAATTGATTGCCTATTCTATATCCATTAATAATGTAGAGCAGCGCACCCTCAGCTAGGACTAAATTAAAAGGAAAACTCCTCTGTACTTTTTATGGCCCAGACCATGATGGGAGATTTCTTCGTCCCCTCAGAAAATTGTGCACCAGCTTTCGATTTTTTACCATTGAGCCATGCGACTATGCGACGATAATCCAGTGTAAACGCTTCTCGTCTGGTGATATTAGGATGTATTTCCAGCACTTCGTTAGGCAGATATTTTCTATTGTCTGTAGTAATCAGGCATGCATTATCAGTAAGCTCTTTCAATGCTGTGGATAGATAATAATTTCTATACACACCACTATTTCTGATGGGCGGATAGTGGTAATGAATGAAGAGAAATCGCTTATTGCTCATCCATCATGTATGCTAAGTGCAAAATATAATCTTTTGTCTGTCAAATTGACTCATATAATTGATTAGCATTAGCTTTGGATTTTAACAAATGAATGGTTTCCAACAAATTATTATACTCTGCGTCAGACATTACAACGGCTAGTTTCCCTACCACTTTCAATATTAGCATTTCATTTTCATCTTCTACCTATTCTGAATTCTTCTTTAGATCCACCCTGAATTATGTAAAATTAATACCTATCATTTTTTACCTATATAAGTAAATAATCAGGTACTGAATCAAGAAAGTTTCCTTATATAATCGTTTTTTTACGATATTTTGCCATTCTATATTGTCCCACATAGACTCATACTTTAGGGCTTTAAACTTACAATCCTTTGACGATATGCAACAATAACTAACTACCCTTCATAGGCTGACGATATATTCAGCATAGTCAGATAGACTTTGGCGAATACACAATTTGGTATCTAAGTGAGATGTTAAATCCATTATGGC
>JADKGF010000029.1 GCA_016717105.1 Saprospiraceae bacterium | reverse complement strand
CAATATTACAAGCCAATTTCAACATAATAACACAAAAATGAAAGTAATCATTACAGGTGCTACAGGTATGGTAGGCGAAGGTGTACTGATCGAATGCTTAGAAAACAAACAAGTCATAGAGATCTTGAGTTTGAGTCGAAAATCGTGCGGAATGACACATCCGAAACTTAAGGAATGTTTGATCCCAGATTTTATGAATATAGAACAGTACGCCAAGGAATTATCTGGTTATGACGCATGTTTTTACTGTGCTGGTGTGAGCTCGATAGGCATGGATGAAGAAAAATTTACAAAAATCACCTACGATACTACTCTTCATGTTGCCAAAACTTTATCGCAACTCAATCCTGATATGGTTTTTACCTTTGTGACCGGTCAAGGCACAGACAGTACTGAACATGGGAAAATCATGTGGGCAAGAGTAAAAGGAAAAACCGAAAATGCGTTGATGCAACTTCCATTTAAAGGCCAATACAATTTTAGACCGGGATTTATGAAACATTTTAAAGAACAAAAAAATGTCAAAACTATCTTGAAGGTGGTATCTTGGTTTTTCCCTATCCTATTTCCGAAACAATCACTTACTTTGCAGGAAGTAGGAAGGGCAATGATCCAAGTAGTAAACAAAGGATATTCAAAGAATGTACTCGAGATTCAAGATATAAAAAAATTGGGCAAAGTTTAATATAAAATCCAAATCGTAAAACCATGATTGCAGAAAAACGCATCAGTCTTCTTTCGGTATTTGAATGGTCAAAATTCCACATTCTTTGGCTCACAATTTGGGGTATTTCGGCTGTGGCATTTTATAAATTTAGTGGTTGGGAATGGCTAGCAATGCCGTGGTTGCCCTTATCGATAGTCGGTACAGCTGTTGCCTTTTATGTGGGTTTCAAAAACAACTCCGCATATGATCGGATGTGGGAAGCGCGAAAGATTTGGGGCGCCATTACCAATGATAGCCGTACTTGGGGCATCAGCATCAAAGCATTTGTCACCGACCAGTTTACTACCGAAAAATATGATGAACAAACCTTGCATGCTATCAGGAAAAAGTTGATCATAAATCATATCGCTTGGATGTACCAGCTACGCAGACAATTACTGGTCGTGGCAAATTGGGAGCACGCCAATCAAGGTGGCCACTACGCTAAAATAGCTGAAAGATATCGAGAAAATGGTATTGGCCAATTTGAGGAAGAATCCAAAGAGACTGAGCTCTCAAAGTTTGTCAGTCCAGATGAAGAAAAACAATTGCTACAGTTTTCTAATCCTGCTGTTCAGCTTATAGACAAACAATCCACCTTACTTCAGCAACTCAGACGTCAAGATATTATAGAAGATTTTCGACATATAGAACTTCAGAATTTGTTGCGTTCATTTTTGGAACATCAAGGCAAAGCCGAACGCATCAAAAAATATCCATTACCAAGACAATATGCCAATATGAGTTTTTCATTTATAGGTATATTCATTTTTTTACTTCCATTTGGGTTGGTCGGCGAAATGAGTAAAGCTGGTGAATGGGGCATTTGGATTACAATTCCTTTTACAGTTTTGATCGGTTGGATTTATGTAATGATGGAATTGGTCGGTGATTATTCAGAAAATCCATTCCAAGGCATGGGCAATGATACGCCAATGTTGACAATATGTAGGAATATCGAAATCGACTTATTGGAAATGATGGGTGAAGAAAATATCCCTAAACCTATTGCTATTAAGAATGGTATTCAAATCTAAAAACTCGCAAATATGAGTACATCCGAAACAATCAATATCAAAAAAATACATGCAGACGATGTGCTTTTATTGCAATCCATAGGCAGTCAGACATTTAAGGAAACATTTGCTGACGGAAATACGCAAGAAAATATGAGAAAGTACCTGGAAGAAGGATTTTCGATCGAAAAACTCACTTCGGAACTAAATGACAAAAATGCAGCCTTCTACCTTGCAGAAAATTCAGACAATGTGGTAGGCTATCTGAAACTCAATTTTGGTGGATCACAAACAGAGCTCAAAGATGAAAAAGCGGTAGAAATAGAAAGGATATATGTACTGAAGGAATTTCATGGTCAAAATGTAGGACAAAAGCTCTACGATAAAGCCATCCAAGTAGCAAAGGACCATAATTCGGATTATGTATGGCTAGGCGTATGGGAAGAGAATCCGAGAGCTATCCGATTTTATGAAAAAAATGGATTTGTGGCATTTGACAAGCATATTTTCAGATTGGGAGATGATGAGCAGACAGACATTATGATGAAAAAGAAATTGGAATACTAATATATATACATCTGTGATACAATAGTTTACATTTGCTATCAAGTTACCCTTTAAATATAATTTTGCCAATTGACTTTTGAACAGATATATCATGAGTATAAAAACTTGGTGTACAATTTGTCCCTGCAATACACAAACAATGTCCATGATGCTGAAGAAATTTTGCAGGATGTTTTTTTGAAGGTATTCGACCACTTGGGTGAGTTCAGAAGTACAGCAGACATGAAAACCTGGATTTACAGAATCGCAGTCAATCAGTCCCTAGATTTCATAAAAAGTCAGCAACGCAAAAAAAGAAGTTTTTTAAACCAACTCTTGCGTATTGTTCCCAACGAACAGGCTTTTGAGATCAGTGATTTCAACCATTTGGGTATCGATTTTGAAAATAAGGAAGCGCTCGAACTATTGATGCGAAAAATCTACAAACTCCCAGAAAATCAAAAAACTGTGATCATCCTCTTAAAAATAGAATACTTATCACAAAAGGAAGTCGCGAGTATCATGCAAATCAATGAAGGAGCTGTAGAGTCCTTATTCCAAAGAGCAAAAACAAATTTAAAAAAAGTGTTATAGTAACGAAGGATTAAATAATAAATAAACGTCTAATGAAGTATGGAAGACAATAATATGGAGTTATTAAAAAAAATAAAACGCATCGATGCACCCGATCACATCTATGATCAGATAGTCAAACACATCGAAGATCGTAAAATCCAAATAATTCCCATGTATAAAATAGCCATAGCTGTATCTCTCCTACTTGTATTGATTGCAAGTGAGACTATCATCGGAACTAAACTCAATAAAGTAAGTCAAAGTTCTGGCAATTTGGAACAATTATTTATGCAAATGGATAATAATCTCTACAATGAATAGGATGAATTTTTATTTTTTGGTGCTAGCCTTATTATTGTGTAGCAATATTATTTTGCTCTATTTTTTACAAAAACCCCACAATAAAGTTGGACCAGATGGACCACGTAATACAATTATCGAACGATTGAACTTTGATGCTCAACAAATTGCTGATTATGATACTTTGATATCAGCTCACAGAAAAATCATCCGCAACAATAATGATAAAATCACAAGCCTAAAACAAGCATTGTATAGCACATTACCACAAAATTCAATAGATTCGTTACTGGTTGACTCATTAGTCACTGAGATAGGACATACACAGCGAGCAATAGAACTCATTCATTTCAATCATTTTCGGGACATTAAAAAGTTGTGCAAGGATACACAATTAGGAGAATTCGGCAGATTGTCCGAAGATTTACAAAGTATTTTTCCATTCAGGCGAAATGAAAATAAAGGTCACAAATGAGACTTATTTCTCTTTTGGTCATAGTTTTGAGTATATCTAGAGCATACACCCAAGACTCTATTTATATCCGTTTTGTACCTAAAATGTTAGATGAAAATCTATTATTGGATAAAGCATATTTTTGAATAATGATACAATTACTGTAAGTAATTTAAAGTTTTATATTTCAAATTTAGTCGCTTATCATGCAGATTCATTGGTTTTCGAATTGGACAAAAAACATCACTTATTTGACTTATCACAAGTAAATACCCATCACTTGACAGAAAAACTTCCTAGTAATGTTAGATTTGACAAAATTGGATTTTACATAGGCGTGGACAGCTTAACCAATGTATCTGGAGCAATTGCTGGAGACTTAGACCCGACAAATGGAATGTATTGGACATGGCAAAGTGGTTATATAAACTTCAAGCTGGAAGGAAGTGCCACATCTTGTCTATCAAGGTTGCATAGATTCCAATGGCACATCGGCGGCTACCAGTCTCCTGTCAATACCTTAAAACAAATTCACCTTAAGTTGGAACAAAAAAAAGATGTAGATATACAGGTACAAATTGGCGACTTGTTGAGCAAATTTGATCTATCAACCACGTTCCAAATAATGAGCCCAAATAGACAAGCGGTTGAAATTGCAAATACATTGCCTGAAATTTTTAAAGCTTCTGTGGATGCGGAATAAATTCATGTTTTCCATTGTGGTTTTTGCAATGTTGAGCTTTATTATTATCAACAAAAATCATCCATTTACTAAACCTGCTCATTTTCCTCCACCTAGTTATGATTTTAGAAATAATCCTTTAGATACTGCTATTGTCAATCTGGGAAGGATACTTTTTTACGATCCAATTCTTTCTGCTGACAATACGATTTCATGTGCATCTTGCCATTCACCTTATAATGCTTTTGCACATACGGATCACGATTTGAGTCACGGAATATCTGACTCGATAGGAAATAGAAATGCACCAGCATTGTTCAATCTGGCTTGGCAAAAAAGTTTTATGTGGGATGGCGCTATTAATCACCTAGATATGCAAGCACTTGCCCCTATTTCGCATGCAAAGGAAATGGGTAGTAGCATTGAGGAATTAATTAAAAAACTGAATGATTCAAAAACCTATAAATCATTATTTTATAATGCATGGAAGGATAGTATTGCCACAGGTGTTAAAGTTCTTAAATCTCTATCACAGTTCCAACTTACCCTTGTATCTTCCAACGCTAAATATGATAAAGTTATAAACGGCCAGGATACTTTTACCCAACAGGAAAAAAATGGTTATCATTTATTCAAAAAGCATTGTAATATTTGTCATTCGGAGCCACTGTTTTCATCTTACGCATTCGAAAACAATGGACTTCCTGTAGATCCAACACTCCAAGATTTTGGTAGGTGGTCAATTACACACAACGCACAAGATAGCCTTAAATTTAAAGTTCCAAGTCTCCGAAATTTGTCTTATACCTATCCTTATATGCATGATGGAAGATTTAAAAATTTGAAAGAAGTGCTGCACCATTACACAAATGGAATTGTAAAAAGTCCTACCCTATCAGCCAATCTTGTCAATCCAATCATTTTAAATCCCAATGAAAAAGTAGATTTGATTGCTTTTCTATTGTGTCTCAATGACAAGGAGTTTATTTTTGACAAAAAGCATCAATACAAAAAAAGTGGAAGTTGAAACGAAGGATTCAACAATTTATGTCGTCTAATGCCTAGTATAGAATAAAAAGATCAATAAGATGGGTAAAAAAATCCTTTTGAATTTAGCACTATTATGGATATGGAGCTTAAGTGGTTATGGACAATTGAATCCAGCTATTACCAACTGGTTGCAAAATACAACACAGACTGGTTTTTATTATGTTGAGGGCAACTCTACGCCTATTTCTCATGGTATATTGGTAAATTGTCAATTGGTTCGTTATTCCACCAATAGTGTGTATATAAATGCTACCGGATTGCCTGCTTACCACGTCGGTCCTTATTTGGATGGAAATCCAAGTCAAGCTGGTAATCAAAATGCAATTTTTAAACTGCCATTAAATCCCACAGAAAATACAGGTACTAAGACAGCTACACAAGGCGGTAATATTGGGATTTTCATCAATGGTGTGGCCATGTTTGATTTTAGAGATGGTGTCGCTTGGAATACATCTACGAATGCTTGGTGTGGAGGACCTGGAAATCCACCTTGTCCAGGCGGAATGGGTACCACGCAATCTTGGAATAGAGATGCCATCGTTTACGAAAGAGTAGGCTTCGACTGTGCTAAAGGTCATCCAGCTGGCACTAACTATCATCATCACCAAAATCCAAGTGCTTTTGACTTAGATATTAATGTCATTTCTACAGTTTGCAATCTTTACGACGCTGATGGCTTGTACACTATAAATCCGGCACAACATTCACCACTCATTGGATTTGCTTATGATGGCTTTCCTGTTTATGGAGCCTATGGTTATGCCAATGCTGACGGTACTGGAGGCATCACACGTATGAAATCGGGTTATCAGTTGCGAAATATCACAGTACGGACGCACCATGCCGATGGAACTGATGTGTCAGATGGTCCAGCCGTTAGCACAACTTACCCACTAGGCACATTTAGAGAAGATTACGAATGGGTAGCGCATCCTTCTGATCCAAGTTATCTTGATGCACACAATGGTCGTTTTTGCGTTACACCCGAATATCCAGATGGTATTTACTGTTATTTTGCTACTGTAGATGTAAATCACAATTCTGCTTATCCATACCTGATAGGTCCAACCTATTATGGCAATAAAACTGGCGCTAAGGTAACTACGGTTTCGGAAAGTACAACCACATATAATGCACCATTACCCATAGAATTGATAGATTTTAATGCTTCCCTTTTTGAAGGTTTTGTACGATTAAATTGGCAAACAGCATCTGAAATAAATAATGATTTTTTTACAATAGAAAGATCTATCGATGGAAAAAAATTCAACAGCCTATCCGTGATAAAATCGGAAGGATCCAAGCACGAAACTTCTGACTACCAATATGATGACCTGAATTTTCCGAAAGGTCAAATTTATTACCGATTGCGCCAAACAGATATGGATGGTACAAGTTCACTTAGCAAAACAATAAAAATTCATACAGATGGCAAATCTATTGATGTGCTAATCTATCCAAGTCCAAGCTCAGAATTTATCGCAGTACAAGCCTCAGGATTGGTAAAAGAACAAATTAGGATTGAACTTTTTGATTGCAACGGCACATTAAAACGCGAAACCATTATACCAGCAGGAAGCACCATCAGTTATATAGATACTCAAACACTTTACAGTGGAACTTACTTCATCAAAATCATTGATGGAAGCCAAGTAAGTACACAAAAAATCACCATCACCCATTAAATTATTAAAAATATGGATAAGAAATTAATGTTAAGCATCGCCTTGCTATTTTCCTCAATGGTCGTTTGTTACAGCCAATTGAATCCAGCGATAACATCATGGTTGCAAAATACGACAAAAACTGGTTATTACTATATGAAGGGCAACTCTACGCCTATTTCCCATGGTGTATTGGTAAATTGTCAATTGGTTCGTTATTCAACCAATACTGTATATGTAAATGCTACCGGATTGCCAGCTTATCACGTCGGTCCTTATTTGGATGGAAATCCAAATCAAGCTGGTAATCAAAATGCAATTTGTAAACTGCCAGTAAATCCTACCGTAAACACAGGTACTAAGACACCTACTCAAGGCGGTAATTGGGATTTTCATCAATGGTGTGGCCATGTTTGATTTTAGAGATGGTGTCGCTTGGAATACATCTACGAATGCTTGGTGTGGAGGACCTGAAATCCACCTTGTCCAGGCGGAATGGGTACCACACAATCTTGGAATAGAGATGCCATCGTTTACGAAAGAGTAGGCTTCGACTGTGCTAAAGGTCATCCAGCTGGCACTAATACCATCATCACCAAAATCCAAGTGCATTTGATCTGGACCAAAAGGTAATTTCTACAGTTTGCAACCTATACGATGCTGATGGCTTGTACACCATAAATCCGACACAACATGCACCACTGATTGGATTTGCTTATGATGGATTTCCTGTTTATGGTGCCTATGGCTATGCCAATGCTGATGGTACCGGAGGCATCACACGTATGAAATCGGGTTATCAATTGCGTAATATAACGGTACGAACGCACCATGCCGATGGAACTGATGTATCAGATGGTCCAGCCGTAAGCGCAACTTATCCACTAGGCACGTTTAGAGAAGATTATGAATGGGTAGCGCATACTTCTGATCCAAGCTATCTTGATGCACACAACGGCCGTTTTTGTGTTACACCCGAATATCCAAATGGTATTTACTGTTATTTTGCTACTGTAGATGTAAATCACAATTCTGTTTATCCATATCTGATAGGCCCAACCTATTATGGCAATAAAACTGGCGCTAAGGTAACTACGGTTTCGGAAAGTACAACCACATATAACAGTACTACATCGTCCATAGACCAAACGGCTTTTGAAAACTTGACAATAAACGTTTTTCCGAATCCAAGCACTGATTTTATTGCTATACAAATTTCAGGTGTAGTAACGGATGAAGTTTCATTAAAGTTATTCGATTCTAATGGTAAAGAAGTAAACCAGACAAAAATATATAAGGGTCAAACAATCGGCTTTTTTGACACACAAGTACTATATCCAGGAGTTTATACTGTCCAAATATCTGTGGGCCAATATATTGAAACTAGAAAAGTGGTTATAAAGTAGTAGGCATTAACAATTTTACTTTTGCAACGATTATGAGTACTTAATTTACCATCTGCATTTTTATTTCCAGATATTAGAAAGCCCAATTGGGTTTAAGTATTAAACATTTCAAGGACATATCAACATATTAGCCCTGATGCATCACCAATTGCTTTTTTGTTAACTTTACACTTTAATGTTCCAAAAAGTATTAGTTCAACATGACATTTGCCCTTATTCTAAAGAAACATAAGTATGAATTGCTATTATTTGGCCTAATGCAACATCTTTTTATGGGCATGCTTTTGGCCGATCTGGAGATATACAGAAACATTTTCTGGCCCATCAACATGATTATTTTGGGATTTACCTCATTTGGTATCTACTTGGAACATAACAAAAAACGGATCTTCATCCTTAGAGTTTTAGTCCTTACTATATGTGCTACACCGCTTCTCGCTAGAGTTATCGGTTTTTCATCAAGCCTAATGATATACTTAAGCATTTCATATGTTTTATTTTTCATATATGTATTTTATGAAATCTTCTTATTTTTAGTCAAGCCTAGTTACATCAATAAAGATGTCATCGTTGCGTCAGGATGTGGTTATTTTCTACTGATCGAGATCGCCACTTTCACACAACAAACGATTTATACTTTCCAACCACTTGCATACACAGGCCTAGATACCAGTCATCCTACAGCTACATACATTGATTTTGTTTACTTTTCTTCTATCACATTGACAAGTATCGGATTTGGTGACATCTTACCCAATATGCACTATTCAAAATTATTGACAGCCCTTATCGGAATCGCTGGTCAGTTCTATTCAGTGATACTGGTTGGAATTTTGATTAGTAAATTCACAGCTCAAAACAATAAATAATGGAATTTATAAAATTAACATGGTCAGAATCGGGCAATTATATGGTGTTTTGTGCGATTATTATTGTGACAATTATCATTGCGCAACTGGTAAAAAATTATATCCAAAAGAAAATTACTGAAAAGACATCGGGACACCAGATAGATGTTACCAGTTTTGTTTTTATCAAACACATGCTTGTTTCGATTATATATTTTCTAGGGTTTGGCTGGGCTTTACTCTTATTGCCTATAACACATACCTTTGCCCATTCATTACTGGCAGGTGCTGGCGCATCCACATTGATTTTGGGGTTTGCGTCACAGCAATTATTCTCCAATTTGTTTAGTGGCTTATTTTTGGTGATTAATCGCCCTTTTAAAATCGGAGATACGATAGAATTTCAAGGTAGTCAGGGAAAAGTCGCCGAAATCAATCTCAATGCAACCTTAATCATAGATCAGGATGGTAATAAAATCTTCATTCCTAGCTCAATAATCCTTAATGATAAAATCAAAATTGTAAATATCAACTAACCTTTTATGCTGAAAAAAGAAAAATTAGAGATCATCAGAAAGTGGTATCCCAATGCGATAACCACGATAGATAGCGTCAATATGCTCATAGATTTTGTAGAAGATGAGCTACTAATGGAGCCATCACAAATCATGTTGGCAGACAGCATATGTAGCGATGACGTCATTAGTATCCAATATCCAGCACGAGCCTTAGATTTTTTAGGTCCATTCAAAATGGGTGGCTTGGATGGTTATCCGTTTACAGGTCTTACTGGTATGAGTGCTTTTGCAAGTCATGTACCAGACGATGGAGCTGTGTTTGTGTATTATGGGCCGCATATTGGTATTACAAAAAATGGTACATTGGGCGAAATAAACCGTGTCGGACAGCATAAAAATACGGGTTGTTGCGGCGCAGCCAAAGGCGCAATAAATAAGTTGATCACTGATCAGATCAAACCAGGCGTAGTCACAGAATTGGACTATCAAATGAATACCATCGAACAAATTATTTATGCTGAAAAAGAAAGAATTTTAGGAGCTGCATCACCATTGTACGAGGCTACTGAAGTAATTTATGATGCCATTGACAAAAGAATCAATGAATTGGTCTCACTGATGACCTACAAATGCAAATATGTAATCTTGATAGGTGCCATCTTGATAAATAGCGACAGCGATATGGGATCGTTTACAGAAACCAAAAGATTTGATGTCATAGACTTATCATCAAATGTACGTAAGAATATGATCGGTATGTATAATCTTTGAGAAGGAAGATTTTTTCACTAATTCTTTACACTTATAGTTAAACCTAACTATAAAAATATTGTCATACATTAAAGATCATCCATGAACAGATATAGAATTTTCATATTACCATGTGTAATAGCACTTTTGTTTTTACTCTCTTGCGAAAAAGAAGCAACGGTCATCACTGAATCAGCCGTAATTCGCACTTTCAAAGGTGCCATCGACCTGGAAAACCTGGCAAACTATGCCAATCAAACAATTCCAGCTTATATAACCAAAGACAATACTTCTGGCAATCCTATCACTGACAAAGGCGCCACTTTGGGTCGAGTTTTGTTTTATGACAAAAACTTATCTGTCAATAATACCATATCGTGTGCAAGTTGTCACCAACAAGCATTTGCTTTTAGTGATACGACTGTAGCCAGTAAAGGTGTGAATGGTCTGACCGCTAGACATAGCATGCGACTGATCAATGCACGCTTTGGCGAAGAAGTCAAATTTTTCTGGGACGAACGCGCATCCAGTTTGGAAGATCAGACTTCAATGCCAATTCAAGATCATAACGAAATGGGTTACAGTGGGCAAAATGGCGATCCTTCGATAAACGATTTGATCACAAAATTGGAAGCTAAAGATTACTACAAAGAGCTATTTACCTTTGTTTACGGCAATGACGACATCACTGAAGCAAAAATCCAACAAGCCTTGGCCCAATTTATACGGAGCATCCAATCATTTGATGCAAAATACGATGCAGGTCGAGCGATGGTCAACAAGGAAACAGATAATTTCCCCAATTTTACCACTCAGGAGAATAATGGAAAATTATTGTTTCTAACCGAGCCGATTTTCGATAACAAGAGCGAAAGAATTGGTGGTGGATTAGGCTGCCAAAAATGCCATAAAGCACCAGAATTTGATATCGATCCGAATACGAAAAGCAATGGATTTGGTGGAAGCATAAACGGTGGCCCAGATTTTACAAATACTAGGTCTCCATCACTTCGCAATCTGACCCATACCCAAGGACAAGTTAATGGCCCGATGATGCATACAGCAATAATAAAAGACCTCCAAGCTGCTATCGGCCATTATGGCAATCTGACAAACGCAGCAAAAACCAATTCAAATCTCGACAAAAGACTTAAGCCTAATGGCATCGAAGGTCAGCAACTTCATCTTACGGCTCAAGAAATAAATTCGGTTATAGCCTTCCTAAAGACATTAGCTGGGACCGATGTTTATACCAATGAAAAATGGAGCAATCCTTTTGAATAATATGGTCGAATGCTGGTATAAATTTGTTAATATTTCAAATTCCTGTAAAATATTTTGTACTTTTGATATACGATATGGCTATTAATCATCTAAATCATAGGCAAAATGATCCATGCACAGTTAATCCAAAAGTTCTACAGCGCATTTGCGGCCAAAAATATAGAAGACATGATCGATTGTTATCATGATGACATTAGATTTGAAGATCCGGCATTCGGAATATTAGAAGGAGATAGAACAAAAAGCATGTGGCGAATGCTGTTAAAAAACAATAAAAGTAAGTTAGATATTGAATTTTCAGATATAGAAACCAATGGGCAAATAGGTACAGCCCAATGGACAGCTCGCTACATTTTCAGTCAGACAGGACGCAATGTCGTAAATAATGTCAAGGCTGAATTTGAATTTAAAGATGGAAAAATTATAAAACATACCGACCATTTCGATCTTTACGCTTGGAGCAGGCAGGCTATGGGGATCAAAGGATTATTGATGGGCTGGACTCCATTTTTCAAAACCAAATTACAACAACGCACTAATAAACTATTAGACCATTTTATCGCACAAAATAAATAATCTAATCAAAGAGCAGTCTACCATGGATAATCAACGTGTTTTCAAAATGTCATTTGCGAGTGTATATCCACATTACGTCAATAAAGCCGAAAGAAAAGGCAGAACCAAAGATGAAGTAGATGAAATCATTTGCTGGCTCACAGGCTATGATTTACCTGCATTACAACGCATTATTGACGAAAAAAATGACTTTACATTTTTCTTTGAAAATGCACCAAAACTCAATCCCAATGTGTCAAAAATCACAGGCGTCATCTGTGGCTATCGTGTCGAAGATATCGAAGATAGACTGATGCAAAAAATCAGGTATTTGGACAAGTTAATTGACGAATTGGCCAAAGGGCGACCTATGGCTAAGATATTGAGAAGCTAAAATCCTACAAGATCAAAAATCGAAAATACGTCTTTTCTTAAGCATCGTAAACCAACCTTCGTTGCGAGACATAAGATCCTCTTTCTCCTTGCGAAGTGCATGGGCAAATACCTCGTTTTCAGCATTGATCATCTCAGTGACTCGAAATCCTGCGGTTTTATTTTCAAAAGTCAATTGACTATCAGTCGCCAATTTTGCTATTGTGGTTTGCTTTAGATTGGCAAGGTGATATTCAGTTTCTAATGTGTCGATACGCTGATCATATGGCGTACGTTCGCTGATAAGTTTAACTAAAATCGGAGCGCACTCTATGATCAAAAACAAGATAGAAATAAAAATACCGGCAATACGAATAGCATCGTCAGCAGATGATAATCGATGCAAAGCTTTTAGTCTCGAAGCAAATCCAGTTAATGAAGCCCTGCTTAAGGTTTCCATCTCGGCATTTCGTTTAGATTCGATGACCTCAAGCTTTGCCAATTCTTGTTCCAATTTCGGATTTATCTCTGCGTATGCCAATTGATAATCTTGTTCAGCTTTATCCGATGCTTTGGCTTTTGCCTTGTAGATCGCACCCATAGCCCGGATTTTGCTACCGCCAGTACCATCTGCTTCAGCAAGTGCCTCACTCAGTCGTGCAGTCCTTTCCTGATCGAATTTACTGAGTTTATTTCTCAAAAGTGTGATCTCATCATTGATCACCTTAGTATCGGCTTCATAACGTTTTTTGAGCAAGTCGTCTTGTTGTCTGTATGTCTCTTGCTGCATCATACCTATCTCGGCATTGATTTCTGACTCGAACAGTTTCAGTTCCAGCGGTGTAGCAATGACGATACCTATAAATACCGCCAATATTATCCTAGGAGCAGCCATCGCCAATTCTTTTAAGAAATTGGACTTTTTGCGCATACCTGATACGATATATCGGTCTAGATTAAATATCATCATTCCCCATATTATTGCAAAAATGGTAGATACCACGTATGATTCGAATACCGTGTATAGCGCATATCCAGCTGAAAGCGCTGAGAAAATTCCCGTAAATAGTATCGTGGCACCTATACCTTGGTATTTGATATAATCTGTAGGGCAACGCTTCAAAACAGAATTGACGGCACCTGAGCAAAAAATGAAAAAAGAAGATACGCTGTTCATCGATTTTTAATTTTAAATATTCATTTCAAAATTAATCGTCTCTCCTTGGTTTATCAAAGATAATAGACGAATGGGATAAAATAAGGGACAAAGATATATTATAATTTTTTATAATATGTAATTTTCTATAAATATTTTCTTAATCGACTGTCATATGATGAAAAAATCCTTGATTATATGAGCTTTTAGACATTTTGAGTACATTCTACATCCACTTTCTATGTGTAGATTCTATTTTATACAGGATAAAATCTCCAAGGTTTCTGACCGATTCTGATGGTAAATATGGGATAGTAATTTGTCCTGATGCTGTCCGCAATATCAATGTGCAAAGCGATTTTTTTCGTAGGAATGGAGTTTCATATATTTTCACGGTTTGGACTTTATACAATGGTAATATGGTATTCTTATCACCAAATATTCCACCTTTTAAAACGAGTAATTGTCCATCATGTCCATAAGCAATCTTACGATAAGACAAGAAGCGACCTATTATCATCATTATCACCAATCCTGTCAATAACCACATTTGATTATACAATTCAAACCAAAGAAGTATAAGACCGACTATTGTTATAATACCTGTCCATATCATCGCAAACCTTTTGAAGTAAAAAAAACTGACGCGTTCTACTTCTATTTCATTGATATCTTTATTGTCAAAAATAGTATCCACAACATCCTGAATATGATGTACCTTACATCCAGGAATCTGTATAAGTTGACTTTTGTTTGCTTTAGATGCCGTAGTTTGATGTAATTTCAGATTCTTGTAACCGATTATTTTTCGCAACAAATTGTCTGACCAAGATATAAATTGAATTTTGTGGTCTTGGGCTGATACTTCTTTTTTTGTAAAAATCCCACTTACTATTTTGAATCCATTATCAAATCGCAAGAATTGTAAATCAAAATATTTGATGACAGTCCTACCAAGCGAAATCAAGATTGAAATCATCAAAAACACAAAAACGATCAAAACTATGCCATTAATTCCCCATTCCCATTCAGGGATTTCTTCCGAATATTCGTCCACATCCAATCCTGCTTCTTGCAAATTTTGGTAAATCCACAAAAAGAATACAAAAATTAATCCGCCTGATCTAATGTGATTTTCGGTAAGGCCTATTTTTAGTAAATCTGTAAAACCCAAGGATAAAATCTCTTTGTATGCTGGCTTATTGGGTTGATTTTCATCGTATGAATTTGTAGATGCTATAGTTGACACTTTTTTCCCAGCCATTATTATTTCGCGCAATCGTTTCGCTTTTTGTGCATCGATGGCTTGAAACTGGAATTCATTTTTTTCTGTGCCGGCAGTATCAATATTTAATTTTAATACATCGAAAATCTGATGCACAATATTCTGTTCAAAATTGACAGACTGGATCCTTTCCAAAGGAATGATTGTTTTCTTATGACTAAAAACGCCAGTATGCATGACCAATTCATCATCCTGAATATAAAAGTAGGTCCTGAAAAAATTGACAATAGCATAAATCATCGACAGCAACGCTATGCCGGAAATAACCCAAAGAATATAATCGAATTTTTCTGATCCACCGAGCAATATCACTACCAATACTGGGATCAATTGTCTGAATACGATATTGATAGTCTTAAATAAAATCATAATAATGGCTACATAAGACTGCCTCGTCGGAACAGAAAACTCACCGTCATTCTTCTTCATCTGCAGCAACTTTGGCAGTGATGTAATTTTTGAGCATTTGGGCTTTATCGAAACTAAGACCTGAGATGGTCTCATCATCTCCGCCAGCGGTAAAAAGAGTCAATTCCGCTAGACCAAAAAGCCGTTCTATAGGTCCTTGTTCTATTTCGCTATGTTGCACGCGATTGAAAGGCACGATGACAATTGATTTGAAAAATACGCCCGACTTTGATAAAATATCTTTGTCCCTAAGGGCATAACCCAAATTATCATACGATTTGACAGTAAAAATAATAGCTAAACCAGTCAAAATGGACCATGTAAGCATTACAATCATCAAAATCGGCAAAGTCAGCAATTTCTCGGCAAAATAACCCACTACAAAATATCCAACAAGCAATACAAATGCAAAAATTAAAACACTGTACATCAATACTTTACGATAGGTAATATCGGGTTTCTCGTACTCGATGACATCTATCGAAGGCAATTGTAATGACTTGATTTGTTCGTTGCTAAATTTCATCGGTTTCTTTAATATTAAAGGTCATGACTTAACTTTGAAAAGCTACTTAAGATTAAAACAAAATTAACCCAAAGGATGGCTATTTAGTTCCATCATAGAAATGTACTATTTATCTTTTTGACGAACAGTGTATAATTGTCGACTACATCTCGATTTTCCTGACAAGTTCAAGTGCTACGGCTTCGTCAAAGGATCCAAAATCAGTCAAAGTCGCTGCATAATCCATCAAAACTCGATCCTGTGCCCTACCCTTTTGCATGGCATAACTATACGGCAGATCTTCTCTAAATGTCACCATGCTGTACTTAGAAAAATAATCAGGATACTTCTGCTCTAGCGTCAATTCTATCTTTCGCTTCAGCAAAAAAACTGGATCTGCAGTCGCTGCGCGCATCTCGATTTCATTTTCTACGGCAAGATCAGCGATAGCATCCGCATTTACTTTGCGTTGCTCCTGGAATGCAGGCAGGATTTCTTTCCAATTGCCACCATAGGTCGTGATCAATTTGTCGAGTTCTGTGACATCTTCAAAAGAAGCATTCATGCCTTGCCCATAAAAAGGAACTACCGCATGGGCGGCATCACCAAGCAAAAGAAATTTACCATTTATCTGCCAAGGATAACATTTGACAGTACCTAATGAGCTAGTAGGATTTGCGTGAAAATCTGCCATTAAATCAGGCATCTGGTCATACGCCGATGGGAAATTTTGGGTAAAGAAATTTCGAATTTCTTCTTCTGTTTTTAGTTTTTCAAAGCTATTGTCTCCTTCTAATGGTAAAAACAAAGTGACGGTGAAACTACCATCCAAATTGGGTAGAGCGATCATCATAAATCCACTTCTTGGCCATATATGGAGTGCATTTTTTCCCAATCTAAAAGTACCGTCAGCATTTGCTGGAATTTCTAATTCTTTGTATCCTGTAGTTTGGTACTTGATCGAAAAATCAAACCGAAATCTGGCAGATTGTTCCAACATGGCATTCCTAATCGCTGAACCAGCGCCATCAGTACCAAAAATCACATCGCCTGTATCCGAAAAATGTGTACCTGTTTGGGTATTTTTAAGTTCGATTGTACCTGAGTCAAGAGATGCACTGATACATTCAGTATCAAAAAACACTTGTACTTTACCCGTTGCTTCTGCCTTTTCTAACAGCAATTTATTAAGTCCGCCTCTAGATATAGAATTGATCAATTCGCCGGGCCGTCCACTATAATTGACCAAATGATTGCCTCCATCCAAGCTATGGATCATACGACCGTGCATCGGAATGATGGTGGTAATATATCATCTTTGATACCTGCCAGCTCCAAAGCCAATAATCCTCTATCCGATAGGGCAAGATTTATTGATCTTCCAGCATTGACTCGACTCTTGCGCATGTCAGGGCGACGTTCGTACATGACGACAGAATATCCTTTCATCGCCATACGCAATGCTAAAAGTGATCCACACAATCCTGCTCCTACGATGATGATCTTATTGTCCATTGCTACTTTTTATTTACACAATCATTTTATATTACAAAATTATAAAATGTTAGCTACTTTATATCATATTACTAATAACAATCATCGTTTTTGAACAGAATAAAGAAAAATGCCTGTTCGATGGACCGCAAAATTTTAATCTAAACCTTGAGCAATGAGGAGATCACTGTAGGATGACTGGACCAAATCATTGGCCGAAAGGCCAAAAAAATCAAAATATGCGTCACATTGTTTTTGTAGTTCCGTTGTAGAAAATATACCTTCGGTATCTATGGCTTCCACTTCCATAAAATATCCAAGCCCGTCAATGGTGTCAAAATGAAACTTGACATTGTCAATAAAATAAATTTTTCTCACTTTATTTACAACCACTTTAATACCCAACTGCATGGTGAGAATATCCTTCAGGGCTGGATCTGGTTTGTGTTTATACAATATTATTTTTGACAGCTTCGAGCCGGCAATGTCTTCCCGATCGTATTGGATAAGTGCATTTTCTATATTTCCTTCTCGCAGCTTGAGCCTACCAGTTGGAACATTAAAATATGTATCTTTCTGGTGATCTACACCTTGAAAATGCGGATTTTTACCTTTAAGCAAATCCTCATAAGGCTTCAGTTCTGTAATACGTGCTTTAAATTCGTGATTTAGGATATTCATGGCGGTATTTTCAGACCATTGTCTCCATGTAAGCACCTAGTAATCGCACACCAAAAGCAGTTGCAGTCCTTGATTTTGCAAACTCACTATCTGCAAAAGCGACACCTGCTATATCCAAGTGCACCCAGTTTTTATGTTCGGCTGTAAATACTTCCAAAAATTTGGCGGCTGTAATAGAACCAGCTACTGGTCGGCTGCTCAGGTTTTTTATATCTGCTATATCAGAGTGCATGTCTGGTGCATAATCCTCCCACATAGGCATGCGCCATACGCGTTCGTTGATCGGTGCGCCTACAGATGTGAGCGAAGCTGCCATCTCATCATTGTGGGTAAACATACCCGATGCCGTATATCCCAAGGCAGCAATGACACTACCTGTCAAAGTAGCCAAGTCAATTAAGTTTTCGGGTTGATAATTGCGAATAATATAAGCCAATCCGTCTGCCAAAACCAATCTTCCTTCAGCATCTGTATCTATAACTTCTATAGACTTGCCAGAATATGAACTAATAACATCACCTGGTCTAATGCTATTGGCATCTACACTGTTTTCTGCAGCTGGAACGACACCAACAATATGTATATCTAGTTTAAGTCGAGCTGCGAGTTCCACCGCACCAATAACTGCTGCAGCGCCACCCATATCGCTTTTCATGTAGCCCATATTGGCCGAAGGCTTGATGGAAATACCACCTGTATCGAAAGATATCCCTTTGCCTACAAGACCGAGTTTTGGGTTAGTTGATTTTTTACCTTTTGGATTATACTCCATGACAATAAGACGTGGCTCATGACAGCTACCTTGACCTACAGCTAGTAATGCATCCATCTTCATTTCTGTCAAAGCTTTTTTGTCGTAAACATCAACTTTATATCCATATTTTTTACCAGAAGCAACAGCATAGTCTGCCATATATTCTGGTGTTTTGATATTGGATGGTGTATCTACAAGGTGCATAGCACTGACCTGAGCTTCAGCAATAGAAAGCGCTTTATTAGCAATAGATTCTTGACTTTTATCTATGATCAATGAGATTTGTGGCTCTTCAAACCTATTGCCATTTGTTTTGAAAGCACCAATATTTACCAAGGAAATACGCAGTCCAATTACCGCATTTGTCAACAATTCATCGCTTAAGTGAGATCCTATGACTTCAATATGTATTTTAGTTTTAGGATTTGAGTTGGTGGATAGCACTTCTGAAATACTGATAACTTCTAGCATGATCTTTTTGCTCTCCAAGTCCTAAAATAGATATTTTTTGCTCCTTTACGGGATGATATATCGACAATACATCCTTCGGTCCCAAGTTCATTTCTGGCACATAAGCAAGACCTGAATATTCTTTTATAATTTCGTGATTTTCTTGGTTTTTTTCGAAAGCCAAAAGTATAACTTCCGCAAAACCGGCAGATTTTTCTATAATATTAAGTGGCATGAATTAGTTTTAGTATTTATTAAAATATAACCATCTGAAAGCTAGTGGAAATTGTTCTCCCCAATGGATTTCTTTATGTTGTCCTGATGGATTATGTGAAAAAGTCATCTCAAATCCTTCATATTTTCTTTTGTCTTGAAGAATTTTCTCTAATCGGAGTACTTGGCTATAATGATTGGCACTTTCCATACCACCGGCATACAAATAAATATCTGTAGGTCCACCTGGTACATAATGATACGCCATGTCATAGATTTCTTCTGAGATCCACAAGCTTGGTGAAAATATCATCATATTACCGAAAATCTGCGGATACTTAAAACCAGCATACAAACTTATCAATCCACCCAAGCTACTGCCACCAATACCTGTATGATCACGCCCAGTCAAAACTCGAAACCTTGAGTCAATCATTGGTTTTAGGTCTTCTAACATGAACTTGATATACAGATTGCCCTCAGCTTCGGTATATCGTGGTGTGCTATATGGTAAATATTCCTGAATGCGCAAGACTCCACCGTGATCGATCGCAACTATGATCACATCTCCGATACCTTGCATAGCAAGACGCTCCAAAGATTTATCTACTCCCCAATTGCCATACGGTGCATATTCGTCAAACAAATTCTGTCCATCGTGCAGATATAAAACCGGATACTTTTTATTGGTCTGATAATAATCATGTGGCAACAAAACAGATATTCGCCTCTTACGCCCCAACTGGGGAATTTCATATGCTTCATCCAGAATTTCAATTCTAGGATAAAAAGATTTTATCGCTTCTCCTGTCATAAGGGCAGCAAAATTAAATACTTTTTGAATATTTGAATGAGATTTCTTAAATATATTCGCAATTTCTGTGTTTTAATAGGCATATTATGAAACTTTTATGTATTTTAATTTAACTATCTTTACCCGCTAAATAGGGATTTCGCATTTAAAATCGTTTGTATAATTAAATATGTTGATGAAAAAAATAAAAATAAATATTGGTTAATCTTGAGTTTTGCTTTATTGATTACAATCGGTTTTGGTATAAAATCGAATGCTCAATCCAGTGTTTTTTATATCGGGCACTCACTGAGTGATCAAATCGGAGAAATGGTAAAATCCATGATCGAACAATCCGAATCCACAACATTCAAATTGGGATACCAATCCATACCGGGCGCATCACTTCACTATCAATGGGATAGAAAAGCAGCCAATGATTATGCGCCGATACCACCATTTATTTATGGATTTTATGATCCTGTCAATGGGCTGCCTTCTTCAAAATATGAAACGCTTGTACTTACTGAGTCCGTACCACGCCAAGCCCAAACTGAATGGGGCATCAAAGACACATATAAATACACAGATAGTTTTTACGTATTCGCCAAAAAACACAATCCGAATATCAGGGTCTTGTTTTATGAAGTTTGGCATTGTCTGAATAGTGGCACACCAACAGGATGTATGTATGACATCGATAGCAATCCTTGGAGACAACGATTGACAGACGACTTGCCCATGTGGGAAAGTGTGGTTACAAAACTTAATGAAACCTATAAACCAAACAATCCAGTTTGTATGATACCAGGAGGACAAGGCTTGTCCCGATTATATGATGAAATCGCAGCTGGAACAATTCCAGGTATAACTGATATCAAAAGCTTATTTGGAGATGATATACATCTAAAAGACCAAGGTAAATACTTTATAGCTTGTATTCATTACGCAGTTTTGACAGACAAGAGTCCAGTTGGCCTTCCTGTTCAATTAAAAAATATCTGGGGCGGCAATTTTAATGCACCTACTGGACAGCAAGCTCGAAGATTTCAGGAAATTGCTTGGGAAACAGTGAGAAATTATCCAAAAAATTGCTTGAGCGGACCTTCATCAACTACTCAAAATCAAGCGATTCAATTTACTATTTATCCAAATCCAGCTTCAGATGAGATATTTTTGCAATACGAAGGTGAAGGCAAATCCACAAAATTGTATAATAGTTTGGGCGAATTATTATTAAAAACAAAAGATAAAACCATTTCAGTAAGACAAATTCCTTCTGGATTAATTTTTGTAGAAATCGAAGGTAAGACAGAAAAGTTTTTAAGTTATAATTATTTTAATTTGCAAAAAGAATTTTAATGAAATTCAATTTATTTGTAGCAGTATGTGTTCTCTTTCTTGTAGAAAAAAATTACGCACAGTGTTTGTATCAGGCATATGAAGGGTTTAATGGCACTATAAACACAGTCATAGAGAGCCAATCTGGTGGCACTGGTTGGGCAGATCCTTGGGATGTACAGAATAATAATACTTCAGTACCTGGCTATCAGATAAGTAATGCGTCACTTAATTACAGCGATTTACAAAATCTCTATCACCATATGAGTGGCGGAGACATGTATTTAGCTATGGGACGTAGGTTAAATACTGCAGATGGTGGACCTTTCGATAATTTGGTGGCTGAATATCAGAATGGTATCGGCACACAAACTGGTGATACTTTATGGGTGAGTTGTATGATCAGAAAAGATCAGAATAACGATCAGCGTATGACTTTTGACCTACATCAATCCCAATTACCATGGTATTGGAACCAAGCTACGGATGATAATATTGGATTTGGATATTTTGGTTCTTCCTATCATGTTGGTGGCCAAAGAAGGTGGCACATGCGTGTAAATAATAATTATTACGATAGTGGTGTAAATGTGGTAATTGGCAATACCTATCTAATGGTATTCAGAATAATCTTTAATACCAATAATACGGAAGTCAATTTGTATATTAATCCCACAAACTTGGGTAATCAATTACCAACGACGCCAACATTATCACAAAATTCCGGAAGAAGTAACATCATTCGAAGCTTTCAGTGTTTTTGGGTGACATGCACAGCAATGGAAGTATTGATGAAGTCCGATTTGCTTCTTCTTATGCCTGTGTCACACCTGATGCAGAAGTGACTGTAAACTTACCACCACAAGCATCATTTACTTCTAGTACTACTAACGGCCAGAGACCACTAAATATCAATTTCAATGGTTCAGCATCATTTGATCCAGAAGGACAAAATATTACTTATGCATGGAACTTCGGTGATGGAAGTCCCGTAGTAAGCGGTAATGCTGTGGTTAGTCATACCTTTACGGCGTTGGGTCACTTGCCAGTATCACTCACAGTAACAGACAATCTTGGGCTCCAGCATACAAGTACACAACTAGTCACCATCTTGGATGAAAATGGTACTTTCCCTTGTTTAACTTCCTTGACACCATTACAATCTGTATCATGTGGGCAAGCCAATGGAAGAATCAGGATCAATGCTGGTCAAAATACCTTTGCACTTTACAATGCATCGAATAACCTCATGACCACAACCAATACGAATGAATATCACAATCTAGCTGTCGGTACGTATAGACTTTACGTGCAAGGTACTGGTACGTTTGTATGTAGGGATACTTTTGATGTATTCATGCAAACAGACAGTACTACTTGCCCTGGATGGCAACCACAAGCTTGCAGTATGGAATTGGGCACTAATATGAGTGGCTTTGCCGATTGGCAATTTGAACGACCGATGAAGAATTTATTCAAAACAATTAGAAATGACTATATAGCTTATACTTCTACGTGTTATTGTTGGAATTCAGATGTTGCCGACCAACTAATCATGGATTCAAACGGATACCCAACGCACATACCTCAAACTACAACAGCAGGATCGAATACATTAATCCGTTATATGATATCTTCTGAAGGTGGCAATCTCACCCAAGATACTACCTATGTTATTCTTTATGATGGAAGCGGCACTATTGGACTTGGTGGCGCGCTTAATGTTATAAGCAATACGGCAAATAGATTGGTATTTGTACCCACAGCAAATGGAAATATTGATTTAAGTATCTTAACATCTACCTTGGATAATCATGTAAGAAATATTAGAATTTTAAAACTACAAGATGAATATGCTGATTTAGAAAACGACCCGTTCTATTCTGAATTTAAAGAAAAAATTGAACCATTTTCTGTTCTACGTTTTATGGATTGGGGCAATACCAATGGTAATACCAATATAAATTGGGCCAACCGAGCAAATCAAAATTACTTCACATATGCAGGAACTAAAGGTGTACCCTACGAAATCATGATTAAGCTCTGTAATGAAACACAAAAAGATGCTTGGATCTGTGTGCCGCATCTGGCTGATGATGATTACATTACGCAGATGGCGACACTTTTTAGGGATCAATTGGATGGAAATCTTAATATTTATCTTGAATACAGCAACGAAGTATGGAACTGGATCTTTTCCCAAACACATTATAATAACAACAATCGTCCGCTAAACTTGAGTTATGGAAGAGCGATGGCCGAAAAAGCTGGAAAAACCTTTCGAATTTGGCACAATGTATTCGATGACAAACGATGTCGCGTGAAAAGAGTACTTGGTCTACAAGCAAGTTTTAATGGATTGAATGAAGAAATCTTGTCACAACTACCTCAGGATGAATGGGATTTTGGCTCGCCAACCCATTATTTCGGTTTAGATCATGGTGCGACAGGAACGCCACGGTTGGACATACTTGGCAGTGCAGCTACTGTGACAGATATTATGACCAATGCCGCCAATAGCTTTAATGCTTTCAAACCATTGGTAAAACAAGATTATCAGCTCATAAAATTATTTGGTAAAAAAATCATTACGTATGAAGGTGGCCAACATTTTGTAGGAAATTCTTTTGGCATCCCATATCCATACCAACAAGCAATGTGGGACGCTCAAAATAGCCAGCCCATGTACAATATGTATGACATGATCCACGACACCATCAGAAGTTGGGGCTGCGAATTGGCAACCAATTTTAGTCTGGCTTCTGTACAAGAAAGTGTGTATGGCTCTTGGGGCGTGATTCCAGATATTGATATCCAACCACCTTATATGACTACAGCTAAAAAGTACCAAGCATTACTCGATAATCTGCCACTAGCAGCATGTCGATCCACCTCTCAATGGACTGGTAGCTCCAGCAATCTATGGTCTGATGTATGTAATTGGGATAAGACTAAATTGCCACAGATAAATTCGACGGTTTATATTCCCAATAATTCACCATACCAACCTTGGGTGGATGTACCAACTGAAATAAAAATGATATCTCTGGCAACAAATGCAATGCTCACTGTATTAACGGGAATACAGCTGACGCTGAATGGAGAATGATAATCCGTAGTTTTCAATAAAAGTTACAACTATTTTTCAAGTGTATCTGTTGCAACTGTATTTGGCACCAAAAATGGCTCATGCAATTACACATCAACAATGCTTTTACAGAATCATTACCTGCTGATAAGATCTCAGACAATTATGTGAGACAAGTAAAAGGTGCATGTTTTTCATTTGTAAATCCAACACCATGTACTGAACCAGTCTTACTACACATTGCGCCGGATGTAGCCGAAAATGTAGGGATTGATCCAGTCGATGTAGAAAGCAAGCAGTTTCTAGATGTCTTTTCGGGAAATGAGATTTATCCAAATTCGAAACCATATGCTATGTGTTATGGTGGTCATCAATTTGGACATTGGGCAGGGCAATTAGGAGATGGAAGAGCAATCAATCTTTTTGAGACTGTACATAATGGCAAACCATGGACATTGCAACTCAAAGGTGCTGGAATGACACCTTATTCTCGACATGCAGATGGATTGGCTGTATTGCGTTCATCAGTGAGAGAATATCTATGTTCTGAAGCTATGTATCATCTTGGTGTACCTACGACTAGAGCATTGTGCCTTGTATCCACTGGAGATCAAGTATTGAGAGATGTAATGTACAATGGCAATGCCCAAAATGAAAAAGGGGCTATAGTGTGTCGAGTAGCACCTAGTTTTATCCGATTTGGTAATTTTCAGATTTTGGCAGCAAATGGCGACATTGACATACTACAGCAATTGGTGGACTATACAATCGCGAACTTTTTTCCACATTTGGGTGTACCCAATAAAGAAAGTTATATCCAGCTCATCAGTGAAGTCGCAGATCGTACCATCAATTTGATCGTCGAATGGGAACGTGTAGGATTTGTGCATGGTGTAATGAATACTGATAATATGTCTATCCTAGGTCTGACCATAGATTACGGCCCTTATGGTTGGATAGAAGACTACAATCCCGATTGGACACCAAATACCACCGATGCGCGGGACAAAAGATATCGATTTGGTAATCAAGCGAATATTGCAATTTGGAATTTATATCAATTGGCAAATGCCATCTACCCTATCATCAATGAAGCAGAACCATTAGAAAATATCCTCGGAAGGCTACGTGATCAGTACGAAACAGCGCATTACAAAATGATGCTCAAAAAACTTGGTTTGGAAGATGATGGTCAGTTTTCTCCAAATAATCTATCAGATTTCGAACATTTGCTTTCAAAAAGCGAAATGGATATGACCTTGTTTTTCAGAAACTTAGCCCAATACAATGGTAAAAATAACTTTGAAATTTTAGAAACTTTAAGTGAATACAGCTATGCAAATAATTTTGATCAATATCTAGGATTATGGTCCAATTGGCTTTCAGATTATGGGCAAATTATCATCAATCAAAACCTGCAAAATCGTACAGAGACAATGAACGCAACGAATCCAAAATACGTATTGAGAAATTACATGGCACAGATCGCAATCGATGCTGCCGACAAAGGAGATTACAGCGTTATTGACGAATTGTATCAATTGCTAATGCAACCTTATGCAGAGCAAAATCATATGTCAAAATGGGCATCCAAACGACCTGAATGGGCGTTAAATAAGGTTGGTTGTTCGATGTTGAGTTGTAGCTCGTGAATCGCAGGAGGAGATTTGACAAATTTTAGAAATTTGTTAAATCTATGGGATCGATACGGAGATACACGGCAAGATACATCTGATCAGCCTGCTGATCTTAAGACTTGCAGCTTCATCGACCAACTTTGTTCATGGGTAGTTTCCGAAAGATTTAGGGGATTTATGTTGGGATACGCTGGGATATAAGCAAAAAAGAATCTAGGACAGGAAGTTTACTACAAATAATATTATGTAAGGTGATCTTTGGGATTAACGAAATATTATTTATTTTTGCAGAAGATCAAACTTTAGATGTAAAATTACCGTAAAAATCAAATTTAATGAAAACTGAAGCACCACTAAAAATTATCAGAATATTCAAACTACTTCAAAATTTAAGTGAGTTCCCGCCAAAAAACGTAGAAAAATTGGCGCAAGTGATAGACGTAAGTCCCAAAACTATATATAAAGATTTACATACTATTGAATCACTTGGCTATGAAACAGACAAAGATAATAGTCACAGGTACCAATTGAAACACCATCGACAAATCGAATATCATCTTGATGACACAGAGAAAAAACTGATAATCGGACTTATCAAAGAAGCAGGATTAAGTACAAATACTGTCACAAATATCACTCAAAAGCTAAAAACAAACATCTATCCTGATTTAGTAAATTATAAAATCATCAGACAATTGCATATTATCAGAATTCTACTGGAAGCCATAACCCACAAAATGGCAGTTCTATTAATTGACTATCAATCAACGACACCAGGATCCAAAAAGAGAAATAGACATGTACTGCCGATATATTTTGATGAAATGAAAATGAACTTTACAGCATTTGATTTGGAAAAAGGTCAAGTACAAATATATAAAGTATCAAGAATGAAAGACATACAAGCGGCAAATGATGTGAAGCGCAAAATAATTCCTGAAAATTTACCAATGGTTGACGCTTTTGGATTTGCTGGCAATATGTCATTTGATGTAAATTTGTTGTTATCCAAAAGAGCTGCAGCTATACTAACCGAAGAATTCACTTTAATTGGACAAGACATCACAAACAATATAAATGAAAAATTCCCTTACCAACTTCGCTCAAAAGTATGTGGATATGAGGGCGTAGGAAGATTTGTCCTTGGCATGCTGACAGAGATAAAAGTTGTGGGCGACGATGGATTTAAAGGATACCTAAGAAAAAAGATAGCTGAGATGACAATTATTTGAAAATAAATAAATGGATTCTCCAAAATAGAGACTACCCTACTTTTACTTTGCACCAATAACAGAAATAAAAGATAAAAAATGAGATTAAGAATATTAATGGAACATAGAGCAGGTATCATCATCCCGTGGGACTACCAGTATGCTATACAACAATGGATATACCATACCTTATCAAATTCGGATGAGGCCATGGCTACCATGCTCCATGATCATGGATATACATACGAAGGTAGGTCATTCAAACTTTTTTCTTTCGGCCCTTGGAGTAGCTATCCTTATGACAAGATAAAAGATGTAGGTTTGAGATTTCGCTCTTCGACTTCATCCATTGATGTATCATTTTTGCTCCCCGAAGTGCTTACCGCCTTTGTGTCAGGATTGTTTCAAGATCAGACACATAATTTTTATTTCAAAGGTGGCATCTCAGTACCCATCACCACCAGAAATATAGAAATACTCCCAGAACCAACATTTTATGATGGGGCAAGCACATATAAAATCGTAACTGGTGCTAGAATATCAGTCGGTGAAGAAGGCCAAGATCATCCTCAATATAAAGGCCCTGAACACGAAGATTATGACTTCCTATTCGTCCAAAACCTAGTCAATAAACACCGATCATCCTTACTCTACAAGGGCGAGCCAACACAAGAATACGTCATCGGCATGCAAGTATTTGACCCTGTAAAGTCTCAAATGGTGACCGTTCCAAAGGACAACAACGAGATAAAAATGAAAGGGTATAAATTTGATTTTGAGCTGAATGCACCTGCCGAAATACACAAGACGTTATACTATGCTGGTGCTGGTGAAGAGTGCAGTGTAGGTATGGGCTGGGTGGAAAAGATGGATGAATAATAAAGATAATAATCTGAAAAGCAAGTAGTTAAAATATATTTAAATAATCAAAACAAAGTATAAAAATACACCCACCTATGGCATACCAATTTAAAATCCAACTCAAAGGCGTCAAAAAACCGCCTGTATATAGAGTAGTAGTAGTAAATGACGATATTACTTTCCATCAGTTTCATGAAATCATCCAAATAAGTATGGGATGGCTTAACTACCACTTGTATCAATTTTCGCCAACAGGCTATGGTTCTTATCCAAACATCCAGATGGATACACCTGAAGGAAATTTGGAATTTGCCCCCGTCAGTACTTTGAAAAATGGACATAGACATATGTTTGACTCCTTCAAAGTAAAGCTGACTGACTACTTCCAAGCCGAACAAGATAAAATCACCTATATATATGATTTTGGTGATGACTGGACACACAGTATCACACTCATGAATATAACACCACTAAAAGTAGATCGCCCATACGTAACGAAAGGAAAAGGCAAATGCCCACCCGAAGACTGCGGAGGTATATATGGATATGAACACATACTCGAAGTATTAACCAACCCAAAGGATCCAGAATATAAGGAACTCTTACCCTGGCTCGGCATGGAGAAGGGAGATGTCTATGATGTGCATGAATTTGATGTGGACGAGGTAAATGAGGAATTGAGAGATATGATTAACCTTTAAAAGATAGTAGGATGATAAAGGAGATAGTAAATTTCACAAAGAATCTGAGTGAAGAATACGGTATTCTTGAAGAGATTCATCTGATATTTAACTATGCTAGAATTGGAGGGTAGAAATATTTAATTTTTAAATAATCTTAAAAAATGAGTTTAGATACAGTTTTAAATTGGAAAACTTTTTCGTCAATCATCAAATTATTACGATTATCACGAGTTGATTAATCCAGTAATGAAAGATGTTGATGCAAATGCTAAGAAAAAAGACATAGAAGGTAATGTCATAACTACAACATTCTATGAAATTCCCGTCACGGTGCTAGACGAGGAAGTAACAATTCATTTAGATAAAGTAAAGGAAATCCCTGATGAAGATAAAAAAAAGTCACTTTATGCCCTGAACTTCAAAACATCTAAAAAGGATAGCGAAAAACGCTATTTGTTTGGCGATATTTCTTATTCCTATTTTGAAACCAAGAAAGGTGTAGAAGAAGGTGGAAATTATCGTATGGCAAAAGACAAAAAAGCTAGCTCTTTTTACAGATGTCAAGATGCTGCAAATCAACTTTCTGAAAGCATTATTACACGTTTTAGAGCAGCTTTTTTATCAAATATTGAAGCAATTGAACAATTCTTACGCTCAAAACCTGCGATCGTGTTACATTTTAATTTTGATGATAAAAGTTGGTTTCAATTAGATGATGTAACTAATATGATTGACGGTTTGATTACATCCAAGATGATTGTACCACAAGATGATAAATTCGTACTTGATGTTTATTTGTACAAAACGCTTGGAGGTCACAACACACCTAATTTCAGAGAAGAAAATAAATATAAAACTAACCTTTTTACTTTAGATGAAGTAAAGGACTTACTTTATGGTGTTCGTGCTGCACAAAAGCCATTAAAGCGATTGAATAAAAGTAATATTGGTATTGTCGCTTTGCCACATGGTGAAGGTTTGACTTCAAAAATGATTGCTGACTTTTTACCTAAAATGACCAATGAAGAAAGTGATTATGAGGAAGAACAAAGCGAAAATTTAATTATAGTCGACAATGATGTAATGTTACAAAATGATGCAGGAGATGCTTTGTTTTATGATTTTGTTTATAATTCATTTGACGAAAAGGTAAAATTTGATATTATTTTCACGAATATTCCCGCTTCGCCTGCAGGTTTGTATGTGGATATGGTAGAAATTGCGAGCATAGAGAAAAGCCTTCTGGTAGAAGTTAATAACAAAATAAATCGAGTGAAACAGCATCTCAAAGAGCAATTTAATCAAGAGTTTCCGAAAGCAAAAAAAGACCTAGAACTCTATTTGGAAGATAGTTTTTTGAAGATTTTGAGTAATCAAACTAAATCAGAAAAAAAGTATCAGTTTCATCTATTGAAGGTTTTGCCTTTGATTTATACAGATAATTATTTTCAAGATAATGTAATACTACCGCTTTTTATTAACAAAGTTGAGTATAATATTCGAAATAATGGACAAGGTTTTAATACCTTAAAATATAATTTTTATTTTTTAATGCAAATTCAAAAATTCAATCCACTTATGGCGATTACAGCAAGTACAAGTTACCAAATTGGCAAATGTTTAGGAATAATGTCTAAACAATTTGAAGCGTGGAGAGATGATTGCCCTATCAAATCTTTTGAAAAAAGTTATGTAGGCAATCTTTCTCGCCGTATTAGTTCGTTGGAAGATATGACTAAATTTTCTAACTTCATCAACGAAAAATTGACTATCCACGAGAGGTGGTATCCCGATATTAAAGAAGCATATTCTTCTTTTGTACCTTTATTACGAGAACTTGAAAATAGCAAAGGAGAATATAATAAAAATCATTGCAGTTTAGGTTTTTTTGAAAGCTATTTCAAAGTATCTCAATCAGAAAAATAATTAATTAACATTTATAAAATTTCAATATGAATAATTTAGAAAAATCTGAAATCCTATTTTTTTACGAAAGTAAATATTCTCAGCCTAACGGCGACCCGTTTACTGGAGAACAACGCTACGATGAAGAAACCAAAAAAATCTTGGTAAGTGATGTACGTATAAAGCGTTTTATTAGGGATTATTGGAATGAAAAAGGGAAGTTAATCTATGTTTTAAACCCTGACCCCGACAATAAATTAACAGCAGGTCAAAGATTTAAACAATTATTCGAGAAAAGATCAGATAAAAATATGACTGCTAGACAATTTGCAAAAACATTGATTGATGTAAGGTCTTTTGGTGCGGTTATTCCAATTCAAAAAGAAAAAGGAAAAGTAAAAGAAGCTAATCAAGAGAACAATGCAGATGCTTTCAACCTAACTGGTGCGGTACAATTTGCAATATTAAATCCGTCATTAAATTCTGTTGATTTATCAACTTTACAAAACACTTCAACTTTTATTAGTAAAGAAGGGGATAAACAAGGGACTATTGGAACTTCAAGCACAGTTCCTTATGCACTTTGTCAAATTCATGGTTGGATAAACCCAACAAGCGCAAAAGCAAGCGGTCTGGAACAAGCTGATGTGGATGATATGTTTAGTGCATTGTGGCATAGTGTCAATAACGCCAATACAAGAAGCAAATCGAATCAAAGCTCCTTGCTTTTGGTTCAGATTGTATATAAAAATACTAATGATAAAATATATGGCGCAGACCGTTTTGGTGCGTATCAAAACAGAAAAGCAGGAGGAACAGCTACGCAGTATGGAAGATTTTAATTTAAATTTTGATACACTCAAAGTTGCAGCAGCTTCCGATA
Organism: Saprospiraceae bacterium; assembly: GCA_016717105.1. Lineage (GTDB taxonomy): Bacteria > Bacteroidota > Bacteroidia > Chitinophagales > Saprospiraceae > OLB9. Next base: position 31,413 of record JADKGF010000029.1, on the reverse strand, counting down.
AAGTCAAAGAAATCCGCTATTACTCTGAATTGGACACAATCAATGGGCAATTAAAATCTTTTGGGGATAAATTCAAACCACTAACTATTTCTTAATGAAAGCGATACAGTTTGAAGTAAAAGGGAACTGGGCGCATTTTCGGAAAGTGGAAGCAAACTTAAATCCACTTACCCATGATTTTATCACAAAAACGGCACTTTTTGGAATGATAGGCGCAGTTTTAGGTTATGACCGTGAGAAAATGCGGCCCACTTTTAGAGCAATTTAGCGAACACTTTAAGTATAGTGTTCAGATAAATAATGCTTTGCAAAAGCAATCTTGGGGCTTTACTTATCGTGATGTAAGTAATGCTTTTGATAAAGCACCAAAACAAATGGAAGTCATCAAAAACCCAAGCTATACAATTGTTTTAGGTATAGGAAACGAGCGTTCTGTGACTCATTTTGAAGCTTTTGCGGAGGCCTTAAAAAATGAAAATGCCGTTTATGAACCTATCTTAGGTATTCACAACTGCCCTGCGGAACTATATTTTTTGCAAGAAGGTGAACTCACTGCAAAGGAAAATGCAATATTTGAAACCAAAGGTTTTGTGTCTTCTAAGCATAAGCCAATTGTGGATAATCAAAACATTTTCAGAATGGGTTTTGATAAAATGCCTACATTTCAAAATGACGATTTTTGGAATTTGCCCGATAAGTATGTACAAGTGATTTATCCTTCGGACGATAAAAAGTTGAAGGTAGAAGGGGCGCATCACGAATTTATTGATAACTCTAAATGGTTTATGCTATAATGAATTTCAAGTCACATCCTGACAAAGCCTTGGAAGTCCATATTTTAGGTGTCCTCGAAAAGATGAAAAGAAACTGCAATTTTCCGATGGCGGAAATTGCAGTACTTTTTCACGACTTAGGCAAAATCAACCCTAATTTTCAAGAAAAATTGAAGCCTGAAAACAAGGGCGTATTTTTGGGTTATACCAATCACTCTTACTTGTCAGTCTATGCTTTCGCTTGTTATTTAGAAAAAAATATTGCTGCATTAAAGGCGATTTTAGGGGATGATTTTTTAATAAAAGTGAAATGTATTGTCGTAATCATTGCAAAACATCATGGCAATTTGCCTGATTTTGATGCCATGCTCGGAGTAGAACAGATTGAGAAAGTAGAAGCTTTTGTCAAGACAAAAGCACTCTTGCCTATGTCTGTTTTTTATAATGAAAAATTAGGGCAAATTCATCATCCTTTTGAAATCTATGAACATGAATTTTTACGAAAAAAGTTAGGTGTTTTCAATATTAAGGATAAAGAAAATTGGCAGAAAGACGCACTTAATTATTTTATGGATATGCAATTTGCTTTTGCTTCCCTGATTGAAGCCGACAAGCGAGATGCAGGACATAAAGCAGTGCGAGATTATTATCATTTTGACCACGCTATTGAGCAAAGTTTAAGCGAAATAGAGCAAGGTTTGACTACGATTTTTGAAGTTTTAGCTCAAAAAGAAGATAAGTCAACCTTAGATATTTTACGGACATCAATCCGAGAAGAAGCAGTTGAAAATATTGGAATTGCATTGGAGCAAGGAAAGCGTATTTTTTCATTGACCGCACCGACAGGTGCAGGAAAAACATTCACACTTTTGGCCTTGGCTAGAGAAATACAACGCACTAATCAAAGAAATAAAAATGGACATAAGTTAGGTATTTTATATGCTTTGCCTTTTTTGTCCATTACGGAGCAAGTCGAACAGATTATCAAAATAAAGATGGATAATGAAGGTAATAAAAGCGGAATTATTAGCGATTTGCTTTCATTTAGCTCAAAATCCATCAATGAAAAAATTGAAGAAGTCCAAGAGCGGTTGGAGCAAGATGCGAGCAATGATAACTTAAATGACCTACTTCAAGAAGATTTTATTCAACACACGTTTGACCACCCTTTTATGATAACAACTTTTGTTCAGTTTTTTGAAACACTAATGAGCAATCATAATTCTACTATGTTAAAATTGCCAAATTTTTCTAATCGCATTTTTTTAATAGATGAAGTTCAAGCATTGCCACCACGTTTGTATATCTTTTTTGCCGCTTGGTTGAAGACTTTTTGCGAAAAAAATAATAGTTACGCGATTATTTCAACCGCCACGATGCCACATTTTAGCTTCCCAATCAAGACACATTTGGACGCATTGAAGAAACCTGAGTTATTATTCAAGAGTTTTGATAAAAAAGAAAATCAACCTTATGAATTGTTAGATGCTAAAAAGTATTTTGCTGAAGACATTTTTAATCGTTATAAAATTGATTTGATACAAGAAGAAAATTTTGATACAAAAGCACTCAAAGTGCATATCGAAACACAAAGTCAAGCCGTATTGGTTATATTAAATACAATTGATGACACTAAAAAACTCTATGCTGCTTTTGGCGATACTGAAAATGTCATTTTACTGAATACTCATTTTATTCCTATGGATAGAAGGCGAAAAATTGCACTCGCCAAAGAAAAATTGGCTAAAAATGAAAAAGTTATTATCATTTCTACACAGCTAATAGAAGCAGGTGTTGATATTGATTTTCCAATTGTTTATCGTGATTTATGTCCTTTACCTAGTCTAATTCAAAGTGCAGGCCGTTGCAATCGAAATAATAAAAGGGCAATGGGGCAAGTATATTTTTTTAATTTATTGGATGAAAATGGCAAAAGTAGAGCTGAATTGATATATAAGAATGAAGCAAAAGAATTTTTAGAGTTTTGTAAAACGCATATCTTACATGGAGTAACTGAAAATCAACTTTATGGAGTCCAAGACTTGTTTTTCAAAAGTATCTCCGAGAACCTGACAATCGGTGCATATAAAATAGGGAACAAGGACGAAAATATGATACAATTAGTGAATGAAGCAAAATTTGAAACATTAGGTAAGTTTCAGTTGATCGACCAATCCTTTTTTGGCTCTCAATATCAGTATTATATCCGAGAAAATGAAAATGACAAATCGTATGATGTTTTGATCGATTTAATGTTTAAAATGGTAAAAGCTGAGGGGTATGAAGACAGTACACGATATAAAATAGAAGTAAATTCACAAATGAAAAACATGGCTGAACTCTTACTCACGATTAGGCTTACACCAAAAAAAGAAAATCTTGCACCTCTTTTTTCCAATGTTCATAAAGAATATATGGGCATAAGGGTTTTACAAAATTTAGAAGATTATCATTTTGAATCAGGTATTCGTCTTGATGCCACACATAATTGTATGTTATGATAACACGAATCACAGGAACTTACGTTTCTTATTATCATTATTGCAAACGTCGCCTTTGGCTTTTTGCCAATAACTTGCGAATGGAAGATTTCTCTGAAACTGTTAAGGAAGGTAAAATTATTGAAGAAAATAGTTTTTCTTCTAGAACCAATAAATTTACAGAAGTGGAACTTGAAGGCATAAAAGTTGATTTTTATGATGCAAAAAACAATGTTCTTCATGAAACCAAACGCTCCGATAGTTACGATTTATGTGATGAAGCGCAACTAAAATTCTATATTCGAGTATTTGAACGCAATGGTATAAAAGGTGTAACTGGTATTTTAGAATACCCTACCATGCGCCATACTAATAAAATTGCACTGAATGCTGACGATAGAAAAAACATTGAATACTGGGAAAATGAAATTATTAAAATTATTAATTTAACTAAATGTCCAGAACAAATAAATGAAAATAAAAAATGTAAGCGATGCAGTTATTATGAGTTTTGTTATTGTTAATACTTTTAATCCAAAAATTGGATGTAGAATTTTATAGATTAGATTATTTTTATGAAAAATTAAAGAAAGATGGCGGCAAAAGATGATATGACGATCCCTTTTTTACCTATGAGACACTACCATATATACAATCGTGGTATCAATAAAGCTGCTATTTTTTACAATCAAGAGAATTTCAGGTATTTCCTGAGCAAATATGGCCAGAAAATGAATGGTTATTTTGACACTTTTGCTTATTGTTTGCTTAAAAACCATTTTCATTTGTTCGTTAGAGTCGCGGATAAGGAACAACTTTTGGCAAAAGCGGTAGATGATTTCGTCATCATAAACCAAAGCTTCTGCAAGGATTGTGTCCTGCCTTGGGTACATAGGATGCGTATCGATGTGGATTCCACAGGAAGCTTGACAACGGGAGATTTGACAAATTTTAGAAATTTGTTAAATCTATGGGATCGATACGGAGATACACAGCAAGATACATCTGAGCAGCCTGCTGATCTTAAGACTTGCAGCTTCATCGACCAACTTTCTTCATGGGTAGTTTCCGAAAGATTTAGGGGATTTATGTTGGGATATGCTAAGGCCATAAACAAACAAGAATCTAGGACAGGAAGTCTATTGCAAAAGGGTTTTAGAAGAAAGCATGTGCCAAATATTGAGCTTGATAAAAAACAGGTATTGTTTTATATACATCACAATCCAATACACCATTACTACACTGACAACTACGTGGATTACACGTGGAGTAGTTATGGTGCCTATCTGACAGATATCCAAACGCGCATTTGTAGGAATGAAGGTATAGAATGGTTTGGCAATAAAAATAATTACGTTCAGTATGGAGCTCAATATCTGAAAAACAAAGTATCTGACAATCAATATGCAATAGATGAAGATTAATAATAAATCAATATGAAACGCACCTACTATTTATTCAATGATGGCCGTGTGAGCCGCAAGGACAATACACTCTGCTTCGTAGCACGGGACAAAGACGGACACGAGCAGGCACCCAAATTCATTCCCATTGAAACCATAGAAACCATGTATGTCTTCGGTGCCTTGGATGTAAATGCCGCCTTGCTCAATTATCTGGGACAGCGACACATAAGTATGCACTTTTTTGATTATTATGAGCATTATACTGGATCATTTATGCCAAAAGATTATCTCTTAGCAGGTAAGATGCAGATAGAGCAGACGAAGGCGTATATCAAAAAAGATCGCAGGTTGCACATAGCTACGAGGCTCATAGACGGCGCGACATACAATATGTTGAAAAACATGAAGTATTATGATAATCGTGGGAAAGATATAGCTGAAAAAATAAATCAACTGGAAACATTGCGCAAAAGCATTTTCGATGCTGCAGACATACCTTCGCTCATGGGCATAGAAGGCAATTGTAGGCAAGCATATTATGGCGCTTTTGATGCTATCATTCCAGATTTCACTATGGGCAATCGCACGAAACAACCTCCTGACAATGAGATCAATGCATTAATATCCTTTGGAAATATGGTAGCTTATACATTGACACTGGATATGATATACCATACCCAACTCAATCCTACCATCAGCTTTTTGCACGAGCCAGGGTATCGACGATATTCCTTGGCACTTGATATTTCAGAGGTATTCAAGCCTATACTAGTGGATAGAACCATTTTTAGGGTATTGAATAAAAAAGAGATTCAGGAAAAACATTTTGATAAAAAAATGAATGGCTGTTATCTGAATGAAACTGGCAAAAAGACGTACATGCATGCCTGGGAAGAAAGGCTTTCAGAGACCATCAAGCATAGAAATCTAAACAAAAAAGTGAGCTATAAGCATTTGGTAAAATTGGAATGTTATAAATTGGCAAAATATATATTGAAAGATGAACCAGAGTATAAAGCATTTAAAATTTGGTGGTAGTAAATCCTATTAGTGTTGGAAACCTATTATATTAAAATGAAGTCACCATGTATATAATCGCAGTCTATGATGTAGGAGAAAAAAGAGTTGTGAAGATGTTGAAACTCTGCCGTCAATATCTCAATTGGATACAGAACTCTGTTTTCGAAGGTGAGCTGACTGAGGTACAACTCAAAGAGCTCAAGTACAGGGCCAAAGAAATCATGAAAGACGATGAAGATAGTTTTATAATATTCAGCAGTCGCGAGCAGAAATGGATGGACAAGCAAGTAATAGGAAAAGAAAAAAATAGTCTAGATAATTTTTTATAAATTTGGGAGAAAAGACGTTCTTTGACATGATTGGAAATATAATTTTGATAGATAATGGCGTTGTCGTTCTAGCAACATCAACCAATACGAGTGTATAGGATGTATCAAGGGAGATGATATTATTATTTTAAATAATTGATTATCAATACATTTTAAAAGTCGTCGGTAGTCAAGTAAAAAATGCTTAATGGACATCGACGATAATTTATCGTCAAATAATATAAATAAGTATGTGTAATGAACGTAAAATGAGTTACTTTTGCGTCGTCGGATGACGGCTTATAATCGCACCATTTTGGAATTGAAACAGGATTAAATCCCAATTCCCATCAGTCTGCTTTATAATCGCACCATTTTGGAATTGAAACATTTATATGCGTTCAAGAGCGTTATTACGCAAGTCTTATAATCGCACCATTTTGGAATTGAAACTGATGTTTTTAAACTTAATCAAATGGCCAGTCTTATAATCGCACCATTTTGGAATTGAAACTAATGACACTCGAAAAGTGCACGAAGCTTATAATCGCACCATTTTGGAATTGAAACCCATGGACTGGAGCGTGGCAAAATCAGTTGCCCTTTAATCGCACCATTTTGGAATTGAAACAGATTTACACATTGATCCACTGCACTTATAATCGCACCATTTTGGAATTGAAACCGAGGTAGATCACCAGTTTTTTGGCGCTGTGATACCTTATAATCGCACCATTTTGGAATTGAAACGGACAAAGATCCTCTCAACCCACTGTTAGCCAAGCTGCTTATAATCGCACCATTTTGGAATTGAAACTCGCCATCAATATCTTTTCACGGCGTGGTGTGAACTTCTTATAATCGCACCATTTTGGAATTGAAACTCCTTATTGATGATGATTACTTTCTCCAGCCTACCTTATAATCGCACCATTTTGGAATTGAAACTTATAATTTATGCATTATACATCGCACGTCTCTAATGCTTATAATCGCACCATTTTGGAATTGAAACTGAGCTTATTTTTTCTTTTTTTGTTTGGATTGTAGCTTATAATCGCACCATTTTGGAATTGAAACTTATATGAATAGTAGCCAGTGCTTATAGTACTATTTCTTATAATCGCACCATTTTGGAATTGAAACAAGGTATCTCCAACTTCCTGAAAGGCACCAACACCTTATAATCGCACCATTTTGGAATTGAAACTCATCAAGTTTGTTTTTGGAATTATTCAACTTTCCAACTTATAATCGCACCATTTTGGAATTGAAACACCGAAACGCAACCGTCTTAAATAACTGATAATGAACCTTATAATCGCACCATTTTGGAATTGAAACCTATTTTTAAAGAATAAACCGTTTAGTTTAATTACTCTTATAATCGCACCATTTTGGAATTGAAACTAAAATATACAGTATCTAAGGTGTTTCACCATCTCTTATAATCGCACCATTTTGGAATTGAAACGGAGTAGCGGCGGCAAGTGCTGTTTTCAGCCTTTCCTTATAATCGCACCATTTTGGAATTGAAACATGTCAGACCTCTTGCGATACGATACTGCTGTTGGCTTATAATCGCACCATTTTGGAATTGAAACTATCTTGAAGCATCTTCTCAAGCGTGGTGGTGTCTAGCTTATAATCGCACCATTTTGGAATTGAAACTCATAAATTGCGCTGGTAATTCCTTCACATCATCACTTATAATCGCACCATTTTGGAATTGAAACATGTCAGTCATTCTTGCGATACGATACTGCTGTTGGTCCTTATAATCGCACCATTTTGGAATTGAAACTAGATACCTGTAGATCTCTGATATCCTAACATTTCTACTTATAATCGCACCATTTTGGAATTGAAACGTAGTAGAAGTGGATGAGTATGGTATCGTGGAGCATCTTATAATCGCACCATTTTGGAATTGAAACTTCCTACCGAATACCCGGGCAAAGCCTGTACTCCACCTTATAATCGCACCATTTTGGAATTGAAACATTGCTCTACCTATATAAACGTTATTCGAGCCAGTTGCTTATAATCGCACCATTTTGGAATTGAAACTAGATACCTGTAGATCGTTGATAGCCTAGCATCTCTCTTATAATCGCACCATTTTGGAATTGAAACAGGCATGCTATGAGCAATACCCTACATGCATTGTCTTATAATCGCACCATTTTGGAATTGAAACAGTCATATAAATCAAGATGCGCCTTTGCAGTAGTGCTTATAATCGCACCATTTTGGAATTGAAACAATTTTCCGTTTTTTAATTCCAACAGATTTAAGCAGACTTATAATCGCACCATTTTGGAATTGAAACAGGCAAAATAACAGACACCAAGCCGCAAACCCGTTCTTATAATCGCACCATTTTGGAATTGAAACACAGGTGGAATAGTACCCGAAAAACAAAATGGAGTCTTATAATCGCACCATTTTGGAATTGAAACATTTTGCTATAGTGGCTATGGTGATTTTGCTCGCTCTTATAATCGCACCATTTTGGAATTGAAACTCCGATAGTCGCAGCGTGACCTTCGCTGCATCAGCTTATAATCGCACCATTTTGGAATTGAAACTATAAGTAGCATTTCCATTTTCCCCACGTATGATTTCTTATAATCGCACCATTTTGGAATTGAAACTAAATTCTGCAGATTGCGGTCATCCCACAATGCACCTTATAATCGCACCATTTTGGAATTGAAACTGGATTCGGAAGCGTAAAAGTGGTTTGCGTTTGATCTTATAATCGCACCATTTTGGAATTGAAACGATGTAATTGAAGGCATAAACGAAGCTCGATGAACTTATAATCGCACCATTTTGGAATTGAAACACTCCTTTCAGTATTTCAATGTATTTCTTCTTATCACTTATAATCGCACCATTTTGGAATTGAAACTTGAAACTCATCCATCTTTTCGTTTGCCCAATCTGTCCTTATAATCGCACCATTTTGGAATTGAAACAGTGTAAGTGATATGTTGCCCGATCCTGTCACGGGACTCTTATAATCGCACCATTTTGGAATTGAAACAAAAAAATGCATAATACTTGCTCCATTAGCAGTAGTCTTATAATCGCACCATTTTGGAATTGAAACTTTAATCCAATGAATGTTTGAGTATCCAAGATACTTATAATCGCACCATTTTGGAATTGAAACAAGTCATTGGGCATATATCAAAGTACACCTACTTCTTATAATCGCACCATTTTGGAATTGAAACTGATAGAGATCATACTCAGCGATGACGACAAAGGTACTTATAATCGCACCATTTTGGAATTGAAACCAATTTGTGAACTCGTTGAATAAATATTCGACACAACTTATAATCGCACCATTTTGGAATTGAAACGAGATAGAAAACTCCTGCTTAACAATGAGCCACCAACTTATAATCGCACCATTTTGGAATTGAAACATGAAGCCAATGGTCGAAATATCTTCCAAGTTAGTCTTATAATCGCACCATTTTGGAATTGAAACTTTGTATCTGTCAAAGTGGTAGATACCCTCATCGCTCTTATAATCGCACCATTTTGGAATTGAAACTGTACTCTTGACGTTACCAGATATTAAATACGAACTTATAATCGCACCATTTTGGAATTGAAACGAACAACCTTATTGAAGAATGTGACACAAATCAGGCTTACAATCGCACCATTTTGGAATTGAAACTATCAAATAATTGTTGTATATTTGTAATGTAAATGATCCTTATAATCGCACCATTTTGGAATTGAAACTGATCTCATACGAATAATCTACTCGCTCTACTTCACTTATAATCGCACCATTTTGGAATTGAAACATACTTAAACAAACCGAATCAATGCATTTACCTTCCCTTATAATCGCACCATTTTGGAATTGAAACATTGGTGGTACTGATGATTTCTTATTTCCAAGAAACTTATAATCGCACCATTTTGGAATTGAAACAGAAAATCCGCGAACAAAGCAGGTCGAAGGTAATCGCCCTTTTAATCGTACCATTTTGGAATTGAAACTCACCTTTAGGTGAAACTATCTTCTATCAGCGCCTGCTTGCTTATAATCGCACCATTTTGGAATTGAAACCGGCATCCTGTTCTGATTTAACCTGTAGTCGCGATTTTGAATTCAACCAATAATCGCACCATTTTGGAATTGAAACATACGACGGCCTATGATCCTACCAATGAAGCGGACCTTATAATCGCACCATTTTGGAATTGAAACCCCAATCGGTCTATCACACTGCTCAAAACTTACTACCCCTTATAATCGCTCCATATCTTGTCACGTCTTCAGCGTGATTGGAATTGAAACTCACCATATATGATGGTGTGATGCTCTCATTCAATCTTATAATCGCACCATATCTTGTCACGTCTTCAGCGTGATTGGAATTGAAACACGTAATGAGTAAGAAGGATAACAAGACTGACTGCTTATAATCGCACCATATCTTGTCACGGCTTCAGCGTGATTGGAATTGAAACCTTGTCTAGTCTTAAATGATCTATCAAGAATAAGTCTTATAATCGCACCATATCTTGTCACGGCTTCAGCGTGATTGGAATTGAAACATGGTAGCACTCCAGGAAGAAAACGAAAGGCTGAAAACTTATAATCGCACCATATCTTGTCACGGCTTCAGCGTGATTGGAATTGAAACTCATAGTGGAAAATGTAGTAGATGCAAGGAAATGGACTTATAATCGCACCATATCTTGTCACAGCTTCAGCGTGATTGGAATTGAAACTATCTTTGTGTCAGCTTGAAATGGTTCTTGACAGGCTTATAATCGCACCATATCTTGTCACGGCTTCAGCGTGATTGGAATTGAAACGAAATAATTTTTGCTTTATAAGTAAAAAGTAATTTGAATAGATTTTAGACCAAGAAACAACCGATAAAGGTGTGCTCCAAGAAATAATAGGTTCTTTCAATCAAACATCTTCCTTACACCATAATTCAAAATAACTTGGAGTACCTTAGAAACATCACGACGTTTTAAAGAAACATCACGACGTTATAAAGAAACTTCACGATGTTATAAAGAAACATCACGACGTTACAAAGAAACATCATGACGTTATAAAGAAACTTCACGACGTTACAAAGAAACTTCACGATGTTATAAAGAAACATCATGACGTTACAAAGTAACATCATGACGTTATAAAGAAACTTCACGACGTTATAAAGAAAATTTCTTACTTTGGGTATGAAAAAATACTAGTTAACCTAAAACAACACCAACCCAATAACCTTTATAAAATATACATCAACTTTTCATTAAAATAACGAATCTGATTATTTATAAATAATTGCCGATTCAATATTTTTTTAAAGGCTGGCATAAACGTATTCTTTTTATAGGGAAATGGCTTATCCAATGGGTTTAGATTTTTGTCCACAAAGAGCAGTTGTTCCTTGTCTTTGCCCGTAATTATAAAATAAAAGTTTTTCTCATCACATTTGATGGATGGATCAGGTTGTCCCGAATCATTGAGAAAATTATAAGGTTGGCCTTTCAAAAAGGAATTATATGAAGAGTCTGGCAAAAAATACACTTTCGCAGCATCAAAATATACATTAAATCCTTCTCGTAGAATGTGAAAATAATCTAAATTCTCATTGTATGTATTTTCTAGTGTCTCCTTTACAGAATCATAACTTTTATCACCTTTATTTAGGTGCTTTAGCTTGTCTTCTAGATAGTTAATTTTTTTGCCATTGACCGGTATTCTGAAGATAATACACGCTCCTTCTTTAGGTTGTCCATCATCTCCCATTTCATTGCTATTCGGATGATTAGGTTGATGTTTGATGTCAACAAAAGCTAATGATTCATCTTTTTCTACCTTAAATTTCTCTATGGCCTGTTGGCCTTGTACTAGAAATACAGCTAAAATAAATATAATTACGAATTGATTCTTTATCATGAATTGATTGGATTGATATAACAAGGTGCGAAGTTAAGATTAAGTTAAAAAGCACACAGATATAGACACAAAAATAACGTACAAATGTAATTTTGTATTACAAAAAGTGAGATTCCTTAGTTGATTTTAAAATGAACATATAGGATATTTTTCAAAAAATGGCTGAAAAGCCCGCTTAATTAACGATATTTGCAAACTTTTTTGAAAGTCGAATTAGCGCATCCTTATTATTTCTAAAAATCTAAATTACAGTAAAATGATGCAGACATCCATTGATATCGAAGCATTAAACCAGCAGATTTATATCGACAGTGCTTTTATGGAAGTGCTCAATGCAGAAACATCCAAGGTCATAGTGGGACAAAAACACATGATAGACAGGCTTATTCTCGGTTTGCTTGCCGAAGGCCATGTTTTGCTCGAAGGTCTTCCTGGCTTAGCCAAAACACTCTCTATCAAGACATTGGCTTCAGCCATTGATGCAAATTTTAATAGAATTCAGTTTACACCTGACTTATTGCCATCGGATATAATCGGTACCATGATCTACAATCCTGGCAAAAACGAATTTACTGTCAGAAAAGGACCAATATTTGCCAATTTCATACTTGCCGATGAGATCAACAGGGCACCAGCCAAGGTTCAGTCAGCACTACTCGAAGCCATGCAGGAAAAACAAGTGACCATCGGTAAAGAGACTTTTAAACTGGAAGAGCCATTTCTGGTATTGGCAACCCAAAATCCAATAGAACAAGAAGGTACATATCCATTGCCTGAAGCACAGGTGGACCGTTTCATGCTCAAGGTCATTATTGGTTATCCTACCAGAGAAGAAGAGCGGCTTATTATCCAGAAAAATATTCTGGGTGAAACCATTCAAAAAATCAATGCTGTCGTCAAACCAGAGACCATCATCAAGGCAAGATCTTCGGTAAAAAAGGTGTACATGGATGAAAAAATAGAAAATTACATCCTTGATATCGTTTTTGCGACAAGAGATCCCGAAAAATATCGCTTGAAAGATATTCAACCATTGATAAGTTATGGCGCATCGCCAAGAGCTAGTATAAATCTTGCCATTGCCGCTAAGGCACATGCCTTTATGCAACGACGAGGCTATGTGATCCCTGATGATATTCGCAATGTGAGCAAAGATGTATTGAGACACCGTATAGGATTGAGTTATGAGGCTGAAGCCGAAAATGTAACGCAAGAAGACATCATCACCAAAATTATTAATACGATACCAGTACCATAATATAAAATTTACGACAAGTCTATTGTTAACGATATGCATAAGGCAGTTATTTTTTACACTGGCAGCGACAATTTTGCTGACATGTACCTTGATTGGCCAAAAGTCATTTACAAAAGCTGATGTAAGAAATATGTTTCCGTCTAGCACCAAAGACTTGTGGATCAATAATTTGTGTGGCACTTTGGACAAAGTACATGTGGTGGAGATGATCATTGGTACTGATGGACATACTTGCAAAGGCCTTTACCGCATGCGCAATAGTGGCATTACTTTCCTATTCGAAGGCAAAGACGTCAATCATCAGTTGCAATTGGTGGAATTGAATGATGAAAATCGCCGGTCAGGATTTATTTATGGCCAATATGATGGCGAAACATTTACGGGAAGCTGGATGAATGCCGATAAAAATATAACATTTCCGCTTAATCTCAATTTTGTCAGTGCATTTGATAATTACCAATCCGAAAAATGCCGCAAACAACATTGGCAACGGATTTATACTGGCAAAGCGGATGATAAAGATCTCATATTGCAAATCTCAAAGGATGACTTAGTATTTACTATCTGCAACCATGAGAACGAGGTGCGTATGAAAGATGTCATCGTTGGTAAAGGGTCTAGAGTAGAAATATTGAAATTTGGAACAGAAAACGTATTTTTTGCCAATAAATCCATTGTCCTAGATACCGCTGATCTAGGAAAAATCAGCATTATCCAATTGGATGATAATGGGTATGAGGTTTCTTCTTCCTTATACCTAACTACTTATCTCGAACACGAATGTTTTGAATACACGGATTATAAATCAAAACTGATATGCCATCGTCCCGTCACTGGCAATAAAAAATTTGACATTTGGATGGAATCGAAGTTTCGACAGTGGTCACAAGAGAACATTTCGAGACTCAAATCTGGCAATCACGATGCCTCAGGTACCACAGACAGATGGATTCAGGCCGTAGATGGTTGGGTAGAAATAGACTTGTTTTTGAGGGACCTGATAAGTGGTACGATATATTTGCAGTCATCGTTGGCAACAGGCACCGTAAAAATTCCGTTTATCTATGATATGAAAAGTGATAAGGAAGTGGTATTGAATGACATTTTTGACAATAAATTTGATCATAAAGCATATTTTCAAAAAGAAATCGAAATGCAAAAGGAAGCCATCAATTGGGATATTTCCATAAAAAAAATGGATTGCCAATCAGCATTTCTCCTATGGTACACTTTGTGATGACGGTATCTCATTCACTACAGATTTTAGCACGATCTACGGCGAAAAAGAAATCGTAATTCCATATACCGAGATTAAACAATTTATCAAAAACAAGAATTTATTGAAAGATTTATTTGGTAAATGATGGATACTTCAGAAATTATCAAAAAAGTACGAAAGCTGGAAATTAAGACCAAAGGTCTGACCAAGCATATATTTTCCGGCGAATATCATTCTGCGTTCAAAGGCAGAGGTATGGCATTCAGCGAAGTACGAGATTATCAATACGGCGATGATGTACGCAATATTGACTGGAATGTGACAGCGCGCACAGGTGGTACTCATGTCAAGATTTTTGAAGAAGAACGTGAATTGACGGTCATGTTGCTGATAGATGTATCCGCTTCATCTTATTTCGGTACATCTACCCGATTCAAGAGCGAAATGATGACAGAGTTGGCGGCTGTTATTGCCTTTTCAGCCATCACCAATCATGATAAAGTCGGCGCTATCCTCTTTTCTGACCGAATAGAAAAATATCTGCCACCTAAAAAAGGCAAACAAAATATACTTCGCATTATTAGGGAACTTATCCATATCCAACCCAAAAATCAAGGTACAAATCTGGCTGAAGCACTTG
This sequence comes from Saprospiraceae bacterium, assembly GCA_016717105.1. Classification (GTDB taxonomy): domain Bacteria; phylum Bacteroidota; class Bacteroidia; order Chitinophagales; family Saprospiraceae; genus OLB9. The sequence continues at coordinate 16,350 of JADKGF010000029.1, read as the reverse complement.
TTTATCTCAATAATATAGAGAAAAAACGAAGTATTGCTTTTGTGCTCTCTGATTTTAAGGCGCCAGATTATGAACAGGCATTGGCTATAGCCGCAAAAAAACATGACATCATCGGTATTCATATTTTTGACGAAAGAGAAAAATCTATACCTGATGTAGGCTTGGTGCAAATGACAGATGCAGAGACAGGAGTCAAGCGATTGGTTGATACAAGCGACATTAAGGTAAGGCAAACATGGGCTACCTACTTTAAGAATCAAACAGCACGCTTTCAATCGATTTTCAATCGTGCCAAATGTGATACGTTATCTATAGACTCACAAGATGATTATATCAAGGCAATGCAATTATTTTTCAAAAAAAGAGCCAAAAGATGAGTGTAAAATATAATAATTGTGGCTTCCTTTTTGGAATTGTTTTTATGATAATAGGCATGACTGCCAATACACAGGTCGTTTCATCCATCCAATTTGAATCTGATTCTGTCCAATTGGGTGATCCGATTCGCGCGGTTATCAAGGTTACATTTCCGTCTGATGCAAAAATAGAATCTATTGATTTCTCTTCATACAAATCTATTGAAAATCAGATCTTTAGCCAAGATAGTACAATCATGGATCGATTTGCTGACATTGACATCCTGAATTTCGGTGACTGGCAGCATGCAGACATAAATCAGCCAATACCCGTATCTAAACTGAAAATCACTGAAGAAAATGGGAGACGGCATATTCAAAATACGATCACTTTTGCCATATATAATGTTGGTGTTTTTGGTATTACCGGACCTAAGGTAAATGTCGCAGTACCTATAGAAACATTGCCTTCTGCACCCAAAAACATAACGGTTGTATTCCCACAAAAACTGTTACAAAAAGATTCTGTTACAATCAATCCGATTAAGGACATCTTAGAAGAGAAGGCCAATATTTCCGACTATCTGACCTATATTTATGTATTGATTGCCCTGATTTTACTTGGTGGATTGGCATATTACTTATACAAAAAAGGCAAAAATCGTCCTGCGCCAGTTGAGTCTCTACCAGATGTGGTGGAATTGCCGGCTCATCAAAAGGCTTTAAATGCTTTGAAACAACTCGATGCAGCACAATTGTGGCAACAAGGTAAAATCAAAGATTATCAGACAGGATTGACCGATATTATAAGATCATACATCGAAGATAGATATGGCGTTTTTGCCCCTGAAATGACTACTGGAGAGATCATAACAGCTTTGCGCAAAGTTGATTTCAACCCAAAATATGAAGCGGCACTCCAAGAAATCTTGCAGGTAGCGGATTTGGTAAAGTTTGCAAAAGCAACACCTGACGAAGATATTCACAGCAGTTTTATGACTAAAGCTGTAGATTTCGTAGAACAAACAAAGATTACTTCATCAGAAATTGACACCAAATCATGATGCAGTATTTATCCAATTTGACTTTTGCTTCACCTTGGTGGTTTTTTGCCTTAGGTGTGATTCCAGCGATGGTTTGGTGGCAGTATTATGCTAAGAAAAAGCAGCCGCCAACCGTGATTGTATCTGACCTGCAAGCCATAAAAAGCATCACATCGTGGAAAGAAAAGATATATCCTTGGTTGCCCATACTACAAATTGTAGCCACGACTTTGTTTATTATAGCTATGGCAAGGCCACAACTCAGCCTGAAGGAAGAAAAAGTGAAGGCTGAAGGCATTGACATAATGATGGTCATGGATGTTTCTAGTAGTATGTTGTCCCGAGATTTTGATCCGGATAGATTGGAAGTTAGTAAGTTGGTTGCTACCGAATTTGTAGAGAAAAGAGTGCACGACAGGATTGGATTGGTTGTGTTTTCAGGTGAAGCATTTACCCAATGTCCGCTGACTACTGACCACAAGATCATTACAGATTTTCTGTCCAATCTCCAAGTAGGTATGCTGGAAGACGGTACAGCTATTGGAATGGGTTTGGCGACTGCAGTCAATAGGTTGAAGGATTCGGAATCTAAATCAAAAATCATCATTCTACTCACTGATGGTGTCAATAATGCAGGATATATCGATCCTCAAACTGCTGCAGATCTGGCAAAAGAATTGGGTGTCAAAGTCTATACAATTGCCGTAGGTACGATGGGGCAAGCACTCTCTCCAGTCAGTAGGCGCATGGATGGACAGTATATGTTCGCTATGGCAAAGGTGGAAATTGATAGTGAATTACTAAATAAAATATCTGAAATGACAGACGCCAAATATTTCAGGGCGATAGACAGGGCAAGTCTAGAAGATATATACGCGGAGATAGATCGCCTAGAAAAAACAGAGATAGAAATGCAAGTGTTCAAAAGATATAAAGATGAATATCGAAAATTTTTAATCCCGGGGCTCGTTCTATTATTGACAGCCTGGTTATTGCAAATGACAGTTTTTAGAACCATTAACGGACAATAAGAGATCAATATGTTCAGATTTGAAAATATGACGGCCATGTATCTTCTACTCCTTATTCCATTGTTGGGATTGGTTTGGTATTGGGCTGGCAAGAAACGCAAATCAAATATTGCCACATTCAGCAATCCATTGTTATTCGACCGTTTACAGACGAATAAGACAACGTCGCACGTTCGATTTTTTGGTGGCTTTTAGCAATACTTTTACTTATTTTCGCCTTAGTAAATCCGCAATTGGGCGCCAAAAGAGAAAAAGCAAAAGTTGAGAATATAGACATCATGATTGCCCTTGATATCTCCAACAGTATGAATGCCAGAGATGTAAGTCCTTCGAGATTGGAACGTGCGAAAAAATATATCACAGACCTGATACAATCCAGAAAAGGAGACCAGATAGGTTTGATATTTTTTGCTGGAAGTGCTTATCTTCAGATGCCATTGACCTCTGATTATGCAGCAGCCGAGATGTTTGCCAAGACTGCTAATTCGAATATGGCAGGCACTCAAGGAACAGCTATTGGTGAGGCTATTGATTTGGCAATGCGCAGCGTCAAGGAAGTCAATCAGCGTGCATTGATCATCATTTCTGATGGTGAAGATCACGACGAAGACGCACTAAATTTGGCCGCAAAGGCAAAAGATGCAGATTGGACATTGCTTACAGTAGCGGTAGGTACTGAAGAAGGTGGCATGGTGCCTGCGGTAGTTGATGGACAAGAGACCTACAAAACGGATGAAGATGGCAATCCTGTGCGCTCTATTGTCAATCAAAAACTATTGGAACAAATAGCCGATGAAGGCAATGGCAAGTTTTATGTACTGAACATGGATGAAAATAAAATCGTTGATGACATGCAAGTCCAGTTGGAGAAAATCCAAAAACGCGCAGTAGAAATCAAATCATATACTGAGTTCAGAAGTTTTATCAATATTTCCTCTTTGGTGGCATCATCATCCTTGTCTTTTGGTTTTTTTATTATAAAAATGAAAAAATTGTCCAATGATCAGTTATAAAAATAGGACTACCCTACTCTTTGCGATTTGCCTTTTTCCTTTATTGGCGGTAAGCCAGTCAGCACATAAAAGTCTCAGAAAAGGAGATGCACAATATAAGAACGGAAAGTATTTGGATGCAGAAACTGCCTATCGCAAAGCAGATGGTGAAAAATCATCGGTCAAATCTGCCTACAATCTTGGGAATTCGCTCATGAAACAAAATCGATATGACGAAGCCATCACTAAGTACGATGACGCAGCTGCAAAAACAAATTCTGATAGTCAAAAAGCCAATATCTACTTCAATCAAGGAAACGCATACTACAATAAAAAGGAGTACCAACAAAGCATAGAATCCTACAAAAAAGCGCTTCGACACCAATCAGAAGATGCCACAATAAAAGAAAATCTTGCTTTAGCCAGACTCGCGCTCAGGAAGCAACAACAAGAGCAGCAAAAGCAACAAAATAAAGAAAATAATAAGGAAAACGATCAGAATAAAGATCAGAATCAGCAAGATAATTCACAACAAAATCAGGACCAAAACCAACAGAAAGAACAAAATCAACAAAACGAACAAAACGAAAATAACAACAAAGACCAGTCACAATCCCAAAACAAAAAACTGTCTGAAGCAGAAGCCCGCAAACTCCTAGAAATAATGGATAACGAAGAGAAAAAGGTACAACAAAAACTCCGTCGTACCGATGGAGGTAATAAACGCGTGAAAAAAGATTGGTAATTCCAAAATCTTTTAAGTTAGTACTTATAAATATACTGATATTGTAATATCAAGTGTCGGGAAAAATAACAAACATAATATAATTTGGTTAATTTCATACTTTAACGAGATAAATATCGTTAAAATGACATATCTTGCCGACCATAAATCCAAAGTATATTAACCTTTTTTGTAAATTGTTATAACTTATTAAGTCCGTTCTAACATTTTCAATTAACAATTTTACAAGTTTAGCTTTTAAATATTTCTAAATATTGTACCATGCACTCAATTAAAATTAGTTCTATTTTACTATGTATTTTTATATTTTTAAATTCGACGGTACAAGGCCAAGAAGAATATAAGCGTTCGATGCAGGATCTTAATGTCAATTTTTATGACGTATGTGCACAAGCAGAAGCTTATTTTCAGAAAATAGATATTAACAAGAAAGGTTCAGGTTGGAAAAATTTTCAAAGATGGAAATATCATTTTGAGCCAAAATACTATCCTAATGGCAATAGAAAAAATATAAATTACCTATTACCAAACGATAAAAAGCAAAAAATGCAAGATGCTAATAATAAAAGAACAAGCATCAGTGATGAAGTATGGGTAGATTTGGGACCACATCGTATAGATTCAATTACCCACAACTACAACGCCGGATTAGGAAGAATTGAATGTTTTGAAATAGATAAATCCAATACAAATATCATGTATATTGGTTCACGTAGTGGTGGATTTTGGAAAACATCTGATGGTGGTGCTTCTTGGAAAAACACCACGGACAGGCTTGAGACAGCCGGTGTCTATACGATGGATATGAATCCTAATAATTACAATGAAATCCTGATAAGCAGCAATCAATCTTGGACCAATATATCTAATGGCGTATTTCGATCTACGGATGCAGGTGAGACATGGCAACCAACAATCATGAATCCAGAAAATGGATTCGGTGGCCTAGGAAGTCAGTTAGGTGTGAAAATTATAGCCTATCATCCACTTGTAAAAGATCTGGTTTTTATAGGTACGACCGAGGGATTATTTAGATCTACGGATAATTTGAAATCATTTGATGTGATTATACAAGATGCAAGGGTATCAGAGATTGCATTTCATCCTACAAATAAAGATCTGATATATGTATACGATTCTAATAGTAATAATCCGAATGCAATTGAAATTTCGAAAGACATGGGAATTTCATTTACAAAAAGTGCAAATATCATAGACAATAATGGTTTTCCAGGTTCAATAGCTGTGTCCAAATTGAATCCCACATTTATCTATTATACAGGCAGAGAATATTTGTATGTTTCAAAGGATTATGGTGCCAATTTCCAAAAATTAGGAAAATTGAGTTCTAATGTATTTGCAGATGTAGCCATATCGGACATCAATAGCCAAATAATAATAGGTGGATATGTAAACGCTGAACGATCAACAAATGGTGGACTCGATTTTACTGAAATTACAGATTGGAATAACAAAAATCCAGATTCGACATATATACATGCAGATTTAGTTTCCATACAATGTATTGGTGGTGTTTTTTATGCGACTACTGATGGTTACTTGGCCAAAAGCCTAGATAATGGAACATCTTGGACAAGATTAAATGAAGGCACTTGCATCAGAGAATTTTATAAAATAGGTAATTCACAATCTAATGAAAATGTTACAATAGGTGGATCTCAAGATAGCGGTAGTAGCATTAGGTCAGAAGATACATGGATTGAATTTGATGGTGCAGATGGAACTAATGCCATTGTCCACCCAATCAATTCTAATTATTTTATGAGTAGTTATCAATTTGGTTCTAGAAGCAGAACTCTAGATGGAGGACTTACGAAGGATTTTTGTTTCAACCCAGAAACTGATTATATGTCAGCTGGTTGGACAGCACCGTTATTGATAGATCCTGATGACCAAATGATGGTATATCATGCTGGAACAAATCTATACAAAAATAAAAATTGGGGAGAAGCAGGCTCTTGGGAAAAAGTAGGTTCACCCAATATGGGCCCAATTAAAAATGCAGCTTTTGGAAATATTAATGCCAATATTTTAGTTACAACACACAATACAGAAGTAATGGTAAGTGATGATAAAGGCAAAACTTGGAAAAATCGTACATCAAATCTTCCCAATTTCTATATTAGCACATTCGGCATTGATCCAAAACACGACTCAACTTTGGTAGTGGGATTCAGTCCTTATGAAACATCAGACAAAAACATTTTCATTTCTCATAATCTTGGCTCCACTTGGACCAATATTACCTATAACTTAGGAGGAATTCCAATAAACGACATATTAATAGACCATAGCAAGGAAAAAATAATTTATCTTGCAACCGAAGTAGGTGTTTTTTATAAGCCAATGAAAGGTAATTCTTGGGAGCTATTTGGGACTAAATTGCCAGGTGTGGCTGTCAATGATTTGGATATTCATTATGCATCCAATTCGTTAACTGCAGGAACTTGGGGACGCGGTCTATGGAAAACTTCACTAAAAGGCAGAGCCAATTTCCCAAAAATAAAAAAGATTGATACAAGTGAACCCATAACGATTGAATCTCAGCCTATAAATCTTCCTATGGAAATCTCAGCCTTAGTAGATTATCCCGATAAGCTACAACAAGTCTATTTGCAATGGTCACATGATGACAAATCTCTTGGGAATAAGATTCCATTTGTACAAAATAATAATACTTGGAAATCCACGCTACCTATTCCTACATCAAGTGTTGGTGGTGCAATATTTTTCAAGGTCTTCGCCATAGGCAACCAGCAAGACACAACAGAATCCTACACTTTTATGTACCGACAAGGCAATTGTATAAACCAAAATTACCAATATCAAATAAATGCTTGTGACTCAGTTATGATTGGGGATCTCATAGTAAAAGAATCTGGTCAATACAACCTAAATCTAAAAGGTGTCGCTGGCTGTGATAGCATCGTAACCTATAAGGTCCATATAGATTCATTGCCCAATAACATGATAACGGTCATAGGAAATCAATTGCAAGCGGTGGATACTACGGCCAATAACTACCAATGGTTAGATTGTGATAATGGCAATGCAATAATCGAAGGTGAAGTCAAATTATCATTTGCACCAAGCAAATCAGGAAATTATGCGCTGTTGATCAAAAATGGGATTTGTGAATCTACATCGCCGTGTATTTCTTTTATTGTCTCCAACTTGGATGATATTTATAATTCCCAGTCTTACAAGATTATTCCAAATCCATCAGATGGCGGATTTATGATCCAGAATACCCAAGTGGCAAATGATCAAAAGTTACAAATTTCAATCTTAGATACACACGGTAGAGAAGTATTCCAAGACAATATATCTGAAAACACATGGATTAACACTCAACTCCCATCAGGAATTTACATAGTTTCAATAGGTCAGAGAAATAAAATAATTTTAAAATTGGTCATATTGTAAAATTATTGGCCCTACTCTAATACAACTCAAAAGGTATTAAGTATCCGTTATCTTGGATGTTTAACCACTGTGCCGCAAGAACCAAGTTATTTTCGATTATGGACTTTAATATTTCACCAAATAGAAAGTCCATAATCAATCATATCACTTCATATATTCCTCGATAGGTGGACATACGCATACGAGATTTCTATCACCAAAGGCACTATCCACTCTCGCCACACTTGGCCAAAATTTGAATCCATCGATCAAATAAGGCAATGGATACGCTGCTTTCTGACGACTATACCCATAGGTCCATTCATCAGATGAGATCACTCTTGCCGTATGTGGTGCATTGCTGAGTACATTGGAGTGTACATCCATCTCACCAGCGGCGACCTGATCGATTTCTTTTCTGATCTCTAGCAGTGCATCACAAAATCTATCCAATTCTGCTTTGTCTTCGCTTTCTGTAGGCTCGATCATAATCGTACCTGCTACTGGAAATGAAAGTGTAGGTGCATGGAAACCATAATCCATCAATCGCTTAGCTACATCTTCAGCACTGACGCCTGCTGCTTTGAACTGTCGGAGATCAACGATCATCTCGTGTGCTGCTCTACCATTTTCGCCTGAATACAAAATCGGATAAGCACCTTCAAGTCGTGCCTTAATATAGTTGGCATTGAGGATAGCATATTTTGTGGCATTAGTCAGTCCATCTGGTCCGAGCATCCTGATATAACCATAAGATATCAATAAGATACTAGCACTTCCGAAAGGTGCAGAAGATACTGCATGGGTTGCCTTAGATCCACCGGTAGTCACCAATGTATGACCTGGTAAAAAAGGTGCAAGTTTGCTATTTACACAGATTGGTCCCATGCCTGGTCCGCCACCACCATGTGGTATGGCAAATGTCTTGTGCAAGTTTAGGTGACAAACATCGGCACCGATAATGCCCGGGCTTGTAAGACCTACCTGTGCATTCATATTGGCGCCATCCATATAGACTAAACCACCATTTTTGTGGATGGTATCACATATATCCTTAATCGTCGCCTCGAAAACACCATGTGTACTCGGATACGTGATCATCAAACAAGACAAATTATCCTTATATTGGTCTGCTTTAGCCTTTAGATCTTCGACATCCACATTACCTTTTTCGTCGCAAGCTACTACGATCACTTCCATACCACACATCACAGCCGATGCTGGATTGGTACCATGAGCAGATGATGGTATCAAGGCCACATTTCTATGTTGATCATTTCTGTCATCATGGTAGGCTTTGATGGTCAATAATCCTGCATATTCGCCTTGAGCACCAGAATTGGGTTGCAATGAGCACGCTTCAAAACCAGTAATTTCTGTAAGGTATGCTTCAAGTTCAGTAAATATCTGTTGGTATCCTTCGGTCTGATCTGCTGGTGCAAATGGGTGCATTGCCGAAAACTCAGGCCAAGTCACAGGTATCATTTCACTTGCTGCATTGAGCTTCATCGTACAAGATCCAAGCGAAATCATAGAGTGTACCAATGACAAATCTTTATTCTCCAAGCGCTTGATATAGCGCATCATCTTACTTTCCGTGTGGTATGTAGTAAATACTGGATGTGTCAAGATCGCACTTTGCCGCTCCAAATCTCCCAAATGACTTGAGACTGATCCATTAAATCTAGACTTGACACCAGTCACATTTTCGAAAAGATCTACAATAGCTTTGATATCTTCTATCGTAGCGGTCTCATCTACAGAGATGCTCACTTTGTCATCACCTTGGAAATAAAAATTCATTCCTGCACCATTACTTGACGCTTTGAGATTTCTCAACGTTTCTTTATCGGCTTGTACTGTGATGGTATCGAAAAACTGATCTGTGGTGACCTTGTTTTGATTGGCTTTAAGATTTTCAGCAAGTATAGCGGTCAATTCATGGATCTTTTTAGCGATAGCGCGCATTCCATCCGGACCGTGATAAACCGCGTACATACCAGCCATTATTGCCAGCAAAGCTTGCGCTGTACAGATATTGGAAGTGGCTTTTTCACGTCTGATATGCTGCTCTCTGGTCTGCAATGCCATCCTAAGCGCTGGATTGCCAAACGCATCTACGGACATACCGATGATCCTTCCTGGGATAACTCTTTTATTGTCTTCTTTGGTTGCAAAAAATGCAGCATGTGGCCCACCAAATCCCATTGGCACACCGAATCGCTGTGTATTACCTACGACTACATCAGCGCCCCATTCGCCCGGAGGCGTCAGAAGTACCAAAGACATAATGTCAGCGGCCACTACTACTTGGATTTCTTTTGCATTGCAGCTTGCCGCAAATGCTTTATAATCATGTACTTGTCCTTCACCATCAGGATATTGGATCAGCACACCAAAATATTCGTCAGAAAAACCAAATGTCTTCCAATCGCCCGTAACCACTTCAATATGGTGTGGCTCTGCCCTAGTTATCAAAACATCAAGCGTCTGGGCATAAACCTTATGATCCACAAAAAAATTTAGTAGCCGGATTGTTTTTCCTTTTTTTATTGTGAATGCTTTCAGACATTGTCATCGCCTCGGCTGCAGCCGTACCTTCGTCGAGTAGAGATGCATTGGCTATCGGCAGACCCGTAAGATCGGATACCATAGTCTGAAAATTGAGCAAAGCTTCTAGACGACCCTGAGATATCTCTGCCTGATATGGCGTGTACTGCGTGTACCAACCTGGATTTTGGAAGATATTCCGAAGGATAACCGATGGCGTGATGGTACCAAAATATCCTTGGCCAATAAAGTTTTTATACACCTTATTTTTTTTGCAATCTTATCGAGCATCGTCAGATATTCATATTCTGTCAATGCTTCAGGTAGTTTCAAAGGTTTATCCATACGGATGCCTGCGGGCACTGTTTCATTGATCAATTGGTCCAATGAAGGCACACCTATAGTCTGCAACATGGAAGTCAATTCATGGCTGGAAACTCCGATATGTCTTTGTGCAAAATGGGTCAGGGTATTTGATGGCATGAATGCGTTTATTTGGTTGGTTGTGAAATGATGTGCGAAGTTAAAAGTTTTTTGGATTTTATGAAATATGATAAAGTTCATAATTTAAAAAAGTGTAAAACATAATATTTATTCAATAATGTCGTTTATACATGATAATTTGTAATCTATTCTTTACATTTAGAATAAAATAAATTACATTTGTGTTTGATTTTTTCATCTTAAATCTATAAAAATGGGCGCAAATATTTTATTGCCACACACTTTTAGGCAACTTGGTTGGATTATTTTGGTTCCTGCGGCGATTTTGGGCATGCTGGTTTTGTTTGATAATTTTACACTAGATATCTTAGATAGTCGCATGATTACTATCTATAAAAGTGATTCAGTCCCACTGATCAGTCCCAAAACTCAAGGTCATTGGTTTCAAATAATAAACGTAAACTTCACTCAGACTATCATAGGCTTGTTGAATATTTTTGCATTGTTATTCATAGCATTTTCGAAAGAAAAAGAAGAAGATGAATTTATCCGAAAGGTGAGGCTGGATGCTTTGGTGATGGCCACGTATGTCAATTATGGGTTTTTGATAATTTGTTTTGTATTTTTTTATAATTTAGACTTCTTGATGGTGATGATTTTTAATATGTTTACAACAGTAATATTCTTCATCATATTTTTCAGATATATGATTTATAAGTCGCAAAAAACGGTCGTCAATGAAGAATAATTTAAAAGTAGAACGGGCCATAAAAGACATTACGCAAGATGAATTGGCCAAAGTCATAGGCGTATCAAGACAAGCGATCAATTCTATCGAAGCTGCGAAATATGTACCATCTACAGTCCTGGCATTGAAGTTATCCGCCTTTTTTGGCAAAGCTGTAAATGAGATTTTCTTTCTGGAAGAGGATGACTGATGTTGTCTGAAGAAATAAAAGTAATGAATTTTTTAATGTGATTTTAATACTTTTCTAAGTCACTCCAAAGGTTTCATACCGTACTTTTTCCTATTGATATTGACTTGAACCTTGCCAATAGTCTTGTAAAGTTCATAAGTTTTTAGTTTTGGGTTATATTTATTTTGAGTCCCAAACTCTTGAGGCAAACCTTTGAGCATATTAATTCTGTCATGCAATAATGGGTAAACGCTTGGACTCAATCTCCCTTCTTCTATTTCTTTATGGATAATAGGTAGAAATCTTTCCATTGTCTCTAAGTCAGAATGTAATATGATATAAAACATGTGGGCCTCATAATCAACTCCAACAAGCTTTCTGTTTAAGTAGCCATATCTTTCGTATAGATCCAATACAATGGTTAAATTTATAGAATCCAATTTTTTTTGGGCAAAAGGCAATACTTCAAACTTATTTCTTAAATTCTGATCATTCTCTTTTAGTTCATCCAATATTTTAAGTAGTTTCGGATTGTAACTTTTGAAAACACAATCACAAACATTATCCATTAATTTTACTTGGTTAATATAATGTTTAAGTCTATGACCTGTATTTACTGTTTCTCTTGTTTTGTCCCTTAGAATAGTTCTATATTTATAACAAAACTCATCTTTATCAAACTCTATACCATCAAAAAAAAGATAATAAATATCATTTGCATCATTAGGTACCATTTTAAAGTAAGTAACAAAGCGATTCCAATACGCATTATTTAAATCATTAAACTTTAATTCTTTGATTAATGAATCCTTTTTTAATACAATTGCATTAGCTATTCGCAATTGTGAAGCCCAAGAGTCATAATATGAAATTTCTTCCTTTTCATACATGAATGTTTTCTTTTCTGGAGCTTTCAAAAATATTTGCGCCTCCAACTGTAGGACAAATATCATAAACGGTAGAATGAACAAATATTTTCTTCGTTTTTCTAGAACTAGATGGCAATTACACTGCACCGATTTCAGTAATGTACCTTTTTGAACTATTCTTTCTATTTTGTCTAATCTTGTAATCATAGCTGCAAAAATAAGCTAAATATCAATATGTTTTTACCTTCATCCTATTGACAAATTTTTCAACCTTAACTTTACTTTAAGATTTGGGGCAGCAGCTATAATTCTGAATAAACCGTTAAGTAAAGTAAATATAAAAAAACATATGCGAAACTTATTAATTCTTCTTTTTACGTGCCTTGTGTGCGTATTCCCTAAAAATGGAAAATGTCAATCTTACCATGTGGAGATTGAAGAAATACCTTACGATACATTGACTGACTATACATCACTAGGCTTGGAAAAAGCGGCGCAAACGCCATTATATTTTGTCTTTGAAGAAGAGTTCGAATTTGGTTTTGAATTTCCATATTTCGATACAATTTTACATTCATTCATTTTTGACAATAATTCTACTGGATATATTGAAGGCTGTGAGGAGTATCCGATGTACTTATTTAGCAAGCACTTTAGACTACATGTAGAAAAAGAACCTGTAGCAAATTTAGATTCTGATTTCAGATATAACCACACAGAGATAGATGGAAAAAAGGTGTTCATTTTTGAATTTAAAAAGGTAGTTTACGAAGAAGATCCAGATAGACCCAAATTCGAAAAAAATCACTTTTCGTTTCAACAATGGTTTTGGGAGAATGGTGATTTAGAGATTAGATTTGGCGAGTCATTTATTTTACCAGAATTGTATCAGCCTGGATTAGGCATCAAAGAAAGCTTAAGTGGAAATTTCTACCCATTTGCATTAACGATATCAAATTACTCATTGAATGAAAATATAAATATCAGCGGAAATCTCAATGATAATCCTACCATAACTTTTGCAGATACTTGGTCACAAGACTTTCCAGGTATCACGTTCATTCCAGAAAAAAACACAGTCTGCAGATTTAGAAAAAATCCATCAAAAACTGATGATCAATCTCCTGCTATTGCTATCCCAAACATGGTGCACAATGAAATAAATATCCCTGACGATGCCATCTTCCAAAACTATATTATTTACGATTTTCTTGGTAATCAATTGCTTTCCGGCACGTCCAAAAATATAAATACACAAGCGCTCCATACAGGTGCTTACATCCTTATGTTACTTGACAAAACAGGCACACATTCGTACAAATTTATCAAAGTTTAATTCTTTCATCACAACCAAATCTAAAAGCACCATGAGAACATTAATCTTCTGCATTTTTTCACTTACTTTTCCGTTTATTCTATCCAGTCAAAAAGGTTTTCAACTCGGTATAGGACTCAATCAACTCATCACAAACACCGAAACAAAAAACTACCTAAATGAAGATAAAATACATATATCCAATCTATATGGCGCATCCTTAAATGTAGATTATAGCTTCAGTAGCAAATTTAAAATAAAGTCAGGACTAGAATTTAAATTTCAAAATATAGAATTTGAAAACTTTACAAATTATAGGGTAGAATTCGTAAGTATTCCATTGATATTTAACTACAATTTCATTCAATCAGAAAAGTCAGGATTCGCATTGGGTATCGATGCTGGCGTGTCTTTTGACAAACCTGTTTTTCGGTCCTCAGAAGTAACAAAGATATCACGCTTAGCCGGTAACAATATTGAGAATATAACTACCTTAAAAATAGATCCAAGTGACATTCGATCGGGTGTTTTTGAATTTAACGATTATCTAAGTGTTAGACTTGGCATCAGTGCAAAATATAATTTAGGTAAACGTGGACAGCTCAATTTCTTTGCACAAAGTGTCCATAATGGCTTTAAGAATACTGTGCCATTTACTTTGAATGAGAAAGTACTGGATAATGGCAACGTAATTTCTAGCCAAACTACCAATAACTACTTAAAATTAGCCAATAATGGCTTTCAGTTCGGGCTATATTACACCTTCGGTACATTGACTTTTAAGTGATCTTAATTTTAGCTTGTTGATTTAGGGCACTAGCAATAACTCAGAAGTAAATGTTTAGATTAAAAAAGAAAAATATCAATATTATAAGTATATTGACTTCGATTTTAAAAACTGGTATAATCATTTTAAAAAAACATAATCATGAGAACTTACAATTTAATTATTTTTTCATTTTTTCTTTTCTCGCTCGGATGCGAAAAAGAAAAACATTGCAGTCAAGTTGTGGCCGACTTCAATTATGCAATGATGGAGTATGCAATTGTAGATCAGATCAATTTTAAAGTTGGCAACTAACCTGTGGAGCAAAAGTGATGAATTGCTAATGAAGGTGCCTTTGACTGTGGTTGTACAGATAAATATGTGATGAATTTTTCACTTACAGGCGGCGGGAGCTTAATAACTTTAAATTATGTAACTTTTTATTTGATCCTTGAGTATTAAATTTGGTTAAATGTTGATACGTAATTCATCTAAAGAGAATTAAGGCATTGGTTTGGATGGAACAAAGTTTATATTTTTAATGGTGGCTTCCACAAGTTTGCCACCTGCTGATTATAGGATTTGATAGAGTTACAAAAATCCACACAATTGAATTTGATTTGTAGATATAGTCCGAACCTTTCTCATGGTTATCCACATTGAAGCAATATCAATACATTTCTAATTCCAAGTGACAAACTTCTGGTTGTCGCACCATAATTTAAATCTTAAAGTAAACATCTGAATAGATCCGGTATCTACTTTTTAAAAATTACCACAAAGTCAGGTACCAATCTTAAAAAATTCGTCAAAATATAACAACATTTTACCTCACATTCACCAGTTTTTTATCTACTTGATTGCCCAAAATCTGTGACTTAAGGATGTAAACACCATTCGGCCAACGACTTATATCAATGTCTATAGAAGACAATGGTGATAGTATAATTTCCGACGTGATAGATTGTCCATCGATACTATACATACTGATAGGTAGGTCTGTGGTAAATTTGTTTTAACGGAAAATGTAGGTACCTCCTACTATACTGACTTGTAGATAATCATCAATTTTGTGTCGTCGGTCGCTATAATAAAACAAGGATTTACAAACGTAAAGTCAAAACAAGTTGAAATACCGGGAACAAGGTTACATAAATGATAAACCAACAAAGAGTCACTGTTGCTAATTCCCGGAAACCAAAATCCTGTATTGGTTGTATCTAATGCATAATTTTGGCCATTTATCGATAAGTTCCAGTTGTAATTTGTACAAGATCCGATCAGATTTTGGATGGAAATATTAGCATCAAAGGTCGTATTATCGCAGACGCTTTGAGCGATCGTAATATTGGCATCACACGGACAGCACAATGCGTCGACCGTATCTACCGCTGTACACAAGGAGTCATTGGCATCTGTGATGGTGACGATGATATTTTCATTACAATCTGCATTGAGCGTAAGTAATGTAGTATCTGATAGAGCAACATCTTGATTGATTCCTGTACTGTTGAAATTGTATATCCACTCGCACCGAAATTAATACCCGAATAACCAAAAACAAGGTTCATCATTGCACCCGAACAAGAACTTGTATCAGGCGTCACCACAAAATTGGAAACTGTACATTGATTATTATTCGGTTGGTAACATGGATTGACTATGGTATCAGATATACAGAATGGAAGACTTGTCAATAATGAACAAAATTCATACACAATTAGTGAATCCGCACTTTGTAATGCTATTTTCCAAGTATAACCGGTATTGGTAGAATAAGGGTGTGTTTTGACCATTTAGTGTTAAGTGACCAATCGTAATTGGCACAGATCCTGTCAGATTACTTAATACAAAACTTAAAGAAAAACTACCACCACACAGGTGCTAACTGTAGGC